>CALBWF010000001.1:0-4644 GCA_937969265.1 uncultured Porphyromonadaceae bacterium
GGCCCCAAGTTTCGCTCTTTGCAAACGTAGTTAGCACAATACCTGTCGCAACGGTCGATTTATGGACATTTTTATTAACGACCTCCTACCAAAATATAGTAGACGAATATCGAGGCACTAAAGATCCGGAAACACGCGCCAAAATTAAGAAATTCGAGATACCGTGCGTAACCGTTGCCGGTGTATTCGACACACGCGCCAAAAAGAGGCTTCAACATCTTCATAGTGGCTATATCTGCATTGACATTGATGGGAAACAGAACCCTCGTGTAAAAGGGCGATGGAACTTGGTCAAAAATATGTTGGAAGACAGAATCAGCAGTTTATGCTATGCTGGGCTATCTGTCGGAGGCGATGGTTTATGCTGCATCTTTCGAATAGCTTATCCAGAACGCCATAAAGCTCACTTTTATGCTCTCGTGGACGAAATACAAGAACGGACGCCACTAATCGTCGATGAAAGTGGCAGCGATGTCGTAAGGCTGCGTGTGGCCAGCTATGACCCTCAACCCTATTTCACCCCTGATGCTCCTCCGTACTTGTATTACAAGCCGAACAAATACAGTGCGCCGCGCAGGGTGAAGAAGGCTCGAAAAGCCGTAATGGATGTAGCCACAAAACAACGGGCATATTCACTGATAATAATAATTCAGAAAAAACAGATTGATATCACTGTTGGACGTGCCGTCTGGAAATCCATCGGACAAGCTCTCGCCAGTGAATTTGGGCCCGAAGAAGGGTTACGACTTTTCCACTTGGTAAGTAAATGGCATCCCGATTACGATCCTACTGAATGCGATGAAATGTTTGACTGGTGTATCAAAAATCACGATGATGTGGATATAGCCACTTTCTTTTATCATTGTCAAAGGTATAATATAACTTTCAAATAACCCCATCGTGCCGCGAGTGAAGCCGGAGCCTTAACAACAGACTCCGGCTTTTTTTATGATGGCCTCGGAACGTAGAGAATCCCGAAGCCGATTCCGCCGAAATTTATACGGCGATACCCCACTTCGAGTGTTGTTCGAGTGAAAATAATTTCTAACTTTGTCACTGTCGACGTCCGCAAGGACTGCGGCGGACATACTGGAAGTGTTTTTCGCACGCCTTTCAAAGAAAATGTGGCAATTTTCAATAGCAAAGGGCAACGAACAGCACTCATTCTTGTTTAGATCATGGCAGGGCGCATTCTGTGTGTCCGTTACCCCATATCTATCAAGTGTGGGGTATTGCATCGTTTATTTTGCTATGGGTTCGCCACAACCTTCTTTGAGATGAACGAAACTGACTCCACACTTTCTTTTTACTACTAACCCAGCCATCATAGGAGCCGGATGGTAACAAATTGTTGTTGCTATGTCCTACTACCAAACAATCCTGCGACCTTTTTTGGATGCCAATCTTGATGCGATTCTCAGAAATTTAGGCAAAGATTTCGACTCCAACGATTTTATTACAGCATTCAGGCTGTTATTCCCCAATGAATATGCAACCGCGCTACGAAGAAGCAGCTCTTATCGAGCTATCCATACTTGGGTTGCCCGATGGTATCTTTCCGGCCGAACCGATTTACTTCAAAAAGGCGATATTCGGCAGAGGCATAGCGACAACCGCAATCCAACAAAAAATCACACGTGGATCAAACTTTAACACTTCAACAATATGGGCAGAAAATTCATAATAGAGGAGGTCGAGGAAGAATCTAAGTTCGGCTGCGGTAGTATCGTAGCGACGATAATTATTGCTCTTGTCATCGGACTGTGCGGCGGATTCAAATCATGCAAGGAAGACAAAAAACCGAAAGCCGTCGAGAGCCGGACGGAACAGCCGCAACGTTTGGACGAAGTAAAAGTCCAATCATCTCCCTATGTCCCGAAAAGCTCGCATCCGAGTGTTTCCGCACCGACTTCAACCACCGCTCCCAAGCCGCAGAAAGAAGCCTCGGTCGAACCCATAACGGAAACATCCTTCGATGATGATATTGAGGTGGAAGAGCCGCTTGTTTCTACGCCCCCGACCCAACAAGATAATAGCATCGTCACGGAAACCGATTCCGAAACGCCCGCTTTGACGGAAAAGGAACGCCGCAAGGCCGAGCGTCAGGCCAAACGAGAGGCCCGACGTAGAGAGAAAACGCAGAAAAACAATTAAAATCTTAAAATCATGAAACGGATCATCGGATTGCTGTTCATTGTATTGTCTCTCTCTTGTTGCAGTAAAAGCGAAACAGACAAGGAGGGAGGAGGAAACTACGTTTTATCAATTACCCCTCAAAATCTAAAATTTCCGGCGAATGGCGATTCTCAAAATGTGATTGTCGCAAGCAACGGTCAATGGTCGCTATCCGGAGGCGACAGCTGGTGCACCCCCACTATCACGTCAGGCGGGAACGGAGCCAACGTGACCTTCTCCGTTCAGAAAAACATAGAATTACAACCAAGAAATACGTCGTTTACATTCACGCTTGGCGATGAAAAGGAGACCCTCTATGTTACACAAGAAGCCGCGTCAAATTCCAATATTTCATTGAATCCGAAATCGGCAACTGTTTCAAGCAATTCAAATACACAAAGCGTCATCGTGACTTGTAACGGAACATGGGCCTTATCCGGAGAAACCGTATCATGGTGTCGCCCCTCTAAAACATCGGGGAAAAACAACGATGTCGTTGCATTCAACATCGACGAAAACAATTTACCGGACGATCGGAATGCGACCTACACGTTTACTTGTGCAACGGAGTCCGCAAAATTTGTCCTTACTCAAAAAGGCAAAGATGCACTGACCGTTACGAAATCCAAATTCGAAGTCTCCGCACAAGGAGAACAAATTGCAGTCGAGGTCAATGCAAACATCTCGTTCGAATATGAAATCGCACAAGCGGACAAATCTTGGGTGTCTTATGTCGGAACGCGTGCAATGACAACATCGCGCCTTTTGTTTTCAATATCTCCCAATGAAGAGACCGCAACAAGGGAAGGTACGATTACGATCACAAGCGAAATCGGAAAAGAAACCATAAAAATTTACCAATTCGGAGTTTCTCCGGCACTTGTTCTTACTCAAAAAGAGTATATCGTTCCAAGTGACGGTCAGACAATCAAAGTCGAATTGAACAGCAATGTCGATTACGAAGTCGCTATGCCTTCGGTCGATTGGATTACGGAATCCCCGACACGGGCCATATCGACCCATACGCATTATTATACGATAGCCTCCAATACCACTTACGATAACCGATCTGCCAAAATTCACTTCTTTAATAAGGAGAATAATATCGACGAGATCGTTGAAATTACTCAATTACAAAAAGATGCACTCATAATTGGCAAGACGGATTATCAAGTTCCCCAAGAAGGAGGTACAGTCGATGTTACACTGCAAAATAATATTGATTTTGAAATTAAAATTAATGAAAGCGATACGTGGATAACTCAAATAGCAACTCGTGCGCTACAAGAAAATAAACTTCGATTTAATATCTCCGAAAACACAACAGGAGCCGAACGCATCGGCAAAATCATGATAGCCAATACCCAACAGAATATTTCACAGACTATCACTATTACTCAATCCGCCATACCGGTCTTAGACATACCCGATCCGAATTTCAAAGCTTATTTAGTTACAAATTATGACCAAAATAGCGACAATGAAATTTCTCAATCCGAGATCGAGAAGGTAACATATCTAACCTTAACAGGCCTATCCATCGCGTCGCTGGAAGGAATTGAGCATTTTACAAACTTAAAAAGTCTATCATGTGACAACAACTCTTTGACAGAGTTGGATTTGAGTAAAAACACACAACTAACCGGTTTGGCATGTGGGTACAATAAGATTTCAAAGCTCATATTGCCTCCCAACGCTGAAAAAATGACATCACTTAGTTGTTGTGAAAATAAACTAACTGACAAACTCGACTGCTCCAATTGGGCCAACCTTACCAACTTGGATTGTCATGACAATAATTTTACCACCCTCGACCTAACCGGATGCTCGGAACTAATCGGTCTGTCTTGTGCCGGCAATAATCTCACATCACTTAATGTTCAAGATTGTCCTAACTTAACCATTTTACAATGTAGCGGCAACAGACTCTCTTCTTTGGACATAAGCATGTGCCTCAATTTAACCAATTTGAATTGCGAAAACAACAGCCTCACAACTCTCGATTTAAATAATTGTCATAACTTAACAAACCTATTCTGTCAGAACAATAAGCTTTCATCTTTGGACATAAGCATGTGTTCGAAGCTAAGCTTATTATATTGCCAGGGCAATAAGCTCACATCACTGACATTAGGCAACGCTTCGACATTACGAGACCTTGATTGTTCACGAAACCAACTGTCGTCGTTAATAGTAACAAGTTGCACAAGTTTAACCCAATTAGAATGTGGTTACAATAATCTCCCATCTTTGGATATAAACATGTGTTCGAAGCTAAGTTCATTACATTGCCAGGGCAATAAGCTCACGTCACTGACATTAGGCAATGCTTCGACATTACAAGCCCTTGATTGTTCACAGAACCAACTGTCGTCGTTAATAGCGACAAGTTGCACAAATTTAACCCGATTAGAGTGTGATAACAATAATATCCGGATTCTTGATATTTCCAACTGTTATAATCTCGGA
>CALBWF010000002.1:0-24587 GCA_937969265.1 uncultured Porphyromonadaceae bacterium
TCTAAAAATTTTCCTCGGACAAATATTAAAATAATTTCGACCAGTTACTTAGTTGTGTGTCTGTTAGTTGCGGAATACGAGACTGTCGTCGGCCACGTCGATTATAATGGGTTTCTCCTTGTCGACGGTCTGGGCGAGTATGTCTTTTGAGAGACGGTTGAGCACCAGACGGTGGATAACTCGCTTGACAGGCCGCGCTCCGAATTCGGGGTCGTACCCTTCGTCGGCCAGGAAGGAGAGGGCCTTCGGCGTAACCTCGAGAGTTATTCCGTTGGCAGCGAGCATTTTCTTTACGCTCTTGACCTGGAGGCCGACAATCTCCTCGATTTCGTCGCGGTTGAGAGGAGTGAACATAATCGTCTCATCGATACGGTTCAGGAACTCGGGGCGGATAGTCTGCTTAAGCATGTCGAGCACTTCCTGCTTGGTCTTCTCGACAACCTCTTCCTTGTTTTCGGGAGTCATCTTCGCAAAGTTGTCGCGGATGACGTGGGAACCCATGTTGGAGGTCATTATTATTATGGTGTTCTTGAAGTTCACCATACGGCCTTTGTTGTCAGTCAGACGACCGTCGTCGAGAACCTGGAGGAGGATGTTGAACACATCTGGGTGTGCCTTCTCTATTTCATCGAACAGAACGACGGAATAGGGTTTGCGGCGCACGGCCTCGGTAAGCTGGCCCCCTTCGTCATATCCGACGTATCCCGGAGGCGCTCCGACCAGTCGGGAGACGGCGTGCTTCTCCTGATACTCGCTCATGTCGATACGGGTCATCATGTTCTCGTCGTCGAACAGGTATTCGGCCAGAGCCTTTGCCAGCTCGGTCTTGCCGACGCCGGTAGTGCCCAGGAAGATGAACGAGCCGATAGGGCGGCGCGGATCGTTAAGCCCGGCGCGGGAACGGCGCACGGCGTCAGCGATAGCGCGTATCGCCTCTTCCTGGCCGACAACTCGGCCGTGGAGCTCCTCCTCGAGATGCAGCAGCTTTTCTTTCTCGCTCTGCACCATCTTGCTGACGGGAATCCCGGTCCAGCGGGAAACGACATCCGCGATATCTTCCGCGTCGACCTCTTCCTTTATTAGGGCCTTTTCGCCCTGCATGGCCTTGAGCTGTTCCTGAATCTGCTTGTTTTCTTCCTCCTTATGCTGGATGGAGCTGTAACGGATTTCAGCCACCTTGGCGTAATCCCCCTCGCGCTCGGCCCGCTCGGCCTCGAAATTAAGCTGCTCGATGTCGATTTTGTTCTGCTGGATGCGGTCGATAAGTTCCTTTTCAGCCTTCCATTTGGCAGTAAACTCCTTCTCGTCCTCCCGCATCTGGGCGAGCTCCTTCTCGATTTCCTGCACTTTCGCCTTGTCGCCCTCGCGCTTGATAGCCTCGCGCTCGATTTCTTTCTGGGCAATCATGCGCGTGATTTCGTCAAGCGCCTGAGGTACTGAGTCGATTTCGAGCTTGAGCTTTGAAGCGGCCTCGTCGACAAGGTCGATAGCCTTGTCGGGGAGGAAACGGTCGGTGATATAACGTTCCGAGAGTGTCACGGCGGCGATAATCGCCTCGTCGCGGATACGTACCTTGTGGTGGTTCTCGTAACGCTCTTTCAGGCCGCGGAGGATTGCGATGGCGCTTGCCTCGTCAGGCTCGTTTACCATGACTTTCTGGAAACGGCGTTCGAGAGCCTTGTCTTTCTCGAAATATTTCTGATACTCGTCGAGCGTCGTAGCGCCTATGGAGCGTAATTCGCCTCTCGCGAGAGCTGGTTTGAGGATATTTGCGGCATCCATGGCGCCTTCCCCCTTGCCGGCACCGACAAGGGTATGAATCTCGTCGATGAAGAGGATGATTTCGCCGTCGCTCTGAGTCACCTCGTTGACAATAGCTTTCAAACGCTCCTCGAACTCACCCTTGTATTTGGCTCCTGCGACCAAGGCGCCCATATCGAGCGAGAAAATCTGCTTCGAACGCAGGTTTTCAGGAACGTCGCCGCGGACTATACGCTGGGCGAGACCCTCGGCGATCGCGGTCTTGCCAGTACCCGGCTCACCAATCAGCATCGGGTTGTTTTTCGTGCGGCGGCTGAGAATCTGCAACACTCGGCGGATTTCGTCGTCGCGGCCGATAACCGGATCAAGTTTTCCCGAGCGCGCTCGCTCGTTAAGATTGACGGCGTATTTGCTCAGGGCGTTATATGTGTCTTCGGCGCTCTGGTCTGTCGCCTTCTTTCCCTTGCGAAGTTCCTCGATCGCGCTCTGAAGCTCTTTCGCGCTCAACCCGGCATCTTTCAGTATGGTGGATGCCTGCGAATTGATTTCGAAAAGAGCGAGAAGCATGGCCTCGAGAGTGACGTATTCGTCGCCCATCTTCTTGGAGACGTCGATTGCTTTTTGAAGCACGTCGTTGGAAGTGCGGCTGAGATACGGCTCACCGCCGGAGACTTTCGGCATCGAAGCGATCTCGCGGTCGATCTGCTGACCGACGACTGCCAGATTGGCACCCACCTTCTGGAAGATGAATTTCACGAGCGATTCTCCCTCGGAAATAATCCCTTTCAGCAGGTGGACCGGCTCGATTTGCTGCTGGCCGGCGGCGCGGGTGATTTCCAGCGCTTTCTGTATGGCTTCCTGCGATTTAATAGTGAAACTGTTGAAATTCATAATTCCCTATTATATTCGATTTTTGAAATTTCCCTATATAAAGTTTTTTTATACTTCAAAAACAAATTCCGTGCCAGAAAGGTTTTGGCGCTCAATAAATATGGGATGGATCGCTATAAAGCGGAAATATTCAGCAATCCGGCGGATTAGTTACAAGAATATTGTAAATTTGCGCGTGTTAAGCCCCCGAAATCGCATAATGATAATGAATCTAAATCGTAATATGTCGCATATTGCACAAATAAGCTTAAAGTCGTTAGCATTGTCAAGCCTTGTCTCTATCGTTTTATTCTCGAGTTGCAAGAACGATAGCCGGAATTTCACCGAAACGGAAAGACGTGCGGAAAAGCTGACGGAGCTGCGTGACAGCCTTGACGCAATCGCTTCATCGGCGCGTGGGGAGGTCGGCATCGCTGTTATCATAGACAACTCCGATACGGTTACGGTAAATAACGAAGACGTTTATCCTTTGATGAGCGTGTTCAAGCTCCATCAGGCGATAGCTGTATGCCATGAGTTTGACAGACGCGGAACTTCTCTGGATTCATTGGTTTACATAGACCGAAGCTCGTTGAACGCTGATACCTGGAGCCCGATGCTGAAAGATTATCGGACCGCTCATTTCCATATGCCGGTAAGCGAGCTGTTGCGATACGCTCTGGTAAAAAGCGACAACAATGCGAGTAATTTGATGTTTGACAGGCTCGTAAGCGTTGCGGCGACAGACAGCTTCGTTGCCACTCTCATTCCGCGGTACCAGTTCAGGCTATCTGTCCGGGAAGCGGACATGCAACACGACCATTCATTGAGCTATGCTAATCACTCGTCGCCGCTTGGAGCCGCTATTCTTGTAGAGCGGCTGTTTACCGACAGCATAGTTTCTTCAGCCAAGCAAGGGTTCATAAGGGATGCCATGCGGGAATGTGTTACCGGGATTGACAGGATTTCCGCCCCGCTGCGAGACAAAGAGGGAGTTAAGGTAGCGCACAAGACAGGCTCAGGATTCACAAACGAACGGGGCCAGTTAATCGCACATAACGACGCGGCCTATGTCGAGCTGCCGGATGGCAGGCATTATACCATAGTTGTTTTCGTAAAGGACTTTTATGGAGACGAGCGCGGCGCTTCGGCTGTAATATCCAGAATTTCAGCGACTACCTACGAATATATAAACGGGCTGACCGATAGCGGAGGCCATATAGCAAGGCGTTCCATCGGATGTTGACGGAACGCCTGATGTCTTGAATACGCGAAGGGTAGGGGGCTTAGTTCGTTTTACGTCCGGGATACGCTTCAAGAGCTTTGCGGAGCACTAACATAGCTGTACGTAGTTCTTCTTTTTCAAGCACATACGCAAGCCGGACCTCGTCTTTCCCCATACCGGGAGTGGTATAGAATCCCGACGCAGGAGCCATAAACACTGTTTCGCCGTCATAGGAAAACTCGCGGAGACACCACTGGCAGAACTCGTCGGCGTCATCTACCGGAAGCCGCGCGACGGTGTAGAAGGCGCCCATGGGGATAGGGGAGTAGCATCCCGGTATCTTGTTGATTTCGTCAATCAGCAGCTTGCGTCGGTCGACATATTCATTATAGGTGTCAAGCATGTATTGTGCCGGGGCATCGATTGAAGCCTCCGCAACAAGCTGGCCCAGCAATGGCGGGCTGAGGCGCGCCTGACAGAATTTCATGACATTCTTTTTCAGTTGCGGGTGCTTGGTGATTAGAGCGCCTATGCGTATGCCGCACTCGTTGTAACGCTTTGAGACAGAATCAATAAGCACGACCTGCTCCTCAATCCCGGGCAGATGGAACGCGGAAATGTAAGGAGCGCCGGTATAGCAAAATTCTCGGTACACCTCGTCGGAAAACAGGAAGAGATCGTGCTTCTTCACTATGTCGCGCAGTTGCAGCATCTCCTTCATCGAATAGAGGTAGCCCGTCGGGTTGTTCGGGTTGCAAATTAGTATTCCCTTGGTTTTCGGAGTAATAAGCTCCTCGAACCGTTCCATCGGGGGGAGGGCGAAGCCGTCGTCAATACTCGACGGGATAGTGACGATTTTAGCGCCGGCAGAAATCGCGAAAGCCATATAGTTGGCATACGCGGGCTCGGGCACGATAATCTCGTCGCCGGGATCAAGGCAGGCCATAAAGGCGAACAAAACAGCCTCGGAGCCGCCGCTGGTAACGATAATGTCGTCGACATCGACGTCGATATTATATTTCTTATAGTACCCGCGCAATTTTTCCCGCAGGGACATAAGTCCGGCCGATGGGCTGTATTCCAGCACCTTGCGGTCTATTTTCTTTAAAGCGTCGAAGGCTTCACGGGGAGTCGGGATATCCGGCTGGCCGATATTCAGCGAATAAACCTTGACGCCGCGCCGACGGGCTTCATCGGCAAGCGGCACGAGCCGTCGTATAGGTGACGCCGGCATATCGATGCCGCGCTGTGAGACATTTGGCATATATCAAATGTAAGGTTTATATTCAGATTATTGAGTTATACCGGTTATAACAACCATCCGTAAATGAAGGATTGTCGTCATTCTCCAAAATTGACACAAAATTAGCCAATCCCGACAAAACAGCCAAATATTCGATTCTTAACAGCCTCGAACCTCCAAAACCGAGCATCCGCCACCCTCATAGGTTAGAACCAAGATTTGAAACAGAATGGCGATTATGTTAAATAGAAACATAGGCGACTTTAAGGAGGGTATACTGGCCTGAGTTTGTTTATGCCGGGGGAAATCATTAAATTCGCGGTATAAAATGAATTGAATGGCAGAAACATCGCTACTCACCCGACTTGAAGGGATTGAATCGCGTTTTGAGGAGGTTAAGACTCTGATAACCGATCCGGCAGTGATTGCCGATATGAAGCGCTATGTGCGTCTCAACAAGGAATACCGCGAACTGGAACGGCTGACTGACGCCACAAGCCGATACCGCCAGCTTCTAACTGACGCTGCGGAAGCGCGCCAACTACTGGAAACGGAGAATGACGACGAAATCCGGGCTATGGCCCGCGAACAGCTCGACCATGCGAATACCGCTATCCCTGACCTGGAAGAGGAAATCAAAATCCTGCTGATTCCGGCCGACCCGGAGGACTCCAAGAACGCGATTGTCGAAATCCGCGGCGGCACCGGTGGCGACGAAGCCGCCCTATTCGCCGGCGACCTGTTCAAAATGTATTCAAGATATTGCGAGTCAAAAGGTTGGTCGGTGTCCGTCACGAGTGTTTCCGAAGGAGCCGCGGGAGGCTTCAAGGAGATTGTCTTCGCCGTAAGCGGCGACAATGTCTACGGGACGCTGAAATATGAAAGCGGAGTCCACCGCGTGCAGCGCGTTCCGGCTACCGAAACCCAGGGCCGCGTACATACCTCGGCTGCGACGGTAGCGGTTCTTCCGGAAGCCGAAGCGTTTGATGTGGAAATCAACGAGGGTGAAATCAAATGGGAGACATTCCGAAGCGGCGGTGCCGGCGGCCAGAACGTCAACAAGGTTGAATCCGGCGTCCGGCTGCGCTATATGTGGAAGAATCCTGTCAGCGGACAGACCGACGAAATACTTATCGAATGTACCGAGACCCGCGACCAGCCTAAGAACAAGGAACGGGCACTGAGCCGCCTGCGCACCTTCATCTACGACAAGGAACATCAGAAATACGTCGACGACATTGCATCGCGCCGCAAGACCCTCGTCTCGACTGGGGACCGCTCGGCCAAAATACGCACCTATAACTATCCGCAGGGGCGCATCACCGACCATCGCATCAATTACACGATATATAACCTGCAAGCCTTCGTTGACGGCGACATCCAGGACTGCATCGACCATCTGATTGTGGCCGAGAACGCCGAAAAACTCAAGGCGCAGGAATTATAATATTAATCAGCACAACAATTTAACAACCATATGGACAGAAAGCAAATCGTAGAAGAGATTCGGAAGAAAAAGTCGTTTTTGTGCGTGGGATTAGACACGGATATTAAGAAAATCCCTCAGCACCTCCTCTCGGAAGAGGACCCGATTTTCTCGTTCAACAAGGCCGTAATCGACGCGACCGCCCCCTATTGCGTCGCCTACAAGCCGAACCTCGCTTTCTACGAGAGCCTGGGAGTAAAGGGGCAGGAAGCGCTCGAAAAAACAGTCAGATACCTGCGGGAGAACTATCCCGAACAATTCATAATCGCCGATGCCAAACGCGGCGACATAGGAAACACATCGACGCTTTATGCCCGCTCGTTTTTCGAGTATCTCGACGTAGACGCGGTAACGGTGGCGCCATATATGGGTGAAGACAGCGTGAAGCCGTTCCTTGGGTATCCCGGCAAATGGGTAATCCTTCTAGCACTGACTTCAAACAAGGGGAGCGCGGACTTCCAGCTTATCAAGGACGAGAACGGCAACCGCCTGTTTGAAAACGTAATCCTTACCTCGCGGAAATGGGCCGGTACGGACGAGATGATGTACGTTGTCGGAGCCACGCAGGGACGGATGTTCGAGGACATCCGCGCGATAGCCCCGGACAATTTCCTTCTCGTGCCCGGCGTTGGCGCCCAGGGAGGTTCGCTTGAAGAGGTCTGCAAATACGGCATGACTGATGATTGCGGACTGCTGGTCAACTCGTCGCGGGGCATTATCTACGCGTCTAACGGTGAGGACTTCGCCGAGGCAGCCGGCACCGCGGCCAGGGAACTCGCCGGAGAGATGGCGGGGATGCTGGCCACTTACAGCAAAATTTAACGCTTTCCCGGTGGATGCCCAAGCCTGAAAAGCAAAATTCAACCCACAAAGCGACCTGCGTAGGCGAATTTTCTGTAACTTTGTCTCATTATTTCAACTTTCGCAAGCTCAAGTTGAAGTGAATAAAGTGAAAAGTGAAAATCAGGCTTCGCCTGAGTGAAGACAATAGTTAATCGAGTGTCTCCTTCACCTTTCACCCATACACTGTTCACCATTTAAGGTGAGCAAGTTGCAAACTTGCGAAACTTAAAGCTAAGATAACTCAAAACTTAATACATCAAACTGAAATGAAAATCGACGACTACAATTTCGCTGGCAAGAAAGCCATTGTGCGCGTTGACTTCAATGTGCCCCTGGATGAGAACGGCCACATCACCGACGACACCCGTATCCGCGGCGCCCTCCCTACCCTCAAGCATATCCTTGAGCAGGGCGGCTCGCTTATCATCATGTCGCATATGGGCAAACCCAAAGGGAAGGTCAACCCCAAATTCTCCCTCAGCCAGATCAAGGACGACGTTGCCAAAGCTCTCGGCCGCGACGTGAAGTTCGCTCCCGACTGCGCTAACGCAGCCGAGGCTGCAGCCAATCTTAAGCCCGGCGAAGTGCTCCTGCTCGAAAACCTCCGCTTCTACCCCGAGGAAGAGGGGAAGCCTGTCGGCATCGACAAGGAGGATCCCGCCTACGACGCAGCCAAGAAGGAAATGAAGGAGCGTCAGAAAGAGTTCGCCAAAAAGCTCGCTTCTTACGCCGACGTTTATGTTAACGACGCCTTCGGCACCGCTCACCGCAAACACGCTTCCACAGCCGTTATCGCTGACTACTTCGGCGAAAACGACAAGATGCTCGGCTACCTCATGGAGAAAGAGGTTGACGCTGTCGACAAAATCCTCAGCGACATCAAGCGTCCCTTCACCGCTATCATGGGCGGCTCCAAGGTATCCACCAAAATCGGCATCATCGAGAACCTTATGGACAAGGTTGACAACCTTATCCTCTGCGGCGGCATGACCTATACCTTCGCAAAGGCAATGGGTGGCCACGTAGGCCAGTCAATCTGCGAAGAGGACAAGCTCGACCTCGCCCGCGACATCATGAAGAAGGCTAAGGAGAAGGGCGTTAACCTCGTACTCGGCACTGACTGCGTGGCAGCAGACTCCTTCAGCAACGACGCCAAGACCATGGTATGCTCCTGCATGGAGATTCCTGACGGATGGGAAGGCCTCGACGCAGGCCCCGAAACCCGCAAGGCTTTCGCCGACGTAATCAAGAACGCTAAGACCATCCTTTGGAACGGCCCCGCCGGCGTGTTTGAGTTCGACAACTTCACCGCCGGATCCCGCGCTATCGCCGAGGCTATCGTCGAGGCTACCAACAACGGCGCCTTCTCGCTCGTTGGCGGCGGCGACTCTGTCGCTTGCGTCAACAAGTTCGGTCTCGCCGACGAAGTAAGCTATGTATCTACCGGTGGCGGCGCTCTTCTCGAAGCCATCGAGGGCAAGATTCTTCCCGGTATCGCCGCTGTTCGCAAATAATAGCGTCATACAACCTGATTCGGAAGCCGCACCCCAACCCCGTGCGGCTTCCATTGTTTCTCCCCTACCCCTCTATTTCAATAATTCACCCCCACCCGTTTATGATTGAGCTTAACGATGAGTTCCGTTCTTTCGTCGCCTCCAACAGAGGGACAGCCCCGAATGTGCTGCGGCTAAAATATCACGGCGACAAGCGCACGTGGATTCCGTTGGCAATTAACCATATCGAGGGACTAGGAAAATGCGGGCGCAAGTTCATAGCGGCTGACGGAACGGACTTTACGCCGAAAATCATCGCCAGGCCATTGTCCGTAGAGCAGGCCACATCGGCCGGAATCGGCATGCTACACCACCGGCTGGCCGGAGATGCGCGTCGGGTATTGGATATGACGTGCGGACTTGGAATCGACAGCCGGTTCCTCGCCCAGGGGCGCGATTTAACGGCCATAGAACTTAACGCGGAACTTGCGGAAGCCGCCCGCTACAATTTCGCGGAAATGCCGGACGTGGAGATTGTCAACGGGGATTCGACCGAATGGCTTGCGAATTATCGCGGGGAACCGTTTGACCTCGTGTTTATCGATCCGGCAAGACGGGGAGACGGGAACACGCGGCTGTATAATATCGCGGACTGCGCTCCCGACATCCTGTCGCTACTCCCTATGCTCAAAGAAAAATCGAACAGGGTGATGGTCAAACTGTCCCCTATGCTCGACATAACGCAGACCATACGGGATCTTCCCGGAATCAGTGAGTTGCATATCGTTGACGAACGGGGGGAATGCCGCGAGCTTCTCGCCATACTGGATTTTACCAAATCGCTTGCGGAGCCGCGTATTACTGTACACGACGAAGATACGGAGTTCTCCTATCTTCCATCGGAAGCCAATGGCATCCTATGCGCTGAGTGCGCTCTGCCCGCCACGGGTATGTGGCTTTGCGAGCCGGGGCCCGGCATGATGAAATCCGGCAGATTCAGCCTCCTCGCCAAACGGTTCGGCCTCAAAGAGATTCACAGGAACACCCATCTGCTTTTAGGCGCCGACACGCCTGAAGGATTCCCCGGCAAATGCCGCAGGATAGAGGCTGTCTATCCCCTGTCCTCCTCCTCGCTGAAAACCGTTGGAAAAGAAATCGGCCGGGCTGATGTCGCGATTCGCAACCTGCCACAATTTACCCCCGAACTTCTATCCAAACGTCTTGGAATAAAGCCGGGGGGAACGCGCCGCGTCGTTGGATGTACCGTGGCCGACGGGTCGAAAGCACTCATTGTTGTTCGGAAAGATTCCGTCTGAGCCACCATAGTCCGGCGATTGTCAGCAGAAGGCTCGCAATCACCAGGGGAACACTTGTGGTCCCGACAGAGTCTATATCGAAAGACGCGATATTGTTGTCGCTCACATATTCCGAGATAACAACCAGGGTATTGTTAAAGATATGCGCGATGACCGGAAGCCACAGCGAGCCGCTCCACCAAAGGAGATAACCGAAGAAAGCGCCCAACAGCATTCTCGGCACGAATCCGAAGAACTGGAAATGAACAGCGCTGAATATGAAAGCGGTAAGCCATATGGCGACGTGCTTGTTCATCCTGGTCATACAGAGAAGGCGCTGGAGCGCTCCGCGAAAAAACAGCTCCTCGCTGAAACCGGCGAGCACACCGACAATCATCACTGACACAATCAGTGACCCGATGCCTGTGCCTCCGATAAGCATTTCAGCGGAAGCCGCCGCCGCTTCTTCCATAGCCCTCATCTGGCTCTCCAGCGCGGCCATTGACGCGGGAAGATGGATATCCTGGTTCCATTCGATTACCATATTCATTGCCGGAACCGACAAGCACATCACGAGCAAGGTAAACAATACCCCGCACCATCCGGCCCAGCGGTCAACCGCAAGCAGCCGCGCCGGGAGACGGCTTGCGGCCAAGGCAGTGGCTATCGCCGGCAAAATGAATACCATGAAGTCTTGTACGACCGTCCCGATCCGGATTGCCGATTCGGGCCGCTCGATAAAGTACGGGAGCAGCCCGATCAGCAATGAAGCGACTATAAGGCAGAACAGGAACATACATCCGAGCAGCGAGAGGCCGATGCCGGGTTTCAATATTCGGTAATTGACTACTTCTTTATAAGTTGCCATATGAGATTATGGTTTTAGATAAAAATCTTTCACAAGCGCCCGATGCCATTCCGAGCGGTTGCCGGAACTGTCGGACAGATACTCCGCTGTGATATTCGGAGGCGTCTCACGGTTAAGGAATTGCAATAGCACCCGACGAGGGGCCTTTCCCGGCACGGTGGTTACCATGACCTTCCGCCATAGATACAGCCGCGAGATTTCTGCCGCGAACACTGCTTCGTCGCAACGTTCGGTAGGTAGAACGAGTGCGAGCGATCCCCGCATAGGTTCCAGCAAATCCGAAGCCCGAGCTATCAGTCGGTCGAGCGGCAGAGAGTCTTCGTGGCGGGCGATATGCCGGGCCGAATCAGGAGCTTTGGCGCCATTGTTGAAAAACGGCGGGTTGCTGACGATAAGATTATACGCAGCCGGAAGCGTTGCGGCAAGGAAATCGTCATGGACAGTCTCAAGCCGCCCCGCCCAAGGCGATTGGCGGAAATTAACCGCACACTCTTTCGCACTGTCGCTATCAATCTCTATGGCGGTAACCGATGCTGTTGGGAAACGTTGGGCGAGCATAAGGGAAACAAGCCCGGTTCCAGCACCTATATCAAGTATGCGGGGGACAGGATTCGGCAAGTTCTTATATTCCTCCGTCAGATTTCCGGGAACATCGGCCCATGCCCCGAGAAGGACCCCGTCGGTTCCAACCTTCATAGCGCTTCGGCGGTTCTCAACCGAGAACCGCTTGAAGCGGAAAGTCGTCTCTCTGTCGGGGTTTCTCATTGACCGTGGAAATAGCGTATAATGATGTGCAAAATTACCATATTCCGACCCTTTATGCAAACCCGTCTGGCGTGAGAATTGTTTTTTAAGTGAAATTTCGCTAATTTTGAACCGAATATAACAGAACACGGAAAAATGATAGTCAACCAGGCTCGATTCATAATCAGTAACAGCAAAGTAGAACAGTGTCCTAACGAGATGCGGCATGAGTTCGCGTTTATCGGTCGTTCAAACGTCGGTAAATCATCCTTAATCAATATGTTGACAGGGAAGAAGGGGTTGGCCATGACCTCCTCCACTCCGGGAAAGACTCTGCTTATCAACCATTTCCTCATAAACGAGGAATGGTATCTTGTTGACCTCCCAGGATACGGCTATGCGCAACGAAGCAAGGACAGCCGTGCCGATATATCCCGCATTATCAAGGACTATATTTTGCGGAGACCGCAAATGACCTGCCTTTTCCTTCTGATTGACGGTCGTCACAAACCGCAGAAAAACGACCTGGCGTTCATGGACTGGCTGGGAGAAAACGAAGTACCCTTCTGCATCGTGTTTACCAAACTTGACAAGCTAAGCCCCAACGCCGCGAAAGTCTCTACCGCAAATTATTGTGCGGAACTGCTCGAACGATGGGAGGAACTTCCCCCGGTATTCCGTACATCCTCTGTCGACAAGCGCGGACGCAACGAGATTCTCGACTATATCGAACAGTTGACGAAGCTCCCGCTTGATGTCGAGGAAGAAGGCGAACCACAGGCATAATGGCTGCGTCTCAATAGGAGTGTTTCAGTGAACCATCGCAGCTCCATAGTCGTTTTCAAATAAAAATCTATTCATCAACTTACGACTATGGAAAAGAAAGAAACAAAACGATGCTGTTGCCGCAAGAAAGACAGCGCTTCCGTTGAGAAGCACGAACATGCCATCAACGAATATCCCGGGACCTCGGTTGACGTGGCAGATTGCGAAAACGTTACCACTGCGGAGGTCAAGGAACGCACCAAAACCCTGAACAACAACCCGCGCAATACAGATATGTAACCGGGCTGAGAAATTTTCAAACGTCAAACAACTACGGTCGGCTGCGAACAATTCGCGGCTGATCGTGGTTTAATCCCTTAGATTCGACGAATCTTGCCGTTGGATGTTTTCGGAATATCCGGTACGCAGCGGATTTCCTTCGGAATAGAATAATGAGGAAGATTGGCGCGGCATATCTCGGCAATCCGGTCCGTTTCGGACTCATCGCATTGGATAACCAGCACCAGGCGGCTACCCCACTTCTCGTCCGGCTCCCCTTTGAAATAAAACTGGAACGGCATCATCCCCGCGAGCTGCCGCTCAAGCTCTTCGGGAAATATCTTTATACCCCCTGAATTTACGACATTATCCGCTCGCCCCAACCAACGGAAATGGCGAGAATCAACTATTTCGACAATGTCATTTGTCTGAAGACAGCCAAAGCTGTATGCCGGAGCGGTTATTCCCAGTTTCCCTTGACTGTCAGTGGAGAATGTTACACCGGGCATTCCTTGGTATATCTGAGAACCCATGGGCCGCACAGCGACATGTGAGCAGGTCTCGGTCATTCCGTATGTCGCCCATATACAGCAATCTAAATCTGCGAGTCGGCTCTCGGTTTCCGGCGAAACGGGCGCGCCTCCGACAATCACGTTCCTGACAGAGCCATCGATTTTCAGATTAATGAACGATTCGCACTGAGACGGCACCAATGGCAACAAGCTGACGGTTCCATATTCCGCAACGATTCGAGGCAGGATGTTTTCAAGATGATTCGTGGGCTCGACCATAATAAGGCGACATCCCGCTTCAACCGCCCTTACAATCATCATCTTGCCGGCGATATAATCAGCCGATAAAGGACAGACCAGTAACGATTCCGCATTAATTCCAAAGAACCTGTTTGTTGCCCTGGCTGATACCCGCATATCGCTTTTGGGGAGCCGAATCGTTTTCGGCTTTCCTGTCGAGCCGGAGGTATGGGCTTCGACAAACGGCGTGTCTGATAGCCATTCGTCAAGAAACACGTGTCCTTTGTCGGTCAGTTTAAGGTATTCCATAAAACTCCGCATCCGCTCTTTTTCACTGCCAATCAATATCCGGCAGAATGAACCTTTTTTCAGGGTTAAACCAAAGCTCCTCGCCACGCAGTTCCAACGGAGAAGTGAAATTATTGGTGTACAGGCGACCTGTACCGAGCCCCTGGGGCATATGTAAATCATACCTGCTTACCCATTGCGCTATGGCGTTCAGGCCGAGGTCGGATTCCAGGGCTGAGGTTGCCCACCATCCTATTCCTCTCTCTGTCGCAATCTCAATCCAGCGGTCAGATTCCGCAAGACCGCCGCACAATGCCGGTTTCAATATAATATAGGCCGGACGGATAGCCTCAAGCATATTCTTTTTCTCCTCATCGGAGCGCATTCCGCTCAGATCCTCGTCAAGCGCTACCGGGATAGGTGATTTGGCGCAAATCTCGGCCATAGCGTTCCATTGTCCGGCCTTAATCGGCTGCTCGATTGAGTGGATGCCGAGTTCCGAGAGGTAGCCCAGGCGGTCGTAAGCGTTCGCGGGAGAGAAAGCGCCGTTGGCGTCAAGGCGCAGTTCAATATCATCCGGTCCGAACTCCGAGCGGATATATCGGAGCAACGCCAGCTCGTCAGCGAAATCTATACCTCCGATTTTTAACTTCACGCAGCGGAAGCCGCCATCAAGTTTTTCCCTGATACGACGGGCCATTGTGCGCCGGTCGCCCATCCATATCAGACCGTTTATTCGGATTCCCGATTCCCCGCGGCCCCAGGGTGTGTCAAATAAGGATTCCTGAGACCCGGAAGCGAGCGCGGCCGACGCTGTCTCAAAGCCGAACCGTACCGAAGAAGGCATATCCGTTCCGCCGACTGAACGGCAGAATCCGGCGAGACGGGTTTCATAACCGGGAGTGTCCTCTGCGCTCAGTCCGCGAAAAAGCGGCACCTCTCCGACGGCGCTTTTCAGCCCGTCGGAAAGGCGAAGCAGGAATGTCTCCTTGACATTCATCTTCTGTCGCGAGGTTATGGCCGTTTCCCGGAACAGGAGCCGGAACGGAGCGTATGTGGCCTGGAGCATTATCCGGGAAATTTGGGAAACTGCTCGAAATCCGGATCGCGCTTTTCAAGGAAAGCGTTCTTTCCCTCCTGTGCTTCCGGCATCAGGTAATACAGCAGCGTGGCGTCTCCCGCGAACTCCATAAGGCCTGCCTGACCGTCAAGCTCGGCGTTCAGTGCGCGCTTAATCATACGGATTGCCATCGGGGAACGTTTCAGAATGGTCTGGCACCATTCGACCGTCTCGTCCTCCAGGCGCTCAAACGGCACAACTGCGTTAATCATACCCATTTCGAGAGCCTCTTTCGCAGTGTACTGGCGGCAGAGATACCAGATTTCACGCGCTTTCTTCTGACCTACACAGCGGGCGAGGTAAGAAGAGCCGAAGCCGGCATCGAAACTCCCCACTTTCGGCCCGGTCTGGCCGAAACGAGCGTTTTCCGAAGCGATTGAGAGGTCGCATACAACGTTCAGCACGTTGCCGCCCCCAATCGCGTAACCATTGACCATCGCGATTACCGGCTTGGGAATGGAGCGAATCATCTTATGTAGCTCCAGCACGTTGAGGCGGGGGGTGCCGTCGGCATCGATATAGCCTCCGAGTCCCTTGTAATGCTGGTCGCCTCCCGAGCAGAACGCCTTGTCGCCGGCCCCGGTCAGGATAATCACGCCGATTCCGGGACAGGTGCGGCAATAGGAGAACGCGTCAAGCATTTCCGTATTCGTCTGCGGGCGGAACGCGTTGTAGACCTTCGGACGGTTAATCGTTATTTTAGCGATGCCTCCGAAACGTTCAAAGAGGATATCCTCGTATTTTTTTATGGTTTCCCAGTTTCTCATATGATTATGGTGTAGTAGAATTATTGTCAATAATGATTCTCAGTAACGCGGGGCGCTCTTTCTCCTCCGCAAGCATTTTCGCGGCACGAGCGAGCGAGTCGCGATCCGAGGCTTCAAAATAGCGGAATCCGTAGGCCGACGCAAGCTGTTCCAGCGGAAGTTTCACACCTCCGGCAATCAAGGGCTCGCGTTCAGGCAGGTCGCGGGTTGTGGCAACCCGGCGGAATATTTCTCCACCCTCGTTGTCAATAACGGCGATTTTCAACTTTGGAGACAACTGGTTCGAGGCAAAAGCGCCTATGTCATACTGCGCCGACATATCGCCGACAATAAGCAGCGTAGGCTTTCCGTAGGCCATCGAAGCTCCGACAGCGGTCGAGACGCATCCGTCAATTCCGCTGACCCCGCGGTTGGCGCTCACCCTGTGGAAGCGTCCCGCGGCAAGAGGCATCGCATAGCGCACTGCCATACCGTTGCCCAACTGCAGGTTCCAGTCTTTCGGCACGGCGTCCAACAGCATAGCCACCGCGCCTTGCGAACCCCATTCATAATTCATCTCTTCGGGCAGCGGCAGTTCGTCGTTTTTCAGCTTTAGATTTCCTACGCGGAGGTTGTGGCCGAGCGCGCCGCTGAGACGAGGGAAGAATCCTTCGGGAGGATAGTCGATGCGGGTAGTCAGCCGGCGGTAAGTGTCAACAGCATGGTCTGTCTCCCCGACGTGCCAGTGCTCGATTATACTGTCACATCGGCGCAACGCCTCTTTAAGTCGCGCGGAAACAATTGAGCCGCCCAATGTGATTAGAATCTCTGTACCGTTTATGTCGCAGGATGCCGGACATATGCGTCCCCCTTTCAGGTTGGCCAGCCCCTCATCCATTACAGTGAATCCCTCTATACGGGATATGTCAGCCAAAGCGCGGTCGAGTCTGGCATCCGGCTGATTGAATCCCGCGACAATCAGGACCCTCTTTCCGACCAGCCTCGATGCGAGAGCGCGTGCTGTTTCGACCGGGATTACAGATGGCTTACTGATTAAGTCGATTTTATGGAATAGCGCCTCGTCGCAATCCGTTTCCTCCTCTCGTGTCAGAGGGGCAGACAAATGCACATTGATATGCACCGGTCCGTGCGGGCCGGAGATTGCCGAGGCAAGAGCGTCATTCAGCAGTCGATTGACGTGCCACAAACCTTCCTCGGAACCCTCGTCTCCGTTAAAGGATACCTGGCACTTAACAATATTTGATAACGCACCCGGTTGCCGTATTGTCTGACTGTCAGCCTGGTCGATCCAAGCCGCGGGTCGGTCCGCGGTAACAACTATCAGGGAAACATTCCGATAATACGCCTCCGCGATTGCCGGGGCGTAATTAAGCATCGCGGAACCGGAGGTACAGCAAACAGCGACAGGCTCTCCCGATATATCAGCAAGCCCGAGAGCCTCAAAGGCCGCGCACCGTTCATCTATCACGGGAATCGTCTCCAGAATTTCGCAGCGCGACAGAGCCATAAGCAGCGGGGCGTTCCGGCTTCCGGGGGAGGTCACCACCCGGCGCACTCCGTAGGCGGACAACGCCTGCGCGAGCATTCGGCATACAGCCTTCTCTGTGTTCGGTTTCCGCATATCTACTATAAAAGTGGCCTTTTTTGCCAACATATCATATCGCGAAATTAATCAAAAGTGGACGTTTTTCGTAACTTTGCGCCCGATTTTGCTGTTATTCATTATATGAAGTTCATCACGAGACATACCGCAATCGCTTTTATGTCGCTGATTTTCGGCAATCTGGCCGTTGTGGGGCAGACTCCCGGAACAACAGCGGATTCCGTGTCGGCAGTCGCTCCGGCAATACCGGCGGACACTGTGCCTCCTCGCAAAAAGGGACTGATAAACCGCATAATCAGCTATTTCGACGATTCAAACAAACCTCCATCCCATAAAAAGTTCGACATATCTTTTCTTGGAGGACCGAGCTATTCCTCTTCTACAAATTTTGAAATCGCCGTCATAGCGGCCGGGCTTTACAAATCGCGTTATGATTCGCTGACTCCCCGCTCGAACATTTCCATATTTACCGAAGTTTCCGTTATCGGCATGTTTAATGTCGGTGTGCGCGGAAGCCATATCTTTCCCGGCGACCATATGAGAATCAATTATGACGGAAACTTCACCCGCTTCCCGTCATATTTCTGGGGAATCGGCTTCGACAGCGAGAGCAACGATGGCAACAAGGGGAAGTACACCCTCTTCGAGTCGGCGATAAAGGCCGAATTTATATGGAAACTTGGCCGGAATGTTTTTCTCGGTCCGGCGTTTACATTTAATTATTCGCAGGCCGGCGATGTGAGAAAGCCGGAATTATGGCGCGGAGAGCGGCTGAAGCAGTTGAATTACGGCGCGGGCTTAGTTTTCTCGCTCGACACCCGCGACGATGCGGAAAACCCTTACAAAGGGCTTCATTTCCAGCTCAGTAACCGCTACTACCCGACATTCCTCGGCAACAGGCGCTATTTCTATACCGGCGAAGTAACGTTGGGCATCTACCATCGCTTCTGGGAGTCCGGGGTATGGGCGTTGCAGGCCCACGGAGCAATCTCCGGGAAAGACACCCCGTGGAGCATGCTCCCTACTATTGACGCGTCGGGAGCCGTGCGCGGATATTACGAGGGTCGATACCGCGACCGCAACGAGGCCGACATCGTGCTCGAACTCCGTCAAAAGGTTTGGCGGCGCAACGGCATCGTGCTGTGGGGCGGTGTGGCCGCTGTTTTCGACCATCCATCGGAAATAACAGGACGCCGTCTCCTGCCGACCTATGGCATCGGCTACCGGTGGGAGTTCAAGAAGCGGGTCAACGTGAGGGTCGATTTCGGTATAGGACGACACTCGACCGCGTTCAACGTAAGTATCAACGAGGCGTTCTGACAGCCGCCTCACCAAACCATCCAATCACATTATGCGAAAATTCCACCACTTCATACATCATTCGGCCCCCTGGCTGCTGCTATGGGTCGCAGCCGGTCTAATGGTGCCGAACATAGTCCTTTGCTTCACGGAACTGGGATGCGTATGGGGCAAATTCGCCAACATCCTGTTTCCGCTCGGAGTTTATCTGATTCTTTTAAGCCTTAGCCGCAAGACCGGGCGTACGGCGTTGCTGATGATTCCGTTCATGTTCTTCGCCGCTTTCCAGGTCGTGCTGCTCAGTCTCTACGGGGAGTCAGTGATAGCGGTAGATATGTTCCTGAATGTCGCGACCACGAGCTATTCCGAGGCCTCGGAACTTCTCGCTAACCTGGTCGGAGCCATGGCTGCGGTTGTCGTAATCTACCTTTCGGCCATAATCTGGGGCGTGTTCGCTGTATGCGACAATGCCCGGTTGCCGCGATCCTGGATATTAGCTTGCCGTAAGACAGGCATCGCTCTTGGAGCAGCCGGACTGATATTGGTCGGAACAGCCTATGGCGTTTGCAAGCGTTACAGTTTCGAGCACGAGACTTTCCCCATCAACGCGGTTTCCAACCTTATAGAGGCGTTTGACAGGTCCTTTGAATCTAAAGCGTACCCTGAGACTTCGCGGAATTTCTCATACAGCGCCCGCTCGACTCGTCCGGCCAATGAGAGGGAGGTATATGTTATGGTTGTCGGGGAAACATCCCGTGCGCTCAACTGGCAGCTCGCCGGTTACGGCCGTCCTACGAATCCGAAACTGTCCGGCATTCCGGGCCTGACTTTTTTCCCTTATTCCATAACGGAATCAAACACGACCCACAAAAGTGTCCCGATGCTTCTCAGCTACCTCTCAGCCGAGAATTTCAACGAACTGCCGCGCACGAAGAGCATTGTCAGCGCTTTCAAGGAAGCGGGCTATGCCACCGCGTTCTTCTCAAACCAACCCCCCAACGGTTCATATACACAATATTTCTCCGAGGAGGCCGACAGAACGATATATATAAAGCCTAACGGAAGCCTGCCGCATCTTGACGAGGATTTGCTTGTATTTCTGCGCAAGGAGCTTGCGGATACGGCCGCGAGAAAAAAATTCATTGTCCTGCATACGTATGGGTCTCATTTCCTGTACCGCGACCGCTATTCCAAAGATTGCGCTCGATTTTTGCCAGATGATTTTATCGACGCGTCCGTCAAGGATAGAGAGAAACTGATAAACTCGTTTGACAACACCGTGCTCTATACCGACAGCGTCCTCTCTGAAATCATCGGAATACTCAAGGGGCAGAATTGCCGCGCCGCGATGTTTTATAGTTCTGACCATGGCGAGGATATCTTCGACGACGAAAGGCAGCGGTTCCTGCACGCGTCCCCTACCCCAACGTATTACCAGCTCCGGGTAGCTACGCTGTGCTGGCTCTCCGACTCGTTGCTCAAGTCAGAACCGATGTTTGCGAAAGCGCTTGAAACCAACCGCGGACGACGCGTTTCACCTCAGAAATCCCTCTTCCCGTCAATGCTGCAAGCCGCGGGAATCGAGTCGCCGTATATCACCCGCAGCGCCTCGCTGCTCGACAAGGCGTACGCTCCGACACCGACAGTCTATCTCAATGATTTGAACCAGGCGCTGTTGATTGAGAATTCAGGATTGCGAACTATCGACAAGGACCTCTTAGCCCCATATCTTGACAAATAGCGGAAAGAAGATAAAGCACTGATTTTTCAGAAGTTTTCCAAAAGCAACTCACACCTCGCTAATATTCAATTAGTTAACATTAATTAACTTGTAAAAAGTTTTCCAAAACTGAAAACTTATGCTTTTTGTGTGTTTACGTATTGCACGCTCGGAAAAATTGCCGTACCTTTGTCATCGCAATGGCAGACGGACCGTTGGATGCCCTAACGCCAGGTGCGATTCATTCCCAAATACATAGTAACATTATCAGCTAAAGACCCCTAACGAACGACATCATGATACAGACCGTGATAAAGCGCGACGGCCGCATAGTAGGTTTCAACGAAGAAAAAATCAAGGCGGCAATCCGCAAAGCGATGCTGCAGACCCCGCTCGGCGAAGACGAGGCTCTGATACAGAAAATCTCCGACCGCATCGGCATCGCAGGAGACGAGCAGATGACGGTCGAAGCAATCCAGGACCGTGTCGAACTGGAACTCATGAAGTCGCCCCGCAAGGAGGTCGCCAAGAAATATATCGCCTACCGCGACCAGCGCTCGATCGCCCGCCGCGCGAAGACCCGCGACATATTCCTGGAAATCATTGAGGCCAAGAACAACGACATCACCCGCGAAAACGCCAACATGAACACCGACTCCCCCGCGGGCATGATGATGAAGTTCGCCTCGGAAACAACCAAACCGTTTGTCGACGATTATCTGCTCACGCCCGAAGCCCGCGACGCGGTGCGCAACGGCTATCTCCATATCCACGACAAGGACTACTATCCGACGAAGAGTCTCACCTGCGTGCAGCACCCCCTCGACAATATCCTCAAATACGGCTTTATCGCG
Organism: uncultured Porphyromonadaceae bacterium; assembly: GCA_937969265.1. Classification (GTDB taxonomy): domain Bacteria; phylum Bacteroidota; class Bacteroidia; order Bacteroidales; family Muribaculaceae; genus UBA7173. The sequence continues at coordinate 21,276 of CALBWF010000002.1, forward strand.
GGCCACGGCGAGTCGCGCCCCGCGAAACGCATCGAAACCGCGGCCGTCATCGCCTGCATCTCCCTGGAAACCGCGCAAAACGAAATGCACGGCGGCCAGGCTATTCCGGCCTTCGACTTCTACCTGGCCCCGTATGTCCGCTCGTCGTTCATAGAGGAGGTGAAAAAGGTAGAGCAGATGACAGGCGAGGATTATTCCGACCTGTATAATGTAGAGGTCGAGGATTTCGTCCACCGTCCTCTTGACGGTCTGAAAGGGAAGGAGCGCGCTCTCCAGCACGCTATGAACGCTACCGTAAGCCGCGTTCACCAGTCGATGGAAGCGTTCATCCACAATATGAACACCATCCACTCCCGCGGAGGGAACCAGGTGGTGTTCAGCTCTATCAACTACGGGACAGACACCTCGGCCGAAGGGCGTTGCGTAATCCGCGAGCTCCTCACATCGACATACGAGGGGGTCGGCAACGGAGCGACCGCCATATTCCCGATCCAGATCTGGAAGAAAAAGCGCGGTGTGAACTACGAGCCTGCCGATCGCAACTATGACCTCTACCGCTTCGCGTGCAAGGTTACGGCCCGTCGTTTCTTCCCCAACTTCGTAAACCTCGACGCGACTTTCAACCACCACGAGAAATGGAAAGCTGACGACCCCAAGCGTTACCTTTACGAAATCGCCACCATGGGGTGCCGAACCCGAGTGTTCGAGAACCGCTACGGTGAAAAGACTTCCGTCGGTCGCGGAAACCTGAGTTTCTCCACAATCAACATCGTAAGAATCGCTATCGAATGTATGGCGATTCAGAACTACGACGAACGCATTGAGCGTTTCTTCAACAAACTCGATGAGATGCTCGAAGTAACCGCTCGCCAGCTTTGCGACAGGTTCGACTTCCAGAAGACCGCCTATGTTAAGCAGTTCCCGCTCCTGATGTCGCGACTCTGGAACGGTGCCGACAAGCTCGCCCCGACCGACACGATCGAGGAAGTCATGAATCAGGGGACTCTCGGCATCGGGTTCATCGGACTGGCCGAGGCGCTGGTGGCCCTTACCGGCAAGCACCATGGCGAATCGGAGGACTCGCAGAAGCTCGGCTTGCGCATCGTGAGCCATATGCGCTCCCGTGTCAACGAGTTCTGCGAACGATACAACCACAACTTCTCGGTTCTCGCCACCCCCGCGGAAGGACTGTCCGGCAAGTTTACCGCCAAGGACCGCCGCTCGTTCGGCATCATTCCGGGCGTGACAGACAAGGCTTATTACACGAACTCAAACCATGTGCCGGTCTACTACCACTGCTCGCCCCGACACAAGGCGCGCATCGAAGGCCCGTACCACGAACTGACTCGCGGCGGCCATATCTTCTACGTGGAAATCGACGGAGACGCGACCCACAACCCCGACGCCATTTCCGACATTGTCGACCTTATGGACAAGCACAATATCGGTTACTGCTCGGTTAACCACAACCGCAACCGTTGTATGAACTGCGGCTACGAGGACGCGCAGGACGGTCTGACTGTCTGCCCCAAATGCGGCAGCACGCATATCGACAAGCTCCAGCGTATCACCGGCTACCTCGTCGGTACAACCGACCGATGGAACTCGGCCAAACTCGCCGAACTCGCCGACCGCGTGGTACACAAATAACCCCTCCCCGTTATTCCGCAAACATCTTGAACAGAGAACCAGCTTCATAGTACACAGAGTCTTTTATGGAAAAGCTCAGAGTGCTCGATATAATCCCCGGCACGTCAGTCGACGGGCCGGGGCTTCGCACTACGATATATTTCGCCGGATGCGGCCACCATTGCGAAGGGTGCCATAATCCACAGTCCTGGGATCCCGAAGGAGGCAGACTGATGTCAGCCAAGGAAATATTGGATATCATAGAGGACAACGGGTTCAACGTTACCTTCTCGGGAGGCGACCCCCTCTTCCAGATTGAGCGCCTCATACCCCTCGCGCGGGAGATACGCCGCCGTGGCTACAACATATGGCTGTACACCGGCTATACTTTTGAGCAGGTAGCGGCCTCCGAACGTCTCCGTCCGATTTTAGACGCCGTCGACGTGGTCGTTGACGGCCCTTTCATGCTTCCACTCAGGGATATACACCTCCGCTTCCGCGGCTCCTCCAACCAGCGCATCCTCCTCTCCCCCTCCGGCACTCCGTGGCCCGGATAAAAAAGAGATTGCCTTAAAAATATAGACAATCTCTAATATGCAGTATGCTGTCAAATTTGGAGGCTCCTTCTTAAGAAGCCGAAAGTTCTTTCCAGTCAACACGCCAAATGTAGCTCGTATAACGATTTGGCGAATAGTACGTCTCGCTATATGACTTTATGCGGCCTCTGTCGTCAAACAGATATCCGAACTCTTTTATGCCGTTCACGGATAAATCGTTTATAGTATTTATCTTGCTTACAAGATTTTCGGACGCCTTGCCGAAATAACCGGCACTGTGCAAGGGGCTGTGAGCAGCGTCAAACATCCCGCATACCAGCGGCCCGATATTGTCAACAGCAGGCCACGCGTTATAAATGTAGTTGTATATATATTTTGGAGAAGAACCGCCCGCTTCATCCTCATGGCGAATCATATTGCCTTTCTCCCAGACAAAACGCTCATACCATATCCAGGGATGGTCTAGGTCGTACACTCCGCCGCTACGCGTCCACTGGTAATGTTTGGCAGTGGTCAATCTTTGCTCAGAATCATAGGAATATTCGATGCGGTACTTGGCGTTTAGCGAGCTGTTCGAATCCTTGACATCGCATATGCCCTCGCAATATGCAATCAGCCCGTTCTCAATAGTCAAAACCTCATCCCATGTGCGATAATTCGAGAGAGTGCCGTTTTCTCCAACCGGACTCCCGGTGTAGGTTGTGTACCTCAAACCGATTTCATTTCTGTCTTCAGGATATGTGTATGACGCACGGATAAAGCTGCTACCGTCATAATCCGACGAGGAGATTTCCACCAACGAAATCCGCCCTTCGTCATCATAAACAAAACTCTTGGTTGCATTTTCGGCGACGAAAGCCTCCACGCGAGATTTCACATTCTCCACAGGCTCCGCTGGAGGTTCGGGATTGACAGTGTTGTCAGCCTCATTGGAACACGAGGCCAAGACGATAGCGGCAACGGCCGGCATAACGCCAATTCGCAAGTTTTTCATAATGATTGATTTTATATCGATATAACGTCAACCATTGCGATATTATTGCCACAACCCGACAATTTGCCATCGGCGTCTCACGGCTCTTTCATTTAAAAAAGTCCTGTGCTTCCGAAAAGCCTGTTATTTTAT
>CALBWF010000003.1:0-40408 GCA_937969265.1 uncultured Porphyromonadaceae bacterium
ATACGCTTTTGGCGTATACACGCTTTCCAGGCGTGCCTCTTCAGCCACTCGAGCATCGCTCCATTGAGAAATATCGAAGGAACCGCCTCGCTTCGCCGGTGACGGGCCGTTTTCCGAGCCGGGTACCTCCTTTGCGGGCTTTCCGGGTGCAAAGGTAGTGAATTAGTTTGGCCGGGGCAAATGTTTCGCGATATTTTTTGACTGGTCGATGTAAATTAACCCGTCGGAATCGCACGGTTGGCTTTGTGCCGGGTCGACATTGCGTTGAATTTGTTATTTCGGCAGGGAGTCGAAGAGGGTGATTAGGCGGGCGAGGTCCTCCTCGTTGGCGAACTGGAAGGTGATTCGTCCCTTGCCGGAGCGGTCGCAGGAGAAGCGGACGGGGGTCTGGAACGCCGAGGAGAGGTGCTTTTTCAGCAGATCGAAGTCGTGGCTCGACGCGGCGGCCTGGCGTTTCTCCTCTTTCGCCTTGGGGGCGGGGAGCTCTCCGGCGGCCTCTTTGGCGAGTTCTTCGACGCGGCGCACGGAGAGCCCGTCGGAGAGGATTTGCTTGTAAATCCGGAGCTGCGCCTGGGGGTCGTCGACGGCGAGCAGGGCGCGGGCGTGCCCCATGTCGATTCGGCGGTCGCGGAGGCCGAGCTGCACTTCTGCCGGGAGGCGCAACAGGCGCAGGAAGTTGGCGATGGTGGCGCGTTTTTTGCCGACGCGTTCCCCGAGCCGTTCCTGGGTGAGGGAGTACTGGTCGATGAGCTTCTTGAACGTCAGGGCGATTTCTATCGCGTTGAGGTCCTCGCGCTGTATGTTCTCGATCAGCGCCATCTCTGTCAGCTCGCTTTCCGAAGCCTGGCGAATGTAGGCTGGCACGGAGGTCAGCCCGGCGCGGAGCGCGGCGCGGTAGCGGCGCTCTCCGGCGATAATCTGGTAGCTGTCGGGGCCGGTCTTGCGCAGCGACAGGGGCTGGATGATGCCGAGTTCCCTTATCGAGGCCGCCAGCTCGTCGAGGGCTTCCTCGTCGAAGGTCGTGCGGGGCTGGTCTGGGTTGGGGGAAATCTGTTCCAGGAGTATGTCGTTGATAGCCGACGCGCCGCGGGCCGGGGTGTCGTCCATCGAAATCAGCGAGTCGAGGCCGCGGCCGAGGGCGTTTCTGTGGGGTGTTGCCATACGCGATTATTTGTGGGAGTGAGATTTGTTTTTCGCTATCAGTTCCTTGGCGAGCATCGTGTGGGATGTCGCGCCGCGGCTCTCGGGGTCGTAGAGTATCGCCGGAAGCCCGTGGGAGGGGGCTTCGGAGAGGCGTATGTTGCGGGGAATCACGGTGTTGAACACCATCTGTCCGAAGTGGCTCTTCAGCTCCTCGAAAATCTGGTTGGCGAGGCGCAGGCGCGCGTCGTACATCGTCAGAAGGAATCCTTCGATTTCGAGTTCCGGGTTGAGCTTGGATTTGATTATTCTGATGGTGTTCAGGAGTTTCGAGATGCCTTCCAGGGCGAAATACTCGGCCTGGACGGGGATTATGACGGAGTCGGCCGCCGTCAGGGCGTTGACGGTGATCAGGCCCAGCGACGGGGAGCAGTCGATCAGGATGAAGTCGTATTTCGGGGCGACCTGCGCCAACAGGCGGCGGAGCACCTTCTCGCGCTCCGGCTTCTGGATCAGTTCCAGCTCCGCTCCCGCGAGGTCGATTCGCGACCCTACGAGCTGCAGGCCGTCGACGCAGGTGTCGACCTGCGACCCGTCCATAGGATAGTCGTCGACCAGGCATTCGTAAATCGACGATTTCATAGTTCGGGGGTCGATTCCGTAGCCCGAGGTGGCGTTTGCCTGCGGGTCGGCGTCGATAATCAGCACCTTTTTCCCCTCCATTGCGAGGGAGGCGGCGAGATTGATTGTGGTAGTGGTTTTTCCCACACCCCCTTTTTGGTTGGCTATGGCGATAATCTTTCCCATATCAGAGTCTAAAGGTTTGTTTGGTGCAAAGTTAACTCCTTTAATAATATAAGGGGGCGGTTATCAGACTGATTTAAGTATTTTTGTTGATAACTGCGGTTGAATGTTAATAACGGCGATGGCCTGAGCCCCCTTACGGCTCGCCGGGGTTCGGCGGCCGCTAATTGGTTAACGAAAGTTAAACTTGTCGAAAATATTGCCTGAAACCGGCGAAACCCCTACCTTTGCACCTCGGTAAAATGAACCATTTCTGCCATCGGGGTGTAGCACAGTTGGCAGCGCGCCACGTTCGGGACGTGGAGGTCGGAAGTTCGAGTCTTCTCACCCCGACAGTTTTACCGAAACAGAGGTCTCAGATAACATCCGGGACCTCTGTTTTTTGTGTCTCGACAGAGGCATCAAAGCAATCAGCGCCGCAAACAAATGCTTGCGGCGCTGACGGTTTCGGTGTCGGGGTGACAGGATTCGAACCTGCGACCACCTGGTCCCAAACCAGGTGCGCTACCGGACTGCGCTACGCCCCGAGGGATTTCCGGCCGGAGTAGCGGCTCTGAAATCGGTGCAAAGGTACGGCCTTTCCCGAAATTTTCCAAATTTTTCGGGAAGGATGGGAGGAATGGGAGGGATGGGAAGGGTAGGAGGGATGGGAGATTCGGGAGTTTTGGAAGCTCGACTTACGGCTCGCCACAGTAGGAGGCGGTTCAGAGGATTCCGGCGTGGTGGAACATGTCGCGGTAATAGTCGGCTTTCTTCTCGAGGGGGAGGGGATAGGCACGGGAGGTGGAGGGCATGCGCCATATTTCGAGCGCGCGGTCGGGGGCGGCGACCATCTGGCCCATGCTGGGGAGTGGGGTGTCGGTCAGCGAGGCGATGACTCCGGCGGCTTTCTCGCCCGTGGTGGCGACGGTGTGGCATTCGGGCATCCGGGCGAGGAGTTCGTCCAGGCGGACCGGCTCTACGATTTCCAGGAACTTGTCGGAAGCGTTGCCCATGAGCCGGCGCACGCGGAACCCCGTGTCGTTGAGGGCGATCCGCTTCTCGGTGAGCAGGGCCTTGATTGCCCCGAGGTCGAAGTCTTTCGAGGCGGGGAGGCGTAGCGCGTCGCGGTTCCCGAAGAATATGAGCGCCATCATCGGCCAGAAGTCGTTGGTGCGGTTGGGGTAGTAGAAGTCCATCGCCCAGCGCTTGGACTGCGGCGGGAAAGTGCCCATTATCAGGATTTTCGCTCCCTCTGGGATGAACGGTTCCCAGGGGTGGGTCTCGATAGGCTGCTGCTCGGCTTCGGTTGCCATATTGTTTGAGGTATGAACGGTCATATTGGTATAACGAGGAAGAGCGGGAAAAGATTGCGCCCGCACGTTCTGGGGCGTATTTTCGGGGAGGAAGTGGGATATTACGCCGATTTTCGCTAATTTTGCGGTAAATTACCTGATTATGGGCAGATTTCTCGCGATTGATATGGGACGCAAACGTTGCGGCATCGCCGTGACCGACCCGGCGCGCATTATCGCCAATCCTCTGGAGACGGTGGAGACTCCCCGGCTGCCGGAGTACGTCGCCGACTACTGCCGCCGCGAGCCGGTCGACAGGATCGTTGTCGGGCGACCGCTGGACATGAAGGGTGAGCCGTCGGACTCGACGCGCTACATCCTCCCGACCCTCGGCAGGCTCCGCAAGGCGCTTCCGGAGGGGATGGAGATTGTGTGGGCCGACGAGCGTTTCACCTCCGTGCTGGCTCACCGCGCGATGATTGACGGGGGTATGCGGCGCATGGCCCGCCGTGACAAGGCCGTTGTCGACAAGATTTCCGCCGCCATAATTTTAAACGACTATATAACCAACAACTGATGAAACTTCCAGTATATCTCTACGGCCACCCTGTGCTCCGCCAGGAGTGCGCCGACATAACCCCGGACTATCCCGACCTCAAGAAGCTCGTTGCCGACATGTTTGAAACCATGTATGCCTCGGAGGGTGTGGGGCTGGCAGCGCCGCAAATCGGGCGCGCCGACCGCATCGTCGTTATTGACGCGGACCCTGTCGGCGACACCTTCCCCGAATGCAAGGGGCGCAAGTTCGCGCTCATCAATCCCGAAGTGGAGGTGCTCGACGGCGAGCCGGTCAGCCGGTCGGAAGGGTGTCTCAGCCTTCCTGGTATCAGCGAGGACGTGAAGCGCGTCGAGCATATCCGCCTGCGCTGGCTCGACGAGGATTTCCAGCCCCGCGAGGAGGAGATTTCCGGCTTCCTGGCCCGTATCGTGCAGCACGAGTGCGACCACCTCGAAGGAACGCTTTACGTCGACCATCTCTCCCCCCTGCGCAAGCAGTTTATCCGCGGCAAGCTCCACAACATTATCTCGGGCAAGACCCGCTGCGACTATCCGGCGAAATACGCACCCAAGAAGAAAAAATAAGACTACCCAGTATATATATGGCATCCCCGAATCCCGACGACAAGAAAATCATTTTCTCAATGGTGGGGGTCTCGAAGACCTATCCTCCTCAGAAACAGGTTCTGAAAAACATCTATCTCTCGTTCTTCTACGGGGCGAAAATCGGCATTATCGGTCTCAACGGTTCCGGTAAGTCGTCGCTTCTGAAAATCATTGCCGGTATCGACAAGGACTACCAGGGGGAGGTCGTGTTCTCTCCCGGGTATACAGTTGGCTATCTCGAGCAGGACCCGAAGCTCGACCCCTCGAAGACTGTCGTGGAGGTGGTGCGCGAGGGCGTTCAGCCGATTATGGACCTCCTCCGCGAGTTCGACGAGGTAAACGCCGCCTTCGGCGACCCCGACGTGCTTGAGGACCCCGACAAGATGGACAAGCTGATCCAGCGCCAGGCCGAGCTGCAGGACGCTCTCGACGCCGCCGACGCCTGGAATATCGACTCCAAGCTCGAGCGCGCGATGGACGCTCTCCAGTGCCCGCCCGACGACCAGCCGGTCGACACCCTTTCCGGCGGCGAGCGCCGCCGCGTGGCCCTCTGCCGCCTGTTGTTGCAGCAGCCCGACGTGCTTCTGCTCGACGAGCCTACCAACCACCTCGACGCGGAGTCGATCGACTGGCTCGAGCAGCATCTCCAGCAGTACCCCGGCACCGTGATCGCCATCACCCACGACCGTTACTTCCTTGACCACGTCGCCGGTTGGATTCTCGAACTCGACCGCGGCGAGGGGATACCCTGGAAGGGCAACTATTCCTCGTGGCTGGAACAGAAGACCAAGCGCATGGCGCAGGAGGAGAAGCAGGCGAGCAAGCGCCGCAAGACCCTCGAGCGCGAGCTGGAATGGGTGCGCATGGCCCCCAAGGCGCGCCAGGCCAAGGGAAAGGCTCGTCTTTCGAGCTACGACCGACTGCTTAACCAGGACCAGAAGGAGCGCGAGGAGAAGCTCGAAATCTTCATCCCCAACGGACCCCGTCTGGGCAACAAGGTAATCGAGGCCACAGGCCTGGCCAAGGCTTTCGGCAAGAAACAGCTCTTCAAGGACCTGGAGTTCGCCCTTCCACCCAACGGCATCGTCGGGGTCATCGGACCCAACGGAGCCGGAAAGACCACCCTGTTCCGCCTTATTATGAAGCAGATGGAGCCTGACGCCGGCTCTTTCGAGGTCGGCGAGACCGTCAAAGTCGCTTATGTCGACCAGACCCACCACGACCTTATCCCCGAAAACACCGTCTACCAGGTAATCTCGCAGGGAGTCGAGAGCTTCCGGATGGGTGGCCGCGACGTCAACGCCCGCGCCTACCTGTCGAAATTCAACTTCACCGGGGCCGACCAGGAAAAGAAGGTCGGGGTGCTTTCCGGCGGAGAGCGCAACCGTCTCCACCTCGCCATGGCGCTGAAGGAGGAGGGTAACGTGCTTCTGCTCGACGAGCCTACCAACGACATTGACGTGAACACCCTCCGCGCCCTTGAGGAGGGTCTGGAGAACTTCGCCGGATGCGCCGTCGTTGTCAGCCACGACCGCTGGTTCCTCGACCGTATCTGCACCCATATCCTCTCCTTCGAGGGTGACGGCAAGGTCGTGTTCTTCCAGGGAAGCTACTCCGACTACGAAGCCTTCAAGAAGGCCCAGAACGGCGGCAAGGAGCCTCCCCGCCGCCGCTACCGCAAGCTGATGGAATAGTCGGCGCCACACCCCCCCTGAAATAACAGGCGGCTTGCTCACGCAAGCCGCCTGTCGTCATTTGGGGATAGGGTGTCCCTCCCGGGTGGGGTAAAAAAAGTGGGAGGGACGTTGGGGTATTGTTGGAGTCTTTTCTTGGAGGAGGAGCCGCTTATTCCGCGACAACCTCGAAGGGGATTTCAACCACGACCTCTTTGTGGAGGTTGATTTTAGCGGTGTACTTGCCCAGTTCCTTGACAGCCTCTTTGAGCTCGATGGCCTTGCGGTCGATTTCGTGACCGAGTTTGGCGAGAGCTTCGGCGATCTGGATGTTGTTTACGGAACCGAAGATGGTGCCGGTAGCGGAAGCCTTGGCACCGATGGTGAGCTGCACGTCAGCGAGTGAAGCGGCGGTAGCCTCGGCGGCTGCCTTGATTTCGGCGAGCTTGTGGGCGCGCTGGCGCTGCACTTCCTGGAGCTGCTTGAGCGAAGCGGCGTTGGCGATGACTGCCTTCCCCTGAGGGATGAGGAAGTTGCGACCGTAACCGTCCTTTACTTCAACCACGTCGTCCTTGTAGCCAAGGCCGTGGATGTTTTCTTTCAGTATGATTTTCATTTTCTCAAAGTCTTAAAGTAGTGGGTGGCTTTAGATTGGCGGCCGCGCCTTATTTCATAAGGTCGGTTACGAAGGGCAGGAGGGCCAGGTGGCGGGCGCGCTTAACGGCCTGTGCCACGCGGCGCTGGAATTTCAGCGAGGTTCCGGTGATGCGGCGGGGAAGGATTTTGCCCTGCTCGTTGAGGAACTTCTTGAGGAACTCGGGGTCCTTGTAATCGATATACTTGATACCGCTGCGCTTGAAGCGGCAGTATTTTTTCTTCTTAACGTCAACCGACAGGGGGGTGAGATAGCGGATTTCTGACTGTGTCTGTGCCATTTTCTTGAAGTGAACTGGTTGGAAACTGGGTTATGCCTCCTTGGCTTCGGCCTCGGCGGGAGCTGCTGCTTCCTGGGCCTTCCCGGCGCGGAGAGCGCGACGCTTTGCGGCGTATTCAGCGGCGTACTTGTCGTTGCGGAAAACGAGGAAGCGGATCACGCGCTCGTCGCGGCGGAAAGCGGTCTCGATTTTCTTGACGATTGTGGGGTCGCCGTCGAATTCTACCAGGGTGTAGAAGCCGGTCGATTTCTTCTGGATGGGGTAGGCGAGCTTGCGCAGGCCCCAGAGTTCCTCGTTCACGATTGTGGCGCCGTTGTCGGTCAGCACTTTGGTGAACTTCTCTACCGCTTCCTTCATCTGGGCTTCAGACAAAACGGGAGTTAAAATGAAAACGGTTTCGTAGTGGTTCATTTTGTTAACTGGAAGTTATGTAACTTAGTGTTGTTATGGCGTTTGCGGCCAAATCGGCCCCAAACGGCTGCAAAGTTACGAAATTTTCCCCGCTCCGCCAAACATTCCCGCCGCTTTTTCCTCCTTTCCCTCTGAAAGATAGCGCGGGGAGGATTGGACGGTTGGGGGGCGAGGGGAGCACCCGCCTTCCGGCGGCCGCACTGGACAAGTGTTACTTTATGCACGGGAAAGAGATGATGAAGCCGGAGATGGCTGTCGAAGGCGAAGACGCCGGTCGTGGGCGACGGAAGCAAGGTCGGGGCCGGAAGGGGCCGTGCGAGGTTTGAATCTGTAAGGGTTGGAGGGGTGATAAATGAAAAAATGGAGCGTCTCACGACGATCCATTTCCTTTAAACCTTTATCTTAATCTAATACTATGAAAAACACACACATGCAAAGGAACTCATTATTTTCGACCTGTGCAAGTAATGGCGCGTTTTACCCCCCCTATTTAACGAATTTTAACCCAATTTTAACATATGCAGAATGAATATACCCCTTTCATACGGCTTGTGGGGGCGTTTTTCTGCATAGTGTGGAGTTTGCGGCGACATCGGGTTGCAATCTTCGCCGAGCTTCGTTATCTTCGCGGTATCTTGCGTGCATGTTGTCCGATTTATCATTGGGTTCCGAAGCGCGTAATTCTGCCGTTTTTGGGATTTTTGGGTTAAAGTTGTCCCTTTTCTCCAACCGGTCCGAAGAGGTGTTGCTTTAAAATTTTTTTATCTATCCTTTCGTAATAATTAATGTTCAGATTTTCCGCGCTTATTGATATATGCCGCCGGGATGTGTCGCGGTTCCGGGGAAAATTCGTCGCAGCGCTGTGCGCGATTGCCGCGGTTGTGTTGCCGTCCTGTGTTACCGACGAGGTTAAGGAGCCTTGGTCAGTCGGTCCGGGCGACGAGTGCCCTCGTTTCGACATTGTATTGGACGACGGGTCGCGGGTGTCGACAGTTGACCTTGCCGGGCGGCGCACGATGATTGTCTTTTTCAATACGGAGTGTGAGGACTGCCGGCGCGAGCTGCCGGTAATCCAGTCTGTCGCGGACCGTCTCGGCCCGGAAACCGCGGGGGAGACCCCTCAGGCCCCGGGGATACCTTATATAATATGTGTGTCGCGCGCGGAGGGGAGTGCCGCGGTTGAGGAATACTGGGCCGCGAACGGCCTGACCCTCCCATATTCGGCCCAGGATGACGACGCGGTTTACCGCCGGTTTGCCAGCTCCGTGATTCCGCGCGTATATATGATAGGTGCCGACCTCCGAATCGCCGCGGCGTATGCCGAACGGTTACCCTCGACCGACGAGCTGCTCCGGCAGATGGGGCAATAAAGCCCGCGCCGGGGCGTTATATAAAGGTGATGAGACGCTTCCGCCAGCTCCGGGGCCTGGTGCCCGCGATGCTGCTCCTGCTGCTGACCGCCGCGGGGGCGTTGTCGTCGTGTTCTCCCAAGCGCAACAATGCCGCGACCCGCAAATACCAGGAGTTCATCACCCGCTACAACATCCATTATAACGGAGACAAGCATTTCAAGGAGACGCTCGAGGAGATGGAGCTGAACTACGAGGACGACTATTCGCGTCTGCTCCCCGTCCATCCCGCCAACGCCAAGGCCGACGAGAAGGCTCCCCAGCCCACGGGGAATTTCGACCGCTCGATCGAGAAGGCCCAGAAGGCGATCCAGCTCCGCTCGATCAAGAAAAAACCGAAAAAGCAGGCAGGGAAGGCTAACGACCCGAAGTACAAGGCCTGGATGAAGCGCGACGAGTACAACCCCTTCCTCCACAACTCCTGGCTGATGATGGGGCGCTCGCAGTTCCTCAACGGCGACTTCCTCGGCGCGGCCTCGACTTTTTTCTATATTTCAAAGCATTTCGCCTGGCTGCCGGAGACCGTCACGGAAGCGAAGCTCTGGGAGGCGCGTTCCTACGCCGCCTTGGGGTGGCTCTTCGAGGCGGAGACAATCCTGACGCGCGTCAAGGAGGACCAGCTCGTCAACAAGAAGCTCAGGGAGCTTAACGCCCTGGCCTGGGCTGACTTCCTGATTCATTCGGGCGACTATTCCAAGGCGATTCCCCGTGTCGCCGAGGCCGCGAAGATGGCCGACCGTCAGCAGAAGGTGCGCCTGAATTTCCTTCTGGGGCAACTCTACGCCCTTACCGGCGACAAGGCCGCGGCTTACCAGGCTTACAAGAAGGCCGGAAGCAGCGGCGCGGCGACCTACCGCACGAAGTTCAACGCCCGCATCAAGCAGAGCGAGGTGTATTCCGGCGCCGACATAGCGCCGGAGGTGAAGGCGCTCCGCCGTATGACCCGCTACGACCGCAACAAGGAGTATCTCGACCAGATTTATTACGCGATTGGCAACCTCTACCTTTCGCGCGCCGACACCCTCAAGGCAATCGAGAACTACGAGCTTGCCGCGGAGAAGTCGACCCGCTCGGGCATCGACAAGGCCCTGGCGCAGCTTACCCTCGGCGGTCTGTACTACGACCTCCGCCAGTATTCCAAGGCCCAGCCCTGCTATTCCGAGGCGATGCCCCTGATTCCCGACACCTATCCCGATTACAGGATGCTGAAACGGCGCAGCGACGTGCTCGACGAGCTGGCAGTCTACTCGCAGAACGTCGAGCTACAGGACTCCCTGCTCCGCCTGTCGGAAATGACCCCGGAGCAGCAGCTCGCGGTAGTCAACAAGATTATCGACGAACTGAAAAAGAAGGAGAAGGAGGAGGCCGAGGCCGCAGCCCGCGAGGAGTTCCTGGCGAAAAACCAGGGGAACGAGCTGCAGAGCACCAACACGCAGAACTTCACGATGAACAACGGCGACGATTCCTGGTACTTCTACAACACGATGACCAAGAACGCCGGAAAGACAGAGTTCCAGCGCCGCTGGGGCAACCGCAAGCTGGAGGACAACTGGCGCCGCCGCAACAAGTCGTCGTTTGACTTCAACGATTTCAACGCCGCTTCCGACGAGGAGGGGGAAGAAGGGGAGGCTTCGGGTGACGTCGCCGCCGAGGGCGCGCCCGAAGGGGCCGACGTTTCGCCGGAAGATGCCGAGAAGGCCAAGCAGGCCGAAGACCCCCACTTCCCCGAATACTATCTGAAACAGATTCCGAAAACCGATGCGGAGAAGCTGACCGCCAACGACATCATCCAGGAGGGCCTGTATAACATGGGCGTCATTCTCAAGGACAAGATGGAGGACTTCCCCGCCGCCGAGACCGAGTTCGAGCAACTGATGAAGCGCTACCCCGACAATGTCTACCGCCTCGACACATATTATAACCTCTACCTGATGTACACCCGTTCGGGCAACACGGCGGCCGCCGAGCGTTACCGCCAGCTCATCCTCTCCGAGTTCCCCGAATCGAAGTACGGCATCGCTATGCGCGACCCCGACTATATCGGGAGCCTGCGGCGCATGGAGGCAGCCGAGGAGCAGCTCTACGACCAGGCGCTCGACGCGTATTTCGGAAACCGCAACAGCGAGGTCCACGCCGTCTACAAGACAATGTCGGCCGACTATCCCCTGAGCAAGCTGATGCCCAAATTCATGTTCCTGGAGGCTCTCGCGTGCGTTTCCGACAAGAACAAGGAGGGCTTCAGCAAGACGCTCCGCGAGATGCTCGAGCGCTATCCCGACACAGACCTAACCCCCTACGCCTCGGCTTACCTGAAGGGGTTGGCGCAGGGGCGCGACCTGCGGCAGAACGCCTCCAACATGCGCGGCATGGTTTGGGAGACGCGCCTGACCAACGACTCCCTGGCGACCTCCTCCGACTCCATTCCGAAATTCGAGATTGATGCCGAGGTGCCTCAACTGCTCGTGCTGCTCTATCCGATTGACGTGATTTCCCCCAACGCGCTCCTTTACGACATCGCGCGCCACAACTTCACCTCCTTCGCCGTCCGCGACTTCGACCTCGAACCGATGAATTTCGGTCGCCTCGGGCTGCTGGTAATCAAAGGATTCGCCAATATCCGAGAGATGAACCATTACATATCGGTGCTTAACGAGAACCGCAATTTCAAGCTCCCCCCAGAGGTAAGGCCCGTCATAATCTCGCAGGCCAACTTCGACGCCCTGCTGCGCTCCGGGGCCTCGTTTGACGAATATTTCGACTACATGCGCGACAAGACCTATTCCGATACCGAGCAGCGCGTCCTTCCCCCCGAGCTTTACGAGCCGTCGCCGCTCCCCTCCGAGCAGGAGGCCGGGGAGGAAGCCCCGGCGGAAGAGGTGCCCGAGGCTCCGGCGATTCCGTCGGACGAGTCGGACAAGTCAGACAATGCAGACCAGTCCGAACCGTCCGAACCGTCTGACCGGTCCGACGAAACCAACCCCGCCGCGCCCGCAGCCGAATCAGAGCCGACCCCGACTCCCGCTCCCGCTCCCGCACCCGTTCCGGCGCCTTCGCCGAAGCCGGCCCCTGTCGCGCTCCCCGATTATCCCGAAGGCTCCGAGGGGGATGACCCCCTCCTCGACTGATGGGCCTGGCCGCCACCTGGACATAAAAAATCTGTGCCGGATTTTCCGGCACAGATTTTTTATGGGGTATGCTACCGAGGTTTAGTTCTGGGGGAGCTGGGGAGCTACGGGAGTGGGGGTTACGGGGACGGCGCTGGCGGTCGGTACCTGGGGCTTGGCCTCCCAGCCGAGGGCGGACGCGCCGAGCACGGCGGCGTCGGCTTCCTTCAGCTCCGAGGGGAGCACTTTCACTTTGCCTTTCCAGATTCCGAGCATGTTTTTCTCCATCGCGTTGAGGAGGGGCTTCATCAGCATGTCGCCGCTCTTGGCAAGGCCGCCGAAGAGGATGAAGGCCTGGGGCGCGGAGAACACGGTGAAGTCGGCAAGGGCCTCGCCGAGGATTTCGCCGGTGAACTCGAATATGTCCTTCGCGATTTTGTCGCCGGCGATCGCGGCGTCATATACATCCTTGGAGGTGATTTCCTCGATGGGAAGGTTGCGCAGGAGCGAGGGCTCGCCGGGACGGGCCTCGAGGAACTCGCGGGCGCTCTGGGCGACACCGGTCGCGGAGCAGTAGGTCTCCAGGCAGCCGCGGCGGCCGCAGTTGCAGAGGCGTCCGTTGTTGCGGCGCACGATTACGTGGCCCAGCTCGCCGGCGAAGCCGTCGTGGCCGTAGACGAGCTGTCCGTTGATCACGATGCCGGAGCCTACGCCTGTGCCGAGGGTGATCATGATGAAGTCCTTCAGGCCGCGGGCGGCGCCGTAGGTCATCTCGCCGATCGCGGCGGCGTTCGCGTCGTTTGTGACGGCGACGGGTATGCCGGTCTTTTCCTGTACGAGCTGTGCCAGGGGTATCGGGGTGGGCCAGGGGAGGTTGACTCCCTGCTCGATTACGCCGGTATAGTAGTTGGCGTTGGGGGCGCCGATTCCGATGCCGTAGATTTTGCCGACAGCGTCGTTGGCTTCCATCAGTTTGTTCAGCTCGGTATTGAGCTCGTCGATGTACGCCTCGACGGTAGAGTGTTTGCGGGTCTTGATAGAGGAGCTGGCGATCACGACACCGCGCGCGTCAACGATACCGAAGACGGTGTTGGTTCCGCCTATGTCGATACCGACAACATAAGGTTTGCTCATTGCTTTACGGGTATTATTAGGTAAGTGAGTGTTTATGGTAAGCGCCTTGGGCGCAAGCACGAGACAAAGGTAATAAAAAATTCATACACAAAGGGAATCGCGGCCTGAAAATCGCTGTCCGAGCTTACTTTTGGCGCGAAATGCCCCTTAATGAACGATTACGCTTCCACGATGTTATAATTCTATAACGTAAAAGGTGAAAAATATGAAAAATACTGCTATTCTGGTTCTCGCTGTCGCGGGAGCCGCCGCGCTCGCCGGATGCGATTCGAAAGCGAAACTCGCGAAGGAGATACAGGGAGAGTGGACTTCCACTCCCGAACTGCTTGTAAATACCGGGGCTGCCCGCGCGTCGCTTGTCAGGGTGATGGAGTTCAACCGCTCTGCCGACGCGACCGAGGGAACGGTCACAATGACCGCCCTGATTACTGTCGACAACGCGCTGCCGGCCAATGACTCGATTGTCACCCCGCTGACAATCGCCGCTTCCGGCACGGCGACTATAACGGGCGTCTATTCCGTAAAGGATGACGACGAGGTGAAGGTGAATCTCGACGCGACGTCTCTCTCTATCGCCGTGGACCCCGACGCTGTGAAACTAAGCTACGATATAATTGACGGCAACAGCGGCTCCTCGCTCGAGCAGTTGCGACCCGGCGCGTTGAGGCTCGCCCGCCAGCAGATCGACCGGGCCGCGCAGGATGTGTTCATCAGCCTCGACGAGATTGACGACATACGGATCGACAACAACCTGATGTTCTGCGAAATCGGCCATAAGGACCTGACATTCCGCCGCACGGAACCTTCCAGATAGGCATAAGAGGTGAACGGCTCCCTGTCAGGATGGCCGTTCACCTCCTTTAACCCTCCCGCGGGAGGGCGTTTCGGAAAAAATTCGTAAATTTGCCATTTGAGAAAATACGCCTGTTTATGAATTTCAGAAACTTTTTTGACCAGATACCTCCTGTTACCAAGAACCTGCTGATAATCAACGTGATTGTCTGGCTGGCGATGGGGCTTGTGCGTCCTGTGTCCGGCTTCTTGGAGCAGTACGGGGCGCTTTACTATTTCACGTCCGACCAGTTCGTGCCCTCGCAGCTCATTACTTATATGTTCATCCACGCGAACTTTATGCACCTGTTCTTCAACATGTTCGCCCTGTGGATGTTCGGTATGACGATGGAGCGGGTGCTCGGCTCCCCGAAGTTCCTGTTCTACTATATCTCCTGCGGCCTGGGTGCGGCCCTGGTGCAGGAAGGGGTGTTCGCCGGAATGATCGCGCATTACGCCTCGATGTTCGCCAATCCCGGAGCGGTAAGGGACCTCCTGGCCCATTCGCAGGTGATGTATAACCAGCTTTACGAAATCGGGGTGGTGCCGACGGATGCCGAAGTCGGGATGCTTTACCAGCTTTACCATACCCCGACAATCGGCGCTTCCGGGGCCGTGTTCGGAATCCTTCTCGCCTTCGGGTATATGTTCCCGCAGGCCCGGCTGTCGCTCCTCTTCCCCCCTGTGACGCTCAAGGCGCGCACGTTCGTGCTGATTTACGCCGCCATCGAGCTTGTCCTCGGTGTATATAACAACCAGGCCGACACCGTGGCCCATTTCGCCCACCTCGGTGGCATGCTCTTCGGTCTCGTGATTCTGCTCTACTGGCGCAAGAAGGGGGTTATCGGCGGTCCGTACCATTTCTGATTCCTCCCGCTGATGGTTCTGCGTCTGTTCATAGTCAACGCGCTGGTCTATCTCGGCCTGAAGCTGCTGTGGCTCGCCGCCCCTTCCTTAGGGGTGGACTTTGAGTCCGCGGTGGCCGGGCTGCTGCTCCCCCCGACTTTCGAGGGGGTGGCCGAGAGGCCGTGGACGTTGGTCACGTATATGTTCACGCAGTGCGATTTCCGGCATCTGCTGGTCAACATGTTGTGGCTCGGCGGATTCGGCACTCTTCTTGGGCGCGATGTCGGGGGTGCGAGGGTGCTCGCGCTCTACCTCTGCGGCGGGTTAGCCGCCGCGGGGATGTTCCTGCTCTGCTCCCTTACCCCGTTTGCCGCGGCCGAACCGCTCGCCGGAGCCTCAGGCTCGGTAATCGCGCTGACTGTCGCCGCGGGGGTGGTCGCGCCCGGCAGGAAGGTTAAGCTGACCTATATCGGCGAGTTCTCGATGCGGCAGGTTGTGCCGCTGGCGCTCCTGGCGTTCTTCTTCTGCTCGCTTCCCGAGGCTATGGCCCATGCCGGAGGACTCCTTGCGGGGATCGCCGCGGCACTCGTCTGGCGCCGCGGCGCGCGTCCCGCAAAAGTTGCCGAACCAATCATGCCCGACGAATATTCGGCCCTCGTCGCCAAAGCCAACGCCGAAGGCTACGAGGCGCTTCTCCCCGCCGAGCAGCGCCGGCTTTACGAACTGACCGCCCTGCGCTCGCGCCGCGGCTGACACTATAAACATCCATCAATGGGACCTGCTGCGAAACGCATACTACACATCGGAGGCTACGCCGCGAATATCGCGGCGGCAGCCGCGACGCTGTGCGCGGCCTACGGCGGGATGGTCGATCCGACGGTGTCGACTATTCCGGCGATTTTCGCCATGTCGTTTCCCTTCTGGGTCGGGTTAGTAATAGCACTGGTTGTCATTGACCTGCTTGTAAAGTGCCGGAAGATGGCGCTGATTCCCGCAGGCGCGCTCATCCTTTGCGCCGGACCCCTGATGAGCTACGCCCCGGTCAACCTGGTGAAGAAGGATGTCGCGGCGCAGGACCCGGCGAAGGTCTTTACCCTCGTCAGCTTCAACGTTGCTAACCTGATCGGCACTATGACTCACCTGGAGGCCTCCGAACTGTACACCGCCCCCGGCGCGCCCTCCAACGAGATCGTCGATTACATTATCGGCTGCGGGGCCGACATAGTGATTACCCAGGAGTTCCCGCCCCTGACCCCGAACAAGTACCTGGGCCTATCCGAAGCGCAGATCGATACCCTCCTGGCTCTCTATCCCCACAGCCTGGTTCCGGCCTTCAGCAAGGAAACGCAGAACGAGCACCGCTGCAAGATTTTCTCGAAATTCCCCCTGCGCCGTGTCGCGATTCCGGGATGTTCCGGATTCTCGGAGTGGTCAGCGGCGATGGTTGACATCCGCGGCACGGAAACGCTGGTTATTGACGTTCATCTGCAGTCAATCGGTCTCACTCCGCAGGACCGCGAGCTGTATGTTGAACTGACCGAGGGGGAAGGGCGCGGAAAGATGGGGGAGGTGCGCCATACTCTCCTCAGCAAATTGTCAAAGGCGATGAGGCTCAGGGCCGACCAGGCCCGGGAGCTGCGCCACGCGATTGATTCCATAGGCGCGCCGAACGTCATTGTCTCCGGCGACTTCAACGACATACCGGGGTGCTACGCGATACGCGAAATCGCGGGCGATGATTTCCGCAACGCGTTCAACGACGCGGCCAACGGCCCGATGATCACCTTCCACTCCGACCGTTTCTACTTCCATATCGACCACATACTCTACCGCGGGGCGATGGAGGCCGCGGACCTGCGCCGAGGCGACTGCGACGCTTCCGACCATTACCCCCTTAGCGCCGTTTTCCTGTTGGAATGACGGCGGCTCTCTGAACCGGGCTGTCACACAGGGCGTTTTAAAAGAAAGGATGTATCTTTTAAAACATTCAACTATGTACAGGACTTTGATTTACGCTCTTGCGGCCGTCGCGTCGGCGCTGGCGTTTCCGTTTGAGGCGCTCGCCCAGGAGGAGGCGGGCATTGTATATGTGGTGCCGGTAGGCTCCGACGGCTCTCCCGAGCGTAATGCGGACGGCACTTTCTATGGGCAGATGCCGCTCCTTCCCCGGGGGGATGAAAAGGGGATTACCGCCATGGGGGTTACCATCGAGTACGGCTTCGTTTTCCTGGCAGTCAGTGCCGACGGCTCCAAAAGCACTTACTACACCGCCCTGAGCGACGACATCGTGATGGGCGGAGAGCATAACGAACTGGTTATCGCCCCGAATACCTCCCGGTTCATCAAGGTCGCTCCCGGCGGGTACGACATTACCTTCTACCGCCGCGGAGGCACCAGCGGCTACAACTCGTTCGCCATATCGCCGACAATCCTGACCGGCATCGACCTCGCGGAGGGGGAGCCGGAGGCCGCTGCGGAATACTTCGACCTCTCGGGCCGCCCCGTTTCCGGCGGAGAGCCCGCGCCGGGCGTTTATGTGGTCCGCGTCGGGAGCGCTGTCAGCAAGGTGCTGGTTCGCTGACGCGAGGTGTTGTAATGCGCTGTATTTGCGCTGTTGTTGGGGATTTTTCTTAACTTCGCGGATAGCAAGCCTTTTTTTGACTCTATTAAATAAGTAACCCAAATAACAAAATTATTCATGAAGCCAATCATTATGAGTATCTGCGCGGCCGCGGCCGCATCGGCTATCGGGCTGGGCGGCGTTTCGTGTTCCCACGAGCGTCAGAACCCCTTCATGCAGCCCTATGCCAACGAGTACGGCATCCCTCCTTTCGAGGAAATCCAGATCGAGGACTACGTACCCGCTTTCGAAGCCGGAATCGCCGAGGCCAGGGCCTCGATTGACTCGATAGTAGCCAACCCCGAGGCCCCGACCTTCGAGAACACTATGCTCCCCCTCGACTGCCTCAGCCCGACGCTCGAACGCGTCATGGGCGTGCTCGCTTCCCTTACCGAGGCCCATTCCACCCCTGAACTGCAGGCTGTCTCCGAGGAGCTGTACCCGCGCTACACCGCCTTCACCGACGAGCTGATGATGAACGACGGACTCTTCGAGCGCGTGAAGACCCTCTACAACAATATCGACACCGTCAACCAGCCGCTCGACGAGCGCCGCGCTATCGAGCAGACCTACAACGACTTCGTCCGTTCCGGCGCGCTCCTGTCGCCCGAACAGAAAGAGGAGCTGAAAAAGGTGAACAACACCCTCGCAAACCTCTACCTGAAGTTCAACAAGAACCTCCTGAACGCCAACAACACCTTCGAAATCGTAGTCGAGGACAAGGCTGAGCTTGAGGGCATCCCCGCGACCACCGTCGACAACGCCGCCGCAGAGGCAAAAGCCCGCGGCAAGGAGGGCAAATGGGTGTTCACTCTCCACGCTCCCTCGCGCCTGGCAGTGCTGCAGTATGCCGCCAACCGCGGCCTCCGCGAAAGGATGTGGCGCGGCTACACTACCAACGCCACCCAGGGGGAGAACGACAACCGCCCCGTGATCGCTGAAATCCTCAAGGCCCGCGCGCAGAAGGCGAAACTCCTCGGATTCAAGGATTACGCCGCCTACGCTACCGCCGACAAGATGGCCAAGACCCCCGAGGCTGCCGAGGCCCTGCTTCTCCAGATTTTCGAGCCGGCCAAGAAGAAGGTCGCCGAAGAGGTCGCCGCGATGCAGGCTGTCGCCGACGCGGAGGGCGCCGATTTCAAAATCGCTCCCTGGGACTATTATTATTACGCCGAGAAGGTCCGCCAGCAGAAATACGCCCTCGACGAGGCCGCCCTGCGTCCCTACTTCGCAGTCGACTCCGTGCGCAAGGGAATCTTCGCTATGGCCAAGCGCCTCTACGGGGTGAACTTCGAGGAAATCGAGGCTCCGAAATACCACAAGGATGTGAAGACCTATAAGGTGACCGACGAACAGGGAAACCACGTCGCTATCTTCATCACCGACTACTTTACCCGTCCCGAAAAGCGCCAGGGCGCGTGGATGGAGCAGCTCAAGGCCTCCTGGGTAAACGCCGACGGCTCCGTCGAGCGTCCGATTGTCTACAATGTGGGCAATTTCGCCAACCCGACGGCCGACGCCCCCTCCCTGCTGTCGATCGACGACGTGCAGACAACCTTCCACGAGTTCGGCCACGGCCTCCACGGCATGCTCTCCAAGGCGCGCCTCAAGAGCCAGAGCGGCACGAACGTCGACCGCGACTTCGTCGAGTTCCCCTCGCAGTTCCACGAGCACTGGGCCTTCCAGCCTGAGCTGCTTGCCGAATACGCCCACCACTACAAGACCGGCGAGCTCATCCCCGACTCGCTCGTGCAGCAGATTAACGCCGCGTCTAAGCACAACATGGGCTTCATGACCGCCGAACTTGCCGGAGCCGCCCTCCTCGACCTCGCGTGGGGCCATTACGACCCGGAGACCGACGGCCCCGTCGACGTCGAGGCCTTCGAGGCCAAGGTCGCCGAGAAGCTCGGCATGCCCGCGGAGCTGACTTTCCGCTACCGCTCCCCCTACTTCAAGCATATCTTCGGCGACGAGGGTTACGCGTCGGGCTACTACACCTATCTCTGGGCCGAGCAGCTTGATGCCGACGGCTTCGAGATGTTCAAGGAAAAAGGCGCGTTCGACCCCGAATCCGCCGCCAAGATGAAGAAGGTGCTTGAGAGCGGCGGTTCCCAGGACCCGATGGTACTCTACGAGGAGTTCCGCGGCCACCGTCCCGATGCCTCCGCTGTCATCCGCCAGCGCGGCCTCGACTGATTTTCTCCGACGAATCGGAGTAGCGCTGTGTCAAAAAACGCGACACAGCGCTTTTTTTATGCCCGGATGTGAGGATGTCGCATAATTGAATCTGTGTAGGGACGCGGCGTGCCGCGTCAGATTAGGAAATCAGACAATTGATTGATTCTCAGCTCAGGGCTGACGCGGCACGCCGCGTCCCTACAAAAAACCACAATGACCCAAGACACAGGTTTCGCAACATCCCTCATAATTTTATCAACCCCGTCATAAAACGGCAAGGGCGGCTTATGATGGGGTTGATAAAATTCAGGTCTTCGCCTATGTGCGTTGTCGGACATCGCTGCCCGCGCATCGGGTTATCGGTTCCAGTGGGTTTTGCCCGTGCCGTGGCAAACAGAGCAGTTCCCCTGACTGTCGCAAACGTTGCAGGTATATGAGTTACCATAACTGTGGGCTACTTTTGTGCCGTTGCAGGCGTGGCATTTGCCCGTTCCCTTGCAGCTCTGGCAGGTTTCCCCCGCGACCCTGTTGAGGTTGTCGCGCTTCGTTTCCTGATAATTTTGATTTGAGTTGGCTTTCTGGACAGGAGCGGACGCGGGCGCTGACTGCACTACGCCGACATTGGGAGTAGGGTTATAGATAAACTGTACGTTCTCGAACATTTGTTTAGCCATCGGAGCTGGAGGCGGGGTGGGATTGAAAATGAATTGCGCGCTCGCAGCCAGCGTCAGCGAAAGGGACATAAAGAGTGTGATGATTTTTCTCATAACTATTTTGAAATTTGAAATTTGGAGATAGTGCCGGAGGATGCTTTCGAGGTTTGATAGCTTACTGGGCACTGTTTACCACAAATTTACACATTTTGATTTTTACCCCTCCCTGTTTAACAAAGATTAACGCTGAGCTTTGCGAAATTTAAAGAAATAGCCTCGTTCGTAACCTGATTCAGCGGACATTCCCGGGCGAAAAGTAACCGCAGTTTGGCCAAGAGTGAATATCTTGCCAATTCTGCAACGGCGGTTGCAGCAACCGCCGTTGCAGAATTAAGTGGTAGTGCGACAGAGAGATATAGATGCAAACACACGCCGGCCTATTGTGAAATTTCCCGCGGAGGGCAATAATATGGGAAAGGGGACGTTATATCGTTAGTGAAAAAACGCAGAGAAGCGATATAGTTAAAAGCGCAATTAAGCAAAACCTCATAGCAATGAACAAACTGTTTCTGTCATTAGCCCTTACCGCTGCCGCTGCCACCGTGGCTTTCGCCAAGGGTCCGAAGGATCCGGAGCTTATGACTATCGGCGGTACTCCCGTCAAACTCAGCGAGTTTGAGTACCTCTATAACAAAAACAACACCCAGCAGCTCCAGCCGCAGACTGTCGACGAGTATCTCGGAATGTTCGTGGCCTACAAGCAGAAGGTTGCCGCCGCCCGCGAGGCCGGAATCGACAAGACCCAGGCGTTCCAGAACGAGTTTGAAGGCTACCGCCGCGACCTTTCCGCCCCCTATCTGAAGGACCAGGCGGTTGAGGACTCCATCCTCCGCGCCGAATACGAGCGGATGAAGACCGAGCGCGACGTGAGCCATATAATGATCGCCCTGGGTGACAATCCCGCCGCCGACTCCCGTCAGAAACAGCTTCTCGACTCGATCCGCACCGCCATCCTCGGCGGCAGCGATTTCGCCGAGCTGGCACGCAAGTTCTCCATCGACCGCTCCGTCGTACGCAACGGCGGCCATATGGGCTATATAACCGCCGCCCGCTTCCCCTACACGTTCGAGGACGCGGCCTACGAGACCAAGGTCGGCGACATTTCCCCGGTAATCCGCACCCCCTTCGGCTTCCATATCGTGAAAGTCAACGGCGAGCGTCCCGCCCAGGGACAGGTGCTCGTTGAGCATATCCTGAAGCTCACCCAGGGGATGGACCCCCAGGCCGCTGCCGCCCAGAAGGCGAAAATCGATTCAATCTATACCCTCGTGACCGCCGGAGGCGCTGACTTCGAGGATGTCGCGACCCGCGAGAGCGAGGATCCCGGTTCCGCCAAGAACGGCGGCCGCCTCAACTGGTTCGGTTCGGGCCAGATGGTGCCTGAGTTCGAGCAGACGGCCTTCTCCCTGGCCGACGGCGCGATTTCCGAGCCGTTCGCGACAGCCTACGGCTACCATATCATCAAGCGCCTCGAGGGTAAGGGCATCGACCCCTACGAGACCATGCACCCGATGCTGAAAAAGGTAATCTCGCAGGACGAGCGCGGCGAGCTTCCCCGCAAGCGCCGCGTCGAGCAGCTCAAACGGAAGTACGGAGTCCAGCTCGACCAGGCCGCGATCGAGGCCGTGAAGCAGGAAATCGCCGCCAACATGGGGCTTGACTCAGTCCTGACCGCCAAGTTCCTCGGCAGCGAGACCCCGATGGCGAAAATCAACAAGCAGCCCCTTATGCTGTCGGAAGTAATGGCCGAGATGGGCAATCCCTTCATCGGTGCCGGCGAGCAGCAGGCGCGGCAGTTCGAGGGGCTTGTCAACCGCGCCGTTGAAAACGCCGTCCTCGACCTGGCCCGCGAGGACCTGGCCCGCGAGGAGCCACAGTACGGCAACCTCCTCAACGAATACCGCGACGGTATGATGCTCTTCGAGATTTCCGACCGCAACGTGTGGTCAAAGGAGAAGGAGGACAAGGAAGGGCTCCAGAAATTCTTCGAGGCTAACCGCGCGAAGTACGCGTGGGACAAGCCCCGCCTGAAGAGCTACGTCGTGTTCGCCACCTCCGACTCCGTATGCTCCGCCGCGAAGGCGTATCTTGAAAGCAACAACGTCCCCAACGACTCGCTCGGCCTGGTGCTCCGCCGCCAGTTCGGCAACAACGTCAAGGTAGAGCGCGTACTCGCCGCGAAGGGTGAGAACCCCATAACCGACTTTATCGCTTTCGGAGGCGAGAAGCCCGAGCCCAAGGGGCGCTGGGCATTCTACTTCCCCTACCGCAACCGCGTGATTCTCCAGCCGGAGGACGCGGGCGACGTGCGCGGCGCCGTTACCGGCGACTACCAGAACTACCTCGAGGAGAAATGGGTAGCGACCTTGCGCGAGAAATATCCCGCGAAAATCAACCAGAAGGTGCTTAAACAGGCCCGCAAGAACCAGGAAGCCGCTTCCCGGAAATAATGCCGCCGCAGGCCGTCTGCACGGCCCGGCAACGTCGTTGTACGTCAATTAGTTAATGGCTCGTTTCGAGAGAAGCAACCGCATAGAGGCAACATCGCCCCGCCGCCGTCTGCATCGGCTGGCGCGGGCGATACTGCTGCTTATTGCCTTCTGCGGGGCGTTCCCCTCCGCCTCGGCTATCAGTTTCGACCTCGACAGTATCGCGGCCTGGGGCAAGTTTCCCCGCTTCTGCGTCGGGGTCTACCGCTGGGGCGACCATTTCTTCAACAACTACGACTCGACCTATGTCGAGTCGACCGGCAAGCGCTGGAACATAAAGATCAAGAGCGATTCCTGGAGCGACACATACGATTTCCGGTTTGACAACCGCTACCGTATGGAGATGCTCTCCGACCCCTCATCCTCGCTCGGTTTCTACCTGACGTATATGGCGGTATCGGTCGGCTACGACGTGAATATCAGCAAGTATTTCACGGGTAACGACCGGGTGCGCGAGCGGTTCAGCTTCCAGTTCAACTGCGCGCTGTTCGCCGCCGAGGTTTTCACGTACTCCAACGATGTCGGCACCACGATCCGCCGCATGGGGATGCCGGGCGAAGTCGAGAAGGTCAACCTGGATTTTTCGGGCATCAATAACCATACTCTCGGCGTTGACCTGTATTATTTCTTCAACCACCGCCATTATTCCCAGGCCGCCGCGTTCAATTACTCGAAAATCCAGCGCAAGAGCTCCGGCTCGATGTACGCGGGGTTTTCTTATCTCGACGAGTCGTATAACTTCGATTTCTCATCCCTGCCGGAAGCTGATTCGGAGATTCCGACTACCTGGGAGCACAACTACCGGGTCGACAGCAAGTCATACGCTATCAAGTTCGGTTATGCCTACAACTGGGTTTTCCATCCCGGCTGGTGCCTCGGCATATCTGAATCGCCGATTATCGGGGTGCGCAAGGGGCATATAAACCATCCCGGCGAGAAGAGCACTACCTTCTTGCTGAACAACCGTTTCCGGCTCGGGCTGGTATATAACCTCAGAAAACGATGGTTTTTCGGTGCGTCCGGCAATGTCATGTCCGGCCTGATCAACGACCCCGAGCATACCCTGATTGCCAACACGCTTTCCGGCGAGCTGTCGATCGGCTACCGTTTCGACCTCTGGTGACCTTTCGATATGAAACCGACTCGCTCTGAAATACGCGGAACCTGGCTGCTTGCCGCCGTTTGTGCTGCGGCACTGCTGCTTGCGGCCCTGCTTGACCGCCGCGGAGGCGATGTCCGCGTCCCTGCCGCCGAGCCTCTGTTGGAAATGTCTGAGGTCACAGGCCGTCACGAAGCCCCGGATTCAGTCGCCGGTAGCGAAAAGAACGCTGCCGGGCGCTCAAAGAGGGGTCGGGTCTCGAAGTCCCCGAAGGGCCGCGCTCCGCGGCCTGTCCCGAAAGACAATCCCTCGCCCCTCGACCGCCCGATGTGAGTCAGGTGTGGCGAGAGCGCAGGAAAGAGTCGAGGTCCGACTCCCGCGGAAGCGACAGCTTTTTGCGTATGCGGTAGCGGGCGGAATTGGTGCTCGGCCGAGAGATTCCGAGGCTCAGTGAGATTTCGTCGGTGTTCATACCCAGGTATATCAGCATGCAGACCAGCTCGTCGTTGGCCGTCAGTTCCGGGAACTCGGCCCGCAGTTCAGTCAGGAAATGGGGATGGAGCGAAGCGAACGCTCTGCGGAAATCCTGTTCTGCTTCCCCTGTCAGGGCCGAGGGGTTGAGGATGCGCTTTACCTGCTCCACTACGTCCTTGTCGCGGCTTTGCGCCAGCTCGTCGTTGACGCGCTCGATTTCAGCGTTCAGATGCTGCTGCCTGTCGAGCATCAGCGCCAGGTTCTTTTCTGCGATCTGCCGTTTGCGGCGCACGACGCCGTGGTACTGGAAACCGATAATCAGCAGCGAGAGGGCCAGGGCTATCGCCAGGAGGAGGATGGCGGTCGTGCGTCGGCTGATTTGAAGTTTCGCCGCGAGCGCGTCGGCTTCTGACTTGCGCCGTTCAGCGCGGTATCTTGCCTCCGCGCCGACAATGGACTCTATTTTCTGGCGGTCGAGGATGGTGTCGCGGGCCGCGTCGTATTCGTCGAACATCCCGGCCAGTTTCCTGTATTCCCCCGCATCGGCGTAGGCGCGGAGGAGCCCCTGCATCGCGTATAGAGTACCTTCGTCGTCATCCTCGGCCTTCCATCTATCCATCGTCTTTTCCATCAGGCGTATTCCCTCTTTCCCTCGGCCTGTCATTGCGTATCCCTTGCCGAGAGTGAACATCGCGTCGTTCGTGTCTTCCCCGCGGGCCTCGAGGGTGTCGATCGCTTCCTCAAGCCGCCCGATTGCCCAGGGAATCCTGGCGGAGAAGTATTCGGGATACTCGACTATGATTTCAGCCATTGTGCAGTCTACCATCAGATGCAGATACGGCTTCCCCGCGTTGGTCTTCCCCTCGTCAATCGCGCGGTGTGCCGCTTCGAGGCAGGCCATTACCGAGTCGGGCTGCTGGAGGTAGACAAACGTGTCGGACCTGCGGCGCCATAAATCGCTCATCATTACCCCTCCGAGCCGGGCGCTGACCTCCATTCCGCGGCGGTTGGCTTCCAAAGCGTCCGCGTACATCCCTGTCTGGTTGTAAAGCCTTCCCAGGTCGCCGTACAGCTCGATCGCGCCCTCGGTTTCCGCGAGGTCGGGCCGGGCGGCCAGCGTGTCGGCTGCTTCCTGGAAATATTCGAGGCTTCCGGCGTAGTCTCCGTTGACGTTAAGGAAGAGCCCCATCTGCGTAAGAACCTCGACGGGGTTGGACGCTTTGCCCCCTTCGCGCATCAGCTCGACGGCGCGGCGCTGCATGTCGATGAATGAATCCGAGGGAATCTGTTCCTGCGACTGGAGATGCCAGGCGAGGTTGCTCAGTGAGTCGATTTCCCCGGTCTCGGCTTCCGCCGGGCCGCGGTGGCCGCAGCCCGCGAGCGCGAGCGCCGAGGCGCACAATATGGCAGGAATGGTTTTCATACGGCAAAGATAGTCAAAATACATCTCCCGATTCCTCAGGTATTTCCGGCATCTATTGAATCATCTATCGCCATTTTGGCACTCGTACGGATATTGAGGCTATCTTCGCGCTGTTAAGAATTGTAATGACATATCGGCAGCCGGTCTGCGGCTATCCGCCCCGGCTCCGCATAGGGACCAGCCTTTGTCAGTCTGATACTGCTTAATTCTATTTATCGTCGAAAGACTATGAAAACTTGACGAGGGTGTTTCAAAATTCAGATACGCCCTCTTTTTGTGCCCGGATGGGAGCAGCATGGTCTGGACCTGTGTGGGTGTATCAAAATTCCGATACACCCCCCATTTTGTACCCGGATGGGAGGGTGCTATCAGAATGGTCCAGATGGTAGGAGCTTGGAGGTGAGGCCGATGGGAGCAATCTGAAGATTGTGACCGAGGCCGAATCCTGCAAGCGACGACCCAGATGGGCCATTATGATACACCCTCATAAATCTGCGATGGATAACTCTTGCTCCAAGATTCGCGGGAGGGTCAGAAGGGATAGCCGATCGCGAGGTGGAAGCAGAGCGAGTTCTTGAACGAGGTCATGTTGTAGTAGCTCGACTTGCCGGTGTCGTACGGGGCGTGGATTCCTACGCCGAGGTCGGCGCGGAGCACGAGCATCCCGATATCGAACCGCAGCCCGGCTCCCGTGCCCAGGGCGAGGTCTTTGAAGAAGGTGCTCCCCCGCAGTTCGCCCCCGGGGCGTAGCGGGTCTTTTTTCAGCAGCCATACGTTCCCCGCGTCAACAAATACCGCTCCGTTCAGCGGCCCGATAATCGGGAAGCGGTATTCGACGTTAAGCTCGAATTTGAAGGTACCGGTCTGGTCGAAATAGCTGTCGCGTATCCACCGGGGAGGACGGTATGAGCCTGGACCGATCGAGCGCACCGGGAAGGCGCGGACCGAGTTGGCCCCTCCGGCGTAGAACTGCTCCGCGTAGGGCACTTCCGAGGAGTTGGCGTAGGCGTGAGCCGCCCCGACCATCCCGCGGGTCACAATCCAGTTCTCGCCCCACAGACGGCGCCCGAACACTACCTGCGTCGAGCCTTTGACGAATTGCGAGAAGGGGGTGCCGAAGAGGCGTTTCTCTCCCCGCTTCCCCGCGGCCTCGTAGATGCACCAGAACAGGTTGCCCGCCTCCTGGGCCGTGAACGTCCAGTTGAGCCGGTTGTCGGAGTCGAACTGGCGGTCGTAGGAGTAGGTGTAGGAGAACTGCGGGATGTACTGCGAGCGGAAACTGAGCGCGATTGCCGGGTTGGCGGCGACTACGGAGTCGAACGCGTGGGTTGTCTGCATCAGGTTGGTGTAGGTCAGCTTCAGCGGGGTCAGCGAGTGGGACGAGTGGCGGCTCGACTGCCAGTCATAACTTATCGAGGCGTTGAACTGCGCCATCTTGAAGTAGTGGGGGCGGTTGAGCAGGTCGGCCGAAAGCACGAACCGCGTCCAGTTCAGGTTGCGGTTGCGCCGCTTGATGAAGTTCGGCGCGAGCATCCGCGGGAAGCTGAGGTTGGCCGCCAGCCCTACCTCGTAGGAGTTGAACACCGACGAGCGGTTGCGACCCGTCTGCCATTCGTAGGAGCCGGTAAGGGTCACTCCGAGCTGTTCGCCCCCGCCGAAGAGGTTGCGGTTCTGGACCCCGAGAAGGACTCCCGGGCCGATATAGCTGTTTGATTTGGAGGACGCGTTGATTTCGACGGTGGCCTCAAGCGGGGTGTCGAATGTGCAGGCGATGTTAACGTCGAGCGTCGGCTCGGCAGCCGCGGTGTCGGGCACGACCGACATATCGATGTTGTTGAATATGCCGAGACGGGCGAACCGCGTCTGGGTGCTGTTCATGCTCCTTACAGAGAAGTAGCGCCCCTGACGGAAGGTCACGCAGTCGTGGATCACCCCCTTGCGGAGGCGCGAGGGCATCATCTGTATCAGCGTCGCGCGGTCGGTGGCGATGGTGTCCGGGGTTCCTCCACCCTGGTTGCGGTAGGCGCGGACGGTGACCTTCCCTGTGCGGTACCGCTGGAGCATCTGTTTCGGGACGTTCGACACGAGCGTCATGCGGAGGCTGATTGACAGCGGCTTTTGCAGCGAGTCGGCAAGGTATTCGATATAGTCGGGCCGGAAGAAATAGTAGCCGCGGTCGCGCAGCGAGTTGGTTATGCGTATGCGGGCGGCCGAAAGGGAATCGGTGCAGTAGCGAACCCCGGCTTTCAGGTAGTTGTCGCGTCGGGCCAGGGAGTCGATGTAATGGTTCAGGCGGCAGGTGTCGGGCAGGAACTCGATAGAGTCGATGGTGTAGGCGGGTCCGGTCTCGATGGTGTAGGAGACTTTGGCGGTTTTCGGGTTGCGCCCGGGAATCGTCTCGTAGCGGGCGGAGCCGCGGAAATAGCCGTTGTTGTCGAGGATTTCGTCGAGCATGTGGGTGCGCGCGTCGGGGCGCACGGTGCTGATGAGCACCGGTTCCGATACCAGGCGGTCGTAGAACCAGCGCTTGATGCCGGTGCAGGAGTCGCTCCAATGGTTCCAGACCCACAGTCCGATAGGGAAAGGGAAACGGTATTTGGGCGATTTGAGAATGGCGTTGTTCGGGGGGACGCTGACGGCGTTGTCAAGCTGCGACTTGACCGACTGGGGCACCTTCGTCCCCTCCGGGGCGGAGATGTCGATTTTCTTGACACCGGTGTAGAGCACCTCCCCCTCGGGCAGGCGCGAGGTGGTGGAGCAGGCCGCGAAAACCAGCATAGCCGCGGGAAGCAGTAGCAGGGATTTCAGTGAGTTGCGGTTCATTTTTCCTTTTCGGTGTCGGTTGTTGTGGTTGGTTTGGGTTGTGTCGCCGCGGGGGCCGGAGTGAAGGCCGGGGCCTCTTCCGGGAGGGCCGGGACGGCCGGTTTGCGCCGTTGCAGGAAGCGGAACATGTCGCTGAGGCGGTGGAGCTTGCGCTTGTAGACGAAGCCGACACCTGTCTGCGTGATTTCTCCTTCCAGGATGCTCTCGTAGCCGGTATGGCGGAAGAGGCGGACGTACATCGTGCCCTGTTTGTTGAGCATGTACTCGAAGGATATGTCGGCGATGAGGTTCTCGGCGAAGTTCTCGTCGGCCTGCGCGTCTGTTGTGTAGTTGCCCCCGACAACGATTTTGAAGCGGTCGTCGAAAAGCGACTTGCTGACGCGGTAGCTGTACGTCATGGCCTGGGTCTGCGCTCCGTCGACTGTTTTCTCGTACTGGTTGATTCCGAAGGAAAGGTCGACCCCCTTGATTGTCGAGGCGGCCCAGTTGTTGATTTGCGATTCGAGGAAGGAGTAGAGGGTGCTTGTCGCGGTTCCCGAGACAGTCTTGGTGTTGCCGCCTGTGTATGTGCCGGTTATCATCAGGTTCATCGCCTGGTTGGCTCGCTGCTCCGCGGTCATGCTCTTCAGCTCGTTCTCGATCGTTATGTCGTCGGTGCATGCCAGGTCGAACGAGGCGTTCATCTGCTCCATCGTCCCGGTGACGTTAAGGATTATGTCGAACGTCACCATTCGGGAGTTGCCCGAGGAGTTTACGTTGGCTCTCAGGTCGTCGTCGGCGTGGATGTTGAGCACCGGGTTGAGCATGTCACCGTTGAAGGCGACATAGCTACCCTGCTGGAAGGTGAAATTCTTTTCGGAAATCATCGGGGGGGAGTAGCGGGCGTACCCCTGGTTGATGTTGAGGCGTCCGGTGGTTCGCTCGTCCCCCATATAGTCCATCGTGTAGTTGATAGTGCCCTCGCCCTGGACCTGCACGCGGTCTTTGCCGTCGGCCGAGAGGTCTACGCCGAGGGTCGTGCCGGAGGATACTGTCAGCGACGCGTCGAGGTTCAGGAGCATCCCCTTGTTCTCGATGGTGTCGGCGGAGGCTACAGCCGCGGTGTCGGCGAAATTGACGAAGCGTACCATGTCGCTCTGGCTGCGCGAGGAAATCGCGTTGACCGCGTCGGGCATGACGTAGGTGACGTTGGTGCCCGGGAGCACTTTCAGGGCCGCGTCGACGTTGAGGAAGCTCATAGTGCCTTTTACCGCCGCGTCGAGGTCGATATACGCCTTGCCGTAGACATCCACTCCGCGGCGTCCCTTCTTACCGTTGACTACCTGCATGTTACGGGCTTTCAACGCGAGGTCGAGGCCCACGTCGGCCAGGTCCTTTATATCGGCGTAGCCGTTGATTGACAGCGGGTTCTTGTTGAGGCCGCGGATTGTGTAGTCGTTGAAGCGCGCGACGGAGCTGTCGACCGGTATCTTGCCGTCGGAGAAGCGGAAGCTCGAGCCGAGCATCGGAATCCGCGCCGCGGCGGAGTCGAACTGCAGCCAGCCGTTGAGCACCGGGGCCGACAGCTCGCCGGTGACGTCCATCTCCCCGTTGAGGGAGCCGGAAAGGCTCGCGACATCCGCTCCGAGGAACGGATTGGCGATTTTCAGCGGCAGGTGGATTACCCGCAGGTCGAGAAGGAACGGGTCGGCCTGAGTGGAGTCGTTGAGGTTGCCGTTGAGCGTCAGCGCCTTCTGGCCGTCGACGAACATGTCGGCGCTCGCTCTTACGATTCCGGCCGAGGTCTGTGCCTTGGTGTCGATTGTGAATGTCCCGACCCTCTGGCGCCCGTAGGTGAAATCGGCGAGAGTCAGTGTCCCGGCACCATCGAGGCTCTTGTCGGTCCAGGAGAAGCTCATGTCGGCCGAGAGGTCCCCCTTTATGGCGGGTGCGAAGGGGTTTATGGCGAGCCAGTCCTGCAGCTTGATGTCGCTGAGCTGGAGGGTGACGGCCTCCTGGGCGGAGTCTGCCTCGTTGTGGCGCGTGAAGAGTTTCAGCGAGCTGACGTCGTTGTGGAGGAAGAGGTTGGCGTCGATATGGTGGGTATGGAGGTTGTAGGTGATGATGTTGTCGCGGTTCATCTCCCAGTCCTTGTAGCCGATGATGGGGTGGTAGGGCACGAAGCGGAGGGCTACCGTGGAGGTGTCGGGCATGTTGATGATCGAGCCGAAGCTGTAGCCGGTCTCCCCCTGGATGTTCTGCTGCTTGAAAATCAGGGCCACTCGGTCGGCGCTGATGTATCCGTTGGCCGCGATGCGGGCGAAGGCGTCGAGCGTGCCGGGGGCGTTGTTGACGCTCGCCTCGTACGTCAGGTAGGAGCCTCGCTGTCGGATGTCGAGGGAGATGGTGTCGAGCTTGGTCTCCCCGGCGCGGAATTTCAGCACGCGGGCGTCGAGGTTCAGCAGCGAGTCGTTCGAGACGTTGAGCGACGCGGTGTTGAACCCGGCCTTGAAGTCGGCCAGCAGGTTGCCGAGCACGTTGTCGTTCCCGGCGGTGGCCGTCAGGGCGAAGGGGGGAAGCGTCTGCTGCAGGGAATCGACGGCGAGGCGCTGGCGCTTTACACAGCGTTCGAGAAGCGCTGTAGAGGCGGTCATCCGGGCCAGGAGAGTGTCCAGGCTCGTCCCGGCCGAGAAATCTACCGCCAGGTCGCGGTTTGTCAGCCGGGCGGTCGTTAGCGCGGTGTCGGCGTTGAATTTGAGCGCTATGTCGCGTCCGTCGATTTTCATCGCGCCGGCGTGGTAGTTGAGCGAGGCTATGTCGAGGTCGGCCGTGGCGAGCATGGGGCGCTGCTTCGTCGCGGGATCGAAGCTGACGCTCCCCGAGAGGCGGGCGGCGACGGTTGTCGCTGTGTCGGCCATTCCGAGGGCCTTGAGATCGAGGTTCGTCACATCCCCGTCGAGGTTCAGGCGGTAGGGGAGGGCGGAGATTTCCCCGTCGGCCTTGATGTCGAAGGCGGCGTAGGGGTTGCGGCTGACCGCTTCCAGCGCCGCGCGGCCGGCGGCGAGGTTGGCCG
Organism: uncultured Porphyromonadaceae bacterium; assembly: GCA_937969265.1. GTDB lineage: Bacteria > Bacteroidota > Bacteroidia > Bacteroidales > Muribaculaceae > UBA7173. Next base: position 31,597 of record CALBWF010000003.1, read on the forward strand.
TCAGCGTCACGTCCTGGTACTGGTGCCCTTGGTAGGTGGCTTTGACGAGGTCTACTTTCGCGTCGATGTCGGTCTTGGGGCTCATGACGTCGAACCCCTGGCCGGAGGCGCTGATGACGGCGGTCACGTCCCTCAGGCCGAGGTCGGGCATGATAGCCTGGACCGGGAAGTCGTCGGCCCTGAGGTCTATGTCGTAGGCGGTAGCCCGGTTGTTCCACAGCGCTTCGAGGGCCAGGCGCCCGCTCCCGGTATGAGCGGAGAGGTTGCCGTCAATCACTCCGCGGTCGAGGGTCGCCTCGCCGTCGATAGTGAGAGGGGGTATGTTGATTCCACGGCCGCTCTTGGCGTCGAGCAGCAGCGGTTTGGCCCATTTCCCGTCGGCAATCCAGCCGGAGAGGGCCACGTTGCCGACAGCTTTGTTTATGTCGGTCAGGTCGGCGATTTTGCCGGAAGCCTTGATTCCGGCATGCTGTGGAATCTCGACCTTGACGCTCTTGACGTCGAGGTCGGCCATGGTGCCTTTAAGCTCCGCTTCGGCGAGCAGTGGCTGGTAGGGGGGTAGCATGTCGGCGATTTGCGACATCTGGGCGGGCGCGAGGCGGCGCAGGTCCTCGTTGGCGAGGTCGGCGGTGAGTTTCAGCGCCACGGGCATCGCTTTCGCGTCGGTGGCCCCCATGCCCATCATCGCGTCGAGGCTGACGCGCGACGCGCCGGTGGTCAGGGAGATATTCTCGGCGCGTATCGCCGAGGAGTCCATGTCGAACAGGCCGGAGAGGTTGAGGCGCACCCCGCAGCGCTCCCTGGCGTGGATGCCGCGGATCGGCGCCCTGACGGCGGTGCCGCGGTTCACGAAGCTGTCCACGGCGATTCCTATCTCTGAAGCCTGGATATAGTCGAGGTCGAAATTAGTCCCCAGGGGTTTCGCTCCGTCGAGGGCGTAGAGAGCGTTACCCCCCGAGAGGCGCACCTTGTCGCAGGTGACGGTCCATGGGACGGAGGCCGCGACAGCCGCCGAGTCGGCCGCCGCTTCGGGTGGCGCGGGGTGGGCGGCGAGATATTCCGCCGACGGGTAGATATACCTGGCGTCAATGCTGTCGACGGTTATATCGTTGGCCCTGATTAGTTTGGCGAGCATGTCGAATGAGGCCCGGTTGACGACGGCGCGCCCCATGTATGCCCCCAGGTCGGTAATCGCGGGGTCGATGCTCATACGGTATCTGATATTCTCCAGCACGCCGTGGTTCAGGGCGATAGTCAGGGGGGAGGATACGGAGTCGGTTTTTTCCGGCTCGGGAACGGTGTCCGGGCGTATTGTTATCGTGACGTCGGCTCCCCGGGCGAGGAGGCGGTCGACGGCGATGTCCTGGGCCACGAGGTTGTACCCCCCGTCAAGGACGCGGGCGTATTCGAGGGCGGCGTTCATCTGGAATGCGGAGTCGGGCCCTCCCATGTCGACGCGGGCGCGTCGCAGCTCTATGCGCTCGCCGCGGATTTCCCCTTTCAGCAGCGGCATGACGGAGACGTTGGCTTCCGCCTGTCCGGCGAAAATATCCATTCCGGGGGTGCGCATGCTTGCCGAGTCGATCGCGATTTTCAGCGGGAAGGTGAGGCGGAACCTGCCGACCTCGATTTTCATATCCCCTTTTGAGTTAAGGGTTTCGAGCGCTTTCCCGACAGCGAAATCCTGTATCGGCGGAATATACAGGAGCACGATTGCGAGAGTGAGCAGCCCTACGATACCGAGGACCGCCCAAAGCAGTGTTTTGCCTAATATCCGCAATACGCGCTTCATTGTCGGTGATGAATAAATAAGTTGAAACGTTGTCTCGGCCTTTGAGACAGGGGAGGGTTCCGGGGCCGATACGTCGTTATAACGCCGCCGGAGGGTGTTTGGTTTTATCGGTAGACCGGCTTTTGGGCCTTCCCCAGGGAGGCTTTGCCGTAGTCGATGGCGCGGGTGGGGCAGCCGTGGAAGCAGCGGAGGCAGAGGGCGCAGGCGGGTCCCCATTGCGGGCGCCCCTCCCTCATTTCGATGTTGCCAAGGGGACACTCGCGGGCGCAGAGGCCGCAACCCTCGCATTTGTCGGGGTCGCTCGCGAAGGAGGCTGGCGACATGCAGAAAGCGCGGAACAGGGGATATACGGCGGCTGTCTTGAGCCACGCGTAGTCTCCGCGGACAGCGTCGCTATCTGAGAAGCCGCGCCGCATGGCCTCGACAATCTCCCTGACGCGGTCGGGCATCGCTGCTAACTTCTGCCGCTCAACCTCCTTGGAATCAACCTCGAACCCTTTCATGCAGACGTAGGTGTTGGGCATCGCGACGGAGAAGGCTCCCCGCGGGGACCAGCCGCGCCGTCCGACCTCCCGGCGCCACTGGTCGTCGGCGCGCCCGATGTCATCGCCGCACGTCGCGACCATCCAGTGGCGGGCGGACGCGTCGGTGTCGCTCAGCGTCGCTCCGTTCCCGGCGAGCACTTTGAGCTTGACCTTGCGGATAAAGCGGCGGACTACCGGGGGCACTCCCCAGCTATACACGGGGAATACCCATATAACATCCTCTCCCTCAGACAGCTCGAAAAGGTGTCTCGACGGATGGGACAGCAGCTCGCGCTCAAGCATCGTCACGGCGTTGCCGGTCAGGGACGCGAGTTCCCGGGCCACCAACAGCGAGTTCCCCGTTCCTGAAAAGCAGAAAATCATCGTATCGTGACCTGGGTGGCTCCGTAGCCGTATTCTCTGAACGACGCGTCCTGCACGTCGTGCCCCTTGTAGCGGTGGGCCAGCTCCTTGGTGATTGCCTGGCGGAGCACCCCTTCCCCTTTGCCGTGGATGAATACGATTTTCAGCCCCTTGTCGCGCAGGTGCTCGTCCATCGTGCGTCGGAAGGTGTCGATCTGGTAGTTGAGGATGTCGGCGGTCGAGAGGCCGGCGGTGGTGTCGAGCAGCTCGTTGATGTGGAGGTCGACCTCAAGCACCCCCTCCTTAGGGTCGGGGCGGCGTTTCTTTACCGGGCGCTGGCGCGGACGGTCGGCCTCGCGCTTGCGGCGGAGGGCGTCTTCGAGTTGCGCCGAGTCAATTGTCATCGGGCGCTGGGGTATGTCGTTCTTCACGATGTCGATTGCGATTACCGGGACCTCGAAATAGGGGTTCTCGCGGAAGCAGTGGAGCTTGAAGAACTTGGTAGTGTCCATCCGGTACTCGATTGCCACGGGGGCTTTCAGCGCGAACTCCTTGTCGCGCTTGAAGGCGACGTACTGCACGCAGATCCGGTCAAGCCGCCCAACCTTGTCGCGGGGAATCTCTTCGAGAAACAGCTCCATGTTAGGCTCCGCGACGCCTGCGAAGCGTGTGGTCCACCCCTCCTCGTCGTCGGCGCGGCTGAGGAAGGTGAAGTAGAGGTAGTAGTTGGAGTCGTTGATGAGGTAGGCTTCGAAGTCGGTGGTTGTTATGTGCTTGGGCTCGATCGGTTCGAAGCCGAGGACAACGTTCAGCTTGTCGCCGCCGGGTGTCTCGGTTACCGGCGCGGGTTTCGGAGCCTCCGGCATGGTAGTTGGCACGAACTTGCTCTGCTTTTCCGCGGCGGCTTTTTGGGCGGCCTGCGCTGTCCCTCCGAAATAATCCTTGCGGGCGTTCTCGGCCCCGGCGGGGGTGGTCACCACCAGCTCCTTGATCAGGACGGGGGTCACGAATCCGTCCTCTTCCTCCACGTGGGCGATGTTGCCCTCGATTTTTACGATGCGCCCTCCCCCGGTGGAGCTGAGGAAGCGCACGGTGTCTCCTATCTTTGCCATTTGCGGTCTAAAAGTTGCTGTTGAGAGATTGTCTGAAATTTTTTCAACTGGATTTTCTTCTGATTTTCAGGCTCTTTTTGGCGAATTTTCAGCTTCTCATCGGTCACGATGCCCGCATCGCTCACTCTTCAAAGCTGGAAATTCTCTCAAAAACAGCTCAGAAAATCATTCGGAAAAAATTTTAGACAATCTCTAAGTCTGCAAATTTAACAATTTATGAGTAATTTCGCGCCATAAATATATATAAGATAGACTAAAATATGGGCGCTGACTTTCAGACCGCTGTAACCGACATAAAGATAGAGGATTTCAACTACCCGCTCCCCGACGAGCGGATCGCGAAACATCCTCTGGCCGACCGCGACCGCTGCAAGCTGCTCGTGCGCCGCGCCGACGGCTCCCTGGAGGAGCACGTTTTCGCCGAGCTGCCGGAACTCCTCCCCGCCGACTCGATGCTCGTGTATAACAACACGAGGGTAATCAACGCGCGGCTCCGCTTCCGCAAGTCAGGCGAAAACGGCTCGCTGATAGAGATTTTCGTGCTGGAGCCGGTGGAGCCTTCCGACTACGCCCGCAATTTCGCCTCGACTGCCACCTGTTCCTGGACCTGCTTCGTCGGCAATTCCAAGAAATGGAAGCAGGGCGCGCTCGAGCTGCCGCTGAGCGTCGAGGGTGAAGCGCTTGTGCTCCGCGCCGAGCGCGAGTCCCGCGAGGGGAACGCGTCGGTAGTGCGCTTCTCCTGGGAGGCCCCCGGGGTAACATTCTCCTCGATTATCGCCGCCGCGGGTGAGATTCCGATTCCCCCCTACCTGAACCGCTCTACCGAGGCATCCGATGCGGCTGACTACCAGACGGTCTACTCGCATATCGACGGTTCGGTGGCAGCTCCGACCGCCGGGCTTCACTTCACCCCCGCCGTGCTCGACGCTATAGCCGCGAGGGGGATTCCGCGCCGCGAGCTGACGCTCCACGTCGGGGCGGGGACGTTCCAGCCGGTCAAGTCGGAGACAATCGGGGACCACCTGATGCACAGCGAGTTTATAGCGGTGCCCGTTCCCCTGATCCGGGAACTCGCCGCCGGGGAACGGCGAGTGGTCGCGGTCGGGACAACCTCGGTGCGCACGCTCGAAAGCCTGTACCACGCCGGGCGGCTCGTTGCCGCGGGGCGATGGGAGGGGGAGGTGCCCCAATGGGCGCCGTATGACCCCTCCCTCCCTGAAATGACTACCTCCGAGGCGCTGTCGGCCCTGGCGGAGTATGTTGAAAAACAGCGGGCAGACACCTTCCTGGCGTCTACCCGCGTAATAATCGCTCCGGGCTATCGGTTCAGGGTTGTCGGCGGGATGGTTACCAATTTCCATCAGCCGCAGTCGACGCTGCTGCTCCTCGTTTCGGCCTTCACCGGCGGCGACTGGCGTGCGATGTACGATTTCGCCCTCGCCTGCGGCTTCCGTTTCCTCAGCTACGGCGACGCATCCCTGCTTTTGTAGGCATTAGTCCTCTAAGTAGTAGACGATTGTAGAGACGACCCTTACCTTCTTGATGAAGGGGACGGACGAGGACTGGCTCTCGATTGAGAACTGCCCCTGGTTGGCGGTTTTCATTTTTCCTACTTTCGAGCCGCTGTCCTGGGCGAAGCGGTCGGCAGCCTCGCGCGCGTTCTTGGTGGCCTCGGCGATCATGGCGGGCTTGATGTCGTTGAGGGCTGTGTACTCGTAGTCGATATAACCGTTGGAGACGGGGATTCCGGCTTTGAGCAGCTCCGACGACTTGTCGATCAGCGACCTTACCTTGTCGACCTTCGAGGATGTCACGGTGATTGTGTTGTTCAGCGAATACTTGAAGTTGATATTGCTGGAGACGTACTGGTTGGTCGTGGCGTTGTATGTGTCGGGGGGAGCGACGGTGATTTCGCTCTTGTCGATACCGTTGTCGGTCAGGAACTTCACGACCGCGTTGTTGTTGGCAGTCACCTGGTTGTAGACCGAAACGAGGTCGTCCCCGGCGACGCTGTAAGTTATGGGCCACGTCACGCGGTTGGCGGGCACTTCGCGCTCGGCGAGTCCGCGGACGGTCACCTCCCTGTCGCGGAAAGCCATATTGTCGATACCCCCTTTGATAAACAGGCCGAGGAAGAAAATTCCGGCTCCGATGAGCAGCGCGCCCACCACGGTTGAAACGTTCAGTTTTTTATCCATTGTCGTTAGTTGGTTTTAGTTAAACCTGTTTTTTTAAGTTTCCTCTGTTGTGTAGGGACGCGGCGTGCCGCGTCAAATTTGGATTGAAACCAAAGCCTGACGCGGCACGCCGCGTCCCTACGGAATCTTCCGTTCAACATATAGACAAAGGGGGCGGCGGGTTGGTTTAACCCGCCGCCCCCTTTTATAGGGATTTGGAAATCTTACCGTGGCGACGCGTCAGCGGAGCACGATCTTCTTGCTGACGGGACCCGCCGGGGTCTGGGCCGAGAGGAGGTAGACCCCTTCGCCGAGCGAGGAGCCATCGAGGGTCAGGGCCTCGCCGGAGGTAGCGGCGGCGGCAACTTTGGCGCCGCTCAGGTTGTAGAGGGCGGCGTCGAAGCCGTTGATGCCGGGGATGGTTACCTCGACCTGCTTGCCGTGGAGAATCTCGTAGATGAGGTTCTTGTCGGCCTTGTCGTTAAGGACGGTGTTGATCGACGCGGAGTGGGCGATCGCCTTCTTCATGCCTTCGAGGGCGTTGAGTTTGCCTGCTCCGTATTTTACCTTGGAAACTCCGGGGGTGTTGAGGAGGGCGTTGTCAATGGTGCTGGTCATCGTGACGATCGACTGTACCTCCTGGATTGTCATTTCAGGCCATGCTTCGAGCCAGAGGGCTACGACTCCGGCCGCGAACGGGGTCGCCATCGAGGTCCCCTCCATATTATAATAAGGTGCGGTGATGTTGGAGCCATTCTGCTGGTAAGCGGCGAGCTGCGCGGGGTTCATACCCTGCGACTTGTACCAGTAGGAGCTTACCGGGGCAACGATCTGCGAGCCGGGGGCCACGCAGTGGGGGAGGGAGCGGTTGTCGTTGGTGGTGCCGTAGGAGGAGAAGGAGGCTACCTGTCCGACAGAGCCGGAGTTGTTCCAGGACGCCATCGTTCCGTTGGCCAGGGGCCAGGAGGTGCGGGATACGTAAGCGCCGACCGAGAGGATGTTCTTGCCGCAGCCCATGCCGTTGATCGAGCCGTCGGGGGAGCCGTTGAGATAGCCGGTGACGTTCTCGGAGCCGAAGGTCATAGTCGGGTAGTTGCGGGTGGTGTTGATGTAGGCGTCAATCTTTCCGCGGTTGGCGAGCATGTCGGCGCCGGGGGTGATGTTCACGCCGATATAGAGGTCGGCGCCGGTCTGCTGGTAGTTGCCGGTGATAGTCACGCAGTAGCGGTTTGCCTCGCGGTCAATGGAGCCGCTGATGCGGACAGTGCCGGTGTAGGAGGCCGCGAACTCGGGGTCGCCGCTGTCGAGGGTGGCGCTGCCGCCGTTTTCAGGGATTGTTACCTCCTTGACGATTTTGCCGCCGTCAAGTTTGGTGTAGAGGATGAGCTTGCAGGTGAAGCGGTCGGTATTGTTGCTCCAGAACTGCGCGGTATAGTTGAGCTGGTTGCGGGGAGTTCTGGTGGGGACGATGAAAGTGTTCAGGGTCTTGCTCCCGAGGCCGCCGAAGTTCTTCTTGATCGCCATGTTGTTCTGCCCTTCGTTGCCCGCGGCGATGCAGATGATGGCTTTCTCGCCCAGCTTGTCGAGGATTCGGGACGCGTGGTCGTTATCGTCGTGCGAGCCGGAGTTGTTGCCCAGCGAGAGGTTGACGACGGCGGGCTTCCCCATAGCGACAGCTTCGTTGACAATCTTGTCGACACCGGCGAGAATCGAGGCGTCGTAGAAGTCGCCGCAGCCGACGAGGAGTTCGGCGTCAATCGCGGAGCCGTAGTAGGGGATAGGCTGGCCGGTGACGGCGGATGCGGCGCCGGTAGAGGTCGTTTCGCCGAAATTGCCGATTACGCCCTTGGAGCCGGCCATTGTGCCGAGCACGTGGGTGCCGTGGCTCTCGTTCTCGTTCTCGGTAGTGAACGAGGCGATCTGCTCGGGGGTGGTGTAGGCGTTGCACTGCACGTTACCTTCTGTGTAGCCGCGGAGCACGTATATACCTTTCACGCGTGAGGTGCCGTCGGGGGTCTTGAAGGCGGGATGGTTGGGGTCGAGGCCGGTGTCATAGAGGCCGCAGACAACGCCCTTGCCTGTGTAGGCCACGCCGTTGAGTCCGGCACCGGTGCCGTCCTGCACGCCGTCGACTCCGGTCTGGGCGCGGGCCACGTTGAGCATCGGGAACGACTGAGTCCCGAAGCTGATGGAGTAAACTTCGTCGAGCGCGGCGAACTCCTCGACCTTGTCGAGGGGCATCGCGACGATAAGCATGTCGCCGAAGTCCGACACGACCTCGTATCCGAGGGCCGCGATGTCAGAGGCGGTGACGCCCTTTTCGAGGCTCACCATAACCATTGTCCTGGGGGCGGTAATGCCGCGGGAAACGGCGGCGCGCTCCTTGAACTCTTCGAGCATGTGGCGCCCGGGGCCGTTGATTTTGTCCCAGGCTCCGGCGGAGAGGCAGCAGCCGGCTGCTAAAAGTCCGCAGATAAGGAGGTTCTTCATTGCTGATTTAACTATTTGCGAATGGTTTGTTGATAGCGTTTTCTTTCTACCCGCTTCCGTCGGCGCCCGGGTATGGGAGGGGGCTTGAAGGCGGAAGCTGCCGCAGGGGATAGCAAACGGCGCTCTTTTTCGGGTGTATTGATTGCAAAGGTAATAAAAAGTTCGTTAAACTCCGCCAAATTGCTCGCGTGGGAGGAGGTTTTTTACTTTATTTAATAATAAGGGAGGGATGGGAGGGATGGGGGAAAGAGGGGAGGCCGCTCGCTTACGCTCGCTCCACAGAACGGAGATACTTTCGGCTGAGGGAAAGAGGGAGAAGGCGGGGAAGGGATTTTAGGGGGGGCGGGCGAAGGG
>CALBWF010000004.1:0-6200 GCA_937969265.1 uncultured Porphyromonadaceae bacterium
TTGCGGAACACCGGCGGCGCAAACAGCTTCGCGGTTTCCGACTGATGCCATTCGCTGAAAAATTCAGGGTTCAGCCGGATATAGTTCACAATGTCCGCGAGCCTACGCGAGTTGAAAGAACCCGACCGCAAGTAGCCCACTACCTGCGCTTTTACCTGCCTGACAATCTCACTCCGCTTTTCTGTCAGATCTCCGCGCAGATTTTCGGAGCGGAGTGCTGACATCAGTTCCGGCGACAACCATTCTTCGGCCAGCGATGCCTCAAGGTCTATGACCTGTGGGCGCAGTTCCAGATACTTGTCCCAACGACATCCCTGTACGTTGCCTACGCTATCCACGATAGCGAGGTCAGGGAAAAGTGTCGCGCCGAAGAAGTCGGCCTGTGAGGATGTGAGCCACTTCGATGCCCCGACGAGTCCGGGCAAGAGAGCGGCGATGCAATCGTCGCGGTGGCTCAGCATCGAGCCTATGAGTCTGTCGACACGCGGTTTCGATGCCGGAGCGAGGTTTGAGGTATTCACCACCGCAAAGCCATTAGGCGAAAGCACGATGTCGAGCGAGGGTATCGCCCGGCGCAGAGCGTCGGCGACAACGAGCCGCGAGGTAAGGACTTTAAGCGGGTTTGACTCGGTATAGCCGCAGATGGTGTTAAACGTGGTTTCGGAAGTGAAAGTCGTTCTGACCCAGTCCTCGGCGAGGTCAAGAAAGACTGTAAGCCTTTCGATAAAGGGCGTTTCGCCCTTGACCGAGGCGATGATGTTTGGAAGATGTGAGCGCAACTGCTCGTCAGTCGTTATCAGCTTTGCCATTGTCGTTTGCGTTGGGGAGTTTCACTTGCTTTGCGTCGGTATGCTCGTCGAGCGTTGTAAGTTGGATAAAGGGGATTTCGGGGTGTACGCCCTGCCAGCCGTTAAAGCGGATTATAATACGATGGACGGTAAAGAGCAGGTCGTGATATGGTTTTTGGAGGGCTTGGGCGATAGTGTAAAGCTCGCGTTTGTCCGAGCCGGAGTTGTTGCTTTGGGCTTTGCCGGGCACTGAGCCGACAAGATTACTATGCACACGCATAGTGAAGCATATCATGTTGATAGCCTCCTGTATGTCGGTTTCCCAGTCGCCGCCCTCCTTGCTGTCGTCAATCTTGTTGATGACAACGTCGTGCTGTTCCTTGCCGTCGGGAGTGACATAGAAAGTGGAGAACCAGGCTTTACCGCTGTTCTCGGCACCTGTGAGGAAGTCGAGAATCTGCTGTTTCTCGGCGACGATACGCGCCTGTTGCTTGCGGCGGTCGGTAATGCCCTCTGCACGGAAAATGCTCTCCCAGTATTTTGCACCGACCTCGATGTGGTATTTTATCGGCGCTGAATTTTTCAGCTTCGCTTCTTTGGCGATGCCGATAAGCTGCTTGATGTTGTACCACTTGCCCCGGAACAAGGCGCCGTAATACGGAATTGGATAGTATGTGCTATCCACGGTCGGGATGCGCGATACAATCGCAAATTTCCGGCACTTCGACTTCTTGGCGAGTTTGTCTTGCAGATCTCGCCAAGGCGAAGTCTGGTCGAGCAGGTCGATTTCCTCGATGTCGCTCCGCGACGAGATGGGTTTACGCCAGTTGGCGTAAAGGATTTTGGGAATACGACCGTGCTTGTCAGCCGGTGTGAAGCGGCAGTAACAGGCTTCCTTTCTCAACAGGCGCACAATCCTTGTGCCGTCCTCGTTGAGAATAAGCACCGACACGGCGAAGCCGAAGTGCTTGAAGTCCTGACAGATGCCGAGAAAATACGCGGCGAGGTCGTTGTCAAGGAGGAAGTCGTCGACAGCGCGGCGAGTCGCCGCTGACGAATCTTTGGCGCAGTATTGCAGCCCCGAACCGTAGCAGACCTCGGCGTTGAAGCACTGGCAGGTTGCGAGTGTTTCATCTTTCTCGACGAGCGCGAGCAAGTCGAACGGCATCTGATTGTCGCCGCCCCACGGAATATAGCTTAGGCTATCGTCTACGATAGTCGGCATAATATCCACGTCTTCGCGGAATACTGACGCGGAATTGACAGTGAACGCGGCGCGGGCCTGATAGCCCGGCAGCGTCTCGACGGAGTTAAAATTAAGGTTGGAAAAAGAAAAGTCCATAACTTGCTGATTTATGCAGCGAAGTTATGGACCGTATGACGGTTGCGAAAAGACGCCTTATTCAGCTATCAATTCAGGAACGTCAAAGCGAGGCGATTTATAAAGTTTTTCTAAAACGGAGCGAGGTACATAATCAATGGTTATCGAGCCATCATTATCTTTTATCTGCGAATATGAAAACAGCCAATCGTTAATTTCAAATACCAAATGATTGTTACCTTTACTGTATTTCTTATATTCCTCTAATGATTCTTCGGATTCTCCTTGTCTGAAATTAAACCTGACAGACGGTTTCGCGAAAACATTTTCTTCAAGAAAGGCTTGATATATTGTATCGCTAAATGTAGATTTCGATTCACATAAAGCTACGATAAAAGTCAGTTTCTGATTCTCGTCTTCAAGTATTCCGAATCCCCATTTATAGCCTTTGGGCAAATCAACTTTTTCGATGTCGCTTTTAATGCTTCTCGCTTCTTGAAATGAGGTATCAAGATAATACCATAGTATCCACTTACCATCTGCAAGAATTTCTTTTTGTGGTATATTAAGTGCTTCAAGTATATTGTCAATATGGTCTTGCGGAAAACTAAAAACATCTGCAACAGGATATACATTGACCGTCCAATTAACGGCGTAAAGGCCATCATAATATATTTCCAATGAATCGACAGCTTTACTATCGACAGCTTTAATGGAGAAAACAGCCGATATTAAAAATAATATGACAGTGAATATCTTTTGCATAATCGGAGTGAGTTTGATAATAGCAAAGTTACGCATTTTCAGCGGAATATCAAAGAAAAACTTCGAGGTCGTTCACACGGAAGATGCAGCAGTCGCGTATCTTGCGGCACTCGCCGGAGGAAAGTATCTTTACGTTCCTCCAGCCGCCGTAGAACGAGTAACGGAGGGAAATGACGTTACGCAGTTCCAGGATAGAGCCGTCGGATTTCCAGACTGAAATATCGACGGGGTCGCCGGAGTTGAGCATGGTGCGGGCGGTAGATATGTGTATCGAGTGAGCCATTGGTTACGAATAGACTATGTTGTAGGGCGATGTGAATATGCCGGGCGAGGCAGACAGGCGCACTATGGGGCGGTTGTCGGTATGTCGCCATGTGAACTTGACGGTGTTAAGTTTCTCGTCGCCGTCGTGTATCTCGCAGGTGCAATCGGTAATGAGAACCGGGGCCAGCACAAGCGGCTCGTCGGGATTTGTTGCGTCCGGCTCGATGCGGAATACATCGTATGACGAAAAGAGTTGGTCGATCCACGCGGCTTCATCGGAAGTGAGGCGGGTTGCCTCGACTTCGTATGTCTTGGCCGTGGACTGGTTGTAGAATTGCGACTTGCCGTTTATGACGGCGAGGGAGCGGTCGACGTCTGTCTTTGCCGTAGTGAGTACGGGCAAAGTGGCGAAGTCAAAGACGTTGAAGCAGTTGCGAAAGAAGAAAGTCTCGCGGTCGTCGAGCGAATAGTCAACGAAACATGAGATTGACCGCTGACCGCAACGGACTGTGAACGACAACAGCATAATGTCGCCGAGCCTTGCGGTGGCGAAAGAAGCTGCGTCGGCTATAACGGCGGATAGGGAGATGTTGATTTGCACCACGCCCGACGATGTGGCGGTCTTGCCGCTGTCGACTATGAATGTATGTTGGAAGATAGAGTCGGAACCGCCTTTGCGGAAAGAGTGAGCGACATTGTAAGCTATGCTCTCCCCCTGTTCTGCGTAGAAGAAAAGGGAGAGCGTGGAGCCGGGGGCGACACGGCGCATGGAAAGCGTAGTAAGGAAGTTCTCGCGGAGAAATGCCGGAATATCCGTGCAGACCGTGAAGCGGTCGCAGTAAAGGATATGAAGCACACAGGAGTCTGCCTTGTTGTTCTGTGTGTCGGAGAACACACGGAGGGTAAAGTCGGCGGTCGATAGCCCCGACGAGCGCATCTCGGCCTCGATAAGCGAGCCGAGATCATAGAGCGTTACATAACCGCCGTAGGGGTAGTAACGCTCCGAGAGGATTACGATGCCGCCGGTGGCGGTGAGTGTAACATCGACAAAATCGCCGTCGACTGCGACAGTGAGTTCGCCGACAGCCGAAGAAAGGAGTCTGCCCGGAGGCTTGTAAGTGATGCGGTGTGCCATGATGCAAAGGTAGCTTTGCAGTCGTGGCAGATAAAAGACAGCGAGAGAGCGGTCAACCCCGGAGGGTCAACCGCGATACTGATGGTTTGGAGAAATCAGTTCTCCAAATGATCGGGCACAAAGTCGGGCGCGTCGGGGTCGATGCCTCGCGCGATGTATTTCGAGCGGAGGGCGTTTTGCGCCTGAATGACTATCTGATTGATAACGCGGAAATGCAGGTCTTCAATCAGAAGGGCCAACTGTTCTTTGTAGCTCGGAAACTGAGTGCCGAAAGCGTAGTTGATTGTACGCGCTGCGTCGAGAATTACTTGCAGCTCTTGTTCGGTGAACTTGCCGTATTTGATTTCCATTGCTTCGGGAATTAAAGGGTTTTAATTGAGTTATGATTGTCGATAAGGCAGATGCGGAGTGTATGATTGGTCGGGGATTTGATGCTTACGAAGTCCTCGCCGTCGCGCCAACAATAGAAAAGGGCCAGGCGTACCGCGTCAATATCGTTGTCGGCAAAGAAATCCCATCTGCCCTGTTTTGTGTTACAAGTATATTTTCGTTGCATCGTCGTGAGAATTAAAAGGTTTGACAATCGGGAGAGAGAAGCGAGAGGGCTTAACCCTCTCGCTGAGCCTCGAACTGGAGGCGTTCGTAAATGTTTTGGGATATGGTAGCTCCGTAACGGGCTTTGAGCAGGTGCATATAGCGTATTGCGCTCTTGGCTGTCTTGCAGCCGCAGCCGACGTTGTCCTTGGGGGCTACACCCTTGAAGTAGACGTACCAGCGGTTGAACTTGTGCTGAGCCACGATGAGCTTGGGAGTGATGGCCGGAACGGTCTCGACAGCTGGAGCTGTGGCTTTTTTAGCGGAGCGACGCGGTGCAGCGTTCTGAGCGACTTTCTTTTCTGCGGATTTTTTAGTTTTCTTTGCCATGATTTCGAAGTGTTTGGGGTTTGAGATGTGAGCCGAGGCTCTTAATTTTTACGAACAATCAGGTGGGAAGCTGTTTGAGACCGGACAAAAATTTATAGAGAATTTTAAGCGTAGCGGCTAAAAATGAGGCTCGTACCATTTTTCGTAAAATTGTCGTGTAAATAGGCGGAGCCGGTTTTAGAGAGCCGGAGGGAAGTTGAGTTGGCGACCTAACTTTGTGAAGGAAAAATAAGCCACGGTTCATATCCCCCAAATGCGTAAAAGGCAAAAGAAAACTAACCGCAGGGAAGATAGCCGGAACGCTTCGCGTCTGTGCAGCAAAAGGCCTCCGCCGTCGATGCCCGGCATCACTCCGCACTCGTCGGAGCTGCAAGTGAAAAGATACGTCTGCCGAGGGTGTGGCGAGGACTGCGCGGTTGCGGTTGAGGCCCAGAGCGACGCTGTATGTGCTTGCGCCCGGTGCGGAGCTGCCCCCGGAACACGGAGAACGCCGATGTCGAAGGCAAGCGGCGGTGGTTGCCGTCGCTCCCGACAGTCAGACCTCCCCGAACAACGATGCACACCTGCCGATACAAAACGGTAAACGGGACTTGCCGACGGCTGATGCGATGCGTCCGGCCTCATAGACGGCGCGGTTATGGCGAGAATAAAGGTAGAGTTATGAAATGCGGAATGCGCTCGCGTCTTACCGACAACGGCAATCACGTTTCACTCTCCCGAAGCAATGGAGATGCGCTACGCGCAGTTGATAGATGAGAGTGGAGAGTTTATAGATGCGGAGCGGCGATAAACCTTTAAACGATAAAACCGCTAAACCTCGGCTGCAAGCCGAATATCAGGCTCAGAGCGGTGGCGGAGTGCCGTTAGAAAAATGAGGAAGCCGAGTGGCGATGTATGAGCAAGGGGAAAGGCTGCCCCGGCGGACAGCCTACCCTTTGAGGGAGGAATGATTTATCAGTATGCGAAGCAACCCTGAACCATTGTGTAGTCGACATCGTCGTAC
>CALBWF010000005.1:0-5657 GCA_937969265.1 uncultured Porphyromonadaceae bacterium
AGATTTGGGAGAGATGGGAGGGTTGGGAGGGCCGGGGGGAGTTCAGGGCGCGGAGGGCGGAGAGGAGGCGGGTCTCGCGGAGGGCGGGGGTCTGGCGGGTCAGGAGGAGGTGGTCGATGGGGAAGGCGAGGGCGAATACCTGGTTTCCGAGGGTGTCTCGCCATTCGACGCGGTAGTGCTTGCCGAGACGGGTGGCGACGGAGACGGTCAGCGGGGAGCCGTCGGGCGCGGTAAGGGGGCCGGCTGCGGCGACGCGGGCCGGGAGTTCGAGTATTGAGCCACCTTCGACTATGACTTCGTCCTGAAACAGCTTCTCCTCCAGGGTACGGTCAGCGGGGATGCCGGCCGCGGCTTCGGCTACGTAGCTCTCGATGAAGCGGTAGGCTGCTCCGGTGATGGAGTCGGGGAATAAGGGTACGGGGGCGGCACAGGAGGGTTCCGCGGCCCAGGAAAGGAGCCGCGGAACCAGCAGTGCTGCTAATAAGAGGGTCTTTTTCAGGATTTCAGACATTGGAGAGCGGTTTAATAGAGATGGCTTTCGCTTCGGGCCCGCGGCACCGAAGCACCCGGGTCAGACGCCGACGTTGAACTGGCGGGCCTGGCCGTTGGCGAACCTCACGAGGCCGGAAACGAGGCGCCCGTCAGCGAATTTCGCGTTGAGGATGGTGTCGCCGGTAGTGATGTCGATTGTCTCCTTGCGGGCGTTGTTGAGGTTGATGGAGTGGGAGCCCTGGACCTTGATGGTGCCGAGGCCTCCGCCGGGCTTGCCGTTGACCGCGGGACCGGTGTAGAGGCCGTATTCGCAGCGGGCGTTGGTCAGGTAGTTGGAGGGAGCGACTGGTTTCTTACCGTTGGCTTTGGCGGCTTCCTCTGCGGCTTTGATGGAGTCCTCCTTGGCTTTGGCCTCTGCTTCGGCGGCAGCAGCAGCAGCGGCGGCAGCTATGGAGTCTTCTTTTGCCTGCCTGGCGGCAGCTTCGGCGGCCTGAACGTAGTCTTCGGCGGCGACGGTCGCTTCCTCGACGATTTCGGTGGTTTCCTCCTCCTGGACCTTCTCTTCCTTGTCGGAGCCGCGGGTGAGGGCGAAGGCGGCCACTCCGAGGGCCACGACGGCTGCGACGATGATGGCGATCATCATCCCGTTGGAGGACTTCACCTCCTGGATCATCTCGGAGCCGCACTCGGGGCACTTCATCTCGCCCCCTTCGGGGATTTCAAACTGTTCTTTCTTACCGGCCTTCTCGCAGTTGCCGAAGTTGAGGCAGCGGTATTTCTTTATCTTAGCCATTATGGGTTATGGTTTATGGGTTAGGGTTTATGGTTTATTCTGGTTTGTAGGCTTTGAGGATTTCGAGGCCCTTTGTGAGCCAGTTGACGAACTGCTGGTAGCGGGGCTTGGGGGTGGGGTTCTCAACCTTGATTACGGCGGAGACAGCGGCCACGACCTTCTTCTGCAGCTCGTCGAGCTTGGTCTTGATTTCGAGCAGGGCGGTGGGGTCGATTTCCTTGAACTCCTCCTCCATCGCGTCGCGGTAGAGGCGCTTGATTTCGCGGGCGCGCTCCTCGATGAGGCGGTCGTCGAAGGGCATCTCGATGAACTTGGCGTAGCCCCAGGGTGCGATTTCGGCGTTGCCGAAGATGTCGACGCCGTCGGAGGCTCCGTACTGGCCGGATGTACCCTCGTCGAGGAGTATGCGTCCCAGGCCGAGGTCGAGGAGCATGTAGGGCATCACCTCGTCGCGGAGCTCGTCGGGCTTCTTGGCGGGCACGGCGAAGAGCGGGCGGTAGTCCTGCGCCTTACCTTCGGAGACGAGGACGATGGCGTTGGAGGGGTTGGCGGCAACGAGCTGGTCGAACTTGGCCTTGAGCATCGGTACGGAGTTGATGGCGCGCATCGGGAAGTTGTTCTCGATGATCGAGATAGTGATTTCGTCGGCTTCCTTCCCTTCGGTGCTGACGGTGATGGAGGCTCCTGTCCCGCCGGGGATGGCGCCGCGGAGGGCGGCTTCGAGGTCTGCGGCGAAGGAGACGAGTTCGGGGCTCTTGACCTTCGGGAGGATTACGAGGATTCGGGTAATCAGGATGTTGGTGCCGATCTGGGGCGCGTCGGTGTTGGCGTTGTTGAGGCGGATTTCGTTCATGTTGATTTCCGTGAACACGCCGGAGGCTGTGATGAGCTGGCGGGCGAACTCGTTGAGCTCCTCGGTCTTGCCGCGGAACTTGTTCATCAGGCGCTCCATAATGGGAACCTGCAGTACGCGCTTGCTCTCCTCGGAGCACAGCTCGTTATGGAAGGCGAGGATTTCGGGATATACGTTGTCGAGGAGGATGTGGCTGATCGAGGAGCGGTTGAAGGCCCCTACGTTGAGGAAGCGGCCGTCGGAGGCGAGCTGCTCGGTGATGGCACCGCGCATCGTCTTGCAGATTTTGTCCATCTTGTTCTCGTTGCCGCGGAGGCGCTCCTCGAGGTCTTTGAGGCGGCCGCGGTGGTAGAAGTCGACCACGGGGTCTGTGAGGTCGGCGAGGCCGTCGTCGGTAGTATCGTAGAGGTCGGGGAGGAGGTTGGCCATGCGCTCCTTGTTGAATTTGAGCACGTCGTCAATCGCCTGCTCGAAGCCCACGAGGCGGTGGGCCAGGTCGGCGAAGGAGTTCTCAAGCGCCTGGGCCAGGGGCACGGCGAAGAGGCGCACGGCCTCCATCTCGGTCTTGCGGCAGTAGAGCTGCTTGCAGAAGTTAGTGACGCGCTCGAAGCGGTTGCCGAAGATAATCGGGCGCTTCAGCATGCCGGCGGCGAGGTACTCGTTCTTTACGAGCTGGATGTCCTTCATCAGGGCGTCGCACTTCTGGGCGAGGTCGGGGAGGAGCTTCTCCTGGAGCGCGAGGGCCTCGTTGGAGATGTAGGTTGTCAGGCGGTCGACAACCTGGCGCGCCTCGGAGATGC
The DNA here is from genome assembly GCA_937969265.1 of uncultured Porphyromonadaceae bacterium. GTDB lineage: Bacteria > Bacteroidota > Bacteroidia > Bacteroidales > Muribaculaceae > UBA7173. Next base: position 2,939 of record CALBWF010000005.1, read on the forward strand.
TCAGGCGCCCTTCCGTCCATTCCTTAAATATATACTTCTCGACGGTCTGGGCGATCTGGCGCGTGTAGCTGTCGAGGGAGGAGGCCTTGTCGGTGTAGAAGTTCTCGACACCCTTGTTGCGGAAGCCGTTCTCGAAGCCGCCGCGGCAGAGGTTTACGAGCTGGTCGAAGGGGTGGTCGGTGCCTTTCGCGGCCGCCGCCCAGTTGTCGACGCAGGGGTCCCAGTAGGAGGTGAACTCTCCTTTGCGCCACCCCTCCTTTGAATCCCCTTCGAGGATGAAATCCTTCAGCATAAGGTGGTTGCGGTCGAGATTCCAGGAGTCCTGGCGACCGGGCTGCGCGAGGTAGCCCAGGGGGTCGAAGTTCTTCTGCTCGTCGCGGAAGCCGGAGGTAGAGCTCCAGTTGTCGTATTTGAGCTGGAGCATGGCGGCGGTTCCGAGGGTATATGTGATGTGCTCGGAGATCGCCTGTTCGGGGACGACTACGCGCTTGATGCCGAAGGAGCCGATAGCGCGGGTGCGTACCGGGACGGGCGCTCCGTCCTCTGGATCGGCGGTCTCGTCGTACTCGTCGCGTGAGTTGGCGAGGTTCTCGGAGGTGTAGAAGCGGTGGAACTCGTTGTGGATCGGGCCGCCGGGGCAGAATATATATGTGTAGATGAAGTCGGATACCATCCGCGCCAGCTCGTTGGGATCGGTTATTGTGAATCCGAAGGAATTGGTCGAGCTGTAGAGCATCAGGCCGTTGGCGATTTTGAGCTCCTGGGGGATCGCGCCGGCCTTGACGTTTTCGGCCGTGGGATTTTCAAAGGTGAGGTACGTGCGTCCCTTCTCGACGTTGGAAGTGATGTCGAAGGGGGGCACGGAGCCTTTCCCGGCCCATTCCTGGTTGTGGTGGGAGGTGAAGAGGTTGTTAAGCTCGAGGAGCGCGCCGTAGCCGTTGGCATGGTAGCGGCCGTTGTCCCAGGAGGGGTTGGGCTGAGTCTCGGGGAGCTGGCAGAAGACGGTGAGGTTGAAGCCGGTGCTTTCGGCCTTGGTCTGGTCGAACATCAGCTTTCGGGTCTGAACGATCGCGTCGACGATCGCGCCGGAGCCGGTGCCACCCGCGAGTCCGCAGAAGATATGGATGTTGACGGGCTGCCCCATCTCGCGCTTGTTCATCTCGGTAAGCTCGGTGCGGAGCTTGTGGAGGTACGCGTCGATGTTCGCTCCGAAGAGGAGGCGGCCTGCGCGGCGCTTCTGGTCGGCGGCGGCTCCGACGGGGCAGGTCGCGGTCTGCGTCTCCCCTACGTTGCCGAGGACGCCCATCAGGCGGGTGAAGCCCTTGGGGTTGTTGAAGATGGCGTCGATGTTGGAGTTGGTCTTGATGTCGACGAAGTCGCTGGCCGTGAAGCAGCAGTTGCCGTGGATTGTCTGATAGGAGGGGTCGGAGGGGTTGAGCATCGCCCTGTCGGTGTCGACGTAGATGAAACCGATGGGGAGGTGCTTGCGCTCCTCCTCGGTGTATTCGTTCCAGAGACGCTGGCGGAAGGCTTTCAGGATTTTGCCCCCGGTACCGCCGATACCGATAAGAATGTGTGACATTGGGAAAAAGGTATTTTGGAGTTATTGTATTCGATGGGGTTAGAAGTTAAGGTCGTATCCGCCGCCGGAGGGGGATGAGCCGGAAGGGCCGCCGTAGGATGGCATCGGGGCGGGTCGCCGCGGGCGCATCAGGGCCGCCAGCCCCAGGGCGGCGGCGCAGAAGGCGGCGAGCCACAGGGCGCGGCGGAGCATGTAGTCGCCGATTGACTCGTCGATACGGCGGGCGATCGCGGCGACGGTGCCTACCGACGCGGCGGTCTCGTCGCTGAGGAAGGCCGAGGCGCCGGGGATGTCCTCCAGGAGTTCCGCGGCGCCGACATTGTCGGAGATGGCCTCGGTAGTGATTTCGGCGGCAGTCGCGGCCTGGTCGACGAGCCCCCTTACGGAGGATGCCCCGACGAGGAGCACCATCTGGTACCCCCCGAAAATCAGGAGGAAAAGCGCGAGGAGGCCCGTGCGGAGATAGTCGAGGCCGAACGCCTTGACGAAGAGCACCGCGCCGGCGGCCGCTAAAAGCAGAGCGGCACCAAGCCCCAGGAAAATCGACGAAAGGAAGTTAAAGATAAAGTCCACTTTGGATGTTTTCGGTAACGATTGTTAACCAATTGGGGGGGGTGATGGTTAAGGTTTGTTGGTGTATATGATAGATTAGTTGCGAAAATCAGGATAATTTATCGCAAATAAGTCTGTAATATGCGCAAAGTTAAGGAAAAAGAGCAGAAAACCAAAAATATCGGCGCAAAATTAACAAAGGCAAAAATAGGGGTTTAAGGTTTATGGTTTGAAGTAAGTTTCTTTGCGCCTTGTCTCGAGGGTAGGAAGGGGCGCGAAGGGGCCGTATTCGGGGGCGTAAAAAAATAGACAAGGATAATCTCACGACTTTCCTTGTCCCAGATACGTAGTAATATTACCAGTCAATATATGTGTAAATAAGCAATGGATATGCGTTGTCGGGGGCTCCGGGAGGGAGCGCTGGATTGGAGACCGCGGTGGCGCCTGGAAAGCTCGGCTTGCGCCTCGCCGCGGCAGGAGGGGGATAGGGGTTAGGGTTGAAGGTTTAGGGTTTAGACCTTCGTGAGAGAATTGGGAAATTTGGAAGCCTTTGGTTTCGGGCTGCCGGGAGGGGGGAGGGGGGCG
>CALBWF010000006.1:0-77537 GCA_937969265.1 uncultured Porphyromonadaceae bacterium
ACGAATATTTCTGTAATTTTGTCTTCGGTGAGCATAGCGATAAGAGTATTTGTTTTATTTTAGCACTATAAATTTAATACTTTTATCGCTAATCACCAAATTTTCAATCACTTAATTTCGTCGAACTCACGTTAATTTTACAGACGGAAACCGACGCCGCTCTCTCCGCGAATCACAGTTCATCACCTCTGACGACAATGAAACCGCTCCGCTTCATACTGACGCTCCTGGCCTTCCTGGCGCTCGCCGCGCCCCGCGGGGAGGCCCAGATCATATCCGTGGCCGACGAGCACGTCAATGTCGACTCGGTGCGCCGCTCCTTCGCCGACCAGCATTATTATTTCGGCCTCTACAAGGACAACTACTTCATCTTCGGATGCCCGATCGGCTACCGCCCGACCCGCGCCAACTCCGACGTCAAGTTCCAGGTCTCCGTCGCCCAGAAGCTGACGAAGGCCACCCTCCCCCTCGGGACATACCTATATTTATATTATACGCAGAAAGTATTCTGGAGCGTGCTCGAGAACTCGATGCCGATGACCGACCTCAACTTCAACCCCGGCATCGGCCTGGCGAAGCCGATTTTCGTCAAGGGGCGATTTCTCGGAAAGGTGACGCTGACGCTGGAACACGAGTCGAACGGCCGCGACTCGATCCAGTCGCGCTCGTGGAACAAGGTTTCGTTCGGCGGCTCAATAATGGTCGACCCCAACCTGATGGTCTACGGCAAGTTCTGGATTCCGATTGTCGACGGCAAGAACAACCGCGACATTCTGAAATACAGCGGAATCTTCCAGGTGGGGTGGGACTGGCGCTCCAACAACCGCCGCCTCGGCGCGTCGATGAACCTCGTCAAGCGCAAGACCAAGTTCTTCCGGGGCTTCTTTGACTACAATCTGACGGCCGAGTTCTCCTGGCGCCTGTCGAAGACCGCCAACCAGTTCCTCTTCGTCCAGTATTACAACGGCTACGGCGAGGGGCTGCTCGACTACAACAAGTACCATTCGATGCTGCGCGTCGGAATCGTGATAAAGCCGACGCTCTTCTCCGAGTTCTGATGTCCGCCGTACGTTTTTAGTGGTAGAAATGGCTTAATTTCGGCAAATATTTGTGAGATGTTGGGATTTTTGGCTAATTTTGCCGAAAATTGCCAGCGATATATGACTAAAAGCCGTTCACCTTACGCCGGACAAAGCGACGAACCGATACGCCTGGAGCAGCTCGAGCCGCTCCGGGTGCTCGGCGAGGGATACTCCCACCTCAGCGAGGACTACACGCTGCTGCGTATCACCCGCCCGCAGCCGCTGCTGCGCACCCCTGTCGCGCGCCGCTTCGACGGCATCACCTGCCTGATATGCATCAAGGGCGCGATGAAGGTCGCGATTGACACTAAGGAATGTGTCGTAGAGCCTTCGTCGATCGTCATGGTCCCCCCGGAAACAGTCTTCACCCCGATCGAGTGGGTCGGCGACGAGATGGTATTCTACCTGCTGTTCCTCTCCAACCGCTTCATCAACGACATAAACATAGACCTCAACGCCGTCAACTCTGACATATTCGCGACCCGCGACATGGTGCTCCGGCTGACCCCGGAGAAAACCACCCAGCTCGTGCGCTTCTTCGACCTCCTCCACTACAACGCCGAGACCCCCAGCGGCTACAGCCGCCATATCGCACGGGCGCTCCTCGCCGCCGCCGGATACCAGATGATGGCCTACGCCGAGGAGGCTGCCGCCGCCCGCCGCGAGAACGAGGCCCACAGCCATTCGCGGCGCCTGACCTACGTCCGCAACTTCCTGCGCCTGGTCCGCGACAACCACCGGCGCGAGCGCTCCCTGGCCTACTACGCCGACCGCATGTACATCTCCCCGAAATACCTCTCGCTGGTTATCAAGCAGTCGACAGGGCGCTCCGCGGCCGAATGGATCGACCATTACGTCCTCCAGGAGGCCAAGAACCTCCTGCGTTTCTCGGGCAAGAACGTCCAGCAGATTGCCTACGAGCTGAACTTTGCCAACCAAAGCTCCTTCGGCAAATACTTCAAGCACCTGACCGGGATGTCGCCGACGCAGTTCCAGAGCTCCTGAGAGGTTTGCGCCCTGTTTGCTTTTGTTAACAAAAGCGCCCGCAAATGCCCTTGCATTTCGTGAACATTAACTAAAAAGGCGTATATTTAACCTGAATTAAATTTATTATACATTAATTTTACCAATTAACCCTTTGCTGTTTGGAAATATGTGTGTACTTTTGAGCCGAGTTTCGCCAATAGCGCCCCAAAAGCGCCCCGGACTCTCAGGAAAACTAATTCCAACCGCGAACATTTCATCAAACAGACAATATTGTAATGAGCAACGTTAAGAAAGCCGAGGGTAAGCTCGGCGTGTTAGTCGTCGGCCTCGGTGCTGTTTCCAGCACCTTTATGACCGGCGTGTTGATGGCCCGCAAGGGGCTTGCCAAGCCCGTGGGCTCCATGGCCCAGTACGACAAAATCCGCGTCGGTGAAGGCGCCGATAAGAAATACCTCAAATACAACGAGATCGTGCCCCTGGCTGACCTCAACGACATCGTATTCGGCGCGTGGGACGTTTATCCCCAGAACGCCTTCGAGTCAGCTATGTACTGCGAGGTGCTCAAAGAAAAAGACATCCTCCCCGTTAAGGAAGAACTCGAGGCTATCAAGCCTATGAAGGCCGCTTTCGACCATAACTATGCGAAGCGCCTCGACGGCGAGAACATCATGAAGGGCAAGACCCGCTGGGAAATGGTTGAGGCTCTCCGCGAGGATATCCGCAACTTTAAGAAAGAGAAGGGCGTTGACCGTATCGTTGTCCTCTGGGCAGCTTCGACCGAAGTCTACGTCCCCGTCGACGAGAAGGTACACTACACCCTCGAAGCCCTCGAGGCCGCTATGAAGGCCGACGACAAGGAGCATATCGCCCCCTCGATGTGCTACGCTTACGCCGCCCTCACAGAAGGTTGCCCCTTCATCATGGGCGCCCCCAACACTACCGTCGACATCCCCGCAATGTGGGAGCTCGCCGAGAAGACCAAGATGCCTATCGCCGGCAAGGACTTCAAGACCGGCCAGACCCTCGTAAAGTCGGGCTTCGCGCCCATCATCGGCACCCGCTGCCTCGGCCTGAGCGGCTGGTTCTCGACCAACATCCTCGGCAACCGCGACGGCCTCGTGCTCGACGAGCCCGCTAACTTCCGCACCAAGGAGGTTTCCAAGCTCTCGACCCTCGAGTCGATCCTCGTGCCCGAAAAGCAGCCCGACCTCTACGGCCACGGCAACGACGAGGACAACCAGTACTACCACAAGGTTCGCATCAACTACTATCCTCCCCGCAACGACAACAAGGAGGGATGGGACAACATCGACATCTTCGGCTGGATGGGCTACCCGATGCAGATCAAGATCAACTTCCTCTGCCGCGACTCCATCCTCGCAGCTCCTCTGTGCCTCGACCTGGTGCTCCTGAGCGACCTCGCGGCCCGCAACGGCCGCTACGGCATCCAGCGCTTCCTGAGCTTCTTCCTCAAGAGCCCGATGCACGACTACACCAAGAACGAAGTGCCTGTGAACCACCTCTTCCAGCAGTACGTAATGCTGAAGAACGCCATCCGCGAGATGGGAGGCTACAAGGCTGACGAGCTGATTGACTGATCGGCCCCCGGCCCTCCGCCAATCATCCCTGACGATAACGCCGCGCCCCGGTTTCCCCGGAGCGCGGCTTCTTTTTCCCCTCCTTCCCTTTTCGCTCCCCCTCCTCTTTCTTTCTGCATCTTCCTCTTTTCCCCAATCCATTAGTAGCTTCTAAACCATAACTCCTAAACCTTTAACCGTTCTTTTGGCGGGCCCAAAAGAACCAAAAGGCCGGGGGCGCGGCGGAAAGCGCCGGTCGAGGGCAAATCCCGGCGCGAGGCGGCGGGGGCGGAACTCGCTCCGCTCAAACACCGCCCCCGTTTCCCGCCCCCGCCGGGGCCCTCTCCCCGCTTTCCGCAATGCGCCCGCCATCCGGCTGGCCGCCTTCCCTCCTCTTGGTGCGCGAGGCGTAAGCCGAGCGAGGGGAAAGCCCTGTCTGTCCCCGAATGTCGGGTGGAGCGAGCCGAAGGCGAGCGGCTTCCCCTCTTTCTCCCCTCTTCCCCTCTTCCCCTCTTCTTCTTCTTCCCCCCCTTCCTTTCTTCCTTCCTTCTTCTCTTTCCTCCCCTTCCTCCCTCTTTTTCTTTAACCGAGGTTTCTCCTTAACAGCCCGGCTTCCGCCGGGCCTAAACCTTCAACCTTAAACTCCCCTGATAAAAGCCAAAAGGCCGCGTTTCGGAAGTCCGAAACGCGGCCTTTTGGCTTTTATCAGGGGGTTATTCCTCGTTGGCGAGCTTTTCCTTCAGGGCCTGGAGGGCGCCGAGGTCGCCGAGGGTAGTCTTCTCAACAGCGGGCAGGGCGGCTGCGGGAGCCTCTTCGCGGCGGGGTGCCTGGCGTTTTGCCTTGCGGGCCTCGTTGCGTTCAGCCTTGTTGGCATCTTCGAAGATGCGGCTGTGGGAGAGGATGATGCGCTTGCTGTCCTTGTTGAACTCGATTACCTTGAAGTCGAGCTTCTCGTCTACCTTGGCCTGGGTGCCGTCTTCCTTGACGAGGTGCTTCGGGGTAGCGAAGCCTTCGACGCCGTAGGGGAGAGCGACAACAGCGCCCTTGTCGAGCATCTCGATGATGGTTCCGGGGTGAACGGAGCCGACGGTGAAGATGGTGTCGAACACGTCCCAGGGATTCTCCTCGAGCTGCTTGTGGCCCAGGGAGAGGCGGCGGTTTTCCTTGTCGATTTCGAGAACGACAACGTCGATGTCAGCGCCGAGCTTGGTGAACTCGCTGGGGTGCTTGACTTTCTTGGTCCAGCTCAGGTCGGAGATGTGGATCAGGCCGTCTACGCCCTCTTCGATTTCGACGAATACGCCGAAGTTGGTGAAGTTGCGTACCTTGGCGGTGTGCTTCGAGCCGACGGGGTAGCGTACTTCGATGTCCTCCCAGGGATCCTTCTTAAGCTGCTTGAGGCCGAGGCTCATCTTGCGGTCCTCGCGGTCGAGGGTCAGGATTACGGCTTCGATCTCGTCGCCGACCTTCATGAAGTCCTGAGCGGAACGGAGGTGCTGCGACCAGGTCATCTCGCTGACGTGGATCAGGCCCTCTACGCCGGGGGCTACCTCTACGAACGCGCCGTAGTCGGTCATGACGACTACCTTGCCCTTCACCTTGTCGCCGACCTTGAGGGTCTCGGCCAGGGCGTCCCAGGGGTGCGGCATGAGCTGCTTGAGACCCAGGGCGATGCGCTTCTTCTCGTCGTCGAAGTCGAGGATTACGACGTTCAGCTTCTGGTCGAGCTGAACGACCTCCTCGGGATGGTTCACGCGGCCCCAGCTAAGGTCGGTGATGTGGATCAGGCCGTCTACGCCGCCCAGGTCGATGAATACGCCGTAGGAGGTGATGTTCTTGACGGTACCTTCGAGCACCTGGCCCTTTTCGAGCTTCGCGATGATTTCTTTCTTCTGCTGTTCCAGCTCAGCCTCGATGAGGGCCTTGTGGCTGACAACAACGTTCTTGAATTCGGGGTTGATTTTCACAACCTTGAATTCCATGGTCTTGCCAACGAATATGTCGTAGTCGCGGATGGGCTTGACGTCGATCTGCGACCCGGGGAGGAAGGCCTCGATGCCGAACACGTCGACAATCATGCCGCCCTTTGTGCGGCACTTGATGAAGCCCTTGATGATTTCGTCGTTTTCCATTGCCTGGTTGACGCGCTCCCAGGAGCGGGAAGCGCGGGCCTTGCGGTGGGAGAGGATGAGCTGGCCCTTTTTGTCTTCCTGGTTTTCGATGAACACTTCAACGACGTCGCCGACCTTGATGTCGGGGTTGTAGCGGAACTCGTTCATCGGGATGATGCCGTCGGACTTGTAGCCGATGTTAACCACAGCCTCGCGCTTGTTGAGGGCGATGATGGTACCTTCGATTACTTCCTTGTCTTTGACGGTGTTGAGAGATTCGTCGTAGGTGCGGGTAAGCTCCTCGCGCGATTTCTCGGCCTTGGTGTCGCCGTTTTCGTAGGCGTCCCAGTCAAAGTCGGCGATTGGAGAGTTTTTAACTTCTTCAGTCATTTAAAAAATGGTTAATAAAATAAGTATTTAATTGTCTCGCGCTCAGGCGTTGCCGCTCCCTTGAGGGCGCGGGGCGGCCAAAGCGCCGCAAAGGTACGTCTTTTTTTCTTAACTTCCAAATTTCCAGCGCCCCTAAATGGTTTAAAGTTTAAGGTTTAGGCCCGGGGAAGCCGCTCGCCTTCGGCTCACTCCACCCGACAGCTTACGGGCCGCCAAAAGAACGGTCATACTGCCGGGAGGGTGTGGCCGTTGAGGCGGCGGTAGAGGTTGAGGGCGTAGACGTCGGTCATGGCGGAGACGTGGTCGACGACGGCCTGGAGGCGCCCGAAGAGGGTCGGGGCCTCGACGTCGTACTGGCGGGGCACCTGCGAGAGGAGCAGCCGGGAGTAGTTGAGCGCGGGGTTGCGCACCGCGTCGACGAGCTTTTCGAGGAGGAAGGTGATGATGCGGTTACCGGCCAGCTCGATGTCCACGACCTCCGGGGCGCAGTAGAGGCGCTCCCAGGAGAGGGTGTTGCATCGGTCGAAGGCCTCGCGCTCCAGGGGGGTGATATGGTCCAGGAGGGAGCCGGTGAAGGTGCCGCTGAGAATCGCCTCCTCGTTTTCCGCGAAGGCGGCGGCGCAGCAGCTTACGAGTATTCCTATGACTGAGGAGCGCAGGTACGCGACCTGCTCGTTGGGGTCCTCGATCGAGCCCATGACGCGAAGGGCGCGCTCGCGGCGTTCCCGGTCGAGGAAGCCGAGAAGGAGGTCTTTTACCTGCTGGGTCGGGAGGATTTTGAGCTTGTGGGCGTCCTCGATGTCCATCACCTCGTAGCAGATGTCGTCGGCGGCCTCGACGATGTAGACCAGCGGATGGCGGGCGTAGCGGAGGGTGCCGTCGGGGGAGGGGAGGCGGAGGATTCCCAGTTCGTCGGCCACGCGGCGGTAGCTCTCCTCCTCGGAGGTGAAGAAGCCGAATTTCCCCTTTTCCCCGGCGAGCGACGACGACCAGGGGTATTTGACAATCGAGGCGAGCATGGAGTAGGTCATCGCGAAGCCCCCCTCGCGGCGCCCGTGGAACTGGTGGGTCAGGAGGCGGAAGGCGTTGGCGTTACCCTCGAAGCATACCAGGTCGGCCCACTGCTCGGGGGTCAGGCTGTCGCGGAGGCCGGCCCCGGCCCCTTCGGAGAAGAAGGTCGAGATTGATTTCTCGCCTGAATGGCCGAACGGAGGGTTGCCGAGGTCGTGGGCGAGGCAGGCGGCGGCGACGATTTCGCCGATGGAATCGAGGGCCGCGCGGTCGGCCTCGTCGGCGTGGCGCGGCGCGAGGAGTATGGCGATTTCGCGGGCCAGGGAGCGCCCGACGGAGGCGACCTCCAGGGAGTGGGTCAGGCGGTTGTGCACGAAGATGCTTCCCGGCAGGGGGAACACCTGCGTCTTGTTCTGCAACCGCCGGAAGGGGGAGGAGAACACCAGGCGGTCGAAGTCGCGCTGGAACTCGGAGCGGTTGCCGCGCCGGGGGTCGTGGTAGTGTTCGAGCCCGAAGCGCTTGTCGCTTACGAGGCTGCTCCATCGCATAGTCCGCATAATCGGTTTATTCTTCGTAATGGTTGAAGAGGAAGTCGTTGTAGGGGAAGCGCTCGGAGTGGATTTCCTTGGCGCGCTGGTAGATTTTATCCTTCAGCTCGTCGATATTGATTCCCTTCTTGGCGGAGATGAAGACGCAGTTGTCAGGTTCCAGGCGGTTCATCCAGGTCTGTTTGAGCTCTTCGAGGGGGATGTTCTCGCGGGTGCGGGGCGTGAGGTCGTCCTCGTCCTTGGGGACGTGGGAGTAGGCGTCGATTTTGTTGAACACGACGATTACCGGTTTCCCGGCCGAGCCGCAAACTTCGGCGAGGGTCTTGTTGACGACCTCGATTTGCTCCTCGAAGCCGGGATGGGAGATGTCGACGACATGGACAAGCAGGTCGGCGTCGCGCACCTCGTCGAGGGTCGACTTGAAGGACTCAACCAGGTGGGGCGGGAGCTTTCGTATGAACCCGACGGTGTCGGTCAGCAGGAAGGGCAGGTTGTCGATGATTACCTTGCGGACAGTGGTGTCGAGGGTCGCGAAGAGCTTGTTTTCGGCGAACACGTCGCTCTTGCTCAGGAGGTTCATCAGCGTCGACTTCCCGACGTTGGTATAGCCGACGAGCGCGACGCGGGTCAACTGGCCGCGGTTCTTGCGCTGGAGGGTCTTCTGGCGGTCGATGTCGGCCAGCTCCTGCTTGAGCAGGGAGATGCGGCGCTGGATTATACGGCGGTCGGTCTCGATCTGCGTTTCGCCCGGGCCGCGCATGCCGATTCCGCCCTTCTGTCGTTCGAGGTGGGTCCACATGCGGGTAAGGCGCGGGAGGAGGTACTGGTACTGCGCCAGCTCGACCTGCGTCTTGGCGGTCGCCGTCTGGGCCCGCTTGGCGAAGATGTCGAGAATCAGGCTTGAGCGGTCGAGGATTTTTACCTGGAGGGCCTTCTCGATGTTCGCCACCTGCTTGGTCGAGAGGTCGTCGTCGAAAATCACCATGCCGATGTCGTTCTTCTCGACGTACTGGCGGATTTCCTCGAGCTTCCCCTGGCCGACGAATGTGCGGGGATTGGGGTATTCGAGTTTCTGGGTGAAGCGGTCGACTACCTCCGCCCCGGCGGTCTGGGCCAGGAAGGCGAGTTCGTCGAGGTATTCGTTGACTTTCGCCTCCCCCTGGCGGGGCGTGACGAGGCCCACGAGCAGGGCGCGTTCGGTTGTTTCGCGGCTTATAACGAGGTCTTTCATTCTGTGCTTGATGTGTTGCGGTTGCAAATATAACAAATCTCCGCCGGAAAAGTGAACAGTGAAGGGTGAATAGTGAAAGCTGCCGCCCCCGGAATCGGGGACGGCAGCTCTTTATGGGTGGTTCCGCGGATGTTATTCGTTGACGGTGCAGACTGCCACGCGGTTCCAGGAGTTCTCGGAGAAGAGGTCGCCGATGCCCTGGCCCTCGGCCTGCACGCGGTCGGAGGCGATGCCGTAGCGCTTTACGAGTTCCTTCTTGACGGCGTCGGCGCGGCGCTGCGCGAGCTTCTGGTTGAAGGCGAGCGAGCCGTCCTTGGAGGCGTAGCCCTTGACGGTGCAGGTCGCGTTGCCGTTGGCCTTGAGCGCGTCGGCTACCATCGCGATGTTGGGCTGCTGGTTGGCCTGCACGGTCGCGCTGCTGAGGTTGAAGAAGACGTAGCGGATGTTGTTGAGGTCCTTGACAACCTTCTCTACGGCGGCGGGACGGCGGTTGCAGGCGTCGAGCTGCGCCTGGAGGTCGGCGAGCTGCGCCATGAGGGCCGCGGAGCCTGCGCCGCACGCTTCGAGTTCGCCGCGGAGGCCGTTGATCTGGTCGTTGAGGGCGTCGATTTCAGCCTGGTCGTAGGGGCGCACGATCGTGAAGTGGTGCGTGCCGTTGGAGTTGCCGAAGTGGTAGGTGACGCCGGCCTGGAGCTGGAATACGCACGCGTTGCCGTTGTAGGTAGCGTCCATTCCCATCGGGCCGAAGTCGCCGTTGGTGTTCATCGCCCAGAGGAAGGCGGGCTTGAGGGAGAGGGTCCAGGCCTTGGCCTGTCCGAGGTTGAAGTTGAAGTTCAGCCCGGCCTTGGTGCCCCAGGTGTTGGAGTCGCCACCCTGGGTGTGGGGGTAGTAGGCGTGGAGCCATCCTGTTCCGGCCACGATTTCCATCTCGAAGAGGCGGGGAGCGCCGGTATATCCGGCGAAGGCGTTCATAAGGTTGAGGGTCCCGAAGACGCCTACATACTGGTGGTCGAAGGCGTTGTTCGACTTATATCCGCTCCAGGCGGAGGTGTTGACGGTCCATTCCCCTTCGACGCCCAGGCCCAGGCAGGGGGTGACCTGCTTGCGCAGCTCGGCGCCTACGATGCCGCGGGCCGATTTGATGAAGCTGTGGTTCTTCAGCGGGGTAACGGCGCCACCTTTGAGGGTGAACGACCAGTTGTCGGTAAACTTGCTACCGGCGACCGTCACCTGCGCAGCCGCGCCGATTGTCCCGGCGGCGAGGGCTGCTATGAGTAATAACTTCTTCATAATGATGAAATTTTGATGTTTGCGTTGAAACGTTGGACGACAAAGTTAACACTTATTTAACAAATCACAAAACCTTTTTGTTTATTTTGGCATTATTCAGCTAATTTAAGCCTCCATTTGCCGGTTATAATCGGCAAAAACCGCGGAATTTGTGCGAATCCCCGGTTATAACCCGGCATTAACACAAAATTAACAAATGCTTGGGTCGCAGGGGCCGGAGGGGGTGATGGAGCGGGATTTGTCTGAATTTCGATATAGTTAGGCAAAAATGCGAAATTATGCTTAACTTCGCGTTATAAGAATGTAAGTGTTCTATGATAAATTTCACTGTCGGCCCGGTGCAGTCCTCTGACGCGGTCCGCGCCGTCGGCGCGGAGCAGGTGCCGTATTTCCGTACCCCGGAATTTTCGGAGCTGATGCTCGAAAACGAGCGCCTGATGCTCCGTTTCGCCAAGGCCCCGGCGGGGAGCCGCGCCGTGTTCATAACCGGCTCGGGGACAGCCTCGATGGAGGCTGCCGTAATCAACCTCCTGACCCCTTCCGACAAGGTGCTGGCAATCAACGGCGGCAGCTTCGGCCACCGCTTCGTGGAGCTGCTCGAGCTCCACGGCATTCCCCATACCGAAATCCGCCTGGCTCCCGGCAAGGCGCTCCGAAAGGAACAGTTGGAGCAATACGCCGGACAGGGATATACGGCGCTGGTGGTGAACGTCCACGAGACCTCTACCGGCGTGCTCTACGACATCCGCATGATCGCCGACTTCTGTCGCCGCGAGGGTCTGTTCCTGATAGTCGACGCTATCAGCTCATTCCTGGCCGACGACTTCGACATGGCGGCCCTCGGAGCCGGGGCGATGATTACCGGGTCGCAGAAGGCGCTTGCGTGCCCTCCGGGAGTTTCGGTCATAACCCTCTCCCCCGATGGGGTGAGCCGCGCGATGAAGGCGGAGCGTAAGTGCATGTATCTCGACCTGCGCGACGCGCTTGTCAACGGCGAGCGGGGCCAGACACCGTTCACTCCCGCTGTCGGAATCCTGCGCCAGATCAACACCCGCCTGCGCGAGATTGGCTCCGCCGGGGGAGCGTCCTCCGAGAAGGAGGCTGTCGCGGCCATAGCCGCCGACTTCCGCGGCAAGCTCGCGGGGCTGCCGTTCGAGATTGTCTCGGAGAGCCTGTCGAATGCCGTCACCCCCCTCCACCCCCTGACGGCCTCGGCCTACGATATTTTCACCACCCTCAAAGACGAATACGGCATCTGGGTCTGCCCCAACGGCGGGGAGCTGCGCGACAGCGTTTTCCGCGTCGGACATATCGGGGCGCTCTCGACCGCCGACAACGATTCCCTGATCGCGGCCCTGCGCGACATGCTACGCCGCGGCCTGATCTGACACGAAAACGCTCCTCCCCCGTGAAGAAAGTCATTACATACGGCACCTACGACCTCCTCCATCACGGCCACATACGCCTGCTGGAGCGCGCCAAAGCCCTCGGCGACTACCTCGTCGTAGGAGTCACCTCCGACGCCTTCGACCGCGCCAGGGGGAAAATCAACGTGCGCCAGAGTTTCATGGAGCGCGTCGAGGCGCTCCGCGCGACCGGAATCGCCGACGAGATTATCGCCGAGGAGTACGAGGGGCAGAAAATCGACGACATACGCGGCCGCGGAATCGACATTTTCGCCATCGGAAGCGACTGGGAAGGGAAATTCGACTATCTGAAACCATACTGCGAGGTAGTCTACCTCGAGCGCACCGTCGGGGTGTCGAGCACCGAGCTGCGCTCGGCGCGCCGCCACGTCGTAATCGGCGTGGTCGGCCAAAGCTCCGTCACGGAGAAGTTCATCGCCGAATGCGGCTACGTCGACGGCGCGACAGCCAAGGCTCCCGCTCCCGGGCAGTCGTTCGAGGAGCTTGTCGGGGAGGTTGACGCCTTATATATATACTCCCATCCGCGCGACCATTACCGCCAGGCCCGCTACGCCCTGGAGCATGGGCGCCACGTCCTGCTCGAACTCCCGATGACCCTCAGCGAGGAGGAGACAGCAGAGCTGTTCCGCCTCGCCGACGAGCGGGGCCTCGCCCTTATGGCCGGATGCAAGACCGCCTACGCTACCGCCTACCGCCGCCTGGTGCTCCTGGCGCTCGGGGGGATGATCGGCGACGTGGTGTCGGTCGACGCGACCTGCACCTCCCTGCGCCCCGTCGACTATTCCGACGCGGCCTCCGTCGAGCGCCAGTGGAGCTCCCTGGCCGACTGGGGGCCGATCGCCCTGCTCCCCGCCTTGCAGATTCTCGGAACGGAGTTCAGCTCCAAGCGGATTGTCTCCCGTCTCGTCGGCGGCTACGACGAGTTTACGAAAGTCTCCCTGGTCTACCCCTCGGGCTGCGCCTCGGCCATGGCCGCGAAAGGGGTCAAGAGCGAGGGTGAGCTTGTCGTTTCCGGCACCAAGGGGTACATCTACGTTCCCGCCCCCTGGTGGAAGACCGACTATTTCGAGGTCCGCTTCGAGAACCCGCAGGACAACCGCCGCTATTTCTTCCAGCTCGACGGCGAGGGGATACGATACCAGATTCTCGCCTTCCTCCGCGCCATTGCCGACGAAAGGCGCGGCGATGCCTCCGCCGGAGGGGTGAGCCGCAGTATATGTCTCGCCCTCAGCCGCGTGATGCGGGACTTCATCGACAGGACTGACACTGTCGCGCTTTCCACAAAATAACACACCACACCCCCTGCCACATACAATGAAAGAACTGACACTCCGCGAAATACAGCTCCTGTCGCTCGACCTAATGAAGGAAATCCACGCCTACTGCGAGGCCGAGGGGATACGCTATTCCATGGCCTACGGGTCGCTGATCGGAGTGGTGCGCCACAAAGGGTTCATCCCCTGGGACGACGATATAGACATCGTGATGCCCCGCCCCGACTACGAGCGCTTCATCCGCGGCTTCCGCTCCGACAGGGCCAAGGTCGCCATTCCCGGCGAGGACTCCTGCCAGCCGATCGCCCGCGTCTACGATACCCGCGACACCGTGGCATATACAAAGTACCCCTTCCTGACGAAAGGGGAGCGCCCCGGCCTGTGGATCGACGTGTACCCGATTGACAACGTGCCCGACGACCCGGAGGAGTTCGACCGTCATGCCGAGGAGTGCCGTCAGCTTTACCGCCGCATGGTGCGCCGCCGCAAGATGCTCGCCAAGGCCGCCGACCTGCGCAACGTGCCTCCCCGCTGGCATTTCCCCTGGCGATGGGTGCGCGTCCGCTGGTGGCGCCTCCGCGCAGGCTTCCCCGACCTCATGAAGGAGAGCGGCGAGCAGCGCCGGCTGATGGAGAAATATCCCTGGGGCTCCACGGACCATGTCTCGCAGCTCGGAATCCGCAACTGGGTCTACCGCGACCATCTCCCCGCCGACCTGTTCGACAACAACATCCTTATGCCCTTCGAGGGCATGGAGGTGCGCGTCCCCAAGGACTATCACACCTTCCTCATACCCCAGTATCCCAACTACATGGAACTCCCGCCCGAGGACAAGCGCGAGCAGCACACCCTCTCGGCAACCAAGTTCTACTGGAAAGACAAGAAATGAAAGAACTTACTCTGAGAGAACTGCAATTGTTCTCGCTCGAAATATTGAAGGAAATCCACGAGTTTTGCGAGGAGTGCGGAATCAGGTATACCGTCGCCTACGGAACCCTCATCGGAGCCTTGCGCCACAAGGGATTCATTCCTTGGGACGACGATGTGGATATCGTGATGCCGCGGACCGACTACGAGCGGTTCGTACGCGAGTTTCGCTCTGACTGGTTGAAGGTTGCCGTTCCCGGCGAGGACTCCTACCAGCCCCTCGCCCGCGTCTATGACACATGCCATACGGCGGCTTTCTGCAAATATGGCTGGAAAACCGGTGACCGCGGCGGCGTATGGGTCGATGTGTTCCCTCTCGACTTCGTGAGCGATGATCCCGAAGAGTTCGACCGCGACGCCGAGGAGTGCCGGACGGAGTATAACAAGCTCGTGCATATGCGTAAGGCGCTTGCTACCTTTTCCGACCTGAGCCATCTTTCTGGCGGAAAAAAACTATGGCAGCGCTGGGCGCGAGCCTTGGCAAAGCGGCTGAAATACTCTAAGGCCGACATTATGGCGCAGAACAACAAACTGTTGGGAATGATGCGCAAATATCCCGTCGGGGCGACAGGCCACGTCTCCCAGCTTGGTGTGAGAGGATGGGTCTACCGCGACCATTATCCCGCCGACATCCTGGACGAAACGATGCTCATGCCGTTCGAGGACACCGAGGTGCGCGTGCCGAAAGACTACCACACGTTCATGATTCCCCAGTACCCCGACTACATGACCATCCCCCCGGTAGAGAAGCGCGTGCAGCATACGGGCAGCAAATTCTTCTGGAAAGACAAATAACCCCTCCCTTATGAGCCGACCTCTGATACGAATAGCCCCTGAGTACGAGCACCTGCGCCCTTACCTCGAGAATATCGAGGAGCACTTCGCCGGAGGCCGCGTAATCCATTCGGGGCGTAACGAAATCCGGGCCGTGACCCCTCCCGGGGGGCCTGAGCTGAACGTCAAGCGCTACCGGGTGCCGATATGGATCAACCGCGTCGCCTATACGTTCCTCCGCAAGCCGAAGGGGGTGCGCGCCTTCGAGTATCCGCGCGTGCTGCTTGAAAAGGGATTCGAGACCCCGGCACCCGTGGCCTATATAGAGCGGCACGAGGGGGGGCTGATTGCCTTTTCCTATTTCGTCAGCGTACAGAGCGGGCTGCGCAGGCGCTTTTTCGAGTTCGGCGACGCGACGGAGGAGCAGTTCGGCTCCGTCATGCGCGAGTTCGCCCGCCTCACCGCCCGCCTCCACGAGGCCGGAATCATCCACCGCGACTATTCCCCAGGCAACATCCTTTTCGACAGCGACGGCCGCGGGGGGTGGCTCTTCTCGCTGGTCGACATAAACCGCATGGAGTTCCGCCCCGTTGACTTCCGCGAGGGGCTCCGCGGCTTCGTGCGCCTCTGGGGGCAGCCCGAGATGTTCGACCTCCTGGCCCGCGAGTACGCCCTGGCCCGCGGCGCGGACCCCGATGCCGCCAGCGCCGAGCTCCTCGCCTACCGCGAGCGCTTCTGGAAGGGCTGGGCCCGCAACCACAAAATCAAGTTCAACCTCCGCTACTGACTCCGGCTAAGGCCGGGAAAGCCGTTCGCCTTCGGCTCGCTCCACCCGACAGCGTACGGAAGGTTAAGCCGGGGCTGTCCGCCGGCCCTCCTCAGTGTGTCCTTGTCGGGCGGCTCCTGGTGGGTTTCCTTGGATTCCCAATATCAGCCTGCCTCGTTTTTTTATGCCTTGCCGCGGAATTTTCCGCGGGAAAACTGCCTAAAAAACTCTTAAAATCCGCGAAAAAGGCGTAACTTCGCGGTTGAAAAACGAATTTATTTAAGGTACTGTTTTTTAAGGCACTAATTATTTATGGATTTCTTTTCTGACCTGCTCCTGCCGGGGAACACGTCGCTGGCAAGCACTCTGGTGCTGCTGTCGTTCGTGATTGCCGCGGGCATCTACCTTGGCAAGCTCCGCGTCGCGGGGATTTCGCTGGGCGTAACTTTCGTGCTGTTCGTCGGCATCCTGATGGGCCATTTCGGCTATACGGTGCAGCCCGACGTGCTGAAATTCGTCCGCGAGTTCGGCCTGATTCTGTTTATCTTCGCTATCGGCCTCCAGGTCGGTCCGGCCTTCTTCTCCTCCTTCAAGGAGGGTGGCATAAGACTTAACATGCTGGCCGTCCTCGGAATAGCGCTGAACGTCGCGATTGTTCTCGCCATTTACTATATTGACGGCAACACGTCGATGGAGGCCCTGGTAGGCGTCATGTCGGGTGCTGTCACCAACACTCCCGGTCTCGCCGCCGCGCAGCAGGCCGCCGGGAATCCCGAGGCGGTCAACGTGATGTCGATGGGCTACGCCGCCGCGTATCCCCTCGGCGTGCTTGGCATTATCATGGCGATGCTGATTATAAAGGCCGTGTTCGGGGTCAAGACCGAAAAGGAAGTAGAGGCGATGAACGCTGAGGCCGAGGACGGCCAGGGCAAGCCTTTCCTCGCTTCGTTCGAGGTCACGAACGCGCTGATTAACGGCCGCACCCTGGTGCAGCTCCACCAGATTATCCATTGCGAGTTCGTCGTGTCGCGCCTCATGCAGCAGGACGGTTCGACGATTATCCCCAAGTCGACTACCCAGATCCGCGTCGGCGACAAGCTCTATGTCGTAATGAACGCCGTAGACCTACCCAGCTTCGAGGCTGTCGTGGGCCCGGCGATCGAGATGGACGACGAGGACTGGAACGAGGTCGCTCCCGAACACGTTGTCAGCCGCCGAATCCTGATTACCAATAACTCCTATAACGGCGTCGCCCTCGGTAAGCTCCGCCTCCACAAGGGTTACAACCTTAACTGCACCCGCGTGAACCGCGCCGGTGTCGACCTCCTCGCGACCCCGGGCCTCCGCCTCCAGATCGGCGACCGCATCACGATTGTCGGCGACCTTAACGACATCGACCGCCTCTCCTCGAAGCTCGGCAACTCGATGAAGCGTCTCGACCATCCCAACCTGATTACCATCTTCGTCGGCATCCTCTTCGGTATCATCGTCGGCTCGATCAACGTCGGTTTCGGCATGAAGCTCGGCCTGGCCGGAGGCCCGCTCGTAGTGGCGATTCTCCTGAGTCGCTTCGGCTACAAGTTCAAGCTCGTAACCTATACCTCCTCCTCGGCGTCGCTGATGCTGCGCGAGTTGGGTATCTGCCTGTTCCTCGCCGCGGTAGGCATAGGCGCGGGAGCCAACTTCGCTTCCACGGTGTTCAACTATACCGGTATGTGGTGGGTGATCTGGGGCTTCATCATCACCTTCGTGCCCCTGCTGGTTGTCGGCCTGATTGCCCGCGGCGTATACAAGATAAACTATCTGACCATCATGGGACTTATGTCCGGCGGTTACACCGATCCCCCCGCCCTGGCGTATGCCGGCAACTCCACCGGTTCCGACGCTCCGGCGGTCGCCTACTCGACCGTCTACCCGCTGACGATGTTCCTCCGCGTGGTCGCCGCCCAGGCCCTTATCCTCTGCTTCATGTAGCAGCCTCTGTCTCATAACCCCATACAACAGCGCGCCGCGTCAAAAGGGATGACGCGGCGCGCTGCATATTCGGAGCGGCGCAGCCGCGGTGTAATTATAGCACCGTATCGAGCGGCGTAGCCGCGAAGGTGCGGTGTTTTGTCGTAGGCGTGGATGTGGGCCTCGAAGAGGTCCGCTAATATCGAAATCGGGCAACTGGATGAAAATTACCGGACCTCTTCGAGGCCCATTTCATCGGCCCGATATAACACTCCCTTTGGTCGCTCGACCAGGTGCTATAATTACACCGCGGCTCCGCCGCTAACAGATGGTTGCTTTTCCCCTATGCTATGTTATTCGCCCTCTGTGGCGACGGTCTGGTATGCTCCCAGGTCGGGGGCGGGGAGGCGCTGGGTGCCGTAGATGTCGGTCGCGGCCGCGGGATCCATGAGGTCGATGGAGGCGGCCCCGGCAGCGGGGGAATCGGGGCGCAGGCGGTAGTCGAAGATGTATTCCGAGCGCTCGGTATAGTACATCGGATCGGTGTCCCAGAGGCAGTCGATGAAGTTGTCGTCGTCAGTTCCGGCGGATTTCAGCAGGCAGCGCCGGAAGGTGATGGCGGTCCCGGTAAGGTCGGGGTGCGACAGCTCAGTGCCGTTGCCGTAGAGGATGCAGTTGGCGAACTCGGCGGTCATCATAGGCCGCTCCGGGTCTGCCGGCTCCTCGTCGGCGAATCCCGTCTGCGCGAGCTGCACGGCCGGGCCCCCCAAGGCGGTAAACAGATAATAGTTGGCGATCGTGCACTGGTTGAAGCGGTGGTTCCCCCCGGTGAGCGACATTATGCCCGAGGATGCTTCCGCCAGCTCGCAGCCGATGGCCGTAACGTCGGTGAAGAGGGTTTCGAGGACGTATCCCTGCGAGTTGCGCACGACGCAGTTCTGCATGTAAAGCCCCGGCTCGGAGCCGACGGATTGGGCGTTGTCGGCCGCGATGCCATATTTCGTGTTGCGTATCGAAGCGTGTACCAGGCGGTTGGCGGTTGAGGTCGGACGGAAGATGACGCCGTCCCACTGCCCCGACATGATTTCGTACGGAATCTGTGCCGCGACGAAGCCCCGGCGGTCGCCGGTCATCTGTACCGGCTTTTCCGCCGTCCCGCGGACGTCGAGGGTGCCGTCGACTCTGAGCGAGGCCCCGTCGTGGAAGTACAGCCGTGCCCCGGCCTCGATCGCGAGGGTGGCTCCCTGGGCAACGACGATACTGTCGCGCACCAGGTACGGCTTCTCGGCCGTCAACACCGCGTCAGTGTCGTAAACAGTGCCGCCGTAGAGGCGCACCGCGTCCTGCCCGGTGACCTTCACCGGCATTTCCGAGGCCACGCCGTTGGTTATGAACTCGATATGGGCCAGTATGTCGACCGGCTCCCCGTTGCCGTTCTCCGGCAGCGTGGCCTCAACGAAGACGAAAATCGAATCCTTGGCGCGGATTTCGACGTTGGAAAACTCGCGCCCGGCCATTCCGTCGACGTTCATCCTGAAACGCCCCTCCGGGTCATCCGTGAACCTTACGGAGCTGATGTTAAGCCCCTTGTCGTGGCGGTTGTAGACGATGAAGCGGTTTGTCGGGGATGCCTCGAGAGTGAAGAGGTCGGCCATGCGGAGGGTGTCGGTCGAGAAGGTCGGCTGGTCCGACGGGGAGGAGGTGAATCCGTCCTCGATGCACGAGCTCAGCGTCCCCGCCAGCCCGAAGGTGGAGGCGACCCAAAATAATATCTTGTATGCGAGGGGCGCGAACCGCCCCCGGGAAAGAGATTTTGCCATCTGTAAGTTGAAATTTCTTCTAAATAACGGATTTACCGCCCTGATATTGCGCGGGTGAATTTCGGCGACTCCGCAGGGCAATAAACCGGGCTTATTTCAGTTATATTAATGTATTATTGTGTACATTACCCCAATGAAGCGTATCATCGCGTTCTCGATATCCGCCGCGGCCGCTTTATCGGCTGCCGCTCTTGACGTTAACTCAACCGCCGGAAAGCTCGCCGAGGCTGTAGGCGCCGCTACCGACGCCCCCTCGCTGAAAGTCAACGGCTCGGTAAACGCCGCCGACCTTATGTTCATCCACTCCGAGATGGGGGCGCTGACCTCCCTTGACCTCTCCGGGGCCACTATCGACGAGTACGACGGCGAGCCGCTGCTCAACTCCGTAGCCTATTCCCCGGCGGGAGCCATACCCCCCGCGGCGTTCCTCGGGATGAAGCTGTCGAGCTTCGCGTTCCCCTCCAATACCGCCTCGATAGGGGAGGGGGCCTTCGCGGCTACCTCGCTCGAATCCGTGGCCGTTCCGGCCGGGGTCGCCTCCGTCGGCAACTCCGCGTTTGCCGACGCGCTCCGCCTCGTCTCTGTGACCCTACCATCAACCGTAAACCGCCTCGGGACCGGGGCCTTCCGGGGTTGCTCCTCCCTCGTCTCCGCGACACTCTCCGCGCCCCTCGCCGAGATTCCGGCCGCGACTTTCAGCGGCTGCTCCTCCCTCCGCTCCGTGGCGATTCCGGCTTCCGTCCGCGTTATCGGCGAGAAAGCGTTTGCCAACAGCGGCCTTGCCTCAGTAACCCTTAACGACATCGACTCCGTAGCACCATGGGCCTTCCTCGGATGCGCCGAACTCGGAGCCGTCACGTTCTCCGGCAACCTTCCCCGCGCGATCGGCCAGGGTGCTTTCTTCCGCGACGCCAACGCCCAAGTGGGAGCCGCCGGCCTCCCCGGTACCCTCTCCGAGGTCGCGCCCCATACCTTTACAGGCGTGAAGGCCGTAAGCGGCCTCGGCGCGGCTGAAGCCTCCTCCATCGGTGAAATCGGCGAATACGCCTTGGCCTATATCTCCGTAGGCGAGTCGGTCTACCTCCCCGCCGAGCTTCGCAAGGTCGGCGACTCCGCGTTCGCCAACTGGACCGGGGTGCGCTCCATTGACGCCACCGACCTCTCCGAACTCCCTGAAATCGGCGACGACATCTTCGGCAGCCTCGACAAGCCCGGCACCACCCTCTACGTCGCCCCCGGCATGCTCGACGCCTTTAAGGCCGCGCCCCAGTGGAAGGAGTTCGACATAAAGGCCAAAACCAGCGGCGAGACAGGTATCGACGCCCCCGCCACTCCCGAAACCGCCGAAGTGACAGCCCGCTTCGAAGGCACACTCCTGCGCCTGACCTCCACCTTCGAGATTACCTCCGTAGAGCTTTACGACCTCTCCGGTCTGCGCCTCGCCTTCATCCCCGCGGTGGCATCCCTCGACTTCACCCTCGACACCGCCCCCTTCTCCTCCCCCGCCTACATCGTCCGCGTCCACCTCGGCCCCACCGCCGTCCACCTCCTCAAGCTCGCCCGCTGATCCCCCGAGTCTGCTGTGGCGAGGCGTAAGCCGAGCAATCTCCTCCCGGGTGATCTTTGCGGGAAACCGCTATAACTCAGGACGCGAAAGTGTGAAGAGAGGTTAATTTGGGTGGGTTTTGGGCGGCGAGTGGCGGAAATGGGGTAACTTCGCGGTACTCAACAGCTCACAAATATGGCTAACGTTTTAACTGGACTTGTCGGGAAACAGGCCGCGAAATACGGCGGCCGCGCGGCGCTTTACCATCGCGAGGATGGCGGCCGGTGGATTCCGACTTCGTGGCAATCGTTTGAATCCCAGGTGGAAAACGCCGCATGCGCGCTTGCCGCGCTGGGTGTCGGCGAGCAGGAGACCGTGGCGGTCTTCTCGCCCAACGACGTGAAGATTCTGATTACCGATTTCGGCGCGTTCGCCAACCGCGCCATCCCTGTCTCAATCTACGCGACATCCTCTCCCGAGCAGGTGGAATATATCGTCCGCGACTCCGGCGCCAAGGTGCTTTTCGCCGGAACGGCCGAGCAGTACCTGATCGCGCGACGGGTGGCCGCATCGGTCGAGACGCTGGAGCGGATTGTCGTCTACGATGACATACAGCTTGAGCGCACAGACGATACGACGCTTAAATTCAGCGATTTTCTCGCCCTTGGTGATGAGGCTTCCGCGGAGTGCCGCGCGGAGGTCGAGCGCCGCCGCGCCGCCGCCGGTCCCGACGACACGGCTACCCTGCTGTATACTTCCGGCACTACCGGCGAGCCGAAGGGCGCGATTCTGACGCACTCGAATTTCTCCGCCGCCCTCGACATCCACGTCGAGGCGCTTACCTCGCTGAGCGACAGCGACACCTCCCTCTCCTTCCTCCCCCTGAGCCATATTTTCGAGAAGGCGTGGACCTATCTCTGCCTCTATATCGGGATGCGGGTCTACGTCAACAGCGACTCGCACGTGATACAGGACACTCTCAAGGAGGTACGCCCGACCTGCATGTGCTCCGTTCCCCGTTTCTGGGAGAAGGCTTACGCCACAATCCAGGACAAGATGACGCGCATGTCGCTCTTCAACCGCTGGCTCTGCGCCCGCGCCCTCCGCGTGGGGCGCAAGCGCAACCTCCATTACGCCCGGCAGGGGCTCAAAGCGCCGTTCTTCCTCGAAAAGGGGTATCAGTTCTATTACAGCCGCGTCTTCCGCAAGGTACAGCGCATAATGGGTATCGAGCACGGCAACATATTCCCCACCGCCGGAGCCCCCCTGAGCGCCACCATCGTGGAGTTTTTCCGCTCGATGGGGGTACCTATCGTAATCGGCTACGGCCTGTCGGAGACCACGGCGACGGTAAGTTTCTTCCCCTATGTCGGTTACGAGATAGGGACAATAGGCATGCCCCTTCCCGGCCTGGAGGTGAAAATCGGAGAGGAGAACGAAATCCTGGTCAAAGGCCCCAACGTCATGCGCGGCTATTACAACAAGCCCGCGGAGACCGCCGCGGCCTTCACCCCCGACGGATTCTTCCGCACCGGCGACGCCGGCTATCTCGACGAGAGGGGCGCGATCGTTCTGACCGACCGCCTCAAAGACCTCTTCAAGACCTCCAACGGCAAGTATATCGCCCCCCAGGCTCTCGAAAGCCGCCTGGGCGAAGACCCATTTATCGAGCAGGTAGCGGTAATCGGCGACCAGCGCAAGTATGTGACCGCCATTATCGTGCCCGCCATCGAGGCTGTCAAGGAGTATGCCCGCGAAAAGAAAATCAAGTACGGCAATATCGAGGAGCTTGTCAAAAACTCCCGCATACGCGAGATGATCCAGCGCCGCATCGAAAAGCTCCAGGAAGGGCTCGCGAGCTTCGAGAAAATCAAGAAGTTCACCCTTCTTCCCCGCGAGTTCACCATGGAGGCCGGCGAGCTGACAAACACCCTCAAAATCCGCCGCCCGGTAATCAACCGCCGCTACGCCGCCGAAATCGAGGCGATGTACAAGTAAGGTTTGGGGTTTAGGCCCGGCGGGAGCCGGGCTGTTTAAGGTTTAGGGAATACCGGGGTTTATGGTTAACGCCGGTATTCCTTAAATCATAGACTGTCGGGTGGAGTGAGCCGAAGGCGAGCGGCTTCCCCTGTTGCCGCCCTGGCCGCAATCAGATCGCGCAGAGCCTCAGAATCGCGGAGGGGACTTCGATAATGTTGTCGGCGCGGTATTCGCGCAGCTCGGCGACCGGGCGGAAGCCCCAGGTCACCCCCGCGGAGTCGACACACGCGCGACGGGCCGTCTCCATGTCTACCCCTGAATCCCCGACGTAAAGCACCTCGGCCTTAGGCGTAGGGTATTTCCCCAGAATCTCGAACACGATCGACGGGTCAGGCTTGACGGGAATCCCCTCTTTCTGCCCCTCTACCGCCGCCCAGGCGATGTCTGGGAAGTAATGGTTTATGAGCCGCTCTACCGCCGCCTGGTATTTATTAGACGCTACCGCCACCGCGATTCCCCGCTGCGTGAGCTGTTCGAGGAGTTCGGGAATCCCGTTGTAAGGGCGCGTGTCGCAGGTAAGGTGCGCGTCGTAGTATTCGCGGAAGTGGGCGAGCATGGCCTCGACCTGCTCCGGGGTGCGGGCGCTTTCCGGGAGTACGCGCTCCATCAGTTTGCGTACGCCGTTCCCTACGAATTTAGTGTAGGCGGGAACAGGATGCGTCGGGAAGCCGCACTGTTCCAGCGCGTGGTTGGTGGCGTTTCCAAGGTCGGCGATTGTGTTCAGCAGCGTGCCGTCCAGGTCGAATATAACCAGTTTCTTCTTCATTGTCGGTCTCTTTACCCGCGAAAATACGAAAAAAATCGGATTTACCGCCGTGCCCGTTCAATAAGGCGGACGACGGCATACGAGAGGGTCGCCGCGATGGCCACCGGAAGGAGCGCCGTAGGCTGCATCGTGGTCTCCGTGACTATGAACATCGCCATGAGCGGGGCGCGGATCGCTCCCGCCATAACCCCCGCCATGCCGTAGAAGGCGAAGTCCGCGACAGGGAGTTCCGCCCCGAAAAGCACCCCGGCCATCCTCGCGAAGAAAAATCCGAGAACCGCCCCGGCGAACAGCGTCGGCGCGAAGTCGCCCGCCACGCCTCCGCCGTTGTTGGTCGAGGCGGTGCCTATCGCCTTCAGGGCCAGCACGCCGAAACATACGAAAAGGAGCAGCGAGCCGGGAGGGATGCTCAGGTGGAGCAGCGGGGAACGGAAAACGGTCGTCTCCGGGTGGCCGTCGAGAATGCCGCTGATTACCCCGTAACCTTCGCCGAACAGCGCCGGAAAGGTGAACACGAGGATTCCGATTGTCAGGCCGCTGATTATGTTGCGCGCCCAGGGGGAGCTGACTCCCCGGAACAGGCGGCTGAACACCCTCATCATAGTTGAATAATACGCCGAATAGATGCCGCAGAAGAGCCCCAGGGCTATCAGCGGAAGGGTTAGATGCCAGTCAAAGTTCGTGAAGGCCGGGAAGTTGATGTTGGGGGTCATCCCCGAGACAGCGTATTCCGTCATCCCCGCGCAGACGCATCCCGCGAAAAGCGCCAACGTCGTCATCAGGCTCGAACCGATTCCGAGACATTCCAGGGTGAACAGCGCTCCCCCTACGGGCGCCTTGAATATGGCGGCGATACCCGCGCCGGCCCCTATGGCCATCATCTCGCGCAGACCTCTCCCCGATATTCCGAGCAGCCGCCCCACGTTGTCGCCGATCGCGGCTCCGGAGTAGGCGATCGGGCCTTCGGCTCCCGCCGAACCTCCGAAGCCGAGCGTCACGGCGCATCCGATAATCGGGGAGTAGGTGAGCGCGACCGGCATACGGTAGCGCCCGCGGGCGAAGTCGGCCCGCAGCCGGGCCTCCCCGTTGTACAGCTCGCGCCGGATGATATATCGCTGGAAAATCCCGACAATGAGGATGCCGGCAACCGGGAGCAGGACAACGCTCCACCACCCCAGGCGGTCGACCACGCCAAAAATGGAAAACCTGGAAATCGACGCGATCAGCCATTTTAGCGCCCAGGCCGCCAACCCGATTATGACCCCGGAAAGCACCGCGGCGAGGAATATCCACATATCCTCCCCGACCTTCCCGCGCAGCCCGGAGAGAATACTCCCCCGGTGCCCGCGGATGTCCTCGCGCCCCGCCGCGCGGGGTTCGGCTGATAATGGATGATGAGACGTCTGTTCCGACATTGAGCGTTTATATTGGCTTATGCTTATATAAAACGCCCGGAACCCCCTTAGGGTTTTCTTTTTAGTCCCCGGATGGGAGGGTGCTGTCAGAGTGGTCTGGATGGTTGGAGCTTGGAGGTGAGGCCGACGGGAGCAATCTGAAGATTGTGACCGAGGCCGAACCTTCAAGCGACGACCCAGACGGGCCGCTATGACACACCCTCATCGCCCTCAAGGGCGGCGGTTGCGCCGAAGAGTCAGCCAGTCTACAAAACGTATGGCATAGGGGTCGAAGCGTGTCGAGCGGTAGACGAAATTTTTTTGCAGGAGGAAGTTCCAGAAAATCGACACGACGAGCGACACCGACAGGCGCGCGAACGCGAAAATACCGTCGGGCTTGATCCAGTCGATCCGCAGGATTGTCTCCCAATGCTGGAGCACGTGGTCAAGCCCGGTCGTGCCTCCCAGGTTCAGCAGGAAGCTCCCCGCCCATATCAGGAAGAACTTGACCGCCACCGCCTTGACGGCACAGTGCTCTGACCGGAACGTGAACTTGTAATTGACCACCGAGTTTACTATTCCCCCCAGTATCAGGCCGATCGCCGTCGCCAGGAAGGAGCGCAGCGGGTCGCGCCCCAGAGGGAAGAAGACCCAGGCGTAGAACACGAACGAGGCCGCCATGTCGGTCCACGACGATAGTTGCGACGTCAGCCCGGCGCGTATCAGCGTGAACACCCCCTCGCCGTTGACAATCTTGTCGGCAGCCCGTCCCAGCACGCCGTTCCTGGCGCCCGGTGTGGCGTTGGTGCCGGGGCGTCCGCAGCGGTCGG
Source organism: uncultured Porphyromonadaceae bacterium (assembly GCA_937969265.1). GTDB lineage: Bacteria > Bacteroidota > Bacteroidia > Bacteroidales > Muribaculaceae > UBA7173. Next base: position 25,745 of record CALBWF010000006.1, read on the forward strand.
TTGACGTGCGGCGGTCGGTGTTTTCGTGGTCGTTGATTGGTTCGTCCTTCACTGCTCGGGTTAGTGTCTGATGTAGTCTCCGCCGCGAAGTTACGACAATCTTCCCGAAAAACAAAGCGGACAGCCCACGCGGTCAGTCGAGGCGGAGGGTCGCGGTGGAAGCGCCCTGGGGAGACCATACGCCGTAACCCCCGGTGATGTTGGAGGGGAGGGAGCCGGGGACCCCGACGAAGACGGAGCCGTTGACGAGCGAGGCGTTGTCGAAGGCGCGCCAGAAAAGGAATACCTCGCGGCTGACCCGCGCAAGGGTGACCGTCACGGTCTCCCCCTCGGGAAAGTCGGCGTCGAAGTTCTCCCCCTGGCGCGTCGAGCGGTTGCCGCGGTAAACCGGGAGGCTCACCTCGGCTCCCGGCCTCAGCACTTCGTGCGCCCCGATCATGCAGGGATATTCGCGGCCGTCGCGCGAATGTGCCCGGGCGCTGAGGTGGTAGTAGGCCGGGGTGTCTTCCGGGGCTGTGAACGTCAGCGTCAGGTGGCGCAGGGTGTCGTTCCCCTCGACGGGAGTTGACGAGAGGGCGCCGATCGGGGTGGGGTAGGGCATCTCGGCGGTCGAGGTGACCGTCATCCCCCTGTATGTCGCTTTCAGCGTGTAAGTCCGGCCCGGCACCCCCTCCATATCGAACGTGTAATAATGGTACGGCGGAAAATACTTGTCGGAGGGTCCCCCGGTAAGAATCACCTCCCGCTCACCGTCGCTGATGGAGACCACGCCCCAGCGGACGATGCTCTCCGCGACCGAACCCTCCTCGTCAGTCGGGACCATCGACAGGTTCAGCAGCACCTCCGGGTACGACCCGCTGTTGAACCACCCCTCCACGACGAGCCGTTGAGGGGCGGCTGCCCGCTCCCCTTCGTCGCATCCGCCAAGCAGCGCGGCGCCGAGGGCAGCTACGGATATGGTTCTCAATATGTTCATCAGATACTTATGGTTTTAATTGAAGAAACTGACGAATTAGCGGGCTTCTTCGAGCAGCCAGCGTGGAATATCTGTAATGGCTATGCCCTCATAATCGCTCTCTTCATGACCGGTGCTTGCGAGCAGTATCTTGGGATAAGCGTCACGGATTTTTAACAGAGGTTCTGTCTCTCGCCTGAATGTATCCTCGCCTGAGATGTCATCGCTGACCTGTATGTATATTTTCTCGCTCCCTTTCATCGCCACGAAATCAATCTCCTTTTGATACAACTTCCCAACATACACGTCATATCCCCGTCGCAACAGCTCTATGAATACTATGTTTTCAAGCATGCGACCCCAGTCCATGTTTCGCTTGCCAAGCACGGCATACCGGATTCCTGTATCGGCGAGATAATATTTGCTTAAGGATTGAAGATACGTCTTCCCCTTTACGTCATACCGCCCCGCCTCATAGAATACGAAGGCATTGCAGAGATGTTCTATGTAGCTGCCGACTGTCTTATAGTTGGTTTCGGTTCCGGCTGCGATAAGGGCATTGCTTATATTCCTTGACGAGGAGGTGTTACTGACGTTATCCATCAGGAATTCCGCCACTCTCTTCAACACGGTTGCGTTTCCGAGCCGATATTTTTCGACTAAATCTCTGATAAGGATTGTATCATATACGTCGCGTATATACCTCTCCTTGTCAGAGTCGTTTTTGTAAGTGTAGGAGCCGGCCAGGCCTCCGAGTTTTATATAACGTTCAAAATGGAGCTTGTAATCATCCTTTATTTCGAAATACGAGCAATACTCCTTGAAACTGAAAGGAAACACATGAATTTCCATATGTCGGCCCGTAAACAGAGTCGCAAGGTCACTGCTCAAAAGGAACGCGTTTGAGCCTGTAAGATAGATGTCGTATTTTTCTTCGGAGTGTAAACTGTTGATTGCCAGCTCAAAGTTTCGGCAAAGCTGCACTTCGTCAATCATCAGATAATTGTTGACTCCCGTGCGATAGTTCTGTTCGATATAGTCGTTGAGGGCATGGTATTCTTTCAGATTCTCGAACTTGATTTTTGTCAGGTCGATATAGATAATGTTGGAGGTCGCGTCGGTCTTCGTTATATAGTCTGAGAAAGCACTCAGCAGTTTTGATTTGCCGCAACGTCGTATCCCCGTTATTATCTTGATGTCGGGAGTGTTGATTAATCCTTCTAACTGACGAAGGTACAGAGGCCTTTCTATTAGTTTCATATGCTGCCGTTTCCCAAACTTTAAAATTTTGTGACTTTGGGAAACATCGCGAAATTACAATAAACTTTTTCAAGGGACAAATGACCTGCCTGAAAAAAATGTCGCTGATGCTGATATTTGCGTTGTGAGGCGGCGGTTATTGTTTTGAGTGGATTCATCGGTAAAATTTGCTGTTCAGAAACTTACGGTGTAGTTGAGGGACGGCAGGAAGCGGTAGAGCGAGCTGACGTCGCGGCGGTAGAAGGTGCCCTCCCCGGTGTCGAGGGCGAAGCTGCTCATCTCGACGTTGGCTCTGCCGTAGGCGTTTATGACCGAAAGCCCGACCTCGTGGCGCAGCGGGAAGCGGCCCCCGGTGCGGAAGCGGTAGGAGGCGCCGAGGTCGAGGCGGTGGTAGGCGGGAAGCCGCGCCGAGTTGCGGGGCCCGTACTCCATCATAAGCTGCTCCCCGATAAAGTAAATGGCGGTCACCGGGGTGTACGGCCTCCCCGACGCGAGGGAGAAGGAGGCGCTGAGGGTCCAGCGGGAGCCGATGTCCCAGGCCGCTCCGGCCCGCAGGGTGTGGCGAAGCTCGTTAGAGGCGCTGAACACCCCCGGCTCCCCGGCCATGCGGCGGCGCGTCAGGCAGTAGGCGTAGGCCAGCGACGCGTTGACCGGCCCGAACTCCCCGCGGGCCGAGAGGCTCCCCCCGATGTTGTGGCCGCGGGTGGACAGGACGTAGTTCTCGGCGACATATCCCGCGTTGAGTATGTCGAGAATCGCGCCGAGGTACTCCGGCTGGCGGCGTATCACCTTATAGTATAGGTCGGCGCTGAGATATACTCCCCTTCCCGCCGCGAAGTTGCCCGCCGCGGCGAAGGTCCAGCACTCCTGGGGCGGAACCCTCTGCGATGCCGCGAGCTTGAAGTTCGACGACATTCCCAGGTCGGAGAACCCTACCTGGTGGAGGTATTGGTGGTAGCGCCCGGCGTGGAGCGTCAGCGCCCCGCGCCGCCAGCGTTTCGCGACCGTGAGCCGCGGGTCGGGATGGAAACGGGTGTAATTTCCCGCCGTGTAAACGTTTAGCGGTAGTCCGGCGGTGACGCTCCATCCCCGCGGCAGCTCCCGCCGCGCTTCGGCGTAGGCCGAGGCTTCGAGCGACCGTTCCGCCCCGCGCCGTTCCGCGCCCCCCTGCCCGAGGCCCGACAGCTCGACATACTGCGGAGTGACGCTGTAAAGCCGCAGGAAATACCCCGCCGTCAGGCTCCACCCCGCGGGGAGCGCCGCGAAGTCGAAACTCCCGGCCGCGCCCCATTCGTCAATCGCCGTCGGGGCTTTAAGCTCGATTTGCTCCATATTTAGCCCCAGTCGGTTGTGAAAGCTGGTGAAATACAGCCGGTTCGTCATTTCGAGCGCGTCGGTAGTCCGCTCCCATTCCGCCCCGGCGGCAAGGTTGTGCCATCTGAGGGCCGTCGTCAGGGAATAGTTTCGGTCGGTGTACTCAACGTTGTCGGCGTTGTAGTGCGCGGTGATTCTGATATTGTCGCGTCCGGTCGGGCGGTAACAGGCAACTATGTCGCAGTCCGCGAGATTGTACGCCGCCTGGGTCGAGCGGCTTCTGAGCAGCCCCGAATAGAGCGCGTCGATATAGCTGACCCGCCCCGAGGCCTGGAGCGCCAGGCGGCTGCCGAGCGGCGAGGCGATGTAAGCCGACGAGGCGAGCATCCCCGCGTTGACCGTCCCCGACAGCGAGTCGGTCGCCGCGGAACCGAGGTCTACGACCCCTCCGAGCGTCCCTCCCGCGTCGGCTCCCTTGATGCTTTTCCGCAGCCTCGCGCGCGAATAAAGTTCAGGCGAGAAAACTGAGAAAATCCCCCCGAAATGATACGGGAAATGAACCGGGATTCCGTTCAGCCGGTAGAGATTGTGGGAATAGTCCATCCCGTCGACCGACATCCCCGAGGCGTAGTCGCTCGCCGCGCCGACCCCCGGCATCGAGGCCGCGAACCGCAGCGGGTCCGCCTCCCCCAACACCCTCGGCGCGCGCCGCAGAGCCTCCGCCGCGAAGCTCACGGATCCGTCGGCCGCCACCCGCGGCCGGCGGGTGGCGCTCCCCTCGACCCTTACCTCCCCCAGGCGCAGCGTGTCGGCCAGCGCCTCCGCGGGGGTCTGGGAAGAGGCGCGGCCGCCCGGCAGCAGGAGCGCTGCGAGGACGGCCGCGGTATGTGACGGTCGGATTTTCATCAACCTTGGCGGTTCGGTCGCTGGGTTAGAACAGGGCGTTGAACATGCGCTCGTAGGCGTACGCGAGGTTCTCGAAGCTCGAAATCAGGCTCGAGAAGTCGGCATAGCCGTAGTCGCTGATGCTGTAAGTCGAGCCGTCGGCGAAGGCGAGCGTCGGGTCGCACTCCCAGGATGTGTAGCTCCCCCAGTTATAGTTCTCCTCGTATTTGAGGGGCTGCCATTTCAGCGTGGCGGTCTCCTTGGAGTTGCCGGCGAGGTACAGCTTGGCTGCTACCGCCGAGTTGAGAATCGAGCATGCCTTCTTGCAATCCTTCTGGGCCTCTCCGGGCTCGTCGGAATCCTCCTCGAAATAGGTGTCCTCTAATTCCAGGAACTTCTTGGAGTCCTTAGCCTGGGCTGTGAGGTATACGCGGCCCAGCAGCTTGGCGTTGGCGCTTCCGCTGCGGAACATGTTGGCGGCCTTTTCGGGGTTGAGTTCGTGATATGTTTCCTCCCAATAGTCGTATTCGCCGGGTCCGTAATAATACTTTTCGGTATATTCTTCCTCCAGGGCCTCGATCGCTGAGAGGGTGACCATCTTGTTCCCCTTTACCTCGCCGGAAGCCTTGATAAGCTCGGTACCGTCGACATATACCGCGCTGTTGGTGGTAGCCGTCGAGTTGGTGGCGTTGATTTCAGCCGTAACGCGGATGTTCATCGCCGTAACGTCGGTCGAGAGGAGCAGTTCGCTGCCGTCGGCCCAGTTGGAGCGTACCGTGCCGTTGACGAGCTGGCGCGAAGCCTCCGTGAGGGTGAATGTGATGTTACGGGGAACCTTCACGGCGTCAAAGTCGCCCTCGGTCATCTCGTATGCGTCGAGCGTCCAGGTGTCGGAGGAGGGGGTTACTTTCAGCTCGCAACGGCTTCCGTTGTGGAAGAAGCGCACTACCAGGTCGCTCCCCCTGCCGGTCATGACGAATGCCTGGCGACTGTTGTCCGGCTCGAACGTGCCGGTGAAAGTGCTGAGTTCAAGTACGTTCTGCGCGGCGCGGCTCAGGTCGGTATAGCGGCCCGAGGCGGTGGCGCGGCGGAGTTCCGAGAAGAAGCGTTTCAGAGCGCGCCCCTCGTTGCGGGGGGCCTGCTGGCCGTTGGGGATAATAAAGTCGTAGTCGGCGTAATCGTTGGCGAATGCCCCGGCAACCTCGATCAGAGGCTTCTGGTCGGCGGGTTCGAGCATCCGCATCGCCATCTGGGCTGTCTCGCCGAGATATTCCTTGGCTTCCTCGTCGGAAGTGATTTTCTCAACGTTCTCTTTTTCGTCGGCTGACCATCCGGGGCCGGTCTTGTCATCGGCCTTCGGTTCTTCGTCGTCCCCGCCGCAGGATACGACGCAGAGCGACAGGGCCGCTGCCGCGGCTCCGCACATCAGAAACTTAATGTAATTCATAATGGATAATGGTGTGTGTTGTTAATGATTGGCGCGAATATACGAATTTTTTCAGACTGCGACGCGAAACGGGACGTTAAATTTGGAGAGGTGCCGCGGATTCGGTAACTTCGCGCTCACTAATCCGTTAGATCATACCTATGAAGAAATTTTTGCTTACGATATTCGCGGGTGCCGCTTGCTTTTCCGTATCCGCCCAGGACCAGGTTCCCGCTTTCCCCGGAGCCGAAGGCCACGGGCGCTATACCGAAGGTGGCCGCGGAGGCGCTGTCAGAATAGTCACCAATCTCAATGACTCCGGCGCCGGTTCCCTCCGGGAGGCCGTCAAGGGAAACGACAAGAAGACCGTCGTCTTCAACGTCGGCGGCGAGATCAACCTCGAGTCCGACCTCGTGATCGGTGCCAACACGACCATCGCCGGGCAGACCGCCCCCGCCCCCGGAATAACCCTCCGCCACTATACCGTACTCCCAAACAACAATAACATCATAATCCGCTTTATCCGCGTGCGCCGCGGGCAGGAAAAGGATGTCAACGACGGCGCCGACGCCATCTGGACCCGCCACCATACCGGAATAATCCTCGACCACTGCTCTTTCAGTTGGTCGATCGACGAGGTCGCCTCCTTCTACGACAACAACAATTTCACGATGCAGTGGTGTACCGTCGCCGAAAGCCTCTGCAACGCCGGACACGGCAAGGGGGCCCACGGCTACGGTGGAATCTGGGGCGGAAAGCTCGCGTCCTTCCACCACAACCTGATCGCCCACGTCAACAACCGCGGTCCCCGGTTCAACGGCGCACGCTATGAATGGTCCGGCTGGACAGCCAACAAGCGCGCCAAGGAACTCGGATGGAAAAACCACGTCCAGGCCGAGAACGTCGATTTCCGCAACTGCGTCCAGTACAACTCCGCCGGTTCCTGCTACGGCGCTCCCGGCGGCGGCCAGATCAACATCGTCAACAACTACTACAAGCAGGGCCCCTCGGGCAACGGCTCCTATAACCGAGTGACCCTCTGCTCCGTCGCCTCCTCCGGCAACAGCTCCGGCCACAGCGCGATTTTCGGCATGGCCTCCCGATACTTCATCAGCGGTAACACCGTCGCCAACCGCGCCGGAGAGGAAACCCCCGACCGCGACTGGGCCGGCGTGGGATATGACAGCGGCGTACAGAACATCGACGGCGAGCGCTGGACCCAGGACAACGACAACTACTATGGCGACGAGGTCGAACACCGCGAAATCGACGGCAAGCAATGGGTGCGCATGCGCCTCGACCAGCCCGCCCCCGCCGGGGAGGTGACGACCCACTCCGCTACCCAGGCCTACGCCAAGGTGCTTGATTTCGCCGGAGCCTCCCTCTTCCGCGACCCCTGCGACACCCGCTATATGGAGGAAGCCCGCACCGGAACCGCCACCTATACCGGCTCCGTAATCAAAAAGCCCGGGCTCGTCGACCTCGTTTCCGACGTCGAGTACGTCCCCCTCGAATCCTCCCGCCGTCCCGCCGGATGGGACTCCGACCGCGACGGAATCCCCGACGAATGGGAGCTCGCCAACGGCCTCGACCCCGAGCGCATGGCCGACGGCGCCCGCAAGACCCTCGACCCCCGCGGATGGTACACCAACCTCGAAGTCTATCTCAATTCCCTGGTAGAGCATATCGTGCGTTCCCAGAACGCCGACTCCGAGGAGGGGGTCGACGAATACTTTCCCTCCGCTCTCTCCGCGGTTGAAACCGTAGCCGCCCCCTCTGCCGAAGTCTCAGCCGTCGAATACTACACCGTTGACGGCCGCCGCCTCGCCTCTCCCGCCCCCGGCCTCACCATCCGCCGTACCCTCTTCTCCGACGGCTGCGCCGCGACTGACAAGCTCCTCCGCTAATCCCCCCTTCCCTCCCAAATCTCCCCAATCTCCCGGTCTTCCCAATCCCCCAAAAGGTGCGCGAGGCGTAAGCCGGGCGAATGGGGAAGCTATGCCTGTCTACGAATGTCGGGTGGAGCGAGCCGGAGGCGAGCGGCTTCCAACCCCCCCTTGTATTAACTTCTTTTAACAATCAGGAGGGATAAAGCACGCGCTTTTGCAGTAACTTTGCAATTCCCAAATCAATATGCGATTCCCCCGCGCACAATCTGTTATCACACATTTTAAACCATTAAGTAACTGGTCGAAATTATTTTAATATTTATCCGAGGAAAATTTTTAGAAGATTTTTCTCGAAGAAGAAGGAGTGTAGCGAGCTACACGACTGATGATGAGAGGAAAAGATTCAAAAATTTTGCCGGAGAAATATTGAAATAATCAGACCCGTTAGAATAAAATAATTTTGAACAGTTACTTATAATGAATAAATTCTACTCGATGCTTACAATCGCGGCCGCTGCTGTTGCCCTGGCCGCGCCTGCGAGCGGTGCCCCGGTACCCTCGCCCGACCTGCTGAAGCCGGTCAAGCTCGCTGCCGACGCCCCGCGGATGGTCCAGGCCGACATTCCCGCCGCCAGACGCTCCGCCGCGAAGACCGCCGACGAGCAGTGGTCTGCCTGGGAGCAGATCGGAACCGCCTCCTTCGACCAGAACCTGATGGATACGTGGACCCTCCGGTGCGGCTGGCTCAACACCTCCATGCCTGAGTTCACCCAGCCCTTCGCCGTCGAAGGGCGTCTATCGCTTGCCGACGACACCAAAGGGGAGCTGCGTCTGCGGAACATCTTCGGAGGGGTCGACATCCTCCTCCCTTACGATACCCGGACCGGCTACTTTGCCCCGGAACCCCAGTCGACCGCAATCCCTCTCAACACTCCCGGCTACTACGATAACATCATGCTGTCAGTAATGGGATATTACTATCCGGCTGCGAAAAAAATAGATTTCAAGTCGATTTTCTTCCTGATAGTTGACAATTCCGGTTATAACTGCGGCTCCTCCGTTCTGATTATGGATGGGGCGCAGGAGGTAAAGTTCTCGCTGGAGACCAACCACTTCATCCCCAGCGGGGCTACTGCCCTGACCGTGAATGTCGACCGTTCCTCCAACGTCGCCTGGTACCGCGTCGTCAGCAACGAGAATCCGATGAGTTACGATGATCTGTCAGGCTACTTCGCAAAGGAACCGAGTTATGCGCCCAACGTTTATACCGACTATACCGGCGACTCCTTCACGCTGAGTCCCTGGGGAATGTCGGCAATCCAGTCGAGATATTTCGTCATCCCCTTCGGAGCCGACGACCATGTTATCGGCTCTTATGAGGCTGTCAGTGTGTATTACAACTACAACTTCCATTACGGTTATAACACCCCCTGGAACAGCCTCGGACGCGGACGGATGGTCGAGGACGCCGTTTATTACGGATATACCAACGACGCATATAATGAGATTAAAGTTGACGGAGTCCCGGTAGAAACCCCGTTCGCAAGCACTCCCGAACTGGAGATGACAACCGATGGCTCCCTGCTCTGCGTGAAGAACCCCTTCGGCCCGGAGCACCCTGCCTATTCAAAGCTGATCGAGAATTACCCCGAAGCGAAGAGCGATGATTTCTATATGGTATTCGATATCAGCGACCCCTCCCGCGTTCGCCTCTGCGAGACCCTTACCGGGTTGAAAAACAATGGCTACGCGCAAATGGCCTTCTACAGCGAGGCCGGTACTATGCTCGAAGATGGCAACACCATCGGCAAAATCGACAGCCTCGAGGTTTGTCTGTGGGGCAAGTTCGCCGACAACCGCCTGACGATTCCCCGTAATTCTTCCACCATCGGGAGCTCGTATGGCGATGACTTTGAAATTACCGTCGAGCTTCCCGGATATGTCGATTACGACATTAAGGCAGAACCCGCCGTGACCTCCGACGGAACCGCGTATAACAGCCTCCTGAACAACGTCTCCCCCAACATCGTTTCTGTTGACTACGCTCTGGTGCCGGAAAGCTACTACCTGGAGAACCGCAACTTCCCCGAGCGCGTCCCCGACGCCTTCGCCGATGCCTCCGGCCCCTCGAGAGTCCGCAAAAGTGCCGCTACCGGCTTCAGCGTCCGCAACGTAGCGACCAACGGCGCGTCGTCCCTTACCCTCTCGATTCCCGAAGAGGAAGTCGGCTACGGCAACTGGGTGCTTGCCGCCGTCGGACGCGACGCCAACGGCAACGCCCACAGCGCGTTCTTCGTGCCACAGGTAATCAGCAAGACCCGTCCCCTTTCGGAATGGCGTAACGCCGGAACAGTGAAGGTCTGCGACGGAATCGTAGGCAGTATCTACCAGTCAAAACCGACCGTCTCGTTTACTGTGAATCTCCTCGAGAACCCCGATGCCGAGGGAGTTTACCTCCTTCCCAATTACTATAATCTGGCCTTCGCTTCCCTGGGGGTTAACGGGACTTTTGACTCCGAGGTCGCCGACCCCTTCGTGCTCGACCTTCGCGGCGATTATCCCCTGCTGACCAACAGCCTGTCAGGCGCGAGATGCACCGGGGAGATGATGACCGGCATTGAAATCCCCGTTAACGAAGAGAGCACATGGCAGCTCCGCGTCATGAACGGCTGTGACCATTCCGACGGCAACTACGGCTGGATTACGCGGGGTGACGACGGCTCGATCGAAAAGGTCGACTTTTCCAATCTGGGATTGGTAGTCATGGTTTACGAATCGCATTCTGGCGAACAGCTCGGCAGCGTGGATCCTGGTAAAACCTGGATTGACTTCACATACGACGTCGCTACCGACCCCTATATTTTCGACAACTGGCGTCCCGTCGGGACAGTCACCGTCACGGAGAATATCGTCAGCGACGTTGTTGCCGAGGGGAGCGAATCCTCCTGCGAGGCCGAGATTTTCGCCCATCCCACCGAAGCCGGGATATATTGCGTGCCTGAGCCTTTGGGCGGTATGAAGTGGACTGGCGTATGCGACTCGTATGTGAACACGTCTTCGGACTATCCCTTTGTGATTAACGCTACCGACCCCTCGAACGTATTCGTAGCCCGCGACTTAAACGGCCAGCGGACCGACGACATCTTATGGTTTACAGGATGGTGGCTGACCGCCGACAACCCCATATACCTCTGTCTTATGGCTAACGCTATCGAGTCCGGCGCGTTGCAGGGCGACGGATGGTCGGTTGATTCTGTCCTCGGCACCTATGACGCTGAGGCCGCAGAATTCAACCTCGACAGATGCTTTATGACGAGCACTGACGGCAGTTCGCTCCGGGAACATGCTTCTCCGAAGTTCCGCGTCAAGTTCAATACCAGCTCCGTAGACGAGACCTCCCTCCCCGCCGCCGGAGTCGTTTCCGTCGAATACTACACCGTTGACGGCCGCCGCCTCGCCTCTCCCGCCGAAGGTGTCACAATCCGCCGTACCCTCTACTCCGACGGCCATACCACCACCGACAAACTCCTCCGCTAACCCCTGCTAATCCCTCCGCTAACCCTCCGCCCCCAACCGTGGCGAGGCATACGCCGAGCAAAAAATTTCCGATATAACGGAAGATCCAACAGGATTTCCTCCGTTATATCGGAGATTTTTTGTTGCGTTATCGCATACGGGAAGAGGCTCGCGCTGCGTAACTTCGCGTTACTCGGCGGGAAGGAGGGTCATCAGCTCCCCGGCGGAGGTCGGGATGTCGTAGAGGAACGCCGCGGGGGCTTCCGCGGGTACTATCCGCTCGGGGGCTTTTGCCTCGAATCCGGGAGCCTCATAAGGCGCGAGGAGGGGGTTCGGGCAAGCGCCTTCAGCCGGTTTCAGGGCTTGCGGCGAATTTCCCGCGGATGCCCGGGCGAGGGGCACCGCGGAGCGCAGGCGTAGCGGCAGACCGAGGGTAGAGCGGATTGTCACGGAGGTGAGACGCCCATCCTTCCAGGTCATTTCGGCAATCTCGAAGCCGCCGCGGGCGCGGAGTCCGCTGACGCGCCCTTCGGGCCATGCGTCGGGAAGCGCCGGGAGGAGCGTGACGGCCCCGTCGTGGCTCTGCAAGAGCATTTCGGCGATCCCGGCGCAGCAGCCGAAGTTGCCGTCAATCTGGAAGGGGGGATGCGCGTCAAACATATTGGCGTAAGTGCCCCCGTCCTGGTCGCGGATTGTAGCCAACGGGTCTTTAAGTCTCAGTTGGTTGGAAATCAGGCGGTAGGCGCGGTTGCCGTCGAGGAGGCGCGCCCAAAGGCACACCTTCCACCCCATCGACCATCCCCGCGACGCGTCGCCGCGCCCGTCGAGCGACTTCCGGGCGGCTCCCGCCGCTTCTGGGTTAAGCCGCGGCGCGACCATGTGTCCGGGGTACAGCCCCCAAAGGTGGGAGACGTGGCGGTGGCCCGAGGTCTCGCGGTCCCAGTCGTCGAGCCATTCCTGGAGCTGCCCGTACTTCCCCGCCATAATCGGCGGGAGCTGGGCGCGGACCGCGTCGAGAGAGTCGGCGAAAGCCCGGTCCTTGCCAAGGATTTCCGCGGCGCGGGAGGTGTTCAGCAGAAGGTCGTAGACCATCTGGTTGTCCATCGCGACCCCGGCGAAAATCGCCGGCTTCTGCTCCTTCTGGAAAATCGAGTCGAAATATTTCCCCTTGCCGGGATTGTTTTCGGGTGAGTTGGAGGGGGAGGCAACGAGGTAGCCCGTCCGCGGCTCTCTCACGAGGAAATCGAGGTAGAACCGCGACGCCTCCGCCATTATCGGATAAGCCTCTTCGAGGAAACGGAGGTCGCCGGAGAAGAGATAGCGTTCCCACAGATGGGAGCAGAACCAGGCGTTGCAGGTGGGCCATACGGAGCACGACGCGTAGTCTACCGCCCCGGTGGAGCGCCAGATGTCGGTGTTGTGGTGGAGGGTCCACCCCCTCGCGCCGTACATCTCCCGGGCGGTCTGCCGCCCGGTATGGCTGACATCGCGAACCATTTGCAGGAAAGGCTCGTGACATTCGCTGAGGTTAGCTACCTCCGCAGGCCAGTAGTTCATCTCGACGTTGATGTTGGTCGTGTATTTGGAGTCCCAGGCCGGGTAAGGACCGGCGTCAGGGTTCCAGATTCCCTGAAGGTTGGCGGGCTGTGTCCCCGGGAGCGAGGAGCAGACCAGCAGGTAGCGGCCGAACTGGAAATAGTCGGCAGCCAGCCCAGGGTCATGGCTGTCGGCGAACTCCGCGATGCGGCGGTCGGTAGTCTTGGCCTCCTGCGCGGGGTTGTGGCCCAGGTCGAGGGTGACCCGGTCGAAATAGCTGTGGTATGCCTGTCTGTGGCGTTTGAGTGCTTCGGCGTACCATCCTTCCGGGCTTTCAGCCGACAGTATGCGGTTAACTGGGCGCCGGGCCTTCGACTCCGCGTCCCCGGAGATGTCGTCGTAGCGGTTGAAGTTCGTTGCCGAGGAGACGAGAATCAGAGCCTCGTCGGCCCCCGCGACGCTGATTCCGGTGTCTTGCGAGGTCATTTTCCCTCCAAGCGGGATGACGCGGATAGTGGTCGCGCACCGCAGCAGGTTGGGGATATTCTCGGCATTTGCCTCGACAGGGCGGCTGGTTACCATCAGCTCCCCCGGAGCGACAAGGCGCGGGGTCGCCGCGACCCTTTTTTCCGGCGATGCGAAAGAGAGGCCGAAGTCAAGCCCCCCTTTCCGCGACGACTTCAGGCGGATCATTATCAGGGAGTCGGCCAGCGAGGCTACATACTCCCTGGTGTAGTCCGTGCCGTCGGCGGTAGAGAAAGATACCTCGGCCACAGCGTCGTCGAGCGAGAGGGTGCGCGAGTAACCCGCGACGGAGTATTCCGGGAAGGTCAGCACCAGGTTCCCGACCGATTCGTACATCATTCCGTGGGCGGTGATGTCTTTGTCCGCGGTGATGTTGTGCATCGCCAGGAACTGCGCCCGGGCGTAATCCCCGCGGTCGATCGCAGCCCGGATTTCCGGGAGCGCGGCGAGAGCCTTCGGGTTGGTGTTGTTGTAGGGGGAGCCGCTCCAGAAGGTGTCCTCGTTGAGCTGTATGGTGTCGGAGGCCACGCCCCCGTAGACCATCGCTCCCAGGCGCCCGTTGCCCAGCGGAAGGGCCTCTACCCAGTGGTCCGCCGGGCGGTCGTAGCGCAGCGTATGGGCGGAAACGGCGCTTGCCGCCGCTAAACACGGCAGCAAGCACAGTAACAGTTTGATTTTCACGATATGAACAGGTATGGTTTTTTGGATGATGTTACAGAGTCGCTGATTTTGTGTAGGGACGCGGCGTGCCGCGTCAGGCCTGACAATCTACAGACTTTACTTCTTGAGGGTGAAGCGGCGCGAGGCGAGGCGGTAGTTGTCGGCGAACAGCTCCACGGTGTATTCGCCGGGGGTCAGCGTGGCGTTAACGTCCCAGTAGATCTTTATGCCGCCGATTTCCTCGCCGGCGTATTCGACGCTCTTGCGGGCCGTGCATGCCACGTTGCCACCCTCGAAGGAGAAGGAACCCCCGTTGCCGAGCAGTTCCCCCTCCGGGTTGGTGATTCGGCAGTAGATTGTCTTTTCACCTACCGGGGTCGAATTGTTCTGCGGGATGGTGAAGGTCACCATGAGCTGGCGGGCCTTGGTGACGTTCTTTTCCGTCTTCCCTTTCTTGTTGAGGGGGGTGAGGGTGACGCCGGTTACGTTGAGCTTTTCGGCCAGGGTCATGCGCTCGTTAAGCACCTTGTTGTTCGCCTGCACCGACTGCACCGTCTGGGCGAGCTGCTGGTTCTGCTGCTTGATATCCTTGTTTTCCGACATCAGCGCCTGGTTCTGCTTGCTCAGGGAGTCGATCTGCTCGACATAGGTGCGCAGAATCCCCTTCAGGGTCGCGATTTCCCCTTTGAGTTTGGAAATCTGGGCGGCGGATTTGTTCTTCTCGTTTTTGAGTTCCTGCAGGAGCTTCTCTACCTGGGCGCGGGCAGCGGAGTATTTCTGCACGATCGAGTCGTTGGCCAGCAGCGAGGTCTGGTTCTCATACTGGGCGAACTCGTTGTTAAGGCTCTCGTATTCGTTGGCGAGCTGGAGCTGCTCGTTTGCGAGCTGGAGCTGCTGGAGCTGTTCCTCGTGCTCCGCCTGCTGGCGGCTGTTGTTGACGAACAGGAAGGCGAGGGCCACTACCGCCAGACCCAGCAGGATTCCGAGCCAGAGGGCCGTCTTGGACTTCTTCTGCGGCATCCGGGGCGGTTCGGTATAATACTCCTCGACGGGGCGCGGCCGGCGCGGCTCCTTTGGTGCCGCGGGTTCGGCGGCTTTGGGAGGTGTCGGCGGCATCGGGGGCCGGACCGGTTCCGTCGGACTTACTGTCTCCTGTGTCTCTTGCGGCTCGCCGGACTGCCGGCGCGCCATCTCCGCGGCGCGGCGCAGACGCTCGTTGAGCGTCTGTCCGCCGGGATTGTTATTTGTTTCAGCCATAAATGATTAAAGCTAAAGCGTTTTGTCTATGAGAAAAGCTGTGGGCTTCCTTGGAAGCCGCTTGTTACCGATAGAGTGTTCCGCGTCAGGCGTTTCTGCCGTGGCAGTTCTTGAACTTCTTGCCGGAACCGCAGGGGCAGGGGTCGTTGCGCCCTACGCGGGGAGCGGCCTTGACGGGCTGGGGGCGCGCCGGGCCGCGTCCGGCTCCGGCGGCTGCCGCGCGGTTGGCGTTCTCGCCGGGGAGACCCTCCTTCGAGGCGGTGTACTGCGAATAGTCGTTGGGGCGCTCGGGCATCGCGCGGCGCACCTCCGGCTGAGCCTTCGGGGCCTCCTGCTGCTTGGGAGCGGGTACCTCGGCGCTCTCATCGGCCGCGGCTCCTTTATGCTCCGATTCGAGGGTCGCGTCGGAGGCGCGGGGTGCCTCCTGCACGAAGATATGTCCGCGCATGAGGGCCGCGAGGGTCTTGGAGTTGAGGCTGTTCAGCATACGCTCGAAGAGGTGGAACGACTCAACCTTGTAGATTACCAGCGGATCCTTCTGCTCGTAGGATGCGTTCTGGACGCTCTGCCGCAGGTCGTCGAGCTCGCGGAGGTGTTCCTTCCAGAGCTCGTCGATTGTAACCAGGAGCACCGCCTTGTGCCATTCCTTGACAATCGAGCGGCACTGGGTGTTGTAAGCCTCCGTTATGTCGGCGCGGAGATTGAAGATGCGCTTGCCGTCGGTGACGGGGACCATGATCAGCCCCGTCGCGCCGCGGTTCTCCACCCACTCCTTGATTACCGGCATGGCGACCTCCGTGATGCGCTGCGAGCGGCGGTCGAGGGTCTCGTTGGCGGCGGCGTAGAGCTTCTCGACCTTCTCTTCCATCGACATGTTCGTGAATTCCTCGGCGGTGAAGGGGGCCTCGAGGGTCAGCGAGCGCATCAGTTCGAGCTGCAGCTCCTCGAAGTCGGTGGCCTGGTCGTACTGCTGGACGAGGTTCTCGATCAGGTCGTACATCATGTTGGCGATGTCGATTCCGACGCGCTCGCCCAGGAGGGCGTGGTGGCGGCGGTTGTAGATGTAGGTGCGCTGCTTGTTCATGACATCGTCATATTCGAGCAGGCGCTTGCGGATGCCGAAGTTGTTCTCCTCGACGCGCTTCTGGGCGTTCTCGATCGCGCGGGTCACCATCTTGCTCTCAATCATCTCTCCCTCCTTGAGGCCGAGGGTGTCGAGCATCTTCATGACGCGGTCGGTCGCGAACAGGCGCATGAGCTGGTCTTCGAACGAGACGTAGAATACCGACGAGCCCGGGTCACCCTGGCGGCCCGAACGCCCTCGGAGCTGGCGGTCGACGCGGCGGCTTTCGTGACGCTCGGTGCCGATGATTGCCAGACCTCCGGCCTCCTTCACCTCAGGGGTGAGTTTGATGTCGGTACCGCGGCCCGCCATGTTGGTCGCGATGGTGACGGTCCCGGCGCGGCCCGCGAGGGCTACTACCTGCGCCTCCTTCTGGTGGAGCTTGGCGTTGAGCACCTGGGCGTCGATGTGGCGCATCTGCAGCATGCGGTAGAGGAGTTCGGAGATTTCAACCGATGTGGTGCCGACGAGCACGGGGCGCCCGGCGTCGCGCAGACGCACGATTTCCTCGATCACGGCGGCGTATTTCTCCTTCTTGGTCTTGTAGACACGGTCGTCCATGTCGATGCGCGCCACGGGGCGGTTGGTCGGGATGGTGACAACGTCGAGTTTGTAGATGTCCCACAGCTCCCCCGCCTCGGTCTCGGCGGTACCGGTCATGCCCGAGAGCTTGTGGTACATGCGGAAGTAGTTCTGGAGGGTGATGGTCGCGAAGGTCTGCGTAGCGGCCTCTACCTTGACCCCCTCCTTGGCCTCGATTGCCTGGTGGAGGCCGTCGGAGTAGCGGCGTCCCTCCATGATACGGCCCGTCTGCTCGTCGACAATCTTGATTTTGTTGTCGTCGATGACGTATTCGTTATCCTTCTCGAAGAGGGTGTAGGCCTTGAGGAGCTGCGTCACGGTATGCACGCGCTCGGCCTTGACGGCGTAGTCGGCCATGGCGGCGTCCTTCTTCTCCTGCCGCTCGGCGACGTCGGCGATGTTCTCCAGCTCGGAGAGCTTGGCGGCGATGTCGGGGAGCACGAAGAACTGCGGGTCCTGGTTGCGGTCGGTCAGCACGTCGAAACCCTTGTCGGTCAGCTCTACGGAGCGGTTCTTCTCGTCGATGACGAAGAAGAGGGGGTCGGTGACTATGGGCATCTCGCGGGAGTTGTCCTGCAGGTAGTAGGCCTCTGTCTTGAGAAGGGCGTTCTTCATGCCCTCCTCGCTGAGGAACTTGATCAGCGGCCCGTACTTCGGAAGTCCCTTGTAGGCGCGGAACAGAAGGAGTTCACCCTCCTTGCGGGTCTCCTTGTCCTCCGACTTGATTTTCTCCTTGGCTTCGGAGAGAATCTGCGTCACCAGGCGGCGCTGCGCCTGGAACACCTTCTCGACGTTGGGCTTGTACTCGTTGAACATCTGGTCGTCACCCTTGGGGACGGGTCCCGAGATGATGAGCGGGGTGCGGGCGTCGTCGATGAGCACCGAGTCGACCTCGTCGACGATGGCGTAGTAGTGCTTGCGCTGCACCATGTCGGCGGGCGACATGGCCATGTTGTCGCGGAGGTAGTCGAAACCGAACTCGTTGTTGGTTCCGAAGGTGATGTCACATTCGTAAGCCTTGCGGCGCGCGGGGGTGTTGGGGCGGTGCTTGTCGATGCAGTCGACGGTCGAGCCGTGGAACATGTAGAGCGGGCCCATCCATTCGGAGTCGCGCTTGGAGAGGTAGTCGTTGACGGTCACGACGTGGACGCCGCGCTTGGAGAGGGAGCGGAGGAACACCGGGAGGGTCGCTACGAGGGTCTTGCCCTCGCCGGTAGCCATTTCGGCGATTTTGCCCTGGGTCAGCACCGTGCCGCCGATGAGCTGCACGTCGTAGTGTACCATGTCCCAGGTGATTTCGTTGCCGCCGGCCATCCAGTGGTTCTTCCAGAGGGCCTTGTCCCCCTCGATGGTTACGAAGTCGCGCCCCTGTGCGGCGAGCTCGCGGTCCATGTCGGTCGCGGTCACTTCGACCGTCTCGTTGGCGGCGAAGCGCGCGGCGGTCTCGCGCATTGTCGCGAAGACTATCGGGAGGTGCTTCTCAAGCTCGGTCTCGAGGGTGTCGAGGATGTTTTTCTCGTGGCGGTCGATGTCGTCCCAGAGTGGCTGGCGCTGGTCGAAGGGGAGGTCCTCGACGCGGCCGCGGATTTCGGCTATGGCGTCCTCGTCGGCCTTTATGGAGGCGGCTATGTCGGCTCGCACCTCGTCGATTTTATGGCGGAGCTGGTCGTTGGAAAGCTCCTTGAGGCCGGGGCCGAGAGCATTGATTTTATCTACGATGGGTTTGATTTCGCGCAGGTCGCGCTGCGATTTGTTTCCGAAAATTTTCCCTAAAAAAGAGGTCAGAGACATATTTTGATGATGGTTGAGATTACTTGATTGGCGACGCGGCGGGCCGCGCCCGTTAAAACAAAGGCCGCGGCTTCATTGTTCGCAGCCGCTCAGAGCCTGATCCGGGGAGTGGCGGAGGCGTTGGGGGCGCGGATGCGCAGTATGCCCGCCACGGAGGGGGCTATGGCGCGGGCGTCGACGGGGGTGTCGATTGTCCGCGGCGTACCTCCCGGAACGAGGATGAAGGCGGGCGCGGTGGGGAGCACCGAGCGCACCGTCGTCACGGGGAGTTCCGTGTCGTTGTCGTCGTCAAGTTCCTGCCATCCGGGGGCGACCGTCACGAACACGTCGCCTGCCACCGGGAGGGCTATGTTGCGGCGCATGGCCTCGGCGTTACCCCCGGCGGTGTTGTCGAGGATTTCGTCGATAGTCCAGGCTTCGCGGACGCCGCTCATGCGCGTCAGGAAGCGCGCCGCCTCCTTGCGGAGCGCCTCCAGGTCCTTGGAGCGCTCCTTGATCAGTTTTCGGTTGAGGAAGAGCTGCCCGTCGTGGTACCCGTCGACCCAGTCGCCGTTGCCATGTATGGCCATGAGGTACATGTTGAGCAGCGACACCGCCTTGCGCGACGAGAACTCCCCGCCGGGGAGGTTCCACCGGTCGTCGTCGCGCCGCTGGCGCCGGGCCGCGGGGGTGCCGGCCACGAATACCAGGGTCTTGTCCATTCCGGGTCCCTGGCGGTCGATCGCGGCGAAGAGGCGCTGCAGGTCGCGGTCGAGGCGCAGGTAGCCGTCCATCAGTTCGGCGCGGCTGTCGGCCTCGCGCCCGTAGGCGTAGGGGTGGAGGGTGTAGCCGAGCGAGAGCATGTCGGTCGCCTCGCGCTTGCCGAGAGTCAGGATTTTGATATACTCCTCGGCGAGCGACGTTATGTCGGCGTTGGCGACGGGGGATGCCTTGTAGGCCTTATAGCGGGTGGCGCTTCCGCGGGGGAAAATCTGGCGGAAGGGGTACAGTCTCTTGTATGAGGGTAGGTCGGGTAGCTTGTCGGTGGCGACCAGCGGGGTCCAGGAGAGGGTGTCGAGGCGGTATTCGAGCGCCGCGCGGTGGTTGATGTTCTGCGGGGGGGTCGGGAGGTCCTTGTAGTGTGTCGTGGTGGCCCATTTACCGGTGTCGTCCGTAATCCAGAAGGCGCTGTTGCCGGCGTGCCCGGCCATGATGATCGCCTGTTCGGGCTGCGCCGCTATGGCGTAGGCGTAGCCGAGACCCCCGGTGTCGATGCGCAGTTCGTCGGCCAGGGTGCTGACCGCGAGGTTCTTTGGGGAGAGGGTCTCCCCGGTGTAGTTGCCGATGGTCTCCGCGTCGAAAAGTACGGAGCGGGCGCGCCGGGTCGCGGGGTCGAACACCATCCCCGCCGGGATTCCGTTGACGTAAGGCTCCGCGCCGGTGAACACTACCGCCGCGGATGCCGCGCCGTCGAGGGGCGCGCCGTAGTCGAGGGCGCTGATTGTCACCCCGTTCTCCATCAGGCGGCGGAAGCCCCCTTCGCCGAAATGCCCCCGGAGGAGCCGGAGGTAGTCGCTGTTGAGTCCTTCGACCAGGATGCCCACGACGAGCTGCGGCCGCTTGGGGAGCGCGGCCTGGGCCGCGGCAATCTGCGCGACAGAGGCGGCGGCCACGAGAATGGCCGCTACCGAAGTGGAAATCCTGTTCTTCTTAGCGTTTCGCACGGGTAACGTATATGTTTGTCGCCGAACGGATTAGGTCGGCGGTCATAAGCAGCGGGAAAGCCGGGTTGAGAGCCTGCCCGAAGTAATGGTGGGCCGCGAGTAGCAGCAACACCGCCGCGAAGTTACAAAAATGGTAGCAATAAACCGCACGTTGGCAACATTTTATCCACGTGCCGACCGCGGCGAAGAGGCAGAGGGGGTTCAGCCACAGGTAGAGGAAGTTAGGGGAGGTGGCCTCGTGGCTGCTGACGAAAATCAGGAAGGTCAGCAGGCATCCCAGCACGCCGTAGACTCCGAACAGCAGCGAGTCGAACCAGCGGCTGAGCCTGTGGCGGCGTATATCCCGGACCGACAGGATGATGGCGGCAGCGAGGATGTAGCCGGCGACGGCGGGGGGGGTGAGAGGCCAGGGGGTGGGGTCGGCGCACACCCCTTCGGGCCTCCCTTCGAGAATCCTCCATTCGGAATGGACGGCGGGGCGCCGCGTCCCCGCGGAGTCGGCGGGGAGGGTCGCGTCGCGCAGCAGCTCCCGGAGGTAGACCGGGGAGAATCCGCGCTCGCGGGCCGAAACCGGGCGGTCGATTCCCGCTCCGAGGGCCAGGTCGATTCCGAACTGGTACCAGGGGTAGTCGCGGTGGTATCGCGTCATCTCGCGGCGGAAGGTGTCGGGTTTCCCGTCGGCATAGTCCGCTTCGGAAAGCCCGGTCTCGCCGTAGACGAACTCCGCCGGGGGGACAAGCGCGAGGGTGTCGCCGAGGGCTTTCTCTACAATCGCCAGGGGGCGGGTCGCGCAGTTGTCGAGGACGTAGTTGTAGCGGTAGGTGCGGTTCTCGGGGCGCAGGTTCTCCCAGACCAGTTGCTCGACGCGGGCCGCCTGGGCGGGGGTGAGGTCGAGCACCTGTTCCGTCACCCCGCGCCCCTCGCGGGCGTACTCCTCGAAGAAGAGGCGCGCCGGGTAGGCCGCGCACATATAGTCGGTCTCCCCCTTGACGAAGCGGTAGACGAAGTTCGGGGCGTTGAAGTCGAAGACACCCCAGTTCACGGCGATGTCATAGTCGCCGGGCCGGGTCAGCCGCAGGGCGGTGTGCCCCTCGAGCTGGTATATGTCGGCTCCAGGCTCGGCGGTCAGGAGGCTGACGCGGGGCTGCGCGCCGGCGGGAATGGCGGCGAGAAGCAGCAGGGCGAAAATCAGTCGGACAGCTCTTTTCATCAGGATTCGCGGAAATAGACGCGGCGCACGCGGGGGCTTACCGAGGTCAGGATTTCATAAGGGATTGTGTCGAGCTTTTCGGCGAGGTACGCGGCGGGGTTCTCAGGGCCGAAAATCTCCACCTTGTCGCCGACCTTGACGCTTCCGCCGGCCCGCAGGAGGGGGCCGACGTCGAGCATGCAGAGGTCCATGCAGATGTTCCCGGCGGTGGGGCAGGGGACGCCGTTGACCAGGAAGGAGCAGTTGCCCCGGCCGAGGTGGCGGTTGACGCCGTCGGCGTATCCGACGGGGATTGTGGCGATGGTGGTGTCGCGGTCGAGGATTGTACGGCGGCCGTAGCCGATGGCGGTTCCGGCGGGGTACTCGCGGAGCGAGATGATGACGGTCTTGAGGGCCGATACGGGGCGCAGACCATCCTCCAGACCGTTCCCGACGACGGGGATGCCGTAGAGCCCGAGGCCGAGGCGGCACATATCGTATTGGTACTCGGGATAACGCACGATTCCGGCGGTGTTCAGGACGTGGCGCAGCACCTTCTGCCCGGGGAACGCTTCGACAATCCGCTTCGCGCAGCGGTCGTAGAGGCGGAGCTGGGCCTCGGTATGGGGGTCCATGTCGAGGCAGTCGGCGGTCGCGAGGTGGGAGAACACCGAGGCGACGCGCACGCGGTTCTGGCCCCGCAGCCTCTCAATCAGCTCCGGCAGCTCCTCCTCGAAGAATCCGAGGCGGTGCATCCCGGTGTCGAGCTTGATGTGCACCGGGTAGTCGGTGACCCCGAGCTTGGCGGCCTCGGCGATAATCTCGTCGAGGATATCGAAGCTGAATATTTCCGGCTCGAGGCGGTTGGCGAACAGGAGGGGGTAGTTGAGCACCTTCGGGTTGAGCACCATTATGGGGACAGTGATTCCTGCCTTGCGCAGGTCGACCCCCTCATCGAGCACGGCGACCGCGAAGTAGGCGGCTCCGTGGGTCTGGAGGGTGCGGGCCACCTCGTATGCCCCGGCTCCGTAGCCTGAGGCTTTTACCATGGCTACCAGGCCGGTAGTCGGTTTCAGCTTCGAGCGGTAGAAATTGAAGTTGTCGACCAGGGCGTCGAGGTTCACTTCGAGGACTGTCTCGTGGGTGCGGGCCTCGAGCTTGTGGAGGAGGGTCGGGAACCCTTGTCCGCCGCGCCCTTTGAGGAGCACGAACTCATCGTTGAAGTCGGAGGGGGTGAGGGCCGCTTCCATCTCCTCGGCTGAGGGGAAGAAGCGCGCGTCGGTTCCCTCGAAGGCCGCGGCGAAGGCGGAAATCTCGCTGCCGGCCCCGATCAGGCGGTCTACTCCGAAGTGGCGGAGCATCCGGGCGATTCCGGCGTAAGTATCGGCGGGTGAGAGGGTTTCGTGGCTGATGTCGGAGAGGACGACGGTAGTGCGCTGCCCGGCGGCGCGGCGGCGCGCCATAAATTCGAGCGCGGGGCGCAGGGAATGGTAGTCGCAGGTGTAGTCGTCGTTTACCACCAGGCAGTGGTTGACCCCCTCGCTGACCTCGAGGCGCGTCCCGACGCTCCGGGCGGAGCGAGCGCGGCGGTCGGCGTCGGCGGGGTCGAGGCCCAGGGCGAGCATCGCGGCAAGGGCAGATGCGGCGTTCTCCTTCTCCCTCGGGTCGGCCAGGGGGAAGAAGGAGGGCTCGCGGTAGACGGGGGCTTCCGGGTCGGTCATCGACCACCCGAAGAGGCGCGGCCGGCCGGGAAGGGCCTCGGCGGCGCGGCGTATGTCGGGGTCGTCCCAGGGGAACACCACGGCTCCGGCTCCTTCGGCGAGCCTCATCTTCTCGGCGAGCTTCTCGGCCTTGGAGGAGAACCCCTCGGAATGGTCGGACAACACGTTGGTAACCACCGCTATATCGGGGCGTAGCATGGCGCGGAGGCGCTCCATTTCCCCGGGGCGGGAGATTCCGGCCTCGAAGATGCCAAGCTCCGTGCCGGGGGTAAGTCCCCACAGGGAGAGGGGCACCCCGATCTGGGAGTTGTAGCTGCGGGGGGAACGGGCGATGTTGTGGTCTTCGCGGAGCATGGCGTTGAGCATCTCCTTTACCTGGGTCTTGCCGCGGCTTCCGGTGACGGCGATGAGGGGTCCGGCGAAGCTGTCGCGTTTCCGCTGGCCGAGGGACTGGAGGGCCTGGCGCGGGTCGCAGAGGTAGAATGTCGCGCCGGGGTATTCCCCTTCGGGCACGCGGCTGACGGCGAAGCGGCGCACGCCGCGGCCGTAAAGCGCCGGTATGTAGCGGTGGCCGTCGGCCATCAGGGTTTCGAAGGCGAAGAACAGCGTGCGCTCCGGGTCGGCCAGGGAGCGGCTGTCGGTCAGGAGGTCAGTGTCGGCCTCTATCAGCGAGGGATCGAAGTTAACTGTTTCCATTGTCGTCAATGGCTTTTTTCAGTTGGGGATATTTCGCGAGCAGCGCGGCGCTGAGCTCTGCCACGGCGCGTGCGTGGCGCGCGGGGTCTGCCGGGCGGTGGGCTTTCAGGAGGGAGAGCTTCCGCGCCTCGGCGGCTATGCGGAGGGTCTCTTTCGAGAAGAAGCTGCGGGCGAAGAGTTGGTAGATGTAGTCGGCGGCCTGTTCGGTCGGATGGGCCATGTCGGGGGCGTAGAAGCGGTAGTCGCGGAGGTCGTCCATCATGGCCTCGTAGGCGGGGAAGTAGAGCGCCTCGCCGTTCTCCTCCAGGCGGCTGGTGGCGAGCAGGAGGGAGGCTTTGGAGAGCTTGTCGCGGCGCTGCCCGTAGGCCGCGTGGCGCACGGGGCTGACCGTCACGACTGCTTTCAGCCCGGGGTTGACGCTTCGGAGCGCCGCGAGGGCGCGGCTGACGGCGGAGTAGGATTCGTCGGGGGGCATCGCGCCGAGGCGGAAGAGGGGGGCTGGCTGCTTGTGGCAGTTGGCGACCACGCGCCCGGTGCGCTCCTCGGTGAAGGCGAACGCCGAGCCGAGGGTCAGGGTGACGCACCCCAGGCGGGGGAGCTCCTCCCGCATCGCGCGGATCAGCCGGTTGGCGTTTCCCGCGGCCTCCTCCGGGGTGGCGCCGGAAATCCGGGAATGGAACTCGAAGGAGCGCCATACCCCTTCGTGCTCGAAGAAGTCGGCGGGGGAGACCTCCTCGCCGGACGCGACGCGGGAGAGCACGCGCTCGATGCTCGCCGGGTTGAAGAGGGGGCCGAAGGGGTTGGCCCGCGCCTCGAAGAGGTCGTCGCGGAGGCGGCGGCCTATGTTGTCGGCGAAGCAGGAGCCGATGGTCCAGACGGGGATGCCGTGGACCAGCACCCCTTCAAAGCCTTTAAGCGGTTCGGTTTCGGTTCGGAACAACATATCGGGGTCGCGGTCAGAACATCTGGTAGTCGGTCGAGAGCACCTGGAACTCCGTGCGGCGGTTGATCTGGTCGGCGGCCTCGGCGTCCTCCTCGGAGAGGGTCTCGATGAACTCGGGAGTGAGGGTGTCCCCCTCCTTGAACTGCGGATAGAGGCGGGCGAGCTTCTTAGTGACGGTCTTCGGGCGGCTCTTGCCGTACCCCTGGCTCTGCAGGCGGTCGGGGGCGATTCCGGCCGCGATCAGATAGTCGATTACCGACTTGGCGCGGCGGGAGGAGAGGTCGATGTTGTACTCCTCGGAGCCCCAGCGGTCGGTATGGGAGGCCATCTCGATCGTGATGTTGGGGTTGTCCTCCATGATGCGCACCATCTCGTCGAGCGCGTCCTTCGATTCGGGGCGCAGCGTTGCCTTGTCGAAGTCGTAGAAGATGTTGTCGACAACGACCGGCTTGTTGATTGAGGCGAGGATGAAGTCCACGCCGTACTCGGCATCCTCCTCGGCGGTGTCGGAGGTAAATTCCTGCTTGGCGTTGAGATAGCCGCGCGCTCCGGCGAGCATGACGTAGCTCACGCCCCTCTGGAGGGGGAAGCGGAAGGAGCCGTCGGGTTTGGCGATGGCTTTCTGGTTGGAGCCGTCGTTGCCGACGATGCGGATCACGGCGTCGGGCACCGGCTCCTCGTCCTTGTCAAGCACCCATCCCGAAATCCATATCTCGAGGTCGGGGAGGACGAAGGAGAAGATATGGTCGTAGCCTCGTCCGTCGTCGCGGTTGGAGCTGAAAAAGCCGTTTTCCCCCTTGCCGAAGGTGATTCCGAAATCATCGGCCGCGGAGTTGACGGGGCGGCCCATGTTCTCGACGGTCCAGCCGCCTGACTTTGTGAGGGTGGCCTTGAAGATGTCGAGGCCGCCGAGGCCGGGATGGCCGTCGGAGGCGAAATATAGCACGGAGTCAGTGCGGACGTAGGGGAAGACCTCGTCGCCGGGGGTGTTGATGAACTCCCCGAGGTTCTCGAGCGAGCCGGCGCGCTCCTTGAGGTTGACGCGCCATATGTCCTTGCCGCCGGAGCCGCCGGGCATGTCGGAAGTGAAGTAGAGCCAGTTGCCGTCGGGGGAGACGGCGGGGTGGCCGTAGGAGGAGATTGTGTCGGAGGTGATTTCGTATTTCACCGGGGCGCTCCATTTCGCGTCGGAGCGCTGGGAGGTGTAGATTTCTACGCCGGTGTTGGCGTTAGGCTCTCGGCGCGCCTTGCTGAGGTACATCGTGGAGCCGTCGGGGGAGAAGGAGGGGGTTCCCTCGTCAAGTTCGGTGTTCAGCTCCCCCTCTACCGGCTCGGGACGCTTCCAGTTCCCTTTCTCGTCCTTGGTGGCGAACCATATGTCCCCTTTCTTCATTCCGGTGATTTCGGAGCGCTTGTCGCCGGTGACCTTCTCGTTGGTGGTGGTGAAGTAGAGCTGCTCCTCGGTCGAGGGGTCGAGAAACATCGGGGCGTAGTCGGCTCGGCGGGAGTTGAAGAGCTTCGCTGGCTTGACGACGTAGCGCGAGGGGTTCTCGCGGAGGCGCAGGGCGATGTCGCACCCCGCGAGGCCGTTGCGGGCGGCTTCCGACTTGGGGTCTTTCTCGAGATACTCCTGGTAGGCTTTCTTCGCCTGGGGGTATTTCCCCTCTGCCTGGAGCGACCGGGCCATGAGGAGGATGGCGGTGGAGTCGGGGTAGCCGTAGCGTATGGCGTTGCCGAAGGCGGAGGAGGCGCGGGCGCTCATCGAGAGCTTGTCGTAGCAGAGGCCCATGAGATAGGCTACTTCGCCGCGCTGGGCGCGCTGCTCCTTCTTCGTCAGCTTGTTGTAGACCTTGCGGTAGGTCTTCGAGGCTTCGAAATACTCGCCGCGGAGGCGCTGCTCGTTGGCTGTCGAGAGCTTCGCGGAGCGGCATCCGGTCGCGGCGCTGAAGGCCGCGACGGCTGCCATAGCGAGTATCGCCTTATGTATCAGTTGTTTGATTCGCATCGTTGTTTTAGCCCGGCGCGGCGGTTGTTTTGGCTGCGCCTTATTTAAAAATTAACGAACCGCCTCGGGGTTAAATTGTATGGCGGGGCCGCTTTTTCGGCCCCGCGCCCCGAAACGGCCCCATCCGGCTCCTCGGCTGCTTTCCTGATTCGCGCCCCTCGCCGCCGCGGCGGCTCGCACCGGGCCCAGAACCGCCCTCTTTTCCCCTCATCCCTCTTTCCCTCTTCTCTCAGCCGTGGTATCTCCTAAACCATAACCCATAAACCTTAAACCGTTCTTTTGGCAGGCCCAAAAGAACCAAAAGGCCTGGGGCGCGGCGGAAAGCGCCGGTCGAGGGCTTTTCCCGACGGAGGGCGGCGGGAGCGGAACTCGCTCCGCTCAAACACCGCTCCCTTTTCCCGCCCCCGCCGGGGCCCTCTCCCCGCTTTCCGCAATGCGCCTGCCATCCGGGCGGAAGCCTCTCGCACCCCTCGCGCCTTTTGCGCCTATCCTCTCGTTTTTCCTGCGCCTTTGATTCGCCTTTCCCGCTCCCCTCGCCGCTGCGGCGGCTCACACCGGGATCAGAACTGCGCCGGCTGTTGGGTGGAGTGAGCCGAAGGCGAGCGGCTTCCCCTCTTGTTTTTCTTTTCTTTCTTCTCTTTCTTCTCTTTCCCTTAACCTCGGTATCTCCTAAACCTTAGCCCTTAAACCATAATATCCCTTAAACCAGCCATGGGATGAAAAGCGCGAAAGGCAGCTCCCGGGATGGGGAGCTGCCTTTCGCGCTTTTTCGCCCGGGGATTATTCGCCGGGGATGATAGCTTCGGAGGGGCAGACGCTGGCGCAGGTGCCGCAGTCGATGCATGTGTCGGGGTCGATGTGGTAGATGTCGCCCTCGGAGATAGCCTCAACGGGGCAGTTGGGCAGGCAGGTGCCGCAAGCCACGCAGGAGTCAGTGATTACGTAAGCCATTGTAGTGAAAGTTGTTATTGTTGTTGTGTTGTGTTATTAGCCGTTTTCGGACGGTTGCCGCGGTCCCTCCGTGAGGGCGCGACACGCTGCAAAATTAAGAGTTTTGGCTGTAAATAGAGCATCTTTTTGCCGCTTTTTTCGGGTCTGAGGGCTAATTCGCATGGAGTCCGAATAAGGCCGGGATAGCTCGGCTTACGCCTCGCCACTGTGGCGGGCGGGTTTATTTTGCGGCGGCGGGGCGGGCGATTCCGTCTTTCTCGCAGCGGGCGGTCATGCGCTTGATGCGCTCGACGGTCTCGGGGTGGGAGGAGAACATCTTGTTGATGTAGCTCGACTTGGCCCCCTGTTCCTGCTCCATCTTCTCGAATTTCTCGAAGGCGGCAACCATGCCCCAGGGGTTCTTGCCGTGGCTTTTGAGGAAGTCGTAACCGTAGTCGTCGGCTTCCTTCTCCTGCTTTTGGGAGTATTTTGCGCTTATGAGGGATTCGCCGAGGGATCCGAGCTGGGACTCGGTGAGGGCCGCTGCCTTTCCGCCGGAGGAGGCGACAGCGTCTTTCAGGGCGCCGGTCAGGAGTTCCTGCTTGAAGGCGTTCTTGGAGTGGTGGAGGCCGACGTGGCCGATTTCGTGGCCGATGATTCCGAGGAGCTCGTCGTCGCTCATGATGTCCATCAGGGAGGAGAATACGCGCACGGAGCCGTCGGCGCAAGCGAAGGCGTTAACGTCGACGACGTCGTAGACCTTGAAGTTCAGGGGGATTCCGTTGACGTCCTTGAGCCCTTCGACGAGTTTGTTGAGGCGGATGGTGTAGGGGCTGTCGGCGGGGGTTACGGGGTTGTGGGTGTCCATCCAGTCGACCGATTCCTTGACGTATTCGGCCATCTGCTTGTCGGTGAGGGTCATGGCCTTCGCGGCTTTGGCTCCGGCGCTGATCGCTTTCTTGAGGTTGAACTGGGCCTGCGCGGCGGGGGTGGCGACTGCCAGGCAGAGGGCCGCGGCGAGCGCCTTGAAAATTGTCTTTTTCATTATGAAGAGATGTGGGTTGGTTTTGGTTTGAATAGCACGCGAAATTACTAAATTCGCGGTATATATTCAATCATTATTCATATGAAATGGAACGAGGTTAAAGGGACGCTGGGAATCATGGCGTGGGTGCTCGCGCTGATGGTCTTCGGGGGCGGGGCGGCTTTCTTTTACGCCAACACTCTGGTTGAGTGGTGGATGCCGCTCGCGGTCGCTTTGTGCGCCGCGCTGCTGGCGTGGGTTCTGACGCTGGGATGGGTCGGGCGCCGCTGGCCCGACGCTCCGGGGTGGTGGCGTTTCTGGGCGTTTTTCCTGCCGGCGGTCGCGTTCGCTGGGTTCGCTGTCCTGGGGGCTAACTACGCCGGGGCCGACGACGCGACGCTCCATGAGGAGCGGGTCGCGGTCGAGCGGAAATACAGCGAGAAGCATTACCGCAGCCGGCGGGTCGGGCGGGGCCGCTATGCGCGGGGTGAGGCTTATTATGAGTACAAGGTCGAGGTCCGCTTCGCCGACGGGCGGGGCAAGAGCTTCGAGCTTCCGCTTTCGGAATACAACCGCGTGCGCCGCGGCGGCACGATGACGCTCCGCCTGGAGCGCGGGATGCTTGGGTGGCCGGTAATCAAAAGATAGTTCGCTAATAGATAAAGGAGCGGCGTTGCCCGGGTTGGCTCGCTGCTCCTGTTCTGTCTGCCGCGGGGTGGCCGTCAGGGGCCGCTCCGCGTTCTTCTGCCGGGATGCCCGGTGTCGCTTCCAACACCGCCTTCGTGATTTCCTATCCGGCTCCCGGCCGGTTGGTGTCTTTCTACCTTAACAACGCCGCGGAAGGGGGGAAGGTTCGCGGGCCGCGCCGGAGGTGTTTAGACAAGGGGAAAAAAATATCGCCCGGAGCCGTGAGGGCTTCGGGCGACGAACTTTAACCAAATCTGAGAGAGATGCCCCGGCGCGGCTGCTCGCGCGGCCGCGCCGGTATTTCGTTGGCGCTTCCCGGCGGGGTGGCTGTCAACTGGTGTAGGGACGCCGGGAGCGGGAGGATTATCAGAGGATTACCTTGACGGCCTTACCGCTGCGGCGCTCGATGTAGAGGCCGGGAGCGGCTGTCGCGCGGTCGACGCGCACGCCCTGCAGGTTGTAGAGAGCGCCCTCGGCCTCAGCCTCGGCGGCAACGGATTCGATGCCGGTAACTGTGCCGCTCGCGCTGACGCGCATCGCGTGAATCGGAGATTCAACGAGGCGGTTGCCGGCGGCGTCCTCGCGGTATGCGCGGGTTTCAAGGATAATGTCGTTTGTGAAAGCGGAATGGTCAAAAACGCCGTCTGCCATCGCGTTCCAGCCGTCAGCGACAGCCTTGGGCGCATAGCTCTGCGCGGAGGTAGCATCATAGTGCTTTTCCTCGAAGAGAACGTTGGGGTTAGAGCAGGTAAATGTTATTGTCTTGGCGGTAACGTTGTGTTCAAAGTCGGGGAGGTCGAGGTATTCTTTTGTGGAGTGGATTGGAGTCGGTTCACCTCCGAAAAGTTTGTAGATAAATACCGACGCTTGGCTATTGGTGGCATAGGCGCCGAATACATTTTTATTACTTGTGTTGCAACCAATATGTCTTGCCGTTCCGTCACTGTTTTTGCAGTTTACAAAAGTAATGGTTGCGACTCCTGAAGTTTCATTAATGGAAATTGTAGAGACAGAGAGATTTGAATTATCTCCGGCTTTTAAATGGTTATTGGAGCCTGTGCCTGAGTAAAGATAGCATTCTAACGAGGTATTATCTGCGGCGTTTGTACAATTCCAACGATATTGTCCTTCATTCTCGGTGTTCGAAAGGGTAAACACCATAGCGTTGGTTGGAAGGGTAGCGATTGAATTATTATCAATCGTTACAGAGGCATTCCCCATATAGTTTCCACTTGCAGAAGTGCTGATGGCGACTTTTTGGTTATTAGCGACAATGATATATTTACCATCAAGTGTCACATCTGCGACGTTATTAATTTGCTTCCATACTTCGGGGGTAGGTTCGCCCTGTTGTGGTTCTATAAGTCTGACATTGAATGAGAGACTTTCCTCACTTACATCATTAGAAGCGGTGATTTCATATAGGGTAGCTGCGTCAATAATGAAGGCCCCGTTTTCAACTTTTTTTCCGTTAACTGTGATATCGTT
Organism: uncultured Porphyromonadaceae bacterium; assembly: GCA_937969265.1. Taxonomy (GTDB): domain Bacteria; phylum Bacteroidota; class Bacteroidia; order Bacteroidales; family Muribaculaceae; genus UBA7173. The sequence goes on from CALBWF010000006.1 coordinate 56,850, forward strand.
AGCATTGTCAGCGGTTATGGTCGCAGTCGAGCCATTTGAAATCTCATAAAAGCAACCATCCTCGATTGTTTTATCGTTGATTGTCACGACAGGCACACCTACAGGTGCGGGCTTGGTGACTGTTACGACGATTGTCTGGCCTTCTTCGGAGCTGGCGTTGAAGTTTGCGTCAGATTCCCAAGTCATTTTGATGTTCGCGGTACCTTCTTTTTTAGCATTGATGATGCCGTTTTCGATTTCAGCAACTTCGGGGTTATCGGATGTCCAAGTGATGTTAGAGGGGCGCTTTTCGGGGAGGCCGAGATCGAAAGTTGAGCCTTCTTCAAGTTCCTTGGATTCGGGGAGGGTGTATTCAAAATCGACGGGGCCTGTCGGTGTTTCTTCATATTCAATTGAGATTCCGCTAATGGTAACGCTATTTGATGTAGCGGATGGCTGAGAATATATAAGTGCTATGTTGTTGGCACATTTAACATTAACAGCTTCAAAAGAATAGGTGTTTGAGGTCGTCGATAGCTTGTTTGAAACAGCTATTTCTGTGTCATCAATTTTTAGGGTAACGGAAATTGCGTTGGCCGTTTTAGCAAATGCTGTTGTTGTGACCTTTTTGATTGTTTTCCCGGCAAATGGCTGAGTAGCAGAAAAACCGATTTCTTTTACTTTGTTGCTGCTTGAGCCGAATAATAATCCCGTTTTGCCAGATCTTTGTGCGAACAGAGAGGAGCCAAAACTTTTCTGACTAACAGTCCATGTCACAGAATGTAGGGCTATTGTTGACGAAGCGGATTGTTTGAGAGATTCAGAGCCTGTTATATTCCAGGTATAGGTTTCGGCTGCTGCGGGGAGGGAGAGGGGGAGTAGGGATAGCAGCAGGGAGAAGAAGAGTAGTAGTTTCTTCATACTGTGAGAGTTAGATTGGTTAATTTTGTGGTAGGTTGATAGGTAAATTCAAACTGCAAAATTAAACAATACTTCACATTTTACCCCCCCAATTGGTTAAAAGTTGTTAATAATTGTAGGCTGGCTTATGATTTAACACACGTGGTCGCGGGGGCACACGGCTCCCGCCGTGCGCACAGGACAATTAATACTCTTTTTGCGGGAAGGGCTTTGGGGGATTGGACGGGGATGGGTTTTGGGGGATCGGATGGGGGGAGGGACGCGATTATTCGGGTTCGCGGATTTCGGGGTCGGGGCAGGCGATGAGGCGGATGGGCCGGGTTGAGGCGGGATGGTAGGGGGGATAGGCGGTGTTGGTCTCGATGGTGTTGTCGAGGAAGCGGAGGCCGGCGACGGACTTGGCGTAGAGGAGGGGGGTGCCGAAGGTTATGAAGCGGTTGCCGGTGATGGTGACGTCGGAATGGAAGGGGGCTCGCTTGTGGTCGAGGTCGGGGATGACGGGGTAGATGGAGATTACGGCCTCGGTGAACTGGTAGGGGGTTGTGAGGGCGTTGAGGAATGTGTTGCGGCGGATTGTGACGTCGCGGCAGGGGCCGGACTCGTACCATCCGTTGCAGTCGCCGCAGAGGAGGATGGCGGCGCCGGAGGTGTGGTCGAAGAGGTTGTCTTCGCAGAGGGTCGGACGGGGGGAGCTGAAGAGGGCGCCGCGGGCGCGGTTGTGGCGGACGGTGTTGCGGGCGAAGAGGACGGAGGGGGTGCGGGTGAGGTTTTCGATTCCGACGGCGGGGAGGGGGGACGGGGAAGGCCGCTCGCTAAAGCTCGCTCCACCCGACAGCCTGACGGACGGGGAAGAGACGTATTGGAGGAGGGTGTCGGGGAGGGGGGAGGAGAGGGTGACGATGAAGTCGCGGGATTCGGGGGAGAGGGGGCGGATTGTTTTGATGACGGAGGGGGCGGCGAGGTAGTCCATAGCGGAGGATGAGACGAGGCGTACGGTGTCGCCGGGGGCGCCCCAGGGGAAGCCGTAGGTCTGGCGGTGCATATAGCGGGCGGAGATGGTCGCGGAATCTATTACTTCGGTGATTTTGAGGTATGTGCCGTGGACGTTTATTGCGTCGTCCATCATTCCTTCGAAGAGGCAGTCGGTGACGGCGACGGTGCCGGAGCAGGAGGAGAAGTGGGTGGCGTCGGCCTGGGTTGTGAAATAGCGTGGGTCGTCGTAGGATGCGCGGCAGACGCCGGAGTGGCGTATGTCGATGTCTCGGCAGTTCTGGGCGAGCAGGCCCATCCCTTCGGCGTAGTGGACGAGGACGTTTTCAATGGTTGTCGCGGTGTCGGCATCGAGGAATATCCCCGGGGCGGGGCGGCGGTAGGTGCGCATCGCGAGGCGTGTTCCGGGCAGGAGGCGCGGGTCCTTCCAGGGGGCGGAGACGGAGGTCGGGGAGACGCGGGTAACCCCTTTAACCCCGACGTTGATGTCGCCTGAGCGGTATAGTACGCGGCCTGTATGCTCCTCGAAGGGTATGGCGGTCAGGGGAGTATGCTCCCAGCCCTCACCTTTGACGACGAAGGCGCTGTCGCGCACCTCCCATTCGACCCACGGCTCGGGACGGTAGGTTATGACTCCCGCGGCGGTGTCGTTGCTTTCGACAATTACCTGGGAGATCTGGGGGGTGGGGAAGTCGATGCTGAAACCGCGGAGCCGGCAGCCGGAGGAGTTGAGAAGGGCTACGGGGAGCATGCGCCCGTTGAAGAGGAGACGGGCGCTTCTGCCGTCGAGGATGACGTTACGGGCGTTCTCGATGAGGATTCCAACCGCTTTGGGATTGTCCTGGTCGTGGTTTGAGATGTAGAGCCCGCGGAGTTCCGCGTCGGCGGGGCGGAAGTCGTATTGGTCGGCGAGTAGCCTGATTACCAGGGTGTCGGCGGGCGCTTTCTCCGCGACGGCCTCCGCGACGGCGCGGCGCAGGTCGCCTCCCGTCATATGGCCGAGTTCAACAGTCTTCACCGCGGCTCCCGCGGCGACTGCCGCGAACGTCACCGCGATAAACGATAGAAATGCTTTATATCCGGCTTTCAAATTAGTCCTAAATCTTAATCTTTAAACTATTATCTTCACCTTTCACCGCCCGCAGCGGCAAGCACCTCCGAGAGGGTCGGATGGGCGTGGACGGTAGCGGCGATGTCGGCGGCAGTCAGGTTGTTGGCGATCGCGAGGGAGGCTTCGGCGGCGATGTCGGCGGCGTGGGGTCCGCAGACGTGGCAGGCGAGTATGCGGCCGTCGGGGGCGGTGATGAGTTTCAACAGGCCGTCCGGCTCGCCGAGGGCGGCGGCTTTGCCGTTGGCTCGGAAAAGGGCCTTGGTGGTCTTGAACTCAACGCCTTGATCTTTAAGCTGCTCCTCTGTCGGGCCGGCCATGGCGGCTTCGGGCATGGTGAAGACGGCGGAGGGGATTACGGAGAGGTTGACCCGCTCGCCCATGACGGCGCGGGCCTGGGCGGATGCGGCGTGGGCCAGGAGGCAGCGGCCGTTGCAGTCGCCGATGGCGAATACACCGGGTACGGAGGTCTCGAAAGAGTCGTTGACGGTGATTCCGCGGGGAGTGGCCGCGATTCCGGCGGCATCCAGTCCGGCGGGGAGCGCGGGACGGCGGCCTACGGCCATCAGCACCGCGTCGGCCTCGACGGTCTCCTCTTTCCCTTTCTTGGAGAATTTAAGCTCGATGCCTCCATCGGTCTGCCGGAGAGAGGTCACTTCGGCGGAGGTATGGAACGCGATGCCGCGCTTCTGGAGGGCCATGCGCAGCCGCTTGGCGACCTCGCGGTCGAACGGAGGTAGCACTTCCTTGCAGTATTCCACGACGGTGACCTCCGAGCCGAACGCCTCGAAGACGGAAGCGAACTCCAGCCCGATCACGCCCCCGCCGATTATGGCGAGGCGCGGGGGTAGGCTTTCGATTTCGAGGAGCGCGTCGGAGTCGGCGGCAAGTTCGACGCCGGGAATCGGGAGCCGGGCGGGGACGGAGCCGGAAGCGATTATGATTTTCGGAGCGGTGAACTCCTCGCCGTTGACCTTCACGACGTTGGGTGCGGTAAACGCAGCCTCGCCGTTGACGACCTGTGCCTTAGCCACGGCAAGGGCGACCCCCTCGCGCAGCCCGGCGACGACGCGGTTCTTGCGGCCGATAATCGCGGGGATGTCGGCCCGGGGGGAGTCGTCGATGGCGATTCCGAACTCGGCGGCCTGTCGGGCGGTTTCGATTACCTCGGCTGAGCGGCAGAGGCATTTTGTAGGGATGCAGCCGCGGTTGAGGCAGGTACCGCCCAGCTCTCCGCGCTCGATCAGGAGGGTTTTCAGACCCTTTCCCGCACCAATCGCGGCGGCTTCGTAGCCGCCGGGGCCGGCACCGATTACTATAAGGTCAAAAGCGTTCATCTTTAATTGATTATAAGTCTTATAAGAATTACAATGATTTATAAGATTTATAAATTGCCTGGGTTCAGGCTTCGAAGCGCACTACGGGGTGAAGGGCGGCCTCGGTGTCGTCGGGGTGGGATATGGGGGTGTTGTGGGGGGCTGTCTTGACGAGGTCGGGGTTCTCGGCGGCTTCGCTGGCGATGTCGCGCATGGCGTCGATGAACTCGTCGAGGGTCTCGCGGCTCTCGGTCTCCGTCGGCTCGATCATCAGGGACTCGTGGAAGAGGAGGGGGAAGTAGATTGTCGGGGCGTGGTAGCCGCGGTCGAGGAGGCGCTTGGCGACGTTGAGGGTTGTGACTCCGGTCGACTTGTCGCGGAGGCCGTCGAAGACGAACTCGTGCTTGCATACCCCTTCGATCGGGAGGAGGTAGCAGTCTTTCAGCGACTCCTTGACGTAGTTGGCGTTGAGGGTCGCGAGGGGACCGGCCTGCATCAGCCCTTCGGAGCCGAGGGAGAGTATGTAGCTCAGGGCGCGGGCCTGAACGGCGAAGTTGCCGAGGGTCGCGGAAATCGAGCCGAGGGCTGTCTCCGGGGCCTCTATGGTGAAAGAGCCGTCGGGGCGGCGTGTGACGCGGGGGGAGGGGAGGAACTGCTCGAGTCCGGCTCGCACGCCTACGGGTCCGCTGCCGGGTCCGCCTCCGCCGTGGGGGGTCGAGAAGGTCTTGTGGAGGTTGATGTGCATGACGTCGAATCCCATGTCGCCGGGGCGGGCGACCCCGAGCATCGGGTTGAGGTTTGCGCCGTCGTAGTACATCAGCGCGCCGGCCTCGTGGACCAGGCGGGCGATTTCGGGTATGTTCTTCTCGAAGATGCCGAGGGTGTTGGGGTTCGTCATCATCATCGCCGCCACGGAGTCGTCGAGCAGGGGGCGGAGGTCTTCGACATCAACCGTACCGTCGGGGCGGCTCTTGACCTCAACCACCTCGAGGCCGCAGACGGCTGCCGAGGCGGGGTTTGTGCCGTGGGCCGAGTCGGGGACGATTACCTTGCGGCGCTTCGCGTCGCCGCGGCTGTCGTGGTAGGCGCGGATCACCATCAGCCCGGTCAGCTCGCCGTGGGCCCCGGCGAAGGGGTTCAGGGTGAACTCGGCCATACCTCCGATTTCGGAAAGCGCCTGTTGCAGCTCCCAGTAGAGCGCGAGCGCGCCCTGGGCGGCTTTCGCTGGGGTCGCGGGGTGGAGGGAGGCGAAAGCGGGATGTGCGGCCATCTCCTCGTTGATTTTCGGGTTGTGCTTCATCGTGCACGAACCGAGGGGGTAGAAGCCGGTATCGACGCCGAAGTTGTTGGTCGACATATTGTTGTAGTGGCGTACCAGGCTCGGTTCGTCACATTCGGGGAGGTCGAGGAGGGTCTCGCGGAGGAGTGCCGGGGGTATCGGGGCTGCTTCCGGATTTTCCACCACGGGGATTCCCGATTTCGGGAGGCGGAAGGCGGAGCGGCCCGGCCTGGAAATCTCAAAAACCAGTTTTCCGTATAGTTCTCTGTTCATTTTTCTTAGTTTTTGAGGGTTGATGCGATTTCGGCGAGGAGGTCGATCTGGCCGCGGGTCTGCATCTCGGTGGCGGCCATGAGGATGCGGTTGTCGGCGACTTTTATTCCGGCGAGGATTCCGCGGTCGAGGGCTGCGTCGATCAGCGCCTGGGCGGGGTAGTCGGTCTCCAGGAGGAACTCGTTGAGGAAGGGCTTGTCGGGGTAGACGAGCCGGGCTCGGCCCCCCTCGGTCATCTTGTCGAGGAGGTAGAGGGCGGCGTTGTGGCCGGCCATGGCGATTTCGCGCAGCCCCTTCGCGCCGGTAAGGCTCATATAAATCGAGGCGTAGAGGGTCATCAGGCCCTGGTTGGAGCAGATGTTGGAGGTGGCTTTCTCGCGGCGGATGTGCTGCTCGCGGGCCTGGAGGGTGAGGACGAAGGAGCGCTGGCTGCGGCTGTCGGTGGTGGCTCCGACGATTCTGCCCGGCATTTTTCTCATCAGCGCCTTAGTCGCGCAGAGGAAGCCGAGGTAGGGGCCTCCGAAGCTGAGGGGTATGCCGAGGCTCTGGGCGTCGCCGCAGGCTATGTCGGCGCCCCATTCGCCGGGGGTGCGCAGCACGGCCAGGTCGGCGGCGACGCACTGCATTACGAGCAGCGCCTTTTTCGAGTGGCAGAGTTCGGCCAGCCCGGTGTGGTCCTCTATTATACCATAATAATTAGGTACGGGAACAATCACGGCGGCTACGTCGTCGCGGCCGGCGAGCAGCTCTTCAAGGTGGGCGCGGGAGGTGACGCCCCCCTCTTCCCGGACCTCCTCGAGGTCTATGCCGTGGTATCGGGCGTAGGTCGCGACCACGCGGCGCACCGCCGGGGCGATTGTCGCGGAGAGGAGCACGCGGCGCTTCTTGCGGGAGGCGGCGACGGCCATCAGGGCTGCCTCGGCGGTCGCGGTGGCGCCGTCGTACATCGAGGCGTTGGAGACCTCCATCCCCGTCAGGCGGCACATCATCGTCTGGTATTCAAAGATGTATTGCAGCGTGCCCTGCGAGATTTCGGGCTGGTAGGGGGTGTAGGCGGTCAGGAACTCCGAGCGGCCGATCAGCGAGCTGGCGGCTGCCGGGACGGCGTGGTCGTAGAAGCCGCCCCCGGCGAAGCATGCCGTCAGGGGGATATCGCGTGCGGCGAGGAGGTCGAAGTGGCGGCGCACTTCCGTCTCGCTCATCTCCTCGGGGAGATCGTAGGGGGCTTTGAGGGCCAGCTCTTCGGGGACGTCGCAGTAGAGGTCTTTAAGCTCCGCGACGCCGCAGCGGTCGAGCATGACCCGGATATCCTCCTCTGTATGGGGAAAATAGCGGTGCATCGTTGTTTTCGTTTTTGTTGGGATTGAAAGGGGCGCGTTGGGGACGCCGCTCGCTGAAGCTCGCTCCACCCGACAGGCTGCGCGGAAAAACCGCGGGGCAGGAAGAGGGGCCTTAAACCCTTCAGGCTAAACCTTAAACTTTAAACCTTAAACCTTTAATGGAGGGAGGCGCAGTAGGCGGCGTAGCGCTCTTCGTCCATGAGGGAGTCGAGCTGTGAGGGGTCCTGGATGGATACTTTGATGATCCAGTTGGCCATGGGGTCCTCGTTTACCAGGCGGGGATTGTCCTCCAGGGCGGTGTTGACCTCCAGGACTTCTCCGGAAACGGGGGCGATGAGGTCGGAAGCGGCCTTTACGCTTTCAATGGCGCCGAAGTCGTCGCCGGCGGTGATTTCGTCCCCTTCCTCGGGCATGTCGACGTAGACGACGTTGCCGAGCTGTTTCTGGGCGTAGTCGGAGATGCCGATGAAGCCTTCTTCGCCTTCAACGCGGATATATTCGTGGGATTCGGAATAGTAGATCATAATTTTCGGTGTATGTTGTTGAGTGGGTTAGTTTTTGTATGATTTCTTGTAGAATTTCTTCGGGACGACGGTCGCGGGGAAGGTCTTGCGGCGGATGCGCACCTGCAGCTCGGTTCCCTGCTTGGCAAAGCGGCTGTCAATCAGGGCCATCGCTACGCTCTTGTCGACGGAGATGCAGTGGTAGCCGGTCGTGACATGGCCGATGACGTTCCCCTCAGGGTCGAGCACCTCGTAGCCGTGGCGGGGGATCGCGCGGTCTTTCAGCTCCAGCCCTACTGACTTGCGGCGGGGCCCTTCGGCTTTCTGGGCGGCTATGGCGTCGCGGCCTATCATGTCGGTCTTGTCGAGCTTGACGAACATCGAGAGGCCGGCTTCGACAGGGGTAATGTCGTCGGCCAGCTCGTCGCCGTAGAGGGGTAGCCCGACCTCGAAGCGGAGGGTGTCGCGGCATCCGAGGCCGCAGGGCGCGGCCTGGCCGGAAGCCATGAGTTTCTGCCAGGCGGAGCGGATTACTTCGGCGGGGGCGTAAAGCTCGAAGCCGTCCTCGCCGGTATAGCCTGTGCGGCTGATAATCGCGGGCTTGCCCTCGACCTCCAGTTCCTTGAAGGTGTAGAAGGCGAGGTCGGCGCAGGGGATGCCGAGCACGCTCTCGACTACCGATTCTGCTTTCGGGCCCTGGATTGCCAGTTCGGCGGTGCTTTCGGAGAGGAGGTCGACTTTTACGTCGTAGCCCTCGGCGTTGGAGAGAATCCAGGCCTCGTCCTTTGCGATGTTCGCGGCGTTGATTACCAGGAGGAAGCTGTCGGCGGCGCGCTTGTAGACCAGCAGGTCGTCGACGACGCCCCCGTCTGGGTGGAGCATCATGCCGTAGAAGCACTGTCCGACCGGCGCTCCGGCCACGTCGTTGGTGAACAGGCGGTTGACGAGCTTTTCGGCATCAGGGCCGGAGATGTTCACCTCCCCCATGTGGGAGACGTCGAAGACGCCGCACGCCTCGCGCACGGCCCGGTGCTCTTCCTCGATTCCGGCATACTGGATCGGCATGTCCCAGCCCGCGAAAGGGCTCATCTGCGCGCCCAGGGCCTGGTGCAGGTCGTGGAGGCAGGTTTTCTTGATCTCGTCCATTGTATAAATATTCAGGCGTTCCTGTATAAGAATCGTATAAAAATTACAGCCCCTAAGTTACGCCATTTTTCGCGGACGGCCAAACGCGCGGGCATGTTAGAAAACAGAAAAACCGGATAAAAAAAACATCGCGGCGCGGCGCAATCTTTCCGCGCCACGGAGCGTTATCCCTTTATAAAAGGTGAATAGTGGAAAGTGAAAGGTCAGGCTGCGCCTGAGTGAAGGGAATAGTTTATCTAATGGAGTATTATCTTCACCTTTCTCCCTTCACTTTTCAAATTAAATTTAAAAGAGAGATGGCGATTGACTGCTTGCTGCTCCTTGTCGGGATTGTGCTGATTCTCGTTGGAGCCAACTTTATGACCGACGGGTCGGCCGCGCTGGCCAAGAGGTTCGGGATGTCCGACTTCCTGGTGGGTCTGACGGTGGTTTCGATGATGACGAGCGCGCCGGAGCTGGTGGTGTCGGTTACGAGCGCCTTCAACGCCTCTACTGAGATGGCGATAGGCAACATCGTGGGGTCCAACGTGTTCAATATACTTGTGATTGTCGGGGTCTGCGCAATGATTAAGCCTATAACGGTTGAGCGCGGGGTGCTTCTCAGCGAGATTCCGCTGGTGGTGCTCTCCTCGGTAGTTCTGCTCGTCATGGGGAGCGCGCCGTGGCTCGACGGGGGCTCGATGGTCCTTACGCGGGTCGACGGGTTGCTGCTCCTGCTGTTTTTCATAGTGTTCATGCGCTATACCTTCGCGTCGGCCCGGCGCGTGGAGCCGGGGAGCGACCCCGCGGAGGCCGAGGGGGCGGCAATGAAGCGGATGCCGCTTTGGAAGGCAATAGTTTATGTGCTCGGGGGACTGGCGGGGCTGGTGTTCGGCGGCGAATGGTTTGTCGACGGCGCTTCCGGAATCGCCAAGTCGGTAGGATGGTCGGAAGGACTGATCGGCCTGACAATCCTCGCCGCGGGAACCTCGCTGCCCGAACTGGCAACCTCCGTGGTGGCGGCTGCCAAGGGGAATCCCGGAATATGCATGGGGAACGTCATCGGCTCCAACATCTTCAATATCTTCTTCGTGCTTGGCGTGACATCTACCATCAAGCCCCTGAGCTTTGGCACGATAGGCATTGCCGACCTCTTGGTGCTGACCGCCGCCAGCCTCCTTTTCTGGGTCGTCGGTTCCTTCTTCGGCCGTGCCCGCACGATCACCCGTTGGGAGGGCGCTTTGATGGTACTGCTGTATGTCGCTTACACCGCCTGGCTCATCCTCAACCTCCCCGCCTAATTCCCGGCGGACTCGAAAAGACGCAAGATAAACCAGGTAGTCAGAGCATAAAAAGGCGCGTATACGAAAATTACCATGAGAAGCTGCCGATAGTCTTTCGCCATCTTGCGCACGACGGCAAAGAATACCGCCTTGGCAAAATTGTAGGCGTAAATTACCCATAGCAGGATAATCACGAAGTTGCGGACGAGCCGGTCTCTTTCCATATTGTTGAGGAGATTAAAAAGGCTATCGCGGCGGTAAAGAGGCAGATAACCGCCATTCCTATGGCGGCCGGCATATCCTGCTTGTTGGTGATTTTGCTTCGGATGCGTCTCACGCGCCTGAACACGATTCTCCAGATTACGGCGAATGCCGCCCACAGCGCAGCGATGTACAGGGCGCCGAGAATCTTCGCACAGGTCTGCCACTTGATGCCGATGGATGTAGTTGCCAGCCATTTATAAAAAGCGGTATCTTCGATAGGGGGTAGTTTGGGACTAAACTCCGCGAACAGGTCGTTGCACCAAAGCCAGGAAGCTCCCACGGCGATTATGAAAAGTGCGGCGAATTTAAGCGCGCCTTTCCAGTCGCGGGCTTTAAGACGTTCCTTTGTATAAAACGAGAGTTCTCGCGAAAAGAGCATTGTCCAACCAGGGTAATACATTTCTCATATGTTTGAATATTAGTTGAGTCGAGCTAATTAAAATTGGTTTTGCCCGGCAACGCGAAGTTACGGCGGGAAAGGGGGAGGGAGGGGGCGATGGTTGGCGCGAAAACGGGACGGGTGGCGGGGATTCCCCCGGACGGCGGTTTCTGCCGCGGGATTCGTCAGGGGTTGCCGCTTCGGGCGGCGGAAAATGGTGGTCGGGCGGCGGAAATTACCCCTCGCGGGGCTGTTTTGGGCGTTTTGGCCGGGTGTAAAAACAAAAATTCCACCCCGGGGCGGGGTGGAATTTACTCCTTTCGGTAAGTATTTGCTCCTATGCGAGTTTTTCGGCGATGGTTGCAAGGGCATCGCGAAGCGGGGCAATGTCATTTTTAACGGTATGGAAAATCACGTCCGCGTCAATATCGAAATACCCGTGGGCTATATGGTCCCTCATCCCTTTAATCTGTTTCCAGGGCAATTCGGGGAAATGCTGTTCAAGGATTCCGGGAATCAGTCGGTCGATTTTCTTGCAGCCTTCGCCTATGCTTTCGAGCAGCATACAACTTGCGGCAAGTTTTTGGGTTCCTTCAGGTGATAGAAGAAACTCATCCGGGGTAGAGGTTGACTTGTTCCAAAGAAGCAACAAATCGCAGGCTTCGGCCATTTGGCGCAGGAGCCCTTGGGCGAGGTGGGGGCTACGGGAAGATTGAGATTCCATCGCGCTGGATTTCGGAAACTAACAGTTGGTTCATGCCGTTGTGTCGGCGCACAAGGTCGACCGGGAGGCCGAGAAGGTCCTGGAGGAATTGTTTCAACCCGATTAGCGAAAACATCTTGGGAGGCATTTCGACGCAGACATCAACATCGCTGTCGCTGCGGTTGTCGCCGCGCGCCATTGAGCCGAACACGCACATCGATGTCACCCCGAACTCGTCGCGGATATAGGGGGCGGCTTTTTCAAGCCGGCTGAAACATTCCTGCCTTGTACACATAATTTGCCTTGTATTTCTTACGATTGCAAATATACAACAAATTTCTAAATATCAATGTTGTCGGGGGCGGGTCAGGGTTCGGGGCGGGGAGTGTTGTTGAGGTAGAGGCGGATGTCGGAGGGGGTGACGGAGGGGGGGAGTAGGGCCTGGATGCCGGCGTAGCCGGAGGCGAGGCCGGCGCGCTTGACGGCGGAGGCGATCTGGGTGCAGACCGAGGGGGTAAGTATGTCGTCGACGGTCAGTTCGCCTGTGGGGATGAAGGTCGCGAGGTGGCCGGTGACGGTCGATACGGCGAGGTTGCGCTCCGAGGCGATTTCGGCGCGGGTCATCCCCTGGCGGAACATGCGGTATGTCACGAGGTGGGATTTCTCTTTCTGTTCCTTGGGCTTCTTCTCGGCGGGGAGCTTGGCCTTGCGCCGGCGGGAGGCTTTTGGGTCGTCGGCGGCGGTGGCCTCGATAATGGCGGCCTGTTTGGCGTTTAGGTAGTTGGAGATGGTGAAGCCCTCCTTGGCGATGGAGTCGAGGAGTGCTCGGCGGGAGGCGAGCGCGCCTCGAAGGTCGGCGTTAAGCTCCTGGAGGCGCTGGTTGGCGCGCTTGTTTTCGGTCTTTACGCGGGCGGTGCGGTCGGGGAGGTCGCCGAAGAGTTCTTCGAGGGTCTTTCCGAAATATACGGCGCTTCGGCCTACGCGGGCCAGGAGTTCAGGGTCGCGGAGCGCGGGGTCGGGGGCGGTTCGCAGGAGCGTCAGCCATTTGTCGGCCACGTCGATCACCTTTTCGCGGAGGGCTGTCAGCAGCTCCTGGTGGGCGGCGTTCTCTTCGGGGAAGGAGCGGGCGTAGGTCTGCGAGATATGGCGGGCGAGGCTCTGCTGGAGGTCGGCGATTTCGCGGAAGGTGAAGAGCTCGCAGAGGAGCTGGCGGAAATACGCGTCCTTGATGTCGGCGAGGCGCTGTATCGAGCGGGCGGCCTCCGCGTCCTGCCCGGCGGTATAGGCGGCGACGGCGGGGTCGGAGAGCACCTGCCCGGCGGTTATCGGGGTCGAGAGCACGATTCCTTCGAGGGTCTTGCAGCGGCTGAGGGCGACGTAGACCTGCCCGGGGGCGAAAGAGCGCCCCGCGTCGATTATGACCTTGTCGAATGTCAGGCCCTGGCTCTTGTGGATGGTTATGGCCCAAGCCAGGCGGAGTGGAATCTGGGAGAAGGTGCCCTGCACCTTGGTCTCGACCTTGCTCGTCTCCTCGTTGATGGTGTATGTCGCGTTCTCCCATACCTGTTCCTCGACCTCGATCGGCTCCGTGTCGCCGGGGCAGAGCACGCGGAGGGAGGTCGGGGTTATCTCCACGACGCGCCCGATGCGGCCGTTGTAGTAGCGGTGTTCGGGGTCGTTGCGGACGAACATCACCTGCGCGCCCGGTTTGAGCTGGAGCGCCGGGGCTGTAGGGTAGGCGTATTCGGGGAACGTCCCCTTGACGGTCGCGGTATATACGCGGCTCTTTCCGGGGAGCATCAGGAGCTGGGTCGCGTTGTAGTCGTCGGCCTGCTGGTTGTGGGTCGTCAGCCGGATGTAGCCGCTGTCGGCGGCGGGGCGGAATGAGGGGTCGAGCCTCTCGGAGAGGGCCCGGTAGTCGGCGGGGGTAAGGGAGGCGTCGCGGACGTGGTTGAGCAGCTCGACAAAGTCGGCGTTCTGCTGGCGGTAGACCTTCGTCAGGCGGATGGTGACGTAGGGAATCAGCGCCAATGCCCGGCTTCCGAAGAAGTAGGGGGTCGGGTAGTGGCCCCGGAGCATCGCCTCGTCGGCAGGGGCCACGACCGGGGCGAGCTGCCGGAGGTCGCCGATCATCAGGAGCTGCACTCCGCCGAAGGGTAGCGGGGAGCGGCGCACGCGCCGCAGCACGTCGTCGATCGCGTCGAGGAGGTCGGCGCGGACCATCGAAATCTCGTCGATGACGAGCATGTCGAGGGCCCGGATGATGCGGAGCTTCTGCTTCGAGAAGTTGAATTTCTGGTCGGACTTCGTTCCGGGCACGAACGGGGTCGGGGCAATCTGGAAGAAGCTGTGGATTGTCGCGCCCCCGGCGTTGATGGCGGCGACGCCTGTCGGGGCCACCACCGCCACGGTCTTGGCCGTGTGCTCTTTCAGCGTTTTCAGGAATGTTGTCTTACCGGTTCCGGCCTTCCCGGTAAGGAAGATGCTGACTCCGGTGTGTTCGGCGAAGTCCCAGGCGGTCCGCAGCTCGTTGTTTGTCTCCATAATGACGCGAAGTTACTGAATTTCCGAACGAAAATGGCGCGTTTTGCGTTTTAATGGTTAAATTTGTGGTTTCAATACGTTTGTTTATGGGAAGGATGTTGATTGCTATGGTCGCCTTGTTAGGGGCGCTGTGTGCCGCGCGCGGCAGCGACACGGCTGCCGTTGATTCCGTGCCCCCGGCTGCCGATCCGTACCCTACGGGGCAGTCGGTGGGGCTTGTCCTCAGCGGCGGGGGTGCGAAGGGTATCGCCCATATCGGGGTTATCCAGGCGCTGGAGGACAACGACATACCGATTGACTATGTTGCCGGCACCTCTATGGGGGCCATAGTCGGGGGGCTCTACGCCTCAGGCTACACTCCGAAGGAGATGCTCGACATGATTCTGTCGCCGGGATTCGCCAACTGGTCTACGGGCCGCGTCGACCCGTCGCTGACATATTATTTCGTGCGCGAGCCTAACACTCCGGCCTTCTCCCATATAAATATAAACCTGTCGCCGAAGGACTCGCTGAGCCGCGGTTCCGACATACTGCCTACGAGCCTTATCTCCCCGATTCCGATGAACTTCGCGTTCATGGACCTCTTCGCGGGGTACACGGCGCAGTGCGGCGGGGATTTCGACCGCCTTTTCGTACCGTTCCGCTGCGTAACGTCCGACGTGATCCACAAGCACAAGGTCGTCTGCCGCGGCGGCTCGCTCGGCGACGCGATCCGCGCCTCTATGTCGTTCCCGGCGGTGTTCCAGCCGATCAAGATGGACGGGGTGTTCATGTACGACGGCGGAATCTACGACAATTTCCCCGTCGACGTCATGCGCCAGGATTTCGCCCCGGACTTCATGGTCGGGGTGGACGTCCATTCGCTCAACCCGCCCCCCTCGACCTCCCTTATGACCCAGCTCGAGGATATGATCATCCAGAAGAACGACTACTCGCTCCCGGCCGACGAGGGGATGAAAATCCACGTCGACGTAAGCCAGTTCTCGCTCCTCGACTTCGGGAAGGCCAGGGAGATTTACAAGATTGGTTATGACAGGGCTATGGAGATGATGGACTCGCTCCGCGGGCGCGTCACCAGCCGCGTGCCGCGGGAGGCCCGCGAGCTGCGCCGCCAGGTGTTCAAGTCGGCCTCCCCCTATGTGCGTTTCGATTCAGTGAAGGTCACCGGGGGCACGCGGGCGCAGAACGACTACCTCGCGGCGCTGTTCCGCCCGAAAAAGGGGGTCGACACGTTCGGCATCGAGCAGGCGCGGCTGGCCTACTACCGCGCGATTTCGCCCGGAAGGCTCCGCAACCTGATTCCGCACGCGCACTACAACGAGCGCACGGGGCTCTTCACCCTCGACCTCGCGGCGCAACCCAAGAGCAATTTCTCGCTCGGGGCGGGTGGGTACCTCTCCTCGACCACCAGCTCGATGATTTTCCTCTCGGCGAGTTTCGCGACCCTGAAGAAACATTCGTTTGACGCCCGGCTTATGGGGTGGATCGGCCAGAGCTATATGGCCGGAGAGGGGAGGGCGCGCCTCTATATGCCCTCGTCGCGCCCCTCGGCCCTCGACCTGGAGTTCGTCTATTCGCGAAAGAAGTATTACGAGAACGACAAGCTGTTCTACGAGGACAGCTCCCCGACCTTCATCACCCACCACGAGGGTTTCGGGCGGCTGACCTACGGCTGGGCTGTCGGGCGCCGCGGCAAGGCCTCGGTCGGTATAGGGGGCGGCGTGGTCAAGGACCGTTTTTACGCCAACGACCGGGCCGACTTTTCAGAGCGTGCCCGCGAGCGCACGACAATGCGCCTCGGGCAGGCCGTCGGGCGGCTGGAGTTCAACGCCCTCGACAACCAGAGCTACCCGTCGGAAGGATACTATATGAAACTGACGGCGATGGAGAATGTCGGGAATTACTACTACCGGCAGAGCGATATCGAGGATGTCGCCGACCAGTTGGAGGAGGCTACCCACTGGTTCCAGGCCGAACTTGTGGCGGCCCGTTACTTCCCCATGGGCAGTAAGTTCTCGCTTGGGCTTTCGACGGATGTCCTCTTCTCGACCCGCAAGCTGCTGAACACGTATTACGCCTCGCTGGTCAACGCCCCGGCCTTCACGCCGACCCCGGCCTCCGAGGTGTCGTTCAACAAGGCGTTCCGGGCCAACTCGTTCGTGGCGGCCGGAATCACGCCGCTATGGAAGCCGTTCCAGCGGGCGCAGGTCAGGCTGACGGGCCATGTGTTCCTCCCGGTGCGGCGCATCGAGCAGGACCCCGCGGCCCCGATGAGAGCCGTCAGGGGGCGCTGGTTCGCCAATCCGGAGTTTGTCGGGGAGCTTGACCTGGTCTACAACCTTCCGTTCGCCTCGATTTGCGGATATGTCAACTACCTGACATTCCCGGCGCGCAACTGGCACGTCGGGCTGTCGTTCGGCCTGTACTTCCACGCCGCCTCGTTCCTCCGCTGAACCGGGGTTTTACCCCTGGGAGGAGAGGGTCAGCGAGCGGGTGTCGCCGAGCTTGGCGAGGGTGTCGAACAGCGGCATATAGTCGCGGTGCGAAGGCGCGAGGACAATCAGCGTCAGCGCCGTGGTGCGGAGCTCGTAATCATATGTGAGATAGAAGGTCGAGAGATGGACCCCGGCCTCGTCGAGAGCCTTGGCGTAGGGGGCGATGTCGGTGACTATTCCGCCGATTGTCAGCTTGATGGCGCGGTTCTCCTGCCCCATTCCGGCGCGGTGCTCGTAATATTCGAATCCGACGAGCACGAGGAGGGTCAGGACGGTGGCCACCAGTGAGCTGTAATACATCCCGACGCCGACGGCCATGCCGATTGTGGCCGTAATCCATATGCCGGCGGCTGTCGTCAGGCCCCTGACGGAGCCTTTCATATGTATCATCGCGCCGCCGCCGAGGAAGCCGACGCCGGTAATAACCTGGGCCGCGATACGCCCCGGGTCGCCGTTTTTCAGCCCGAGAAACTCCTGGGGGACGTAGATTGAGAGCAGCATCGCCAGGCACGCGCCCATGGAAATCAGGGCGAAGGTGCGCACTCCCGCGATCTGCCCCTTGCGCTTGCGCTCGGCTCCGACGACGGCTCCGAGGGCCATGCTCAGAAGCAGGCGCGCGACGGCGTTGACGACGTTGATTTCCGTCGCCGTCAGCATCTCCCAGAAGGTTTCAAGCATCTCCATCATATTTCATAGGGTTCGGAGCCGGGCTCGCTGTACCATTTTGAATAGAAGAGGTAGTTGCGGGCGATTTTCTCGTTCAGCTCGCGGGCCTTCTCCGGCTCCATCATCTTGACGAATTTCGCGGGCGCCCCGGCCCACATCTCGTGGGGGCCGATCTGGGTTTTCGACAGCACGACGGCCCCGGCGGCGACGAGCGCGCCTTCCCCTACGACGGCGTCGTCCATGACTACGGCCCCCATGCCGATGAGGGCGAAGTCGCGGATTTTCGCGCCGTGGATTGTGACGTTATGCCCGATCGACACGTCGTTGCCGATTTCGATTGTGGATTTCTGGTAGAGGGTGTGGAGTACCGACCCGTCCTGGATGTTGACGCGGTTGCCGATACGGATGGAGTTTACGTCGCCCCGCAGAACGGTGTTGAACCATACGGAGCACTGGTCGCCCATCACGACGTCGCCTATTACCGAGGCGTTGGGGGCCAGGAAACATTCCTGCCCGATTCGCGGGGTGAACCCGCGCAGAGGTATTATGAGAGCCAAGGGTGGTTTTTAGTGTTTTGGGGTTATGTTTTAAATAGTGAATGGTGAATAGTGAAAGGTGAAGGTAAATCCGGTTTTGGCGTTTTTGCTTTTGGCTTGGGATTCTCCTTCACTTTTAACCCTTCACTTTTCACTCTTGAGGGGCCGCGTCTTCTCGGCGAGCCAGGCGCGGGCGCTCTCTTCGAGGAGGGGGCTGACGCGGCGGGCGACCTCGGCGTGGTAGCCGTTGACCCACTCGATTTCGCGGGGAGTCATCATCGCCGTGTCGAACAGCGAGAGGTCGAAGGGGCAGAGGGTCATCGTCTCGAAGCGGTAGAAGTTGCCGAACTCAGTCGTGAAGGCCGGGACGGTCAGCACCAGGTTCTCGCAGCGGATGCCGTGGACCCCGGCGCGGTAGAGCCCCGGCTCGTTGGAGGTCAGCATGCCGGGCTGGAGGGCGTAGGGCACGTCGTTGAGGCGGATGCTCTGCGGACCCTCGTGGACCGACAGGAAGTGGCCTACGCCGTGGCCTGTGCCGTGGAGGTAGCTCAGCCCCTCCTGCCAGAGGAACTGGCGGGCGAGCGCGTCAAGCTGGCCGCCGCGCGTTCCCTCGGGGAATATGGCTGTGGCCAGGGCGATATGCCCCTTCATGACGAGGGTGAAGTCGCGCTTTTCCTCGGGGGTGGGGGTGCCGAGGGCGATGGTGCGGGTGATGTCGGTCGTGCCCCAGAGGTATTGCGCGCCGGAGTCGATCAGGAGCAGCCCCTCCGGCTTCAGGGTAGAGGCCGATTCGGGGGTCGCGGAGTAGTGGACGATCGCTCCGTGTGGGCCGTATCCGGCGATGGTGTCGAAGCTGTCGTCGAAGTAGTAGGGCTGGGCGGAGCGGTGGCGCGTCAGAATCTCCTCGATGTCGAGTTCGGTAAGGGTGTTTCCGGCGGCCATTCGGCGCTCGATTTCCATCAGGGCGTGGACGAGGGCCGCTCCGTCGTGTTCCATCGCGCGGCGCACGCCGTCGATCTGGACGCGGTTCTTGACGGCTTTCAGGGCGATGATGGGGGAGGCTCCGAAAACGGCCCGGGCGCCGAGGGCGTCAATGACGGCCTGAGAGGTGCGCGGGGCCTCGACGAGCACCGTCGTGCTGTCGGGCAGGGCGTTGAGCACCGGGAGCGCCGCGTCGTAGGGGCGCACGCCGACCCCGATCGCTCCGAGATAGTCGCGGACCTCGCGGCTTACTTTCTCCTCCTTTATAAATAAGGTGGAGCCTTTAGGCGAGAGGTAGAGGAAGGCGGTGGCCACCGGGGTGCGCTTCACGTCGGAAGAACGGATGTTGAGTACCCAGGCGATTTCGTCAAGCCCGGAAACGAACATCGCCTCGGCCCCCTGCTCGCGTACCTGGGCCAGGGTGTCGCGTATCTTGTCGGCGGCGGAGCGGCCGGCGAATTTCTCCTCGTGGATGAAGACGGCGGCGGAGGGAAGCTCCGGGCGGTCGGTCCAGAGGGTGTCCACGGGGTCGAAATGGGTGTTGAGGGCCAGGCCGTGCTTTTCGAGCTTCGAGCGGAGGTCGGCGATTTCCGTCGTGGCGAACAGTTTTCCGTCAAGCCCGACGATAGAGCCTTTGACGAGGTTTTCGGCGAGGTAGGAGGCGATGGAGGGGGTTCCGGGGAGGCCGTCCTTCATGAGGGTGATACCGGTCCCTTCGAGCTGCTCGGCTGCCTGGAGGAAATAGCGCGAGTCGGTCCACAGGAGGGTTTCCGAGGGGGTGAACACGAGTGTCCCGGCCGAGCCGGTGAAGCCGCTGAGCCAGCGGCGCACCTGCCAGTGGTCGGCTATATATTCTCCCAGGTGGGCGTCGGTCTGGGGTATGATGGCGGCGGCGATGCCGGCGCTCTTCATCGCGGCGCGGAACTCCGCGAGGCGTTTCTTGATTTCTTCCATATGGAGGGGTGTTTTGTTGTTTGTCGCAAAATTAGCGAAAATTCCCCCAAAAAACAATTCAATTAGTTGGAATATAGCCGCGGAACCCATACCTTTGCCCGGCCGGCGCGAATAATCCGGTTAATATTGGCTGATTATGGTAAAGAGACTTGCGACATACGCCGCTGCCGCGCTCCTGGCGCTCGCGCTCTGCGGGGCCGGGTGCCGCCGCGACGAGCCGGAGGCGGCTCCGCAGCGCCGCCCGGAGATTCCCCCCGCCGAGGCGGACCCCGGACGCGACCCCGAGCCCGGCGACACCCCCGCGCCCGGCGCCCCCTCAGAAGAGGAGTGGCTCGCGATGGCAGCGGAGGCGCGGAGCTCGACGTCGCTTGACATATATTATGGCGGCTACCGGGTGAGCGCGTGCCTGCGCGGACGGCTGTCGGAGGCGTTCGGAGGGCGCGAGGCCCGGTATGTCGCGGTGATGGGTTTCGAGGGTTCTGAAGAGGCGTTCACGCGCCGCGTGGCCGAACTCGACCGCTGGAGCGTCTTCTTCGGGGCGCATTCCCGCGGGATGCTGCTCGCGGAGGAGGTGGCGCGGTTCGGGCAGGCCGCCGCGGAGCGCCCCCTGTCGCCGTTGGAGGAGGAGCGGCTGGCGGAACTGCGCGCCGAGCTTGCCGCGGAGGAGCGCGCCGCGCTGTCGGAGTTCCGCCTTGACCTGTACGCCGAGGTCGCCGGACGGCGCTTCCCGATGGCCTCCGTCGCGCCCGGAGAGCTGCTTTCCGCGCCCCTTCCGCCCGACTGGTTCCCGCTTCCGTGAGCCTCCGAGGGGGCTTCCGCGGGCTTTTTCGCGGGAGGAGTGAAATTTTTTGGCGGAAATGTTTGCAGATTCAAAAATAGTGCGTAACTTTGCAACCGCAAATGAGGCGGAACGCTGCCGAAGCCGTCAAGGAAGGACGCTCCGAGAGGGGCTGAGGCTCGGAAAGGTCGCCGGATTTGCTTAGAACTTTGAAAGCTGCCTCTTTAGCTCAGTTGGCCAGAGCACGTGATTTGTAATCTCGGGGTCGTTG
>CALBWF010000007.1:0-129240 GCA_937969265.1 uncultured Porphyromonadaceae bacterium
GCCTTCGGCTCGCTCCACCCAACATTCGGGGACAGAAGAATCAGGGCAGGAACAGCGGGGAAGGAGGGGCAGGAGGGGAAGCAAAGAAAACAAAGGGAAACAAAGGGAAGCAAAGGGGAAACGGGGGACACCCGCCTCCCGGCGGGCGCACCGAACAACTATTACCTAAAAGAGGGGGAAGGAGGGGAAGCCGCTCGCCTTCGGCTCGCTCCACCCAACATTCGGGGACAGAAGAATCAGGGCAGGAACAGAGGGGGGAGGAGCGGGACTCGAGGGAGGGGGCAGGGGACAAAAGAAGCGGCCCCGGGGTTGCCGGGGCCGCGATAATAGGGATTGTAAAGGGATTACTGCTGGAGCTTGAAGTTGATCGGGAGGGTGTACCATACGGCGACAGCCTGGCCGTTCATCTTACCGGGGATGAATTTGGGGAGGGTCTTGACGACGCGCTGGGCCTCTTTGTCGAGGTCCGGGTCGCGGCCGCGGAGGACTACGACGTCGCCAACCTGTCCGTCTTTCTTCACAACGAATTTCACTACCACGCGGCCCTGGATGTTATTCTCGGCTGCCATGGTCGGATATTTGATGTGGGTAGCGATGTACTTGAGGAGTTCGGCGTCGCCACCAGGGAACTGGGGCATCTGCTCGACGGCGGTGAAGACTTCTTCCTTGACGGGTTCTTTCTTCTCCTCGACTATGATTTCCTCTTTGTGCTCGCGAACGACGTTGAGGTCGTCGGTACCCTGGTCGAATGTCGAGGCGCCCGCGGCGGCGGTAGATTCCTGGACTTCGTCCTTGGAGGTGATGTCCTCGGTAACCTCGTTGTCCTCGGCGATTGCGATTTCGGTATCCTTGATGGTGTTGAGGATTTCCTCGGGGAGGGCTTCCTCCTGGACGGGTTCCTCAACGGCCTGCTGGATTTCTTCCTCGGGCTGCTCTTCAACCTGCTCTTCCATTGCGGCGAGCTGCTGTTCGAGCTGTGCCTGGAGTTCGAGTTCCTTCTGTTCGCGACGGTAGTCGTTGTACATACCCCAGAAGTAGCCGCCGATGAGTACCAGTACGAGGCCGATGATCACGAGTATCATGGCTCGGTTGTGGCGGCGGTCGCTCTGGCTGCGGAGGGTATATGCGCCGAATTCCTTATTTTTGCCTTCAAATATAAGGTCGGTCCATTCTTTCGATGAAAGATCTACATCTTTTGCCATGTTGATTCTTCTGTTTACGGTTAGTTAATATAGACTGTCATCGATTATTCCGCAGGTTTGTCCTTGTGGGATTTCTTGAACTCGTCGGTGTTGAACACCATGGCCTTGTCGACGTCTGTCATCGTGCCGAGCTGGTAGCGGGAGATCTGGTTGATCTGCATCTCGTCGAGAGCGGAGATTACGGATTCCCAGGATGCTTCGGGCATGGGCTTGATGATTACGACGGGGCGGGTGAGCTGGTCGTTGTTACGGATTTTCTTGGCTGCTTCCTGGAACTGCTCTTCGGTGATTTTCTTGTCGCGCCAGAGCTGTTTCTGTTCCTCTACTTGTTTGAGCACGTCTTTGTTGCGCTCGTTGAGGATTTTGCGGATGCCTCGGAGTGTAACGCCCTCGTTGCCTTCGAAATGTGTAACTTCGATGTTGGAGCTTACGAGCTGGTCGCCGTTGAACTCCGTGACGGGTTTGCCGAAGTAGTAGTACACGGTGTTGCCCTTCACTCCTCCGTTGTCGTCGTAGACGGTGTCGAGGATCATGGTGATAGCTTCGGATTCCTTAGCCTTCTGGAGCTCTGTCTGCTCGAGCTTCTCGTTTGTGGGGAGCGCGATAGACAGGGTCTGAGACTTGATCATGGTGGTACAGAGCATGAAGAACGTGATCAGAAGCATGTTCATGTCAACCATCGGGGTGAAGTCGACGTGGATTGACATTTTTTTCTGGGCGCCTTTCTTTTTCTTGCCCCCGGAAGATTGTTCTATCTGTGCCATATCTTAGTCTGCTTCAGTTTTAAGGGCAGTCATGACGGAGAATTTGTTCATCTTGATGGTCTGAAGGTTGTCGAGGACCTTGTGGATTGTCTCGAACTTAGTTCCGCGGTCAGACTTGACAGCGATACCTTCTCCCTTCTGGATGGCGTCATGAATGTTGGAGTTCGACGAATTGTAGATCGCGCGCATCCAGATCTGGAACTCGTTCGTTGTGAGCTGGTTTCCGTTCTGGTCTGTGTAGCGGATGTCATCAAAGGGGATGCCGACGTCTTTTCGGGTCATGTCGCCGAGCCATTCGTCCTGCTTGCCCTGGTCGAGCATGAGGAATTCGTGCATCTTAGACATAGGTACGCCGAATGAAGCGTTCTTGGCAAACTTTTCCAGGTCGAGCGGCGTGAGGCCGGTTTTCTTTCCGGTATAAGCTTCGTAGTTGGCTGCTGCGGTTTTGAGCACCTCCTTGCGAAGCGCTTCGGAACCCCACTCTTCGGCGCGGTCGGGGTCAGCGTCGCCGAGGAGAGAAAGGAAAACCTTTCCCTGGGGCGCGACGAGGACCTGGGCCACGTTTGCGGTGGGAACCTTGATTTCAGAGACAGATGACGGGGTTATAACCGTCACCGGTTCTTTCTGAAGGAAGGTCGAAGTGAGCATGAAGAAAGTAAGCAAAAGAACGGTTACGTCGCTCATCGCGGTCATGTCGATGAGGGTACTCTTTCTTTTAATTTTTACTTTTCCCATATTTTCCTTTTGTTATAATTGTGAATAAACTGTTGTTGAGGAAAACAGGGGATTAGTGGGTAGCTGCGAACGACTGTACGATTGAGAAACCGATTTCGTCGATAGCGTAGGTGAGGTTGTCGATCTTGTTGGTGTAGAAGTTGTAGGAGATAACGGCGAAAGCACCGGTGGCGATACCGAAGGCGGTGTTCACGAGGGCCTCGGAGATACCGGTGGAGAGCTCGGTGGAGTCAGGGGCGCCGGAAGCGGAGAGGGCCTGGAAGGACTTGATCATACCGAGCACGGTACCGAGAAGGCCGACGAGGGTACCGAGGGTTGTGAGGGTAGCCACGATGGGGAGGTTCTGCTGGAGAGAGGGCATCTCGATGGCGGTAGCCTCTTCAACTTCCTTCTGGAGGGTTGCGATTTTCTGCTCCTTGCTGAGGACGGTGTTCTGGTCCATTTCCTCGTAGCGGTTGAGGGCTGCGGAAACGACTGCTGCTACGGAGCCTTTCTGCTTAGCGCAGAGAGCCTGTGCGCCCTTGATGTCGTTCTTTGCGAGGCAAGCCTTGACGGCAGCGACGAACTTGGCGATGGAGCCGGTACCCTTTGCGCTCTTGAGGGCGATTGCGCGCTCAACGGAGAGGACGATCACGGTAAGGAAGAGGGTCTGCAGGATAGGCACGATGATGCCGCCTTTGAACACGGTACCGATAAGGTCGAGGGGATGGGCTTTTTCAAATTCCTCGGGTGCGAACCACATGGAGGCGCCGGTGTAACCTTCGGCGTCGAAGTGGGAGGGATGACCGAAGACGAAGAGGAACAGGCATACGGCCACTACGAAGCAGGCGATGATCACCAGGAAGGCGTTCTTGATGCCGCGTACGTTGCTACCGGGTTTAACAGCAGCGGGCTGCTTGGTTGGATTGGGCTTTTGAGCTTCCATAACTTGAAATGTTATTTTTTTAGATTGTAAGTTATTGTTAATAATGATTAATAGATTTCAATCAGGTTCTTCGGCGCTATCGCCGGAGGTGGATTAAGCCCCGGTTGTTAGCCCTCCGCGGAATCGGCGGCCGGGTTTGCCGGGATGATGTAGCTTTGCAGCCGTTTTATCGCCCCACACTTTGAAAAACGAACAGTTTCGGGATTTATTACCATCCTTTCGGGAATAAAAGCTGCTGAGATGGTTAAAAATTGTTGCCATCCCAGTAATCCCGGGAGGTCTGAGTGGTTATGTCAGGATTGAAACGTATAAGTTTTCATGCATGTTAAGGTATAGTCTGGAAAAGCTATTTGCAAAATTATGACTATATTTTAAACTGACAAAATTTTCTGTCAATAATTTTGCCGTTATCCGCGGGCGGTGGGCGCCTGAGGGGCGCGGGAGAGGGCTTTGTGGCCAAAGTTGCCTCTTTCTTCCTTATAAAACTAATACCCCTCCGCTGGCGGCGAGGCGGCAGCGGAGGGGCGGGTTAAGAGATTGTCTAAATCAGGGTGTCAGGGGACACGGACTGTCCAGGTCAGCGGACGATGTGCTTCTTGCCGTTGACGATGTAGAGTCCGGCGGGGAGGGAGTTGATTTCCGCGGGGTCGGAGGTTACGAGCACGCGGATGCCGGAGGCATTGTAGACGGTGAAGAGCCCGTCGGCGTCGCTATCCACGGAGTCGATGCCGGAGGAAGACTTGGCGTTGTAGGCCAGGGGGATGAAGAGGGTCGGAGCCCCTTCGGCCTTCAGCTCGACGTATGCTTCGTGGACCCCTTCGAGGTCGGTCAGGAAGGTGAGGTCGAAGGTGCCTCCCTGGGCGGGAAGGGTTGTAGCGCTGAGGGTGAAGTTGGAGGGGTTGGCGCCACCCATGGCGAGGGAGATGTTGCCGGAGAGGTTGAGGCCGGTCACGCTGATGGTAGTTGTGTGGGGCTTGAACGGCTCGGCGAGCACTTCGAGGGAGCGGATGTCGGACTTGATCTGAGGCACGTCGGTACGGCCGTAGGTCACGTCGTCGATGTAGTAGACGGTGGAGTTGTCGCGTCCGCGGTTGGAATCGAACTGGAAGCCGATGAAGAACACGTCGGCGATGTCGAGGCCTTCGAAGTCAATCACATAGTCGATCCATTCGTCGTTATAGTCGGGGGAAGCGGGGATGTTGAGGCCCTCGATTGCCTGGTAGTAGGGGGTGCCCTCGGCCACGTCGCAGTAGACGACGTTGAGGCGGTCGGTCATTCCCTCGGCCATATGCTGGCCCATGACGCGGAAGGTCAGAATCTTGGACGCGGAGTTGGCGAAGTCGAGCGCGGGGGTCATGAGGAACATCCGGCAGGGGTCCTCTGCGCCAATCTGAGCCTGGGAGTCGTAGGCGGTAACCTTTGCGGCCTTGTTTCCGTCGGAGAAGTCGTAGCCCCACCATGCGCGCTTGCCCTTGGCGGCGTTGTTGACCCATCCCTGGAGCTGGAGGGGCTTGTTGCGGACGGCGTTGTCGAAGGTCTCGTTGAGGAGAGCGAGTGGTGCGGAGGTGTCGAATGCCATTTCGTCACCCTCGACGGGCTGCTCGGGGAGTGAGCCGCCGCAGGTGCCGGTGACGGTGATTGTCTGCGCGGGGAGCTTCACGCCGGCAATCTCGATGGTCTGGGTGAAGGAGCCCTCGGCCTTGGGGGCGAAGGTGATTCTGAGGGCGGTTTTGCCGGATTTGAGGAGCGTTGTGCTGTTGAGGATGAAGGCGCCGCTGTTCTCGCCGGAAACCTTGATAGTCCCGTAGTCGGGGAGGTTGGCGGTGGTAATCTCGATGGACTGCTCCTGGGTCTCACCGGCGGTAGCTACCGAGAAGGGGGTAAGGGCGGCCGCGTCGAAGGTCGCGACGGGCATGTTCTCCGGGTCGTAGGCGAGGAAGGTGAACTGGTAGCCCTTGGTCAGCTCTGTCGGCATCGCGTCGAAGTTGAGGCGCGCGGTATGCTTGCCGATTGCGGTCGGGTTGTATGTCACGGTAACGACGGTGGAGCTTGTCCCGGCGGGAATCTCCTCGACATCGATGCTGAACATATTCCGGTTAGCGCCGGTCAGATAGACGCTGGCGGGGGAGGGGAGGTTCTTAGCGGAGACGGTATAACGGAGTACCTGTGTTCCCTTGCCGATTTCGGCCGCTTCGTCAGAGAAGAGCTGTTCTGGGGTCACTTCCAGTTCCGGCTCACCGACGGGCGCGAGCACGATGTCGGCCAGGGAGCGGGGGGATATGGAGGCGATTGTCTTTGAGCGGCAGATGCCGGTAACGGAAGAGGCAGTCGCGGGAATCGCCGTGCCGATCAGGTCGGTACCGGCGAAAGGCATGAGCTTGCCCTTGGCGTTGGTCGGGCCGGAGGTGATGTCGACGGAGGAAGTTCCGAATACCGCGCCCTCTTCGGCGGTGAAGGCAACGTCCTTTATGGTCACGAGGCGGTGGATGTAGCGTTCGGGGCTTGTCGCGATGTCGCCGAGGTTCACGTCGGTGGCGTTCACCGCGTTACCTTCGGAGACGAGGGTGCCCATGCCGGGGTAGAGGGGCATCAGGTAGGGGAGGCCGTCGGCTTCCCAGACGACGTAGGCGAAGATGTTCTTGATTTTGTCGCCTACCTTGATGGTAGAGGGGTCGATCTGGTATGTCTTGAAGGCGACGCCGCCGGCCATGTCGTAACCGTAGACGGTTTCGCCGGTCGGGTCGATGTAAGAGATGGTGACGGTCGAGGAGAGGAGGTAGCCGTCGTAGCTATCCTCCGGGACATTGAAGATTTGGAGGGAGTTTACGAGCTTTGTGCAGGCGAGGCCCATTACCTCGAATGTCGCGGAGGCGGTATTGTCGCCGGAGGCGAGGTTGAGGGAGCCTTGGAAGGTTCCGGCGGTCGTCGGGGCGTAGGTTACGGTCACTTCCGCGCCGGAAGCGGACATCGCGTCGTCCTTGGCGATTACGGCCGGGGATACTGTCAAGTCCTCGCAGCCGCTCACGGAGAGGTTAATGTCTTCGACGAGGTTGGCGGCGCGTACGGTGAATTTCTTGGTCACGGAACCGTAGACGAAGGCCATCATCGGTTCGTTATCCGCGGCAGTCACCGACATGCTGACGGTGGGATCGCCGCCGGGGCCTTCGCCCTCGTCGGTAAAGAGGGAAGCCCAGTCGGTGGCGCCGCGGACGGCGTCGACAACCATCGTCGGAGCGGCTTTGACTGAGGAACCGCCCTGCTGGAAGAGGATGCCGCGGACGGCTCCGTAAGTTCCGGAATAATCAGTGCCGTCGGCAGAGGAGAGGGTCGGGGCCGCGTTTTCGTTCTCCGGGTTGACCCATACGGATATGAGGTCGTCGTTGCTGTCGGGCTTGTATTCATATTTCATTACCAGACAGTAGGTCTTGCCAAGTTCGAACTCCGCCTCAGTCGAAACCTTCGCGGTGGTTGTACTTTTGCCCAGTCCGATTTTGAAATGGGTGGCGTCAGAGCCGTTCTGAATAAAGATGTTTCCTTTTGCTGTCGGGCTGGAAGTGTCGACGTAGCCTTTGTAGTTGTTGCTTACGAAGGAAATCGACGTAGCCTTGCAATCCTGCGGGACTTCATTAACGCTTATCAGAGCGCTGACGTAAAGGTCTTTGGGAGTGTCAGTTCCGGTAATGTCGTGGAATACGGACTGGTCACTGCCGCCCTGGTCGCCGGAAAGGCGGATAGCGCCGCCGACCGCGGCGGTCTGGTAGCCGGGGTAGGAGAGGCTTTGCGAGATGACCTGAATCGGGGCGGCGGTCTTGGTGCCGTACTGCAGCCATTCGCCCTGCCCTTTGAGGTTTCCGACGGGGTAGTCGAAGTTGTCGGAGAAGAGCAACTCGGCGTTGGCCCCAGGGGCCAATGCGAGTGACAGCAGAGCCGCTGTCACAAATTTGGGTAAGTGTTTCTTCATTAGCTGGATATTTGATTGATTATAGAATGAGTATATTG
Source organism: uncultured Porphyromonadaceae bacterium (assembly GCA_937969265.1). Classification (GTDB taxonomy): domain Bacteria; phylum Bacteroidota; class Bacteroidia; order Bacteroidales; family Muribaculaceae; genus UBA7173. The sequence continues at coordinate 7,626 of CALBWF010000007.1, forward strand.
AAGTGGTTCGACTTTCACGATGGTGAAAAGTTCACAAAATTACGCATTTTTGTCTGATTTGGAAAAAAATTGCCTCGAAATCGGTTTAAGATTAACTATTTTTCACCACCGGGAGTAGGTGTTGAAAATAAATTGCGTTAATTAATACTTAGAAACGAAAAAATCACTAACTTCGCGCAATTCAGCGGCTGGCATATCCGCTTGAACCACAGAAATACGTTTATGAGCATCGGAATCAAAATCAAGAAGGGTCTCGACATCAATATAGAAGGTGGCGTGGCCTCACCCGGAAAGCCGGTAGAGCGCCCTACGGCGACTGCCGCCGTCTGCCCCGACGACTTCCACGGGTTTGTCCCGAAGGTAGAAGTCCGCGAGGGGGACACAATAAAGGCCGGCGCGCCGCTGCTGCGCGACAAGAATTACCCGCAAATCAAACTTGTTTCCCCGGTGAGCGGCACGGTTAAGACCGTCGTGCGCGGCGAGCGCCGCAAAATCGAGCGCGTCGTTATCGAAGCCGCTGGGGAGGACAGGGTTGTTCTCGACCATTCCAAGGTTCTGACCGATGCCGCGGCCGCGAAGGATTTCCTGCTGGAATCGGGCCTGTGGGGGATGACGCGCCAGCGCCCTTATGATATAGTAACTCTTCCAGACGCGCCGTTGCGCGACATCTTCGTCACCGGATTTGACTCCGCGCCGTTGGCTGTCAATCCCTCCAAGTTCGACCCGGAGGAGGTTAAGGCGATGGAGGCGGGAGTGAAGCTGCTCTCGCTTCTGACTGCCGGAAAAGTCTACGTCAGCCGCCGTTCCGGGGAATCGCTTCCCGACCTCAAAGGGGCCGAGATGGTTGACGTCGAAGGCCCGCACCCGTCGGGGAACGCCGGGACAATGATTGCCGCCGTCAAGCCGGTAAATAAAGGCGAGACGGTAATGTGTCTCGACCTCCCGACGCTCCGGCGCATCGGAGCCGCGGCGCTGACCGGGGTTGTCCCGATGGATACCGTGGTAGCGCTGACCGGCTCGGAGGTCAAGGAACCGAAACTGGTAAAGACCGTGATCGGGGCTGAAGTCTCCTCGATTATCAACGGCGACATCGAGGCCGACAACCGCCACCACCGCGTTATCTCGGGAAATGTACTGACCGGCGTCAAAACCGCTATGGACGGCTATCTGCGCTGGCCCTACCGGCAGGTGACCGTGATACCCGAGGGGGACGATGTAGACGAGTTTATGGGATGGGCATCCCTCTCGCCGAAGAAACTGAGCACCAGCCGCTCGTTCCCCGGCCACTTCCTCTTCAAGAAAGCCTTCAACCCCGACGCGCGCCTCAACGGCGGGCGCCGTGCGATGATCATGAGCGGCGAGTACGACCGCGTAATGCCGATGGATATCCTCCCGGAATACCTTATAAAGGCTATTCTCGCGAAGGATATTGACCGCATGGAGCAGCTCGGCATCTACGAGGTAGCGCCCGAGGACTTCGCCCTGGCGGAGTTTGCCGACACCTCGAAGCTCGAACTGCAGAAAATCGTGCGCGAAGGGCTCGACTATCTCCGCAAGGAGCTGTCCTAAACATTAAGGAAACACTTTCATCAACCATTATAACTGTCACAAGTTTTGAAAGCTCTGAAAAAACTGATGGACAAGGCGAGACCGGCCTTCGAGCCGGACGGGAAGCTCCACGCGTTCCGTTCGGTCTACGACGGTATGGACACGTTCCTGTTCACGCCCCGCGAGACATCGAAGTCGGGGGTCCACATCCACGACAGCATGGACTCGAAGCGCACGATGATAATCGTCGTGCTTTCGCTGATTCCGTGTCTTCTATTCGGAATGTACAACTGCGGTTACCAGCACTGGCTCGCGTGCGGTGCCGCGGAGTTCCCCTTCTGGGACCTTCTTCTTTACGGCTTCCTGGCGATTCTTCCGTCAATTGTGGTGACATACGTTGTAGGTCTCGGTATCGAGTTCGCCGTCGCCCAGATGCGGGGCGAGGAAATCCAGGAGGGTTTTCTCGTCACAGGCATCCTGATTCCGATGATTTGCCCGATCGAGACCCCGCTGTGGATGATCGCCGTCGCCACGGCTTTCTCCGTAATTTTCGTCAAGGAAGTATTCGGAGGGACCGGCTATAATATATTTAATGTGGCGCTCGTAACCCGCGCGTTCCTCTTCTTCGCCTATCCGTCCAAGATGAGCGGCGACGGAGTCTTCGTGTCGCTCGGCTCGATGCTCGGGCTCGGGGGGCAGGCTCCCGACGGATTCACCGGGGCCACTCCGCTGGGGCAGATTGCTGTCAGCGGCGCGCAGTCGGCGGCCGACCTGTCGGGCGCTTTCCGCGACATAGCGGGCAACCCTGTAGACCTCTGGCATATGTTCCTGGGGCTTATCCCCGGGTCATTCGGCGAGACCTCGACGCTCTGCATCCTGATTGGCGGCCTGATCCTGCTGCTGACGGGGATCGCGTCGTGGCGCATCATCCTCTCGGTGTTCGCCGGAGGAGCTGTCATGGCGCTGGTCGCCAACCTGTTCGCGACCCCGACCTATCCCGCCTCGTTCCTCTCGGTAGGGGAGCAGCTCTGCCTGGGCGGTTTCGCGTTCGCGGCAGTATTCATGGCACCCGACCCTGTAACGTCGTGCCGCACGAATGTCGGGAAGTATATCTACGGCTTCCTGGTCGGAGTTGTGGCAATCCTGATCCGCACGTATAACAACGGTTATCCCGAAGGCGCGATGCTCGCCGTGCTTCTGATGAACGCCCTGGCCCCGCTGATCGACTACTGCGTCGTGGAGGCCAACGTCCGCCGCCGCCTCGCCCGCGCCAAGTCCTAACCCAAAGAGCGATAGAAAGATGATTAACAAGCAAAGCAACGTGTATACGATTGTCTATATAACGGTCCTTGTCGTTGTCGTCGGGGCGGCTCTGGCCTTTACCGCGATGTCGCTCAAGGAGAAGCAGCAGGACAACGCCCGCGCCGACAAAATGGGGCAGATACTCCAGGCCGTGCGCCTGACCTATCCTTCCGATGAGGTTATTGATGCCTTCCAGGACTATATAACCGACCAGTATGTGGTTAATTCCGCTGGCGAGAAGGTTGCCGGAGCCGAGGCGTTCAACGTCGATGTCGCCGCCGAGGCCAAGAAACCCGCAGACGAGCGGCTGCTGCCGGTCTACGTCTGCACACTTCCCGACGCCGGGACCAAATACATCCTGCCCCTCGCCGGAATGGGCCTCTGGGGTCCGATATGGGGGTATGTCTCCTTTGACGCGGACGGCTCCACCATCTACGGCGCGTTCTTCGACCACCAGGGAGAGACTCCGGGCCTTGGCGCCGAAATCGCCAAACCGGCGTTCTCCGACCAGTTCCGCGGGCTTTCCGTGGAGAAGGACGGGGAGTTTGTCCCTGTTACGGTAGTCAAGAAAGGGCAGAAGCCTGAGGGGGAGATGGACTATGTCGACGGCATTTCGGGGGGTACGATCACATCTCTCGGCGTGGCCTCCATGCTCGACGGATGCCTGACCCCGTATAAGGCTTATCTCGAATCACTTAGCGAAAAATAAAGGCAATGGCAGACAAAATCAATTATAAAGAGGTGTTTTTCAATCCTCTGTCGAAGAACAACCCCGTCATAGTGCAGGTGCTCGGTATCTGCTCGTGCCTGGCGGTTACGGCCAAACTCGAACCGGCCCTGGTTATGGGGCTGTCGGTTATCGCCGTGCTCGCCTTTTCCAACGTGATTATCTCGCTGATACGCAATACGATACCGACCAATATCCGTATCATCGTGCAGCTCGTTGTAGTCGCGGCGCTGGTTATCATCGTCAACCAGTTGCTGCTGGCCTACGCGTATGACGTCAGCAAGCAGCTTTCGGTATTTATCGGACTGATAATAACGAACTGCATACTGATGGGTCGCCTGGAGGCGTTCGCGATGGGCAACAAGCCTTGGCCCTCGTTCCTTGACGGAATCGGCAACGGTCTTGGCTACGCGTGGATTCTCGTAGTCGTCGGCTTCTTCCGCGAGCTTCTCGGGAGCGGAACGCTTTTCGGTTACCAGGTAGTCCCGCAGTCGTGGTACGATGCGGGTTATGCCAACAACGGCCTGATGATCCTGCCCCCGATGGCGCTTATAGTTGTCGCGTGCGTAATCTGGGTACACCGCGCCCGCAACCCGGAGCTACAGGAGAAAGCCTGAAGCCTGGAAATAGATAACCCATAGAGAATCAATTGGAAATGGAAAATTTCAATCTGTTCATACGGTCGATATTCGTCGACAACATGGTGTTTGCCTACTTCCTCGGCATGTGCTCCTTCCTGGCAGTGTCGAAGAACGTAAAAACCGCGTTCGGGCTTGGAGTCGCCGTCACGTTCATGCTCGTCGTGACCCTCCCGATTAACTATCTTCTTGAAAATTATGTGCTGAAAGCGGGCGCTTTGAGCTGGCTCGGCGAGGAGTATGCCGATGTCGACCTGAGCTTCCTGTCGCTGATAATGTTTATCGCCGTAATCGCGTCGATGACGCAGTTGGTGGAGATGACCGTAGAGAAGTTCTCTCCGAGCCTTTACGCGTCGCTCGGTATCTTCCTGCCGCTTATCGCCGTTAACTGCGCGATACTGGGCGGCTCGCTGTTCATGCAGCAGCGCGGATGGACGAGCGTCTGGACCGCGACCTGCGCCGGAGCCGGCTGGGGCCTGGGATGGCTGCTGGCCATTACCGCGATAGCCGCGATCCGCGAGAGGGTAGCGTCCTACTCCAACGTTCCGGCCCCTCTCCGCGGCATCGGCATCACGTTTATCCTGTGCGCTCTGATGGGCATCGCCTTCATGAGCTTCTTAGGCATCAAAATCTAAACGACATTCGACTATGATACTGTTGGAAACATCAACCCTTTGGCCCACGGTGCTGTCGGGTGTTACAATCTTCCTGGTCATCACCCTGGTGCTGGTCGCCGTGCTCCTTATAGCTAAGAAGTACCTCGTCAGCTCGGGCAACGCGACTGTAACGATTAATTCCGACCGTAAGGTCGAAGTCGCTGCCGGAGGGCCGCTCCTCTCGGCGCTCGCCTCGAAGAATGTCTTCCTTCCCTCCGCATGCGGCGGAAAGGGTAGCTGCGGCCAGTGCAAGGTTCAGGTTCCCGAGGGGGGTGGCGAGATTCTCCCGACCGAGGCCGTCCACTTCACCCGCAAGGAAATCAAGGACAACTGGCGCCTGGCTTGCCAGGTTAAGGTCAAGAACGACATCGACATAAAGGTTCCGGCCTCGGTTCTCGACATAAAGGAATACGAGTGTACCGTTGTGTCGAACAACAACGTCGCGACCTTCATCAAGGAGTTCATCGTCGCCCTCCCCGAAGGGGAGCATATGGACTTCATCCCCGGCTCGTACGCCCAGATCAAGATTCCTCCCTTCAAAATCGACTACGACAAGGATATCGACAAGGCTTCGATCGGGGCCGAGTATCTTCCGGCCTGGGAGAAGTTCGGTCTTTTCGACCTCAAATGCGTCAACACGGAGACTACGGTCAGAGCGTATTCTATGGCGAACTATCCCGCCGAGGGAGACCGCTTCATGCTTACGGTGCGCATCGCTACCCCTCCGTTCAAGCCGAAACCCGAAGTGGGCTTCATGGATGTGAATCCCGGCATAGCGTCGAGCTACATCTTCACTCTCAAGCCCGGCGACAAGGTGCTGATGAGCGGCCCTTACGGCGACTTCCATCCCATCTTCAACTCGAAGAACGAGATGATATGGGTAGGCGGCGGTGCCGGCATGGCCCCGCTCCGCGCGCAGATCATGCATATGACCAAGACGCTGAAGACTACCGACCGCGAGATGCACTATTTCTACGGCGCCCGCGCGCTCAACGAGGTGTTCTATCTCAACGACTTCCTTGAGCTGGAAAAGGAGTTCCCCAACTTCCATTTCCATCTCGCGCTTGACCGCCCGGATCCCGCGGCCGACAAAGCGGGGGTAAAGTACACCCCGGGCTTCGTCCACCAGGTGATGTACGACACTTACCTCAAGGACCACGAATCGCCCGAGGATATAGAGTATTATATGTGCGGCCCCGGCCCGATGAGCGCCGCGGTCAACAAGATGCTCTATTCGATCGGAGTCGAGCCTGAAAGCATACACTACGATAACTTCGGTGGCTGATGTGCAGCGTCACACATAACGCGGACCTTACAAAACTGACCACATTCGGCACTCCTGCCGGATGTGGCTGTTTAGTGGAGTACCGCGATTTCGACGACCTGCGGCGGCTTGCCGCCGACGAACCCGGGCTGCTTTCCGGCGAAGTGTTCTGTCTCGGCGGGGGAAGCAACGTGCTGTTCCTGGATGAGTTTTACCGCGGGACTGTGCTGCGCTGCGTCGGAGAGAGCATCTCCGAAGTCAAAAGCGGGGAGAATGGCCGGGCGCGTTTCGTGGTTCAGGCCGGCCTGCCCCTTGACTCTCTCGTCGGGTATGCGGCAGGCAAAGGGCTTTGGGGGCTGGAGAACCTTGCCGCCATTCCCGGACGCGTCGGTGGCGCGGCGGTTCAGAATGTAGGCGCGTACGGTGCTGAGTTCTCGCAAAGCGTTGTCAAAGTCAATGGGTTTGACCTTGACACTCTGCAATCCGTTTCGTTCTCGAAGGAGGAGTGCGCCTATGGCTACCGCCAGTCGGTTTTCAAGACCCCCGGCGCTCCGAGAATAGCGATTTACGAAGTCGAGGTCGAACTTTCCCGTATCCGCGCCCCGCGGCTCGGCTATGCCGGGATACGGGAGGCGCTCAGGGACGTTCCGGAGGATGAGGTTACCCCTGCTCAGATCGCGGAGGCAGTCCGGAAGGTGCGCGCCGCGAAGTTGCCTGATCCGGCTGTCGTAGGGAGCGCGGGGAGTTATTTCAAAAATCCTGTCGTACCAGCGGCCGTTCTCCCGGCGATAGAGGAATCGTGGGAGAAGTTCTGCACGAGACAGGGTGCGGAACACCTTTCCCTGCAATATCATCAGGGCGCCGACGGGGCAGTGAAACTTTCCGCGGCGTGGATGATCGACAAGGCGGGTTGCAAGGGCTTCGCCGAAGGAGGAGCCTCGTTATGGCCGACACAGCCGCTCGTGATTGTCAACCGAGACGGAACTGCGACCGCGGGAGACGTGGTAGCCCTCCAGCGGAGGGTGCAGCGCCGCGTCGAGGAGGCTTTCGGTGTGCTTCTGATTCCAGAAGTCGTCAAGCTTGGCGACAATCAACAATAAACCGCACTTTTACGTTAATATATGTGAACGGCTTTATAGCCGATGAGTAGTGATTCCGACGTTCCATAAAATATAAGTAGATGAGCTCATTCGTAATAGAGGGGGGGCGCACTCTCAGCGGTGAAATAGTTCCCGCGGGCGCCAAAAACGAGGCGTTGCAGGTTATCAGCGCTACATTGCTGACTTTCCGGCCGGTTGAGATTTCCAACATACCGGAAATACGCGATGTCAAGAATCTCATCGAACTTCTGCGTCAGATGGGAGTCAAGGTTACGCGCCACGAGAGAGGGCGCTACACCTTCCAGGCGGATGATATCGATCCTTCGTATATACTCTCTGACGATTTCATCACCCGCGCCTCGCAGCTCCGCGGGTCGGTGCTTGTTGTCGGGCCGCTGTTAGGGCGTTTCGGAAGCGTTTATTTCCCGAAGCCGGGCGGGGATAAGATCGGCCGCCGGAAGGTTGACACCCATATCCAGGGATTCATAAACCTCGGAGCGGAATATACCTATGAGCCGAAAAAACACGCCTATCTGCTGACGGTTCCCGGAGGGCGGAGGCTGAAGGGCACATACATGCTTCTCGACGAGGCATCGGTGACCGGGACGGCGAACATTCTCATGGCAGCGGCTTACGCCGAGGGGGTTACGACGATTTACAACGCGGCGTGCGAGCCTTATGTCCAGCAGCTTTGCAAGCTGATGACAGCCATGGGGTGCGAAATCTCCGGCATAGGGTCAAACCTGCTGACAATAAAGGGCTTCAACGGCGAACCGGGTGGCGCGTCCCACGGCATACTCCCCGACATGATCGAGGTCGGCAGCTTTATAGGTATGGCGGCTCTTACCCGCAGCTCGCTGACAATCAAGAATGTCAGCTACGGGAACCTGGGGATTATCCCGGAGAGTTTCCGGCGCCTCGGCATCCTTCTCGAGCAGCGCGGCGACGATATTTTCGTGCCGGCGCAGGAGAGCTACGTTATCGACACGGCGCTTGACGGGTCGATTATGAACATCGCCGACGCGCCGTGGCCTGGCCTGACTCCAGACCTTCTGAGCGTGATGCTGGTGGTGGCTACGCAGTGCCGCGGGAGCGTGCTGATTCACCAGAAAATGTTCGAGAGCCGCCTTTATTTCACGGACGGCCTTATCGAGATGGGGGCGCAGATCATACTCTGCGACCCGCACCGCGCCGTGGTCATCGGCCACGACCATAAGTTCACTCTCCGCGGCAACCATATGAGTTCGCCGGACATTCGTGCGGGCATCGCCATGCTCCTCGCGGCTATGTCGGCCAAGGGAACGAGCGTAATCGGCAATATCGAGCAGATTGACCGGGGCTATGAGCGCATCGACGAGCGGTTGAACCGCCTGGGTGCCTCCATCGCCCGCATCGAGTGAGGGCGTATCATAACGGCCCATCTGGGTCGTCGCTTGAAGGTTCGGCCTCGGTCACAATCTTCAGATTGCTCCCATCGGCCTCACCCCCAAGCTCCTACCATCTGAACCGTTCTGATAGCACCCTCCCATCCGGGTACAATTTTTGATATTCAAGTCCCGTATTATACGACTTCTCCGAAGCCGTTCAATCGTGACTGACCAGACACCAGGACTTCGCTTCCTGCGGTCGCTCGACCTGGTGCTATAATTACGCCGCGGCTTCGCCGCTCCGTTGGCGGAAACAACGGGTATGTTTATCTGGTCTTACGCGGCACGCCGCGTCCCTACACCGGTTTATTATCGCAACAGTTTCCGTACATGTTTCAGCGAGGGAGGTAGGCGGAAATTATTGTTTGGAGAAAGGTCGAAAAATTGGCAGAAATATCGAATTACGGATTTTTTTCCGTAATTAATGGCTAACTTTGGTTTGCATAATCACGGATGTGCCGCGCGCTTTGGCAGAAGAGTCGCGGCGATTAGCTGAATCAAGGTTTTTTATATTGCTGTCAAGCTGATGGTCACTGTTTTAATTGTTCTGTTTGTGCTCGGCTACATCGGGATAGCCATGGAGCACGTGTTGCATATCAACAAGGCGACGTTCGCGCTGCTGATGTGCGGAATCCTATGGGCTGTCTACGGATTGATGGGGCACGACCCCAACCTGTCGGGCGACATAGTAGAGGCGCTCGGGGACACCTGCGAGATTGTCGTGTTCCTGATTGGCGCGATGACTATTGTCGAGCTGATCGACCGTTACGGCGGGTTCAACATCATAGTGCGCCGCATCCACGCGAAGAACAAGCGCGGTCTTATGTGGGTGCTTGCCTTCGTGGCTTTCTTCCTGTCGAGTATTCTCGACAACATGACGACGACGATTATCATGGTAATGATGCTTCGCCGCATGCTGTCGGACCAGAAGGAGCGCTGGATGTTCGCCTGCGTAATCGTCCTGGCTGCGAACGCGGGAGGAGCGTGGTCGCCCATCGGCGATATAACGACGATCATGCTCTGGATGAAGAATTATGTAAGTTCGGTAGACCTGATTGTCAATCTGTTGCTTCCGTCGCTGGTTTCTATGGTAGTTCCTACCTGGATCGCCACCCATTTCGTGAAGAGCGAGCCGGTAGAGCAGCTTAACGAGAATGACCACCGCGTAGGGTATGTGCTTTCGGAACATCATTACAATCTGTCGGTCTGCATCCTTGTGTGCGGTGTCGCCGGGTTGTTGCTGGTGCCGGTATTCAAGTCTGTAACCCATCTGCCCCCCTATATGGGGATACTTTTCTCTCTCGGAGCGCTGTGGCTCGCCACGGAGCTGATTGTGCGCCATTATAACCTCGATTCAAAGATGGAAGGTCGTATCTCGCAGGTTGTCAAGAGCATTGATATGTCGACGATACTGTTCTTCCTCGGCATCCTGATGTCGGTTGCCGCCCTTCAGCAGGCGGGTATCCTTGCCGAGCTGGCGGCGTGGCTCAACGAGCAGTTCCACCAGCCCTATATCATCAACGGCATTATCGGCGTTCTGTCGTCGATAGTCGACAATGTGCCCCTTGTGGCGGCGTGCATGAATATGTACCCCGTGGCCACCGAGGCCATGGTACAGATGTCGGCCGATCCGGCCTACACGCAGTTCTTCGTGGCCGACGGCCTGTTCTGGCATCTGCTGACCTTCTGCGCCGGAGTCGGCGGCTCGCTGCTGATTATCGGTTCGGCCGCAGGAGTAGTCGCCATGGGTATCGAGAAGATCCAGTTTATGTGGTATGTAAAGCGCGTGACCTGGATGGCTCTGGCGGGATATATCGTCGGCATGGTCTGCATATGGCTGGAATCGTTCCTTTTGCCCTTCTGAAATATCTGACAGATACGTTAGTTTTATTATATGCCGCGGGCTCCAACTTTCGGAGGCCGCGGTTTGTTCCTATAAAAGAACATTAAACTCAACATATTATGTCAGACAGAATATCGTATCGAGAAAAGGAAGAGCTTCCCTCCAGCGTTTTCGGACTGCCGGAACGGAGGGAGTATCCTATGCCCGACGCGGCGCATGTGCGCGCCGCCGAGGCTTATTTCCGTTATTGTCCCGAAGAATTGAAGCCAAAGCTGGCCCGCGCGATCCTGGCCCGCGCCAAGGAATACGGGGTTGATGTGGAAAGCCCTACGGTTATCCAGTATGCGGAGATGGCAGACTGATGGGTTGCCGGAGGGGTGACGTAACCTTAAATTAAGCTAAAAAACGGCGCGTATGCGCCGTTTGTTTTTAAATATTCTGTTTTATTGTTTAATTTTGCGGCTCGTATGAGGGTGTGGACCCCGGGAATCGGTAGGTAAATACCCTTCTTTTGTCATTCCAATGCCATGACACATACTCCGGAAGAATATAAAGAAATAGCTCCGCACGACGACGACCAGTTCCAGCAGCGAATGGCTCATTTGCTTGCCGACCCCGGTTTCGAGCGCACGATAAGATACATAATGCCCGATGTCGATTTCAAAGAGCTGTCGGCCAAGCTGATGAAAATCACCAACAAGGATGATTTCCAGCGTTATATAATGCTCGACATACTCCTTCTGCTCGAAAAGGCGACCACCTCGGGGGTCACCGACTCGGGGATTGACAATCTCGACCTGTCGAAGAGCCGCCTGTTCATCACCAACCACCGCGACATAGTGCTCGACGCTTCCTTCTTAGGGCTGGCTATGCTACGCCACGGACTACCGGCGCAGGAGGTGGCCCTGGGAGACAACCTGCTGATTTACGACTGGATTTCGGATCTCGTGCGCCTGAATAAGGGTATTATCGTGAAGCGCAACCTCCGCCTTACCAAGGCGCTGGAGGCCGCCAAGCAGCTCTCGGGCTATATCCACTACTGTATCCGGGAAAAGGGGGAATCGGTCTGGATCGCGCAGCGCGAAGGGCGCGCCAAGGATTCCAACGACGTTACCCAGGAAAGTGTCCTGAAGATGCTGGCCCTCGCCGGGGACGCTCCTACTATCGCCGGGCGCCTGCTTGAACTGAACATTACCCCGACCTCGATTTCCTACGAATACGACCCTAACGATTACCTCAAGGCCCGGGAATTTCTCGCGCGCCGCCGCGACCCGGAATTTAAGAAGTCGCAGCGCGACGACCTTTTCAGCATGGAGACGGGTATTCTGCAATTCAAGGGTAGGGTGCATTTCAACATCTGCCCGTGTATTAACCCGGAGCTTGAATCCCTGAGGGAGTGTACCGACAAGGTAGAGGTTGTCCGCAGGGTTTGCTCTGTCATTGACAACTATATCCATCGCGGATACCAGATTTTCCCGCTGAACTACATAGCGTTCGACACCGTAAACAGCACTGACCGCTTCAAGGATTGCTATACCGCTGCCGATGTCGAGAATTTCAACAAGTATCTCGACGGCCAGATCGCGAAGGTCGACCTTCCCGACGTTACCGCCGAGGAGCGGGAGTTCATGCGCCACGCCATACTGGAAATGTATGCGAATCCGCTGCGCAACAAGCTCTCGGCCGAGGGGGAATAAAGAACAGACTTTTAAAAGAACGATATGCGCGTTTCGTTGATGTTGCTTCTGACCCTGTTGGTATTCAACGGGCTGGTAGACTGGTATATTTACCGCCAGTTGCAGAGACGTTCGTTTAACAGGAGGGTTCTCAGCCGCATACAGAAATGGACGGCGCTCGCGTTCGCGGCACTGCTGCTCGCGGCGATGATTGTCCCGGCCCGTTCGGGCAGTTCCGACGAGCTGGTAGTCAAGATGTGGCTGCTCTTCGCTTATTTCTCGATATATATTCCGAAATTTATCGCGGGTGTGTTTGACATTATCGGCGGCTTGCCGAGGCTGTGGCACAAGGGGCGTATTCCGGGAATGGCGTGGACCGGGGTCGTGCTGGCGGTAGTAGTTTTCGTCTGTTTCTGGTGGGGGGCGCTCGTAACCCGTTACGATATTGACAAAAAGGATGTGGAGGTCTCAGTCAAGGGGCTTCCCGATGCTTTCGACGGATACCGGGTCGCACAGTTCTCCGACCTGCATGTCGGAACCTTCGGTTCTGATACCGCTTTTGTCTCAAAGCTCGTCGATGAGATAAACGCTCTTCGCCCCGATGCGATTGTATTCACAGGGGATATTGTCAACCGGCAGTCGGATGAGATTCACCCCTTTGTAAAGACCCTGTCGCGCCTGGAGGCTCCCGGAGGGGTGTATGCCATTCTCGGGAACCACGATTACGGCGACTACCGCGAATGGGATTCTTCCGAGGCTAAGGCGGCCAATATGGAGGAGCTCTATGACGCTTACCGCCGTGCGGGAATCCGGCTGCTCCTTAACGAGACTGAATGGCTGCGCCGCGGCAACGACTCGATAGCCCTTATCGGGGTGGAAAATATCGGCGACGCGCCCTTCCCGGTCTACGGCTCGCTCTCAAAGGCTTATCCGGCGCTGGACGACTCTGTCGCGAAGATATTGCTGACCCACAATCCGGCCCACTGGGTAGACTCGATAAGGGATAACGACAACCTTAACGTCGCGCTTTCGCTTGCCGGGCATACCCATGCGATGCAGGTCGAGGTGTTCGGACTGTCGCCGGCCTCGATGCGCTACGAGACCTGGGGCGGAATGTATGCCGACCCGGCCGGGAAACGCAAGCTCTACGTCAACATCGGCGCCGGTGAGGTAGGGGTTCCAATGCGTATCGGCGCCACTCCCGAAATCACGTTGCTGACTCTGCGCCGCTACTGATTGCAGCAATCTATAATAAACACTCTCTCTTACCATCCTATGGCCCTTTCCGCTACCGAAATCATCGCAGGGGAACTTAATATCCCTGAAAAACACGTTGTCGCCGCCCTGGGGCTGCTTGCCGAAGGCGCGACCATCCCTTTCATAAGCCGCTACCGCAAGGAGGCGACAGGTGGGCTTGACGAAGTAGAAATTTTCGCCATACAGCAGCGGTTTGACGCGCTCCAGGAGCTTTTCAAACGTAAGGAATACATTTTGCAGACAATCGAGTCGCAGGGAAAGCTGACCGACGAGCTGCGTCAGCGAATCGACGCGGCCAAGGAGTTCGCCGTGCTCGAGGACCTGTATCTGCCCTATAAGCCCAAGCGGCGCACCAGGGCGCAGATTGCCAGGGAAAACGGCCTCGAACCCCTCGCGAAAATCATAATGTCGCAGCGCTGCGCCGATCCGAAAAAAACGGCCGCGAAGTATGTCGGAGAGAATGTCGCGGACGTTGACGCGGCGATTGCCGGGGCTTCGGACATCATCGCGGAATGGGTCAGCGAGAATGAGACGGCCCGAGAGCGCGTGCGCTCTACTTTCCGCCGTTCAGCCGTCCTGGGCTGCAAGGTAGTCAAGGGAAAGGAGGAAGAGGCGGCGAACTACCAGACTTACTTCAAGGTCAGCGAGCCGCTTAACCGCTGCTCCTCTCACCGCTATCTCGCCATGCGGCGCGGCGAGGCCGAAGGGATGCTGAAGGTCTCGGTCGGTATCGACAATGACGCTATGGTAGAGCGGCTGTCGCGCATCTTCCTCCGCAAGGATGGGCTGAAGCCGTCTGCCGCGATAGTTGAAGAGGCTGTCCGCGACGCATACAAGCGCCTTATCGTCCCGTCGATTGAGACGGAGATTTCCGCCGAGGCGAAGGAGAGGGCCGACGACGCGGCGATAAAGATTTTCGCCGACTCGCTTCACCAGCTTTTGCTCGGCGCGCCGCTCGGGCCGAAGCGCACGATGGGAATCGACCCCGGCTACCGCACGGGGTGCAAGGTTGTCTGTCTCGACGAGGCGGGCGCGCTCCTGTGCCACGACGTGATATATCCGACGCCTCCCCGCAATTACACGCTCGATGCAGAAAAGCGGCTGCTGAACATGGTGGAACGATATGACATCGAGGCTATCGCTATCGGCAACGGCACGGCGAGCCGCGAGACGGAGCGTTTCGTGCGCTCCCTGCGTTTCCCGCATAAGGTAGAGGTGTTTGTTGTCAGCGAAAACGGAGCCTCGGTTTATTCGGCCTCGCAAATCGCCCGGGACGAGTTCCCGGACCAGGACGTGACAGTCCGCGGGGCTGTTTCCATCGGGCGCAGACTGATGGACCCGCTGGCCGAGCTTGTAAAGATCGATCCGAAATCAATCGGGGTGGGGCAGTACCAGCACGATGTTGACCAGGCTAAACTCAAACGCTCGCTCGACATGACGGTAGAGAGCTGCGTAAACTCCGTCGGGGTGAACCTTAACACCGCCTCGCGGCGGCTGCTTTCCTATGTTTCCGGTATCGGAGACGCCCTTGCCGGCAATATCGTGGCCTACCGCGAGAGTAACGGCAACTTCTCCTCTCGCGGCGAGCTGCTGAAAGTGCCGCGGCTCGGGGCGAAAGCGTTCGAGCAGTGCGCCGGGTTTATCCGCGTTCCCGAAAGCGACAACATACTCGACAATACCGCCGTCCACCCGGAACGTTACTCCCTTGTGGAGCGTATGGCCGCCGATGCCGGGCTTTCCATAGGGGAGCTTGTATCAAATGATGAGTCAATTAGGAAGATTGACCTTGCCGGGTATGTTACCGACGAAATCGGGATGCCGACGCTCAACGATATTATCGCGGAGCTGCGCAAGCCGGGGCGCGACCAAAGAGAGAAGGCCGCCGAGTTCCGGTTTGACGACTCGGTACGCGAGATAGAAGACTTGAGGGAGGGTATGGTTATTCCCGGTATCGTCAACAACCTGACAGATTTCGGCGCGTTCGTCGACATAGGGCTTCACGAGAGCGGCCTGATTCACGTCAGCCAGCTTGCCGACCGCCGGGTGCGCTCCGCCGCGGAGGTGCTGAAACTCCATCAGCACGTTATGGTGAAAGTCATTTCGGTTGACCTCGGGCGTCGCAGAATCGGACTGTCGCTCCGCGGAGTAGACCAGTCGGGGGTATGCTGAACCGTAATGAATGAGATTTACGAGTACCGGGTTGTGGTTTGCGTCGGGAGCAATTCTTCCGACCGGGAGCGTCGGGTAGACGAAGCGGAGGATTTTCTGCAAGAGCTCTTCGGTTCGGACTGCGTGTTCTCTCCGATGCTTGACTCGAATGATACGAGCGGGCGCACCGAACGCCGCTACACCAACAGCCTGTGCCTTGGAAATTATGACGGTGATTACGAGATGCTGAACAGCGAGTTGAAACGCTACGAGGCAGTCCATCGTGTGCGTCATTCCGACGGAGAGGTGGAAATCGACCTGGACATAGTGCTTTTCGACGGACAGGTCAAGAGACCAGGCACTTACATATCTCCCTACTTCCAGTATCTGTATGCCTCCCTTAAATAAGCAACTCCCAGGGAGTCAAGCTGCGAGGCGAATTTCTTCTCTATCTCATAGTCGAGGCTCGGCGACAATATTATCGTGTCCGGGGCGATAGTTTCCGCTACCGCCCTAATGTTATGGCGGTAATGGCCGCCGACCACGGCGTAGCGGGGCTTGCGAACGAGCGGGACGACGTCGCGGGGGCGGTCGATGAAAACAATGTCGACCGGGCCTACGGCGACCTTGTTGCGGGCGATACGCAGGAAGGGGGTTGAGAGTGTGTCGGGCGCCGTCCGCAGGGAGTCGATGCCGCGGATCGCGAGGGGTTCGTTAAGGCGCCAGCCGACGCGGTTCCTCAGCGCTTCCTTATGGCGGGGCGGCGCGTCGCTTACGAGCCACGCCTTTCCGTCGTCGAACACAACCCATGCGGTGCAGAACGAGTCGGTTATTCTGAACAGCTCCTGTCGGGGAGGCCGGGGAGCAAGGATGATGCTCAGTCCGGCGAACGTGAGCAGCATTATGGCCGATGAAAGAGCGTAAAGCGATTTGCGCCGCTCAATCGCGAAGTAGAGCAGCAGAAGTCCTCCGTAATAGAAGATGAGCGTCCAAAAGGGGAACCATAGGCCGTCGACCTGGTGCCACCACAGCGAATTTACCGCTGCGGCAATATGGTTTAACGCCGAGCCGATGCCGTCGACACACATTGCGAGCCATCCGGCGTGAATACCTGCGAGGGAGAGCGACAGGAGGAGTATGCCGCCACCCATGAACAGCGGGAGCAGCAATGTCGCAGGGATATTCGAGAGAAGGAACGCTACCGGGAAGCGGTGGAACAGCCACGCGCTGATTCCGGCCGTACCCGCGACTGCGGCGACGCAGACAGCGCACCACGACCATAACATTCTCAGAACCGGGTTGCGTGGCCCAGCCGCCGTGAGCCGGAAGGCGAACATCAATATCCCCGCGACTGCGAGAAACGACATCTGGAAGCCTGGCGAGTACAGCTCGCCGGGACTGAACAGCAGAATCGCGAGGGCGGCCGCACAGAGGGAGTTGAAGCTCGAAGTCGGCAGCGATATAAGTCTTCCCGCAATCACGAAACTCGCCATCACGGCGGCGCGGACTACGGAGGCGGGCGCGCCGGTCAGCAGGACGTAGCACCACATCGCCGCCAACGTGGCTCCCCATGCCCAGCGCCGTTTTCCTCCGAGCCGCAGAGGGATGAATACCATTGCGAGCAGAGCGGTTATGACAGACAGATGGGTGCCGCTGAGGGCGAGCATATGCGCGAGACCCGCTTGGGAAAACCGTTCGCGGGTCTGGCTGTCGATCGCGTCAGAGTTGCCGAGCAGTAGACCTTCCAGGAGGTCGGCGGTCGCACTGGTGACTCCCGAATCCATTATCCCCTTGGCGAGCCGCGCCCTCGCCTGTTCAGCTAAGGAGGGCGTATAGGTTCCCCGGGAGATTATCTCGAACCGGTCGGCGCGGCATATGGCGGTTATGCCGCGGCGGAAGCAGTATGGTGCCATTGAGAACTCATACGGGACGTCGGCCGGCTCGCCTGGAGCGCTCCATACGCCGTTGAAGCGCACTATGTCGTTTTTATGGAACAGCGCTTCGCCGGAACGGATGTAGACTATGGCTTTGAACTTAGGATTGGCGCGGACTTCGACAGTAAGGCGGCTTCCGCTGTCGCTTTCGCGGGCTTCGGTAACGGTAGCCGTGATTTCGCGGGCGGGGGTGAGGAGCGCGAAGTCAGGCGCATATGGCAGCCGGAAGCCCATCGAGGCGCACCCCAATGCCGCCATGACGGCGAGGACCCCGGCATAGCCTTTCCCTAAAAGCTGGGCGGTAAGAGCCGCGACAGCCAGCGCCGCGGCAATCCACCAGGTATATCCTTGGAACTCGACGGACAAAACAATACCCACCGCGAAGGCCGCGGTGGGGTATAGGAGCGGGGTGGAACGCAGTCCGCCGTTCATTTCGTCAGGATGTTAGTCGATGGTATGGATAACCACGAAGAAGGAGGAAACGCCGATTATAATCCAGATGAGGACGGCGAGGAGAAGCGGCTTGATACCGACTTTCTTTATCATCGAGAGCGACAGCCCGGCTCCGATGAAGAAGAGAGTAACCACGAGGGCTTTCTTCGAGATGTAGACAATCGCCTTGCTGAGGCTCTCAGGAACGCCGCAATATGTGTTGATAACCATGGCAATCACGAACAGGAAGATGAACCAGGGTATCGAGATGCTGTTGGAGTTCTTGTCGCGGAAGATGAACATGGTTACGAACGCGAGGGGGATAATCCACAGCGCGCGGGTACATTTGATCAGCGTTGCGATCTGGCATGCCTCCGGGCCGTACGCGTCGCCGGCACCGACTACCGACGAGGTGTCGTGGATCGCGATCGCGGCCCAGGTTCCGAACTGCGCCTGCGACATGTCGAACATTCTGCCGAGCGGCGGGAAGATAAAGAGGGCGATGGCGTTGAGGATGAAAATTACGCCGAGGGAGACAGCCATTTCGTGGTCATTGGCTTTCAGCACGGGGCCGACGGCCGCGATGGCGCTCCCTCCGCAGATGGCTGTGCCTGACGCGATCAGGTAGGAGGTCTTGCGCTGGAGGTGCATCCAGTAGCCGAGAAGAACGCCGAACACCATCACTCCGATTACGGAAACGATGGTGAACATCATGCCGTCGGCACCGCTTTTGAGGGCCTCGGTGACGTTCATTCCGAAACCAAGGCCGACAACCGATGCCTGCAACAGATATTTCGACGCTTTTTTATTGAATTTGGGGAATGGCATCGGGAATATGAAGGCGAAAACCAGCCCGGAGAACAGGGCGATCGCAGGCGAGATAAAATCGCTTGCTCCGACGACCATAAAGGGGAAAACAATCAGCAGGGCGGCAAGGATGTAGACCCATTTGCCGTACTGCTCCTTCCAAGAGGGTGCGATCTCTTCTTTCACAGTTTTAAGTTCTTGATATTAATTGTTTAGCGGTTTCACAACCGTTGTTTTGAGTTATATTCAGTTCTACAAGTCAGTCAGGCGACAGGAAGCGGCGACGCTTGGAGTTCCATATCTCCCACGACACAAAGGCTTGCAGCAGAAGCATTTCCAGTCCGTTCTTTACCTCGGCCCCGTGTTCGGCCGCTTTCTTCATAAAGAGGGTGGTGTCGGGGTTGTAGAGCAGGTCGTAGCAGAGATAAGTATCGTCGAGCAGGTCATACGGGATGTCCGGGCAACTGTCGACGTTCGGATATAGTCCTAACGGAGTCGTGTTCACGATTATTTTATGTTCCGCCATTACTTCCGGGGTGAGGTCGCTGTAGGTCAGCACCCCCGGGCGCTTTGTGCGCGAAACAGGCTGGGGTACAACCCCGAGGTCCTCAAGCGCCACACTGACAGCCTTTGAGGCTCCACCCGTGCCGAGCACGAGCGCGCGCTTCATCCAGGGCTTCAGCAACGGGCGGATCGAATCGCCGAAACCGATGTAGTCGCTGTTATAACCGATGAGCTTGAAGTCGTTAGCGTTTTTACCCTCGACGAACTTTATGACGTTTACCGCCCCGATACGCTTGGCTGCCGGATCAATGTCGTTGAGGTAGGGGAGCACCTGCTCCTTGTAGGGGATTGTGACATTAAGGCCGCTTAGGTTCGGAGTTTCCGCGATCAGCTCCATAAGGTCGCCGATGTCGGGAATCTCGAAATTGATATATTTGGCGTTAATGTGCTCGGCCTCAAACTTCTGGTTGAAGTAGTTCTTCGAGAATGAATGGACGAGCGGGTATCCAATCAGGCCGTAAATTTTTTCGTTAAGCGGTGTCATATGGGCTGCTACGGTTAACTAACCGCAAAATTAGCAAAAAATCCATAAAACCCCGCTCCTTCGCCCGATTTTTCATCCCTTCCTTTGTATGACTTGACCTTTTGTATCTGGTGTAGGGACGCGGCGTGCCGCGTAAAATTGGGTAAATCAAACAATTAAATGGTTGCATTGCCTTACGCGGCACGCCGCGTCCCTACACAAATACGGTTATTCTAAATCTTATGGAGGGTATGTGAAAGATTATTTTGTGGCAGTCTCGGCGTGGATAGAGGCGGTGTCGGGGGATTCCTGGGGGAGGGTGGAATCCCGGGGGGCGGTGAGGGAGCGGTATTTGGAGTCGAGGGCGGCGGAGATTTTGAGGCCGAGGGACTCGATTTCGTCGCGCTGGGTCGGGTCGAGTTTGACGCCGAGGGCGTCGAAACCGGCGGTGAGGGCTTGCAGGGAGTCGATGTAGGAAGCGTAGCCGCGGGTGGAAGTTATTGTGTCAATCGCCGCAGGCTGGGCGGCAAGGGTCGCGACATAGTTGTCGTAGTCCTTCGTGCCGCCGCAGGCGCTGAGTATGAGGAGTGCGGTAGCCGCCATATATAGTTTCTTCATAATCGGGTCAGGCTTTGTTGGTTTCGGGTTGGTGTTCCTTGATAAACACGACGGCTATCGCGCCGAGGCAGAGGGAGATGCCGGCGATAATCATCATGACGTGCTGGGGAGCGAGGGTGTCGGCTCCGCCGAAGAAGCTGAGAATCCAGCCGCCAAGGAGCGCGCCGACAATCTGCGGGATGCATATCGAGCAGTTGAAGAGGCCGAGGTACGCGCCGATGTTTCCTCCGCGGAGCGAGTTGGTGAGTATCGTGAACGGCCAGGCGAGCATGGCGGCCCAAGCGCAACCAATCAGGACGAAGGATATGAAGAGCATGTACTGGTCGTGGAACAGTCCGGCGGTCACGAATCCGGCTGCTCCGAGCAGGAGGCTGAGGGAATAGGAGAACTTCCTGGAGCGGAACATCGGGAGCACTACGGCCCACAGCACGGAGCCGATTGCCTGGACGGCGAAGAGGATGCCTACCCAGTTGCCAGCGTCGTTATATTCGGGGGATTCGGTGTTCAGCACTACCGAGGTGCGGAACGACGCGCGGGAGGGGTCTTCGAGGGTTACCTCCGAGGCGCCGTCGATAACGAGTTCGCCGGTCTTGGGGTCGAGAGTGCAGATGTCGGCAGTGGTGAGCACGGTCGGGCCCTCCATACGCGAGAGGTAATCGACGAGTTTGAAGTCGGGGGTGAGAATCGTGTCGGTGCCGTTGACAAGCAGGGGGCATCCGTCGGTCGAGACGGGGATGTTGAACGCGTAGGCGCTGACTCCGTTAACGGAATAGAGCAGGTCGTTGACTACAACCGGGGTGGGGAGGGCTATCCCTTTGACGGGTATAGAGAGGTCGAGACCTCCGCTTTTGAGTGCGAGGTTTTCCATATCGTCGCGCAGGATCGCGACGGAGGTGGCAGGGATGAATTTGCCGTCGGCGGTCTCGATTCCGGCGACA
Organism: uncultured Porphyromonadaceae bacterium; assembly: GCA_937969265.1. Lineage (GTDB taxonomy): Bacteria > Bacteroidota > Bacteroidia > Bacteroidales > Muribaculaceae > UBA7173. The sequence continues at coordinate 28,968 of CALBWF010000007.1, forward strand.
GTGGCCTTGCCGTGGTCAACGACCACATCCTTTCCGTTGACGAGGATGTATTTGGCGGAGATTTCTTTGACAACTTTTCCGTCGGCATCGGTCTGGGCTATGCCGTGGATAGTGGTGGTCTCGGGGCAGTCGAAGGCGTTTTTGGCGATGGTGCCGTTGGTGTAGGTCCACATGAAGAGGAATGCGAACCAGCAGAAAAACTGCACGAGGCCGACGGTCCAGAATGTAGAGGGGGCCTTTACGAGGAGTTTTACCAGGTTGGTTTTTTCCTTTTTGCCGTCAGGGGCTGTCTCGCCGCCTCCGTTATATTCCTGGTAGAGGGCCGGGGGCCACTCCTTGACCTTGCATAGTGTATAGATTACGCACCCAAGGAGAATCGCTGCGCCGAAGTAGAAGGAGAACACGACTGTCTGCGGAATCACTCCGGCGGCCGCGGTATTCTTGAACCCTATCCAGGTAAGGAGGAAGGGGAAGATGTACCCGACGATTGAGCCGGCGTTGCAGAGGAAGCTCTGAATAGAGTAGGCGAGCCCCTTCTGCTTTTCGTTAACCATGTCGCCGACGAGCATCTTGAACGGCTGCATAGCCATATTGATGGAAGTGTCGAGCAGCATCAGCGCGATCAGGCCGATCAGGATGGCTGAAGATACGGCGAGGCCGAAGGAACCGGCGTTAGGGAGGAGGCACATCACGAGGACGGCGACAACCGCTCCGACGATGAGGTAGGGGAGGCGTCGCCCGATACGGGTCCAGGTTTTGTCGGAAGCGGTTCCGACAAGGGGCTGTACCACCAGGCCCATAAGCGGTGGAAGAATCCAGAAATAGCTGAGATCGTGGGGGTCGGCGCCCAGCGTCGCGAAGATACGGCTGACGTTGGCGCTCTGGAGTGCGTAAGCGATCTGAACGCCGAAGAACCCGAACGAGAGGTTCCACAGCTTCCAGAAACTTAGGTCAGGTTTGGTTCTCATGGATGATTAATGTAAGTAAGCGTGTAAGTAAAAGCGAATTGCTATAAGATATTATTCAGAATGACGTGTTTTTCAGGAACCTGCAGCCTCAGCTTTCAGCCAGGCGATTTCCTTGCCCCACAGCGATTCGTCGGGGGTTTCGAGAATCAGGGGGATGCCGTCGAAGCGGGGATCCTTCATCAGGCGGGAGAAGAACTCAGCGCCGAGTTCACCGGTGCCTATCGGCATATGGCGGTCGACCCTTGAGCCGCACACCTTCTTGGAGTCGTTGAGGTGCATCCCGCGGAGATATCTGAAGCCGATCAGGCGGTCGAATTCCTCCCAGGTCTCGTCATAGCCCGCGGGGGATTTCAGGTCGTATCCGGCAGCGAATGTATGGCAGGTGTCTACGCAGACCCCTACGCGCTCCTTGTCCTCGACCTGTTCGATAATCGCGGCGAGGTGTTCGAAGCGGAAGCCGAGGTTGGAACCCTGCCCGGCGGTCGATTCAATAACGGCTGTTATGCCGGCGGTCTCCCGGAGCGTCAGGTTGATGGATTCGGCGATACGGGCCAGGCAGTCGGCTTCCCCAATCTGGTTGAGGTGCGAGCCGGGGTGGAAGTTCAGCATCGTAAGGCCGAGCTGCTCGCAGCGGCGCATCTCATCGAGGAAGGCGTCGCGGCTCATACGGAGCTTTTCCGCGTCGGGAGCGCCGAGATTGATAAGGAAGCTGTCGTGGGGAAGGATGACCTGCGGCGTGTATTCGTGCTGCTCGCAGTTCTCCTTGAAGCGCCGGGCCTCGGCCGCGGATATGGCGGCCGACTTCCATCGCGAAGGGTTACGGGTGAAAAGCGCGAACGCTCCCATTTCCAGCGCCGCGGCGTTGACAGGCGCGTTGCTGACACCGCCCTCCACCGATACATGTGCTCCAATGAATTTCATAAAAGGCTAACTCGTTTTAGTCGAATCACGCACAAAGTTACAAAACTCCCCACACATCCCCCAACATTTCCCCGATAATTTTCGGATAACGGGATTCGTCAGGTGGGTGCGAGGGGAGTTTGAACCGAGGGCGTAATAATTACGGCTTTACTTGCCGTCGGTAAGGGAGGCGACCTGGCTGGCGATTTGGCGCATACCCTTTATTGTGGGGTGGCCCCCTTTGATGTCTATATCTTTGAGGACGAGGAAGGGGATGCCGTAGTGGCGGCTGATTTCTTCCGCTGAGCTAATAAGTTCCGGCTTGATTTTGTCCCATACCATATAGTAGATTTCGGCGTTGGGATAGCGGTCCGCGGCTGTTTCCAGCAGGTATGCCAGGGCCGGACGGAAGGATTTCAGGTCATCTTCCGTAAAGTCGGAATATTTGAAATCCCCGAGCGGAGCGCCCGCCCAGGAGTCATTGGTAGCGCCTAAAATCAGTATGATATCGGGGGAGCCGAGGTCGAGTACGCGGGTAGTGAAAGCCCTGTCGGAGAAATCCTTGCCGGAATATCCCGTTGTGCATACGGTAGCGCCGGAAAAGGAGTTGTTCTTCTCCAGCAGCCATCCTTTTTCTTTTATGAGCTGGTGCCACCAGGTCTGCTTGACGGAGCGAACATCGGTTTTAGTAGTGTCAGGTTCCGGAAAATACCAGCATGCGTTGCTTTCGGGCTGCACGAAGCCTTTGAATGTTGAATAGGAGTCGCCGAGGATTGACACGCGATCCCTGGCGCTTGCGGCGAATGTTGCGGCGAGGGCTAAAAGCAGCGGGAGCAGGATTTGGAATTTTATCTTCATAATCAGGGTATTATATACTTGAAATATTAGTAAACTGGCGACTTGCGCCGGTTGATATGCCGAATTGGCGATATTGAAATTGACGGCAAATTTAGTTATTATTTCATAAATAACGAAAGCAGTCCGCCCTCTTCATCCGTTTCGGCGGAATCGGGGGGACGGACTTGAAACTGTCTATGGAGTGGGAGGGTCAGTCGGAGAGGTGGTGGCCCTCGTTGTAGCGCTGGTTGTCGGGGAGGGGGTGGCGGGCGGTTCCCTGCGACATAAGGGATTTCAGCTCGGGGAGGGGGTTACGGTAGATTTCGCGTGGAGTGGTGGCATGGCGCTTGCAGAGCGCCGCGGCCATTCCTACGACTTCGCCCATCATTGCGGTTGTGCGCATCACGCGCACCGAGCCGAGCGCGCAATGGGTACAGCTTATGTCGCGCCCGGCCATGAAGAGGTTGGGGATGTTGCGCGAGTAGAGGCAGCGGTAAGGAACGCCGTAGGGATGAATGAATATATGGCGGTTCGACGCTATGAACGCCCCCTGCGGAAACTGGCGGCTGTTTTCCGGGTCGGGGAAATGGAGGTCGAGGCTCCAGGTGGTCGTGAAGGACGCGTCCTCGTGGCTGACGCGCTTCACCAGGTCGTCCTCTTTCAGAATATAGTCGCCGAGGAGGCGGCGGGTCTCGCGTTTTCCGCCGACGTAGGCCACCCAGTCGAGTTTGCGGTCGGGAAACAGACCGAGGCTGTTGACGATGTAGCTCCAGTTGGAGTATGCCACGAGCATCCCGTAGTCGCGGACGCGCTCGAAGGCGTTAAGCTGGTCGGCGTGCATCCCGGTTTCCCAGGTCCATTCGCCGACGGGGGTGCGGTGGCAGGTTGAATCGTTGAACATTAGACCATACGCGAATTTAGGGAAGCCCGGTTTTTCGCCCGCGTTCAGTTCGCGCGAACGCCATTGGACGGAGGTTCCCATCGTCATATTGTCGGGCTGTTCGGGGGCCGACGGTTCGCCGAACTCGTCGCGCCCCTCGCGCCCGATCCGATAGTCGGCTCCGGCGAGAAAACCTACTGTGCCGTCGCCGGTCGCGTCGCAGAAGAGGGGCGCGCTGAATCGCAGCGTGCGGCCGCTGAGGGTCTCGACTCCGCTTACGGCGAGAATCCGGCTGTCGGGAGCCGTCTCTACTCCGTTGACGTGGAGGTTGAGGAAAAGGGAGATGTTCGGTTCGGCCTCTACCCACCGCAGTTTGTCGGCGTCGCCGTAGTTCGCCGCGGGTTGGGCGTTCCCCTCGATTGTCGGGGCGTATTCCTTGAGCATGGTTCCGAGGGCGGGGTATCTGCCGAGGTCGAGCGCTCCGCCGAGGTGTACCCTGACCTCCGAGCTGTTGTTTCCCCCGAGCACAGGCCTGTTCTGCAGTAGCGCCACTTTCAATCCGAGGCGGCCGGCGCTGACAGCGGCGTGCATTCCGGCGATGCCCCCGCCGACCACGACGAGGTCGTATGAACCGCCGTCAGCCGTCTCAGCCGCGGGGGAGTTCCTCTTTCTGAACTCCGCGAGCGCTTCTTTTCCGGCCGGAGGGGTATCGGCGGGGGCTGTCGTGAGGTAAACGGCATCACATCGGCCGTCGAATCCGGTCAGGTCTCGGAGCGACAGCGTTACGATTTCCTTGTCGGCCTTGAAACGTCCGGCATACTGCCATTCCCAGGCATTTCCCGTGTTGCCTAAGGTTCCTTTCAACGGCTTCCCTTCGACCGCCACCCGGAAGGCTCCGGGCCCTTTCCCTTCGTGCCAGGGTGAGGTCCAGTTGTATGTGCGGACATACACGCTGTACTTTCCCCTTTCGGGCAGCGTTATCCGGGAGGAAGCGTCCTCGACCGGGGTGCCGAGTCCGTGGGCCAGCAGATAGGTAGATCCCGCTTCCTCGTCGATAAACTGCGAGTCGGGGGTCCACCCGCCGGGGTTGTCGAATCGTTCAGCCTCGACGAGGAGCGAGGCAGCCTGGGAGGAGAGCGAGGCGGCGAGCAGAGCGGGAATCAGGCGCAGGCGCATACAGGTTAACGAATTACGAATTTTACAGATTCATTACCGACTACGGCGACGTATATGCCGGGGAGGAGAGCGGAAAGGTTGATTTCGGTGTCGGAGGAACGGAGCGCGGTCCTGCCGTCAACGGCAATCACGGAGACTTGTTCCCCTGCGGGATTATTGATAGTCAGGCTGTTGACAGTTATTGCTTTAGCAGGAACGAATGAGCTTTCAATGCCGGTGGCACCGCGGGGAAACGCTATCAGCATCTGGGGCCCCTTACCGGGATTCGAGGTTGACTCGGAGGCGGTGAAGCGACTGAGAGCGCGCCACTGGTAGGGGGTAGATATGCGGAATGTGACATTGGAAGCCCCTTCGAGAATCTTGTCCTTAACGAAGTCGGTGACATCCCATCCCACATAGGATTCGAGCATGTTCTGCGTAAGCTGCGCCGAGGTCACCGGCTCGAAAACGTGGTTGTGGTGGTTGTCCCAGGTGAGATTCGCTGTGTATGTAGAGGTATTGCCTCCCAGTTCGAGGGTCTCGATGCCGTCGAGGGGGCGGTTTTCGTTGTTCAGTTTTCCCGGTACGACGCTCTCATAGTAGAGCCGGATTCCGATGCGGGCCGCGTCGTCGGGAACATCGGCGAGGGGGAATGTGAGGTAAATGCGGCGCGACCATCCGTCGCCGTTCTTGAGGTCGAGCGTCTGCGCGTCGGCGTGCCCCTTGCTCTGCTCGGCCTGGTGGACGAAGCTGTCGTAGGAGCAGGGGATTACCTTGTCTGCCACCATCACGGTTGCCTTAGCGCTACCCGAGGCGGCGGCAGTCCCTTTCGCGTCGAGAACCGACGACGCGTTGAATGTCACGTCGTTCTGAGCGTTTTCAACCTCCCAGAAATAGGGGCAGGCGGTAATCGCGTTCCCGTCGATAGAGAAAGGATAGTGGCCGGCCTTGAAGTTCACGAGCATTCTCGCGGTTTCGCCCTTCACCACCAGAGGGGATGCCGGGGTGAGGGCATAATCAAAAGGGACATCGAGACCGAGATAGGTACGCGCTTCCTCAACGAAAATCTGGGCCATGCGGCGCTGGATGTAGCTGTTGCTTCCGCGAAGGGGGTGCCATCCGTATTTGACGCCGCCGATGGTCTCGGTATCGTGGGCGAAGCGGAGGCTCGGCTGCTCTGCGGGAGTAGCCGCGTCAAGCCGGGAGAAGCCGATGTTGTCGTCGAATTTCACCAGGGGGAAGCCCCATTTTGCGGCGAGCTTGCGAATGGCCGGGTTGTAGGTCGTGCGCGAGTCGTGCCAGTGGGTGCAGAACATTATTTTTACGGGTTTTCCGTTCGCGGTTCCGTAATATTTCGATTCGGGGTTGTCCTTCAGCGCCTTGCAGTCGGCGATATAGCGCTTAATCACATAGTCGTAGGCCACGGAGTAGTCGGTGGTCGACGCGATGTTGGTATAGTCTTCCCAGTTTTCCTTGAGCCACTGCTCGTTGGCGACGTTCTGGTTGTGGACGTGGCCGATTACGAACACGTCGATTTTGTCCAGCTCTTCGGGGGTGTAGAACGTTCCGAGGTTCATGCGGCGTGCGGTGTGGTATATCGCTTCGCCGCTGACGGCCTTGTTAATGGCCTCGGCTCCGAGATCCTCGCAACCGATTTCAAACCACCCGTTTTCGGGAACGGAGAATGAAGCGCCGGTAAGGAGAAAAGTCAGTTGGTCTTTCCCTCCGTCGGCTGTCTCTGCCGCGGATGAAGGAGCGGCGCACGCTGTTGCCAGCGCCGCTCCCAAGAGGTATTTGAATATAGTATTCATGGAAATTATTTGTTTTCGGCTAAGGTATTTATGGAACGGGTTTTGAACACGGCTTTGCCGCGGATGTCGGTGCTGGAAGCTCCGGCGAGGATTGTGAACTCGTCGTCGTCGACAATCCACCGGCGGAGAGTGTCGTCGTAATAGGCGAGGTCAGCTACAGGGATAGCTACGGTGACTGTTTTTTTCTCGCCCGGAGCGAGAGAGGTTTTGGCGAACCCTTTCAGCTCCTTGGCAGGACGGGGAAGGCGGGGCGCTTTCTGCGCGGCGTAGAACTGGACCGTCTCGGCTCCGGCAACCTTACCCTTGTTCTCGAGGGTCACGGTCACGGTCACGGTGTCCGTCGGCGCGTACTCTTTTTTGTCGGTAGCGAGGTCGGAATAACGGAACTCGGTGTAGCTCAGGCCGTGGCCGAAGGGATAACGGGCGGGGATGCGTCGGGTATCGTGCCAGCGGTATCCGACAAGTAGTCCCTCCTCGTAACGCACGTTTCCGTCAACTCCGGGATAGGCGCTTTCGCCAAAGGCATGCGCGGCGCAGTCGGTCAGGTTGACCGGAATCGAGAAGGGGAGCTTCCCGCTCGGATTCACGTCGCCGGAGAGGATGTCGGCCAATGCCGGACCTCCCATGCTTCCGAGATACCAGCTCTGCACAATAGCGGGGACTTTTTCCGCCCAGGGCATCGCTACGGCGTTGCCGCTGACAATCACAACCGCCGTGCGGGGATTGACCTCGCGGATAGCGGCGATAAGCTCGTTCTGCCCGAAGGGGAGGTCGTAGGTCGCGCGGTCCTCCCCCTCGCAGTCCTGGCGGTAGTTCTTGTTGAGGCCGCCGATGAAGATTACGACGTCGGCGTTTCTCGCCGTCTCAATAGCGGCGACGCGCAGGGAGTCAGCGTCGTATGGCGAAGGAAGCTCGTTGGAGTAGTTTGGCTCGCCGGAAGCGTAGCCAAGCGAGAAAGTCACGTTCTTCTCGCCGAAACGCTCTCTGATTCCCTGCAACGGAGAGATTTCTACACGAGGCTTCAGTTCTGAGCTGCCGCCCCCCTTTGTAAGCGATTTCACGGCGTTTTCCCCGATTACTGCGATTCGGGTGCCGTCGCGGAGCGGGAGGAAACATTTTTCGTTTTTCAGCAGTACGATTCCCTCTCGGGCAACTTCCCGGGCCACCGCGAGATGTTCGGGAGTATGCATCGACCCCCAGGGGCGGTGGCGGTCCATGTTGGTGCGCATGCAGAGGCGTAGTACCCTGCGTGCCTTTTCGTCGACTACTTTCTCGTCGATTTCGCCCGAACGGACCAGCCGTTTTAGCGGTTCGGCCATATAATATTCGTCGTAGGCGTTGCTCTTGCCCCACGTCAGCCCGTTTGTCCAGGACCCCATCTCTATGTCGAGGCCGTTCAAGGCTGCCTCGCGGGTGTCGTGGGCCGAACCCCAGTCGGTTACGAACACGCCGTCGAAGCCCCATTGCTTTTTCAGGATTTGGTTGACAAGAGTGTCGTTATGGGTGCAGTACGTTCCCTTGTATTTGTTGTAGGAGCCCATTATCGCCCACACGCCCCCTTCGGTCACCCCGGCGCGGAAGGCCGGGAGGTACAGCTCGTTGAGGGCGCGTTCGTCAACAATCACGTTGACCGCGTCGCGGTCGTGTTCCTGGTTGTTGAGAACGAAATGCTTCATGCAGGCGCTGACACCGTTTTTCTGCAACTCCTTTATATATGGAACGACCATTCGGGAGGCGAGCAGGGGGTCTTCACCCATGTATTCAAAATTTCGGCCGCTCATAGGGGTGCGGTAGATGTTCACCCCGGGGCCGAGGATTATGTCTTTCTTGCGGAAACGGGCCTCCTCGCCGACCACGCCGCCGTATTGCCCGGCGAGGGCGGGATTGAAGGTCGCGGCCAGGCATGTCAGGGCTGGGAGCGCCGTGCAGGAGTCGTTGGTCCAGCCGGCAGCCTGCCATTCGTCCCAGTCAAATTCCATCCTAACGCCGTGGGGGCCGTCGCTCATCCAGATTTCGGGTATTCCGAGACGGGGGCATCCGGGGGTGCTGAATTTCGACTGCGCGTGGATCAGGGCGATTTTATCGTCGAGGGTCATGCGGCAGAGCGCGTCCTCGATTCTCTGCTCGGTTGGAAGAGAGTCGTCGAGATATGGAGGCAGGGGTTTGTCGGCTATGGCGGCTGTTGTCACGGCCGCGAACAGGGCTGTTATCGCGATTCTGTTGAATATCATCGGATTCGCACAATAATTTTTATAGGAAATACTGGCCGCGGGATTTCAGAATGCGGCGGAGGTCGCCGGTATCGACCTGGTGGATGTCGCGGATGACTGACGCGGCTGCGAGTGAGGCCGCTACTCCGGCCGCCTCGCCGGTGACCAGGCAGGGGGGCATTACGCGTAGCGAGCCGTAAGCCTCGTCGTCGGTCGAGATGCAGCGCCCGGCGGTCAGCACGTTGCGGAGTTTCTTCGGGGTCAGGCAGCGATACGGTATGCCGTGGCTCTCACCCCGGCCGTAATGGACGTGGGGCACTCCCTCTTTATGTATGTCGATGAAGTAGCAGTTGCGTCCGATTTCATCGTCGAAGCTCTTGCGGGCGCGCCAGTCGTCGCCGGTGAAAACGTAGTCGCCGACGATTCGGCGGCTGTCGCGTATGCCGGGGATAATGGCAGTTTTCACTACGAACGCATCCTTGAACGCGTCAGGGCGGAACTCCTTGAGCATCTCGAGGTGCTGGTCGGCGGCGCGCCTTCCGAGGCGCATGGCGTCGGAGAGCTGTCGCGGGTCGGTAGTGTCCTTGATCGCAATATGGTTGGCGTTGAACTGAACCACGCCCGGCCCCACGAGGTTGTGGCAGCAGTGGGTGTCGAGCAGCGGGAATCTGCCGGTACGGTGGGCGCGGACCGACGCGCTGTCGGGGTTGTGCCCTGAATGGAGCTCGGGTCCGTTAAGATACGCATCCGTATTTACGTTGGCTACGGAGAAACAGAGGGTGCTTTTCTGCAACACGCCGTCGGCATCCCCCTTGAGGTATTCGGCTCCGGCCCAGGCGGCGATGTCGCCGTCGCCGGTCGCGTCGATTACGATTTTCGGGCGATAGGCCGTCAGACCATCTTTATTAGCTACTACAACCGCGTCGACGGTGTCGTCGGCCGACATTTCAACCGCCGCCACGCGGGAGAAGAAGAGGACGTCGGCTCCCGATTCCTCCACCATTCGGTCGTAAACGCCGATGAGGTATTCGGGATTTATCGTTACCCAGTCGAACTTGTCGGAGGGTTCGTGGGGCACTCCGGCCTTTGCCTGCCGGAACACCTTCTCGGCCAGTCCGCGGTAGATGATTTTCTCTCCGTCGGTGAAAGGGCACCAGGCCGGTACCATCCCCGAGGTTCCGAGTCCGCCGAGGTTGCCGGTGGCCTCGATCAGCAGGGTCCTGCGCCCTTCTGATGCCGCTGCGATCGCGGCGGCGCACCCGGCGGGACCCCCTCCGGCTACGATTACGTCGTAGGTGTCGTTGACCCGCACTTTTTTATTGGCGAGGGTCAGCGTTTCTTTTCGCGAGTTCCCGCCCCGCGCCGCCATCCCCTGGGGGAGGGCGGCAGCGGCGGCAAGGAGTGCTGCGGTCTTCAAAAAGCCTCTACGGCTGCATGTTGACATACCTATCTTAACTATCTAACTTACTTTCGTTTAATGATTTCCCGTTTAATGCCGCAAAAGGGCTGTTATTCGAGGTAGCAGTCGGTTCCTTCCCAGCCGGGATTCTGGGTCAGCACCCCTTCGGAAAGCTGGATTTCCGTCAGCGGAATCGGGAGGAATCCGCGGGTCTCGGGGCGGTAGACGATGCTCTTCTTGCGGGGGAGTTTGCGGTCGTAAATCTGGATGTCGGTCTGATTTTCCGTAATCAGGCGCTCGTCGTGCCAGCGGAGAAGGTCGTAGTAGCGCTCACCCTCGAAAGCCAGCTCGAAACGGCGTTCATTCTTGATGTTGTCGAGGTTTGCGGGGAGCGAGGGGAGGCCGGCACGGCCGCGAACGCGGTCGAAGTATGCCTGGGCCTCGGGACATTCAAGCTCGGCACCCATCAGCAGCACATCGGCGAAGCGGATGAGGATGATGTCCTGGGTGTTGTTGAGCTGGAAGTTGGTTTCGGTCATTCCGTAGAGAGGCACGCTGTAATTTACGACGTGCTGTTTGGTGGCGTCGGAATATACGTTGATCGGGCAGTGCTTTTTGTTGATGTAGTAGGTTTCCTCGGCCGCGTTGCCGCCACCCTTCATATAGAGTCGCATCTCGCTTTTGTCGTTGCAGTCGATTACGGAGCCTTTCTTGCGTATGTCGGCGTCATCCCAGTCCTCCCAAAGTTTGGGGTTGACTGTCCCGAAGCCCCATCCCTGGCCGAATGGGAAGGTCAGGGCATAGTTGCTCTGTCCGCGGACGCCGTAGTAGAGGCATACCTGGTTGCATTTCTGGGAAATCACGTCCCAGTTGCCGATTGTGGAGTATTTGATTGCCATGACCTCCTCGATGTTTCCGTCGCCTGCCCAGTTGAGCCCGTTGTCGGCGGTGTACTTGTAGTCCTGCACGTGGCTGTAAGGCCAGAGGTTGCGGAAGTCGGAGAGAAGGTCGTGGCCGCTGTTCGCGATGCAGTCGGCGATGTAGTTCTGGACCTGGGCCTTTGTCACTTCGCCGCCTCCGACGGTCGGGAGGGAGTTCTGGTTATAATAACCGGTATAGAAGAGCCATACGCGGGCGAGAAGCGCCTCGGCTGCCCAGCGGGTCATACGGCCGTTGTCGTCGCGCGACATATCGGTAACCTTCGTGTCGGGCATTTTCTCAATCGCCGCAACGAGGTCGGAGGCGATGAAGGCGTATGTCTCGGCGGCGGGATTCTTGGGGATGTTGACCGCTTCGGGGGTTGTCACGAGGGGAACCTCGCCGAACATGCGGGAGAGGTCGAAGTAGAAGAACGCGCGCATCATACGGCACTCGCCCTCGACGGCGTCGCGGTGCTCCTGCGAGTCCCACTCGATTTTGTCGAGCTGGCTCAGGAGGAAGTTGGCGCGGTAAATGCCCATATAGCGGGCACGCCAGCACCAGCGGAACGTGTCCTCGCCGGATTTCTTGAACTGGTCCATCGCCTTGCACGACTTGTCGGCGTTGTCGCCCCCTCCGAAGCAGTTGTCGCTCATCAGTTCCGAGACGAAGTAGGAGAATCCGAGCGGCTCGCAGCGGCCTACCATGGAGTAGACTCCTACCAGGAGCTGGTCCATGTCGTCGGCGTTCTTGGGATAGTTGGAGGTGTCCTTCTTGGTAAGGTTCTCGGTGTCGAGGAAGTCCTCGCAGCCGGTTGCCGCTACCATGCAGAGGAATATTGCGATTATAGAAAAGAACTTTTTCATTTTCGTTGTTTCGTTGTATTACGCGTTGGTTAGCGGGTTAGTATTCGATGTTTAGTCCGACCATGTAGCTGCGGGAGCCGGGATAATAGCCGAGGTCGATGCCGGAAGCCCAGTTGTCGCCGCCACCGTAGCCGATTTCGGGATCCATGCCGGAGTACTTGGTGAATGTGAACGGGTTCTGCACGGCGCCGTACAGGCGGAGTTTAGACAGCGGCAGCCGCGGGAAGAGTTTCTTGAAGTCGTATCCCAGGGTGATGTTGGTGATTCGGAAGTAGTCGCCGTCCTCGATGTAGAGGTCGCTGACATACTGCCAGTTGATCGGGGAGCCGCCGACGGCGGGGAGGCGGTTCGACGTGCCTTCGCCGTGCCAGCGTCCGAGCATCTCGGTCGTGTAGTTGTCGTAGGGCTTGTCGGTGCCGGAGCGGTAGGAACGGGCGATCTGGTTCCCGGCCACTCCGTAGCCGGTCAGCGAGAAGTCGAGTCCCTTCCAGCCGAGCATAATGTTCAGGCCGTAGGTGATGTCGGGGTATGGGTTGCCGATCGAGGTGCGGTCCTTGTCGGTTATTGAGCCGTCCTTGTCGCGGTCGACGAAGATTACGTCGCCGGGCTTCGCTGCGGGCATGATGGGCTGGCCGGTGGCGGGGGAGATGTAGTTGTCGATCTGCTCCTGGTTCTGGAAGATGCCGGCGGTCTGATAGCCGTAGAAGTAGCCGAGGGGGTGCCCCTCTTCGGCGCGGTAGAACGATGTTGTGTTCTGCGCCAGGATTCCGGCGGTTCCCTCGATCAGGCCGTTGCCGTTGGCGATGAGGAGCACCTTGTTGCTGTTGTGTGCCAGGTTGGCGGAGACGCTGTAGGTGAAGTCTCCTACGCGGTCGTTCCAGGAAACCGATACCTCGATGCCGGTATTCTTGATGTCGCCGCCGTTGACGTAGGGCGCGCCGGTGCCCCAGATGCCGAGCGCGGTAGGCTGCACGAGCCAGTCGAGTGTCTTCTTCTCGTACCAGTCGAAGGTGAAGCCGAGTCGGTTTCCGAGGAAGCGGGCGTCAAGACCTATGTCGGTCTGACGGGAGGTTTCCCATTTCAGGTCGGGGTTGCTCATGATGTCGGGGTAGGCACCGATTGTCGGGTGCGCCTTGTCGTCGCCGAAGTAATACCATGCGGCGTTGTTGGCGTTGCCGAAGGCGATAGTAGAGAGATAGCGGAAAGTCGGGATGTTGCAGTTGCCGTTCTCGCCCCACGAGGCGCGGATTTTCAGCATGTCGAGCCAGTGGCTCTGCCCCTCCATGAATTTCTCGGCGGCGATGTTCCATCCGGCTGACACGGAGGGGAAGTAGCCCCAGCGGTGGCTGCGTGCGAAGTTGGAGGAACCGTCGGCGCGCATGATGACGGAAGCCATGTAGCGGCGGTCGTAGTCGTAGTTTACGCGCCCGAACCAGCTCACGAGCTGGCCGCGGCTCCATGGCGCGCCGGAAAGGGTGGTGGAGCCGGAAGCGATTGTCTTGACGTTGCTGAGCCAGGCGTAATCGAAGCTGTCGAACTCGCTGTCGCGGTTGGAGCCGTTGATGTCCTGACCGAGGCCCCACTTTTCTACCGAGTTGCCGACGAGCACGTTGAGATGGTGCCCTTTGACGGTGAAGTCGTAGCTCAGGGTGTTGTCCCATGACCATTGCAGGCCGTTGCCGGAGCCCTGGCCGACACGGTCGGTCTTGGAGTAGGTCTTTTCGTTAATCTGGTAGGCGGGAGTGTACTCGCGGGAGTTCCATCCGTTGTAGGCGAACCCGAACGCGCTCTTGAAGGTCAGACCTTTGATTGGTTCAAGGACGAGATAGAGGTTGCCGCGGGCGTTGTAGTTCTTGCTTTGCGAGAACGAGCGTAGGTAGTACATTTCGGCCAGCGGGTTTGTCTCGTCGGTGTCGAGCAGCACGGGCCAGGCGTATTTCTCACCGGGAATTTCCCATACGGGGAAGAGCGGGGAGGCGCACAGGGCGTTGCGCACGTCGTTCCAGTACATGTTGCCCGTTCCCTGGGTCATGCCGCGGGAGTTGATGTGGGCCATGGTCAGGGTCTGACCGAATTTCAGCAGGTCGCGGTCGGGGCGCTTGGCGATGATGTGCTCCGAGTTGAAGCGGAGGGTGTAGCGCTCGTAGCGCTGTTTCACGTCGTCGGCCTTCACACCGATTGTCGGAGTTTCTGAAGAGTAGCTTACGCCGAGGGAGTAGGTCGAGCGCTCGCCGCCCCCGTCGAGGCCGAAATTATAGCCCTGTTTGAATCCGTTCTTCTTCTGGATTTCGTCGAGCCAGTTAGTGCCGGTGAACTCCCCGCTCTGGATTTCGTCCCAGAGAGGTACGTTGGCGGCGAAGTCGGCGTCGGTAAGCCCGGTCTCCTTCATCAGCATAACATACTGCTGGGCGTTGAGGGGGGTGACGGTCTTGGGGATTTCCTGCCAGCCGAGGTACATGTTGAAATGGGCGTTGACGCGCTCCTTGCCCCCTTTCTTCGTAGTCACGAGGATTACGCCGTTGGCGGCTCTCGCGCCATAAATGGCGGCGGACGCAGCGTCCTTCAGCACGTCGATGCTCTCGATGTCGTTAGGGTCGAGCAGGTTGAGGTCGCCTCCGCTCACCCCGTCTATTACGACCAGGGGGGAGGAGTTATATATGGTGCCGAGGCCGCGGATGTTCACCTTGAATCCGTCGCCGGCCTTACCGGTGTTCTTGACGATGTTCACGCCGGGAGCCTGGCTCTGCAGCGCGCCGTAGGCGCTCATCGTGTTCTGCTTCGCGATGTCGTCACCTTTTACCTGGAGCGTGGCGCCGGTGACGAGCTTTTTCTGCTGCACTCCGTAGCCGATCGCGATAACCTCGTCGAGCACGTTGTCGTCAGCCTCGAGCGTGATGTCGATATTCTGGCGTCCGGCAACCTTTACTGTCGCCGTCTTGTAGCCGATGAAGCTGGCCGTGATTTTGGATTTGTCGGAAAGGGTGAGGGAGAATCGACCGTCGGCGTCGGTAGTTGTGCCGTTTCCGGGACGTCCGCTCTCTGTCACTGTCGCTCCGGGGAGCGGTTCGCCGTCGCCGTTGACAGTGCCGCGCACCGTTATGTCGGCGGCAGACACCGAAAGGGAAATCGCCGGAGCGATCAGCACGGCTGCCAGCAGCCTGCGCGCCCAAGCGCGGGATTCGCCGGAGATGGCTGGTTTCTGAATTAGTTTCATGGCTGTATGATTGGTTTGATTTTTCCTGGTAGTGCCTCGGCAGTCTCCCGGTCGGAGATGCCTCGGAATTTCACTGGCAAAGTTAGTAATAATAGGTGTGGGGCGTCTGCCTTATATGTGCGTTAATCTTCGCGGATTGTCGGTCGGGTTGCGAAAATGGGGAGAATAGTTGCGAAAATGTAGACAAACCGACTTTTCTCTATGTCGCATCTGGGTTGTTTCGGGAATGTATAGTAACTTTGGAGCGTGAATACGGACTCCTGTTGTCCGTGCTTTCTGTCATATAAATACCATGAGATTCAAATACCGTCTATTGTCAAAGGCAGTCGCGCTGACTTTGTTCATCCTCGGCGGCAATATCCCGGCATCGAATGCCGCCACAGCCGAACCGACCGGGCGCCTCTTCGCAGTATCGAACTCACATATAAACAAAATATGCCAGGACCATCTTGGCTACATCTGGCTGGCGACCGACTACGGCCTGACGCGTTTCGACGGCTCGGAGGCTATGACTTTCACGCGTACCTCCGACGCCGGTTCGCTCCTTAGCAACACGGTGCTGACCGTCATCGAGGACAGCGAGAACAACCTGTGGGTCGGGACGACCGACGGCATCCAGAAATATGACCGCTCGACCCAGACCTTCATAACCCCGCGCCTGAGTTATCCCAATGTCCCCGATTTCAGTTACGTCAACTCCATTATCGAGGACCGCAAGGGTAACATATGGTTCACGACCTCCCGTTCCGGAGCCGTCTGCATCCGCAAGGGTGACGATGAGCCGGTATGCTACATGACGACAAACTCCCGGATTTGCTCCAACAAGACCACTGTGCTCTACGAGGACAGTTTCGGCAACATATGGATCGGTTCGAAGGATGCCGGTATAACGATTTTCAACGGATCTACTAATTCGATGACGACCCTCAGCCACGATCCGGCCGACCCTACCTCCCTTTCGAGCAACATGATCTTCACCATCGGACAGACAAACGACGGGCGGCTGTTCATCGGGTCGCTCGACGGGGGTATCGACGCGTACGACTACCGTACCAACCGGGTCACGCGCGATGCGGTGAAGGTCGACGGGAACGTGTATATCCTGCGTAACTACCCGGATGACAACGTTATGTATATCGGGACCGACGGCAACGGCCTGAAGAAATACGACGTCGTTACAGGGGCGCTCACCGATGTCGGCATCGCGATCAAGGAGTTCAATCCCGCGAAGGCGAAAATCCATGACATATTGCCCGACCGCCAGGGAAACATATGGTTAGGGGTATATCAGAAGGGCGCGCTCATGGTTTCGCGGGATTCAGAGGATTCGATGGTCAACTATACCTACTCCCCATTCTCTGCCGCATTGAATATCGGCACGGAACCGGTGCTCTGCGTGTTGCAGGGTGACGACGGGGCGCTGTGGGTCGGCACTGACGGCGACGGGATTTACCGGGCCTCCGCTCCGGGAGCGCCGATGCGCCATATCCCTTACCCTGAGTCTGGTGGCGCCACGATTCTGACAATTTTCCAGGACAGCAAGGGGAGCATATGGGCCGGAAACTACCTCAACGGGCTGGCGAAGTACAATCCGGCGAGCGGCTCGTTCTCCCCTGTCGCGCTCCCGCTCCCCGACGGCCGCGGCGGCCGCGTTAAGGAGGTGAACGCCATAGCGGAGGATGCCGCGGGAAATCTCTGGATCGCGACCAATGGCGACGGGGTCTGCATCTACAACCCGCAGACAGGTTCGACCCGCTTCTATTCCCACGACCCCTCGCTGCCGGATTCCAAGCAGTTGCTCGGCAACGCGATACACGCCATTCTCTTCTCCGCCGACGGAAAGGTATGGATTGGCACGAGCGATTCGGGACTCTCCTGCCTCGATACCTCGACCGGGAGTTTCGAGCATTTCAATTCCTCGAACATGAGGTTGAGCAACAACTGCGTCTTCTCTCTCTGCCAGGATGCCTCGGGGGCCATATGGGCCGGTACGCGCATGGGCCTTAACCGCATTCAGAACGGCCGCACGCAGGTATTCAACGAGACCCACGGGCTGCTCAACAACCTTATATACGGCATAACGACCGACCGCAACGGCAACCTCTGGCTCAGTACCGGTGCTGGAATATCTAAACTCGACCCGAAGACGATGGAGTTTGACAACTCCGTACCGATGGACTACGTCACCTGCCGCGAGTTCAAGCGCAATTCCGTATGCCGCGGACTCGACGGACGCGTTTATTTCGGAGGGGTAGGGGGGCTTGTCTCCTTCATGCCTGACCAGAAGAAATCTCCCCGCGAGCTGCTCCGCGTCGCGATCAACGACCTGAAGCTCATCAACGAGGATGACGACGCGGTGGCCGGTGCCTCGCACGAGACCGTGATTCCCGTCGAGGAGCGCGACGAGGTCGGGCTTTCCTACGACCATAACAGCTTCACCGTGTCTTTCGGAGCGGTCGAGTTCTCACACCCCGAGAGCGTGGTTTATTCCGTGATGCTCGAAGGGCACGACAACGTCTGGATCCAGCTCCCTCCCGGAGCCAGGACGGCGACATATTCGAGCCTTCCCCCGGGCGACTACACCCTGCGCGTGAAGGCCTCGATCGGGGATTACAGACCCCACGAGAAGGCCCTGAAGCTGACAATATCCCCCCCTATTTACCTAACTATTTGGGCGAAAATGATTTACGTTATCCTGTTCATCATTCTCGTATTCTTTGGCGTCAAGGCTGTAAAATGGCGTATAAAGGAGGAGGAGCGGCGCAACCGCCAGCTTATGCAGGCGCAGACCGCGGAACATAAATTACAGTTCTTCACCGACATATCCCACGAAATACGCACCCCGCTGACGATGGTGCTCTCCCCGCTGGACTCCCTGCGCGACAAGGTGCGCGACAAACAGGCGCTCCGCACAATCGACGTCATGCGTCATAACGGGGAGCGCATCCTGCGCCTGATAGACCAGATTATGGATCTCCGCCGCCTGGATAACAACCAGATGCGGCTCGCGGTCAGGGAGGTGGACGTCAGGAAGTTCATCGACGGCGTGGCCGGCGCGTTTGACAACCTTGCCGAGCGCCGCGGCATAGATTTCGCTGTCGAGATAGCCGATGACGTGCCCGAAACGGCACTGCTGGATGCCGACAAAGTTGACAAGGTTGTCTTCAACGTGCTTTCAAACGCGTTCAAGTTCACTCCCGAAGGGGGGCGGGTAAGCCTTACGGGCGCAATCGAGGAGGGGTGTCTCGCTCTGCGCGTCAGCGATACGGGCCCCGGCATCCCCTCTGAAAGCCAGGATCGCGTGTTCAACCGTTTCTACCGCGTGAAGTCCGACGCTCCCGCCTCCGCCCCGGGAACCGGAATCGGGCTGCACCTGGCCCGCAAGATGATGGACCTCCATCACGGCACGATAACCATCGAGCGGAGCACCCCGGAAGGAACCGTCATGCTTATCCTCCTCCCCCTCGCTTCTGAGGCCTATTCCGCGGATGAACGCGGATCGGCTGATAGCGTGTCGCCGGCCGCGCCGCATCTCCCGGTCGAGGTGCCGGAAGAGAGCGCCGGGCGTCCGGTTGCCGACGAGGGGCCGCTGCGCCACGCTACGGTGCTCGTCATCGAGGACGACGCGTCGATTCTCGAATACATAGCCAAAGAGCTTTCCGAAAATTACAACGTGCTGACTGCCACCGACGGCACGAAGGGACTTGAACTTGCCCTGACGCGCCATCCCGACCTGATTCTGACGGATATAATGATGGATGGTATCGACGGCCTCGAGCTTTGCCGCAAAATCCGGGCGAACGCCGACACCTGCGAGATTCCGGTCGTGATGCTGACGGCGAAAGTGACCCAGGCGCAGCGCAACGAGGGTATTCTCGCGGGAGCCGACGCATATATAACGAAGCCGTTCAACGTAGGGCATCTGCTTAACCGCGTCAACATGCTGATTATGCAGCGCCGTATGCTCAAGGAGAAGTATTCCGGCGACACCGCGGTCAACGAGGAGGTGGCCAAAATCAAGTCGAACGACGAGCGCCTGTTCGAGAGGGTTCGCAAGGTAGTGGTCGAGCAGCTCGCCAATCCGGAACTGTCCGTGGAGTTTATCGCTAAGGAGATCGGCGTGAGCCGTTCCCATCTGCAGCGCCGTCTGAAGGTTTCCGCCAACATGAATCCGAGCGAGTATATCAAGCGGGAACGCATGCGCCACGCCGCTCTGATGCTCTCGACGAAGGATGTCGCGGTGTCGGAAGTGGCCTACGCGACCGGATTCTCGACGCTTTCCCATTTCTCTACCTGCTTCAAGGAGCATTACGGCATGTCGCCGACACGCTATGCGGCGCTCAACCAGGGCACTACGCCGATTGGCGCTGATACCCCTGAAAACACCCCGAAAGACTGATTTTCTACATACCCGAAAGGGCGTTTGCTACATTTAAGCAACTCTCTGCGACATTTTTGGCAGTCGCGGCGCAACCGAAAGAGTATCGGAGCCATTTACAAAACGCCTCCGCCCGGTTTATGCCTAATTTTGCAATGTCGGTTTTCGGCAATGGAGACCGGCGCGAATGTGGCCCCGGAGATGCCGGACAACGGCCGCGACACCAAAATCTATCGACCGATGAAAAAATCAGCAAAACTTCTTACACCCGTACTCGCGATCGCTGTCGGCATCACGGCCGCGACCGCCCTCGCCGAGGGGAATCCCGCCGACGGAGTGATGGTGCCCGAAGGATATTCCCGTCTCGTGTTTGCCGACGAGTTTGACGCGGACGGCGCTCCCGACCCCGCCAAGTGGAATTTCGAGACCGGATATATCCGCAACGGGGAAATGCAGTATTACACTCCCGGGCAGAACGCCGTATGCAAGGACGGACTCCTTATTATTGAGGCGCGCAACGACAGCGTAAATATCGGGGGTGAGCTTTGCCCCGTTACCTCCGCGAGCCTTACTACAAAGGACCGCCAGGCGTGGAAATACGGCTACGTAGAAGTGCGGGCCAAACTTCCGGCTTCGCTCGGCACCTGGCCCGCGATATGGATGATGCCGCAGGAGGACAATTACGGCAAATGGCCCCGCTCGGGCGAGATCGACATCATGGAGCATGTCGGCTACAATCCCGAAAAGGTTCATTTCTCGGCCCACACGGAGCGGTTCAACCATATGCGCGGAACTCAGCGGACCCATGTGATTCATGCGCCCGAGGCCGTAGGTGGCTTCCATATCTACGCTTTGAAATGGACTCCCGACCGCCTTACCTGGTATTACGACGGCGCGGAGCAGTACGCCATCGACCGTGAAGCCGACAGCGACTGGACTACCTGGCCTTTCGACATCGACTATTACCTCATTCTCAACCTCGCGTTCGGCGGGGGATGGGGCGGATCGGAAGGAGTCGACCTCTCCTCCCTCCCGCAGCGCTACGAAATAGACTATGTAAGGGTTTTCCAGTAATCCCTTCACTATTCTTCATAGAAGGATGTTGCGGAATTAGTAGGGACGCGGCGTGCCGCGTATGATATTTAAAGGTGCATATATAATAATACAGCTTGTACGCGGCACGCCGCGTCCCTACAAGCGATAGAGCATTAAGACACCCTCGAAACTTAGTTTTACCAAGAAAAATCAAACGAATCCGTATGAAAAAGATATTCGCAACGATAGCCGTTGTTGCCGCGGCACTCGCCGCCTCGGCAGCCCCGGTGATGAATTTCGCCCGTACAGTGCAGACCTCCGACGGTCTTCCGAAAGCCAACCTTCCCGTAAAGGTAAAGGTCGTAATCCGCTCCGGCTCCGCCGACGGCCCGGTGGCTTTCGGCGAGGAGCACCAGGTGACGACCTCTCCAGCGGGAGTGGCTTATGTCACAATCGGCTCGCAGAACACCAATGTGACCCTCGACCAGCTCGACTGGGGGAACACCATATATTATATGGAGACCGCCGTCGACCAGGGCAACGGTTACGAGCAGGCTGTCAACCAGCAGATTCTCAGCGTGCCCCGCGCCCTGCATGCCGCGACCGCCTCCTCCCTGACCCTCGCGTCCCCCTCGGGCAAGCTCTTCAAGGTTTCTATTTCCGACAACGGCGAACTTTCCGCAACCGCGATAGACTGAGCAGATTATGCGTAAATCATTGAAGACATTATCATTCCTCCTCGCCGCGCTTCCCGCGGCCGCCGCGGCGCAGGGATTCCTTCCCTACGGCGGGGGGACGGGCAATTCGCATTTCGCCCTCGAGCCGGTTGTCTCCGGGTACGCGGCCACAGAGAATGCCGTGCTCTCCCATGGCTCACTTCCCGCGATTTCGACTTACACCAGCGGCATCGCCTCCGTTTCGGCTGACGAGGCGGGGGTCAGTGTGGCGGTTTCCGCCGACGGGCGCTCTGTCGTTGTCAACGGCCCTGCCGGGGAGTACGGATACGAGGTTTTCGCCATCGACGGCCGCAAACTCGCCGAGGGTACAGCCTACTGCGGCTCGATAAGCCTCGCCGGGCTTTCAGCCGGGCAGTACCTGCTGCGCCTTTCCGAGGGAGGAGCCTCGATTTGCTGTTACAACTTCATTAAAAGAGACTGAACGATGAGACCTATTATAGCATCACTTCTATCAGCAGCCGCCGTGTTCGCGGCGAGCGCCGAGCCGGTGCTCTATGAGGCATCGCTTTCCGACCGCTACGGGACACCCTCGGCCAACGAGAGGGTCGAACTCCGCCTGTCGCTCCTCGATTCCGACGGCAACCTGCTGTATGCCGAAAGCCATACTGCCACTTCCGACGCCAACGGCCATCTTTACGCGATGGTCGGCACCGGAACCGATACCGAAGGGGAGTTCAGCGACTCAAACTGGGAGGCGGCAGCCTCGATGGGCGTGAAAATCGTGCGGGCCGACGGCTCGGAAATCAGCGACGTCGCCAAGCTCGGCTACACTCCATCCGCTCTCCACGCCTCCAACGCTTCGTCCCTGGTTGGCCCGGCGACCGCCGAAGGGCGCTACCGCCTCGCGGTCGACGACAACGGCACGCTTTCGACCGAGTTTGAGAAGAATACCTCTATTGCCATACCCTCCGGCTACACCCGGATGATTTTCAACGAAGAGTTTGAATACGAAGGGCTGCCCGACCCGGCATACTGGGGATATGAGAAAGGTATGGTGCGCAACGGCGAGTCGCAGTATTATACCGAAGCCCGTCTGGAAAACTGCAAGGTGGAGGACGGCAAGCTGATAATAACTGCGATAAAGGAGGATTATACCGATCCATCGACAGGCGAGACCGCGGCTTATACTTCCGCAAGCATCCATACGCAGCACAAGGTAAAGTTCACTTACGGCCGCATCGACGTGCGCGCGAAACTTCCGGCTGCCAAGGGAACCTGGCCCGCCATATGGCTCATGCCTAACGACAGCTACTACGGAATGTGGCCCCGCTCCGGGGAGATTGATATAATGGAGTGCGTCGGATACGATCCGAACGTCATCCACTTCACTTCCCACACATACCTCCAGAATGGCGGCGAAAACAACAAGAACCATTTCACGATGCGCGTCATGAATCCCGCACCCCACGAGGATTTCCACGTCTACTCTCTCGAATGGACGGAGAACAAGCTGACCTGGTATGTCGACGGCAAGCGCGGATTCTCGGTAGTTAAGAACTCACCGCTTTGGACCGGATGGCCTTTCGACCGCGACTTCTACCTGATTCTGAATTTCGCCTGGGGCGGCTGGGGCGGCCAGCAGGGCACCGAGCCGGAAAAGCTCCCGCTAACGTTCGAAGTCGATTACGTCCGCGTATTCCAATAAAAGATAATCATATTAGCAAAATATAATCACTTAACATATAAAACCATGAATAAAAAACAGTTACTCTCTCTCGCTGCTGCCGCCGTCATCGGCGCTTCGCAGTCGTTTGCCGCGGTTGAATACTGGGTTTCTCCCAAAGGTTCGGATGAGAATCCCGGCACCGAGGCTAAGCCTTTCGCAACTCCCGAAATGGCCGTTCTGATGGTAAAGGATAACGAGGAGACCATTATCCACCTCGAGAAGGACGCTACCTTCATGATGGCGGGCCAGCTCAATCTCGGCGACAACAAGCTCTGCACGATCGAGGGGGACAACACTACCCTCAAAGGTGCCGAAAAGCCCGGTTTCGAGGGTGGTGAGGCGATGCGTATTTTCCGTGCCGCCGCTAACTCGAAAGTGACCCTCCGCGGCCTTAACTTCGTAAACGGCCGTCAGGTTGAATATGTGCTCGGCGGCGCGATTTACTTCGCAGGCGAGGAGCTGAACATCGACAAGTGCCGTTTCATTGACAACGAGGCCGGTTCCTGCGGCGCAGCCATCGGTTCCCGCGGTCATATCGTGCGCGTCACCAACAGCTACTTCGAGCATAACTACATCATCGGCGGCGGTGCCCGCGGCGCGGCGATCATGCAGCGCGGTCCCGAGACCATGGACGGCGAGCTGTATGTCGATAACTGCACGTTCTACAAGAACTCTCTCGACCAGGGCGGACAGGGAACCTGTATCGCGATTTACGACCCCTCGGGCCAGCCTGGCGTGAACTTCGCCGGATGTAAGAAAATGCAGGTTACCAACTGCACATTCGTAGAGAACAGCTCTGCCGACAACTACCAGGCTTGCGTTGACATCTCCGACCACACCGACTGCGAGACAATCCTCGCCAACAACACGTTCTACAACAACGACGGCGCTCTCCGTATCTACTATCAGCTCGAGCCGGTCTATATGTTCAACAACTTCGCATACTGCAACCGCGCGTGCGTCCTCTCCGAGAACTCTATCGCCGACACCGACCGCACTCCGATTATTGCTCACAACAATATCCTCTACGGGGCTGAGCGCAGCGTCAACGAGAACATGGACGACCCCGACTTCAACGCCAACGCTGCCGCGGCCCACAACACTCTAGGCCTCTGCAAGGATGCAACGATGACCTCGCTCGGCGTAAGCACCACCCTCGGCACCCGCGACGAAGAAGGAGCTTTCGTGCCCTTCCTCCCCATCATCCGCGAGAACTCCCCGCTGGTTGATGCCGGTGTTGACAGCTCGGACGAGTGGCTCAAGCCTAACGTCATCCCCGCTACCGACTGCCGCGGCAAGGGCAATTTCAACGGCAAGGATGTCGGCGCTTACGAGTACAACCCCGGAGGCGCAGTGAATGAGGTCGCTGCCGACTACAACAGCGACGCTCCCGTTGAATATTACAACCTCCAGGGCATGCGTGTCAGCAACCCCGCCAACGGCATCTTTATCCGCCGCCAGGGCAACAAGGCCACCAAGGTTGTTCTCTAACCCGACCGTTAAACTACCGAATCGATAATCATGAAAAAATTAGCGATATTGGCGACAGCTTTCGTGTTGGCAGCTTCGGCTGCCAACGCCGAAAGCGTCACCATCAACCACCAAACCGCCGGAAGCCTGAAGGCAGAGCTTGACGCCGCCATCGCCGCCTCCGAAACCCTCGCCTCCTACGCAGACATCACCGAGCTGACAATCACCGGCGATGCGGCTATGAACGCAAACGACTTTGCCGCAATCAGGGCAAATCTCCGTCCGTCGCTCCTTAAACTCGACCTCTCAAATGCGAAGTTCTCTGACAACAAGTTGCCGGGTGGTGACTATGACAAGTTGGGTATTTTGCAGACAATGAACGTGGTAGAAGTAAAACTGCCGGAAACTCTGACCGGTTTGTCAGGCGGCGCTTTTTATAAGTGCGAATCATTGGAAAAAGTAAATCTTCCCGACGGCATCAAGACAATTAGCCAGTATTGTTTCTCTGAATGTAAAAAATTACAGCTCGAGCGTCTGCCGTTAAATCTTACGAGCATTGCGGCTGATGCGTTTAGAGGGTGTGCCGCTTTGGCTCTTACAGAATTGCCTTCAACTATAATATCTATTGGAGGTGATGCGTTTAATGAGGGAGAGATAAACAAATTATCCTGTCCCGGAATTGCTTTTACAAAGCTTCCTGCCAACCTTGAAAAAATTGGTGAACGTGCGTTCCGTAAAACAAGTTGTACATTCTCAGAATGGCCAGTCAATTTGAAAGCGCTTCCCGCTTCTGTGTTCTCAGGTACAAAGGTTGCATTTAAGGAGCTTTCTCCGAATATCACATCTGTTGGTGCTTATGCGTTCCAGAGCGTGAAAACAATGCCGGAATTTACAATTCCGAATCAGGCAAATTTGTGGACTAAGATTCCCGACGGATGTTTCTTTGTGCAGACGGATGATGTTAAACGCGTTCTGATTTGCCGTGCGCCGTCTGCGCCCAAGGCAACTGTTAACATCGGTTCCGGCGCCTGGTCCGGCTCTTTCAGCCAGGTAGCTAAGAATCCTAACACGACATTCAAGGTGCTCGCTTCGGCGTTAGAGAGCTATCAGGCTACTGCGCCATATAATACAATGACTCTTGAGGTGCTGAAAACGTCGGTGCCTGAGCCGGTGATCG
The DNA here is from genome assembly GCA_937969265.1 of uncultured Porphyromonadaceae bacterium. GTDB lineage: Bacteria > Bacteroidota > Bacteroidia > Bacteroidales > Muribaculaceae > UBA7173. The sequence continues at coordinate 54,589 of CALBWF010000007.1, forward strand.
AGATGCCTGTCGGGCATGACGCGGCTAACGTGAGCGTTAAGTTTGTCGTTAACGATGTTGAGCAGGATGGCTTCGGCGAAGTGCTTGAAGGCGAGGGCAAGTTCGTTGTCAGCTTCGGCGATGCGGCCCACGAATGGCTCCACGTGCAGGAAATCAGCTATGTCGCTCCCGAGGTTTACGCCGAGGGTGAAGATGAGACTGGTGATGCTGCCGAAGAGACGGACCCCAACGTTCTCTACCGCGTGGGCAATGTTTCCGAGAGCCTAAAAAAGACAATCGAGGTGCCCGTGACTGTCACACCCGACATGAAGCCCCTCCGCGTTACAGTTGGTCTGGCCGACGTTATAACCGGAGTTGACCGGGTAAATGCTCCCGACGCGGTCGTTACCCGCGACGGTGACATCGTCAACCTGACCGTTCCCGGCGCTACTCTCTACGACCTGGCCGGGCGCATGGTCCTCACCACTGAAACCAATACACTCGACCTCGGCGCCGTTCCCGCGGGAGTCTACGTTCTCCGCACCGGCAAAAAAGCCGTCAAGATTGTGAAATAATCCACTGTTGCATAACTGAATATGTGTAGGGACGCGGCGTGCCGCGTTAAATTCGGACAACCATTAATATGGAATTATCCAAATCTTACGCGGCACGCCGCGTCCCTACAACTGGTAGTGAACAAGGTGAAAAGTGAAATCAGGCGATGCCTGAGTGAAGATAATAGTCATTCATAAAAATAAGTATTCTCTTCACCTTCCACCCTTCACCTTTCACTAAAAATAGAGATAAATGAAAAAGATTGTAAGAAAGTTTGTAACCGTAATCGCGGCGGCGCTTGTTTCCTTCGGGGGCGGCGCTGCCGCGATAGGTTACGACGCCTCCCGCGAGGCGAAGATTGATTCTCTGCTGGCCCGGATGACCCTTGCAGAGAAAATCGGGCAGTTGAACCAGTACAACACCGCGGCGTTCGACACCTTGTCGGCCGCTGTGGCAAACGGAAGGGTCGGCTCGATTATAAACGAGGTCAATCCGAAAGTCGTCAACGCATTGCAGCGCAAGGCGGTCGAGGAGTCGCGGCTCGGCATCCCCCTGGTATTCGCCCGCGACGTGATCCACGGCTTCAACACCATTTTCCCGATACCTCTCGGCCAGGCTGCGACCTGGAACCCGGAGCTTGTAGAGGAAGGTGCCCGCGTCGCGGCGGTGGAGGCTTCGGCATGCGGCATTCGCTGGACCTTTTCCCCGATGCTCGATGTCTCCCGCGATGCCCGCTGGGGCCGTATTGCCGAGTCCGCCGGTGAAGACCCTCTGCTCAACGCCCGTATGGGTGTGGCCATGATCCGCGGCTACCAGACCGACAACCTCGCCGACCCGACGGCTATGGCCGCATGCGCCAAGCATTTCGCAGGCTACGGTTTCTCGGAGGCGGGCAAGGACTACAACACGACATGGCTCCCCCTGCCGTTGCTTAACGATGTGGTACTCCCCCCGTTCGAGGCAGCGGCTAAGGCTGGCGCGGCGACCTTTATGACCTCCTTCAACGACATAAACGGCGTGCCCTCGTCGGGTAATAAGTGGCTTATGCGCGAAGTGCTCCGCGACCGCTGGGGTTTCGACGGCGTGCTCGTCAGCGACTGGAACGCCATATCGGAAATGGTGCCCCACGGAGTAGCTGCCGACAAGCGCGGCGCGGCCCTGCTTGCCGCCAACGCCGGGGTAGACATAGACATGGAAGGCCATTCCTACCTCCATTCGCTCGAAGCGCTGGTCAAGGAGGGGAAGGTCGACGAGAAGATCATCGACGGGCTGGTACGCGACGTGCTCCGGCTCAAGATGCGTCTCGGTCTTTTCGAGAATCCCTACGTCGATGAGGCGCAACCCTCGAAGGCATACCTTCCCGCCCACCTTGACGCGGCGCGCCGCACGGCGGAGGAGAGTGCCATATTGCTGAAAAACAACGGGATGCTCCCGTTGGGAAAATCCGTCAGGAAGCTCGCCGTTGTCGGCCCGATGGCCGACGCACCCCACGACCAGTGCGGCACCTGGGCTCCTGATATTGATAAGTCGCACTCGGTTACCCCCCTTGCCGCCCTCCGTTCGGCCTACGGGGATAAAAACATTATCTACGCCCCCGGACTGAAATACACCCGCGACCGCTCTACCGACGGCATCGCCGCCGCAGTCGAGGCCGCCGGTAAGGCTGACGCGGTAGTATGCTTCGTCGGAGAGGAAGCCGTGATGTCGGGCGAGGCCCACAGCATGGCCGCCCTCGACCTCAAAGGCGCGCAGACAGCGCTCATCGAGGCCCTTAAAGCTACCGGCAAGCCGCTGGCCGTTGTGTTCATGGCCGGGCGACCCCTGACTGTCGGCCGCGAGGTCGATATGTCCGACGCGGTGCTTTACTCGTTCCACGGCGGGACCATGGCGGGTCCGGCGCTCGCCAACCTTCTGACGGGCAAGGCTAATCCTTCAGGCAAGCTCCCGGCGACAATGGCGCGGATGACCGGGCAGTACCCGATTTACTACGCCCACAAGAACACGGGGCGCCCGCCGGAGTGGACGGTCGATCTCGACGCTATCCCCATTGAAGCTCCGCAGACCTCCACCGGCTGCACCTCTTACTTCCTTGACGCAGGTAAGGACCCGCTGTTCCCCTTCGGCTACGGCCTGAGCTACACTACCTTCAAAATCAGCGAGCCGAAACTCTCCTCCGCGTCTATTTCCTCATCGAGCGAGAAGCCCCTTACGATAGAGTGTACCGTCACCAACACCGGCGACCGCGAGGGAGCCGAGGTGGTGCAGCTTTATGTCCGCGACGTGGTTGCCTCACTCGCCCGTCCCGTGAAGGAACTTAAAGATTTTCAAAAGATAACGCTCAAACCAGGCGAAAGCCGCACTGTCACTTTCTCGCTTTACCCCTCCCAGCTCTCGTTCAGCGGCCTCGACGGGGAGCGGATTCTCGAGCCTGGCGAGTTCCGGGTATGGACCTCCTCCGACAGCGCTTCGGGCAAGCCTGCGACCTTTACCCTTGTTGACGACAAGGTGGTAGGCGAGGTGCCGACCGATTGGTACCGTTGCTGGGAGCCTGGGGAGAACCCCGCAGTAGGGGTCGTTCTCCGCAACGACACTCCCGAACCGGGGGAGGCCGCGGTCAGCCTTAAACTTATGAAGGATGACTGGGGCTATGTCGGCGAATGGTCCAAGACCTCGGCGGTCAATGCCGGGGATTCCGCGAATGTTATGTTTGATGCCCTCACCCTCGAGCCCGGTTTCTACCGGGCCGAGGTACGAGTGGGCGACTACCTTGTAAAGCGATTCAATATCGGTTATGACCCGACCTCGATTGTTTCTCCCGCCGACCGTCAGCCCGACTTTGAATCTTTCTGGCGCGGAGCGCTCGACCAGCTCGCCGCTACCGCCCCAGAGTACCGCCTGACTCTCGACAAGGAGAAATCAGGGAAGGACCGCGACGTCTATCTCGTCGAGATGAAGTCTGTTCCCGACAGCGTCGGCGGGGAGCCGGTAATCATCCGCGGCTACTATTCCGAGCCGAAAGGGAAGGGTAAGCATCCGGCCCTTCTCTGTTTCGAGGGTTACGACGGAGGGCAGGGGCCGTATTGGGGTTCGGGAGACATGAATCCCGATTGGGCCGAGTTCCATCTCTCCAGCCGCGGCCAGATGCTTAACAACCGCGGGGAGAACAAGAATCCCTACCGCGACTGGTTCGCCTACAATTTCGGCGACAAGGACCATTATTATTACCGCGGGGCGTTTATGGATGTAGTCCGCGCAGTCGATTTCATTACCTCGCAAGAAAAGGTTGACACGGCGCGGGTTTACGCGACAGGACAGAGCCAGGGGGGGAGCCTTCACCGTGGCTTCCGCGGCGCTTGGCGGGGGACGCGTGAAGGGGATTGCCCCGGCGGTGACCTTCCTCGGCGACTTTCCCGACCAGTTCCGGATTGAATACTGGCCGGGCGTTGTAGCCAAGCGTTGCCAGAAGGAAAAATCGCTGACCGACAAGGAGATGTATGAGTTTCTATCGTATTTCGACACGAAGAACCTCGCCCCCTGGGTTACCTGCCCGGTTTTAGCCTCGTTCAGCCTTCAGGATTCGACCTGCCCGCCCCATACCAACTTCGCCTCCTTCAACCTCTTCGACACCGATAACAAGCGCTACATCATCAACCCGACCAACGGCCACTGGGTCGCCCCCTCCTGGTACGGCGCATACTACGACTTCTTCTACTCCCTCTTCCCGGGCAAGTAACTTAACGGCAAGGAAATGACAGTTAGAAATCTGAAAGTATTCGCAGCCGCGGTTTCAATGTTTATGTCGAGTATCGCCGGCATGGAAGCGGCGGTTCCCGTATACAGCGACAGTCTTTTGACAGCGACCCCCTTGGAACCCGGCGTACTGGTTCTCGAGACTATCGATAAAACGACGATGTATCTTGTCGAAGGTGATTCGGCTGCGCTTCTGATAGATACGGGTACCGACTGCCCCGGCCTTGACCGGATTGTCTCCCGCCTGACCGACAAGCCATTGACTGTCGTCCTGACGCACGGACATTTCGACCATGCGGGGAATATCCGTTATTTCCCGAAAATACATATGCATAAGGCGGATACGATACTCGACGTGAAAGCGTTAAGGGAATACACCGGCCATATCTCCTATGTCGATGAAGGAGATACTTTTGAGCTTGGGAGCCGCACGCTGTGGGTCGCGCATACTCCCGGACACACTCCGGGTTCAATCAGCCTTGTCGATTACGACGCGGGCATCGCATTTACCGGGGACGCCTTCGGTTCGGGCGCGCTATGGATGCAGATTCCCCACCATTGTTCCTTAGCGACTCTTTCCGAAAGTTGCGGTCGTATGATACAGCTTATGTCGGAGCGCGGCGTCGATAAGATTTATGTCGGCCATTATCCCTATCTGAAACGCGCGCTTGATATTGATTATTTATTGGATGTCGCGGTGGCTGCCCGCAGGATTGACAAGGGGGACACGGCGGGCAGTGCGGTATTCGGGACCCCTGACGGGGCTATGGTACTTCGGCATGGTGCCGCGGAAATCGTGTACCTGCCGGAAGAGGCGGGCGCGGGCGGGATATCCGCTCCGACGGTATTGTTGAAACTCGACGATGTTTGCTGCCCCGATGGCTCAGACGCGGTACATCCGAACTGGAACCGCGCTCTTGAATATATCAGCACTAAAAAGATAAAAGCGAATTTCGGAATTATCGGGTACTCGTTGTCAGAGGATAATCCCGGTTATTTTGCCTGGCTGCGAGAGGTTGCCGCGCGGGGTGATGTAGAGTTCTGGAACCATGGTTATAACAACCGCGTTAGTTTCGAGGGACCCGGCGAGTTCGAGGGAGATTTTGCTTCGCAGTACCGGGCGCTGCATTTGACTGATTCGCTTGCTACGGCGCGGGTCGGTCTGAAACTGCGGGCATGGGGGCGGCATTGGACTGATTGCAACGAATATACCGACAGCGCGCTGGCCTCGTTGGAGGGGTTGCGGCTCGTGTTCGGCCATCCGGAAAGCCCCTCTCGATTCAAGGGGGTAACAGTGCCCTTGAATCTGGAAATGGAATATCCCGGCCATAATCCGGTTTACAGGGAGTTCCTGCTGAACTATCTCGGGAAATGGCGCGGTCTGAACTCCTTTTATCTGCAAGGCCATCCGTGTTCCTGGGACGGGAAAAGATGGGAGGAATTTGACAAAATCATCTCGCGCCTCGTTGCCGATAAGGCGCGGTTTGTAACCATAACGGAGTATCTCGGGCTTGTCGGCTTTTAAGAGATTTTGTGTCTTTGCGGCGTGAAAGAAAGAGCCGCAAGGATACTAAGCAGCATACTGATTGCCGTGTTCGTGAACTTCGCGTTCTCAAACACGGTATTTCTGCATACCCACCACGGCCTTTCAGGGCGCGTCGTAACCCATTCGCACCCGTTCCAACCATATGACCATCACGGCCATACCGGCCAGTCGTTCGAGCTGGTAGCGGCGTTCAACGCTGTCGCCGCTTCCGCCGAGCCCTCGGCCGCTCCGGCAATAGCTCCGGCTCCCGACTGCTTCGTTGAGATTAACGAGGCGGAGGTTTGTCAGCCGATGTCCTGCTGCTGCGCCCTCTATGGCTTGCGCGCTCCCCCTTTCGCGGGATAATATCCGATCCACATCAATAATTAGCGGGGGTTCATAACCTGATGAGTGTAGGGACGCGGCGTGCCGCGTCATTCCTGGCAAACAATTAATTACCCTAATCTGACGCGGCGCGCCGCGTCCCTACACATATAGCCGATATACACTTAGCTTTGCCCCCATCCGTAATCCGATTATTATTCCGCTATGTTAAAAAGACTCCTCATCGCTGTCGCGGCTATTGCCGTGACCTGCTCCCAATTATGCGCGCAAAGGTCCGGGGTGACCGATGCGAATATCGTAGGCCATGTGGTTGATGCCGAGAACGGCGAGCATCTTACCGCATGCCTCGTGAAAATCGCCGGGACGAACCAGGCGGCGCTGACCGACGCTTCCGGCCATTACGTCTTCCGCGACCTAAAGCCGGGAGAATATACCCTTGAAGTCTCGCTGATCGGGTATAAGGGCGCTCAAAAGATGGTTTCAGTAAAAAAACGACCAGACCGTCGAGGTCAATTTCGAGATAACCCCCGACGCCTTCATGCTCGACCAGGTAGTCGTTACCTCCTCCAAGAGCGAGACCCGCCGCAGGGAGAGTGCGTCGCTCGTCAATGTCGTTTCCTCCAAACTGCTTGACCGTATCGGGGCGTGTTCGCTGGCCGACGGCCTCGACTTCCAGCCCGGAGTGCGCGTCGAGAACGACTGTCAGAACTGCGGCTTTACCCAGGTGCGCATAAACGGCCTTGACGGCCATTATTCCCAGATACTGATGAATTCGCGCCCGGTGTTCTCGGCGCTTACCGGCGTCTACGGCCTGGAGCAGATTCCCGCCAACATGATTGAGCGCGTAGAGGTGATGCGCGGCGGAGGCTCGGCGTTGTTCGGTTCCTCGGCTGTCGGGGGCACAATCAACATCATAACCAAGGACCCGATGAGCAATTCGGCACAGATTGCCCATACGCTTACCTCCATCGGTCCCTCCGGCGCGCTTGACAACAACACAACCCTGAACGCCTCCGTGGTGACCGACAACAACAAGGCCGGGGCGTTTATCTACGGGCAGAGCCGTTATCGCGACGGCTACGACCATAACGGCGACGGCTTTACCGAGGTCGCGCAGTTGAAAACGCAGACCATCGGGGCGAGGGCTTTCTTCCGTACCTCCGACGCTTCCAAGCTGACACTCGAATACCATAACACCCACGAATACCGCCGCGGCGGCGACCAGCTTGACAACCCTCCCCACGAGGCGCTGATCGCGGAACAGGCAGAGCATGACATCCACTCCGGGGAGGCGACCTTCGACCTCTGGTTCCGCGGCCGCGACGACCATCTTTCCGTTTTCGCGGCGACGCAGAATCCCCGCCGCAAGAGTTACTACGGCTCGGAGAAGGATCCTAACGCCTACGGGCGCACCTCTGACCTGGTCGTTGTCGCCGGTTCGCAGTGGACCCATCCGATGAAGCGCTTCCTCTTCATGCCCGCTGAACTGGTCGCGGGGCTGGAATATTCGTATAACAGACTCCACGACGTGTCGGTCGGGTATGACCGCGACGTGTTGCAGAACGTCAATATATACAGCGGCTATCTGCAAAACGAATGGCGCGACGAGAAATGGGGTTTCCTGATCGGGGCGCGTGTCGACAAGCACTCGCTGATTGACAACCCGATAATCTCTCCGCGCGTCAATATCCGTTTCAACCCGTCGTCGAGCTATAACTTCCGCGCTTCCTATTCTACCGGCTTCCGCTCCCCCCAGGCGTACGACGAGGATTTCCATGTCGCGATTGTCGGAGGCGAGCGCGTGGTTACGGTGCTGGCTCCCGGGCTGAAGCAGGAGAGCTCGCAGAGCGTGAGCCTTTCCGCCGACCTCTACCACCGTTTCGGCAACGTTCAGACCAACCTCCTTGTCGAAGGGTTCTATACCGACCTGCGCGACGTGTTCGCCCTGCGGCAGCTTGAAGGGACCGATGCGGCCGGAAACGCGGTGCTTGAGCGCTATAACGGCTCCGGGGCGAGTGTCATGGGCCTGAACCTGGAGGCCAAGGCCTTCTTTTCAAGCCATTTCGACATACAGGGAGGAGTCACGCTCCAGCGCAGCCGCTACAAGAAGGCCGAGCAGTGGAGCGACAATCCCGACGTTCCGGCCGAAAAGCGGATGTTCCGCACCCCCGACGTCTACGGTTATTTCACTATCAACTGGGAGATAATCCACCACCTCCGGGCGACTGTGACCGGCACCGGTACCGGCCCTATGCTCGTTCAGCATATGGAGGGTTCGGGAACGGATGTCGACCTGGCGGTAAACACCCAGTCGTTCTTTGACGCCTCGGTGAAGCTCTCCTACGATTTCCGTTTGTTCAACCGCGTGAATCTTAGCGTGACCGCCGGGGTCAGCAACATCTTCAACTCCTATCAGAAGGATTTCGACCTCGGCCCCCGCCGCGACTCGGGATATATCTACGGCCCGGCGCTCCCTCGCTGCGTTTCCGCGGGAGTGACGTTAAGTCTTTAAAAATTCAGATTCAAGCCTCGCAGCGGTCGAGAATCTGCGCCGCGAGCCTTGAAACCATAGCGGACTCGCTGCCGGAAACCCCGGCGGCGAGTCCTTTCGCTTTTTCGGGGGAGACAGAGCGGAGTATCAGCAGGTTGAGCAGCAGGCGGAGCGCGGAGTATTTCTGTATGTCAGACGATTTAGGGTCCCGTAGGATTTCCGAGGCGATTGCTGCCCCCCCCGGATGCTTCCGCAGGAGTTTGAGGCAGAGGGTGTCGGCGACTTCCGGGGTAGGGCAGGAGAGGAGCCATTGGCGCGCCTCCTCCGTCTCGAGCAGTTCTAACGGGAAAAGCATCGGGGCTATCAGCAGGCTTTCGCGGGTAGTCGCGTTGTCGCGCAGCGAGCGGGCGAGCTCGGCCATGGCGAGCGGTTCGAGCATTTCTGGGCGCTCGTCGAGAGTGCCCTTGCGGACCTGGTCGGCGATGTCGGAAATCTGGGCCTGCAAAAGCCCGAAATTGATTTTGTACGCCGCCCCGGCGCTCTTCATCTGCTCGGCCAGCGCCCCGTTGCGCATAGCGAAAAAGCGGCGCTTGACCGCCTGCATCATATTGAAACTCTGACTCATAGATTGTTCGTGCTTGGAAATCGGACAGGCAGCGACGCGCTCCTGCCGCAACATCGCTGCAAAATTAGCAAAAATCGGGGGGAATTTTGTAACTTCGCGACATATATAGACTGAGAGATTGTCTGATAATTTTTTCTAATGGAATTTTCTTCTGATTTTCAGGCTCTTTTTGGCGAATTTTTAGCTTCTCATCGGTCACGATGCCCGCATCGCTCCCTCTTCAAATCTAAAAATTCTCTCAAAAACAGCTCCGAAAATCATTCGGAAAAAATTTTAGACAATCTCTGACAATTCTCTCACCGTATAAACCGATAATCCACAGACTGCTCGCAATGGCAAAAAACATATCTGACAGACAACAGCGTAACCGCCGGATAATCGGCTGGATGTGGAAGCTGTTTTTCCTCGGCTTCGCCGCTGTGATCCTGTTGTTCGTGCTTATCTACAACGGGTGGATAGGCTACATGCCCCCCATCGAGGAACTGAAGAACCCCAACGACAAGTTCGCGACGGTAATCTACTCCGCCGACGGCGAGGAGATGGGCCGCTACTACCGCAACTCCGGCAACCGCGTGTATGCCGACTACGACGAGATTTCCCAGCACGTAATCGACGCCCTGATCGCGACCGAGGACTCCCGTTTCGAGGACCACTCCGGCATCGACATGCGGGCTTTCATGCGCGTGCTCGTCAAGACGCTGATTCTTCAGAACAAGAACGCCGGTGGCGGCTCGACGATAACGCAGCAGCTCGCCAAGCAGCTCTATTCGCCCCAGACCCGCAACCTTCTCGACCGTGCGCTGCAAAAGCCTATCGAATGGATGATAGCCGTGAAGCTCGAGCGCTATTATTCCAAGGACGAGATTATCAAGATGTATCTCAACCAGTTCGACTTCCTCTATAACGCGGTCGGCATCAAGTCGGCGGCATATGTCTATTTCGGAAAGCAACCGAAAGACCTGACAATCGAGGAGGCCGCGACGCTGGTAGGGATGGTGAAGAATCCGGCATATTACAACCCGGTGCGCCACAACGAGCGTACGCGCCTGCGCCGCAACACCGTCCTGGAGCAGATGAACAAGGAGGGGATGCTGTCGACCGAGGCCATGGACTCACTGAAACAGCTCCCTCTGACGCTCGACTTCCACCGCGTGGACCATAAGGACGGTATGGCCCCATATTTCCGCGAGGAGCTGCGCCGCATACTGACGGCCAAGAAGCCCGTTCCCTCTGACTACCGCGGCTGGGAAAAACAGAAATACGTCGACGACTCGATCGCCTACGAGAACAACCCTCTTTACGGATGGATCGAGAAGAACCCCAAGCCCGACGGCTCGAAATATGACATTTATGCCGACGGTCTGAAAATCCATACCACAATCGACTCCCGCATGCAGCGGTATGCCGAAGAGGCGGTACAGACCCATATGTCGCAGTTGCAGCGCGCTTTCTTCAACGAGAAAAAGGGGAGGGCCAACGCTCCCTACACCAGTAACGGCGAGGAGCTTGGCAAGGTTAAGGTTCAGACGCTGATTAACAACGCCATAAAGCAGACCGACCGCTACCGCGTCATGAAGCAGCAGGGCGCTTCCGACGACGAGATACGCGAGGCGTTCAACACCCCCCGGGAGATGAACGTGTTCTCCTACGCCGGGGTGGTGGATACCGTGATGACCCCGCGCGACTCGCTCCTGTATGAGAAGCATTTCCTCCGTACCGGCTTTATGTCGATGGATCCGCGCAACGGCTACGTCAAAGCCTATGTCGGCGGACCGAGCTTCAAGTTCTTCCAGTATGACATGGTGTCGACCGGGCGCCGACAGATCGGTTCGACTATCAAGCCGTTCCTCTACACATACGCCATGGAGGAGGGCTTCACCCCATGCGACATGCTGTCGAACACGCAGCCTGTGTTTACCGACGAGAGCGGCCGCACCTGGGCGCCGAGAAACTCCGGCTCGGCCCGCGTAGGCGAGATGGTCGACCTGCGGTGGGCGCTGACAAACTCCAACAACTGGATTTCCGCCCGTCTGATGGCTCAGCTTTCCCCGACAACGCTTGTGCGCAATATGCATAATTTCGGAATCACCAACCATATCGACCCGGTTATGTCGCTCTGTCTCGGTTCATGCGAGGTTTCCGTCAAGGAGATGGTCGGGGCCTATACGGCGTATGCCAACAACGGCATGCGCGCCGAGCCTCTGTTTGTCACCTCCATCTGCGACTCCAACGGCAACGTGATTTCCGAGTTTACAACCAACCATACCGAGGTCATATCCGAGAAGGCGTATGCCAAGATTCTCTCCATGCTTCTGAACGTGGTAGACGGAGGAACGGGTAACCGCGTGCGCCGCGCACCATATTATATAACAGCGCAGATGGGAGGCAAGACCGGCACCACGAACTACAACGCCGACGGATGGTTCATGGGCTTCACCCCAGAGCTGGTTTCCGGCGTATGGGTTGGCGGCGACGAACGCTATATCCACTTCAACACCATGGCTCACGGCCAGGGCGCTGCCATGGCGCTCCCCGTCTACGGCCTCTATATGGCGAAGGTCTACGCCGACCCGACTCTCCCTTACAGCCAGGACGCGAAATTCGATGTTGATTTTTCCGGCCTCTGCGACAAGGAGTTTTACGACAACTACGAAGAGGAACCGGCTGTCGAGGAATCCATCTCCAACGTATTCGACTAAGGTGAAGGGGTTATTTGACGCGGTCGGGGTTCTTGGCGATGAACTCCTTCCAGGACTTCGGGCCGGAGGCGACTGCCGGTTTTGAGGTTTCGTAAAAATGGCATAGCGCCGCGGCCAGGGCGTCGGTCGCGTCGAGTTCGGGCAGCAGTTGTTTCCGCTCGATTTTCAGTATGCGGCGCAGCATCTCCTGCACCTGCTCTTTGGAGGCGGCGCCGTTCCCGGTAATCGCCATTTTTATTTTTCGCGGTTCGTATTCGGCAATCGGTATGTCGCGCTCCAGGGCAGCGGCCATCGCTACCCCCTGCGCACGTCCGAGCTTGAGCATTGACTGCACGTTCTTGCCGAAAAACGGGGCCTCGATCGCCATTTCGTCGGGCAGGTATTGCTCCACAAGCCCCAACACCCGGGAATGTATGCGTCTCAGGCGCAGGTAATGGCTCTCGAACTTGCTTAATTTGACGACCCCCATCGCTATCATACTTGGCGTCTTGCCGTTAACCCCGAGTATGCCGTACCCCATCACGTTCGTGCCCGGGTCTATACCTATTATAATACGGTTCCAGTCGCGGCGGGCGGCCTCTGCGTTCTCGCTGGTTTTCAGCGGCGCCCGGAGGTCGTCGTCGCTGTCGAGGGCAGTATGTCCGGCGTGTTCCCTCATCAGATTGCGATTTCGGCCATAAAGGTTGAAAAATGGGCCGCGCGTCCCTCGAAGCGGCGCGTAAATTCGGCCAGCAGCCGCGAGCCTTCCCCCTCGCAAAGCCATTCCTGGGCCTTGTCGAGGTTGTCGGAACTGAGCTGGAACGCGAAATTCTTCGTGCCGGGCTCGGCGTTGGCGAGAATCAGATGGAAGCGCGGCTCGTCGCCATATACCTCCGAGCCTCGCGCGGCGGGAGCCAGCTCGGTTTTAATCCAGTGTAGGAACTCCTTTTCGATTTTCTCGTCAATTACGAATGTCGTATTTTGCAGTACCATAGGGCTTTCAGATTTTCGAGGCGAATTTCCTTTCCAGACGGCTGCGGCGCAGATAGCGGGGAATGAACTTCAGATGGCGCGCGACTGTCGGGAAGAAGCCGTAGTAATAGCACATGATTTTAAACCTCTCTACCAGCGATTTGCGGCGGTTCTTGGCCGACATGCCTCCGGCGAGATAGTCCACCAATGGCTCGTCGAATATCGCGACATTGTGCCGCGAGTGCTGCAACACGCGGATACACCATTCGTAATCAGCAGAGAAACGATACCTTAGATCATATTCATCGCAGATGCGTCGAAGGGCTACGAACGCCTGGTGGCATACAACCATCCCGTCGGCGAAGCTCTCATATGTCAGTTTTTCCGGCGCGGTCAGGTGGCGGTCAGCCAACTTCGCACGGTCTTTGCCTACCACCTGCGTCTGCCCGTAGACTACTCCGGGAAATCCGTTGTTAATAATCGCGTCAGCTATGAGCTGCAGCGTGTCGGGCGAGTGAAGCGCGTCGCCGGAATTAAGGAATACCAGATAATCGCCGCTCGCCATGGCGATTCCCTTGTTCATCGCGTCGTAAATCCCGTTGTCGGGCGATGAGAATACGCGGCGGCGCGAGTTGGGGTGTTCGCGGGCGATGTCAAGCGTATTGTCGGTGGAGGCTCCGTCGATAATCAGGTGCTCGTAGTGTGTACACGTCTGGCTGTCGACGCTGTCGAGTGTCGGCACTATGGTCGCCTGGGCGTTGTAGGTTACTGTTATGATGGAGAACAGCGGTGCCGGTTTGTCGGCTTTGGGTCTCGGTGGCATCGTTATTATATAATGAGTCATAGAATGAACCGCACCTGTTTGAAGAGGTACCGGTTTTCGGAGCCGTCGGTGCGGCGCAGCGTCAATATCCCCGAGGGGTCTATATCGGTTATAGAGGCGGTGAAGGTCTCCCCGTCGGGTGTCGCGAACGGATGCTCCCCGTCGCCTCTCCACAATGTTTTGAGGTAGCGTGCGTGGAGCGATTCCGCCGGTTCACCAAAATTCGCGAACACGGCGGCTACCAGCTCTTCGAGGAGCGGTTTCAGAGGGGTTTCCTCCCCGGTGATATTCCTTATTGATACCGGGTTGGGGGCGTCGGATAGGAAACGTTCCTGGTTCACGTTAACCCCGATTCCGGCGATGGTATGGCGTATGGCGGTCGCTGATTCGAGGGAGTGCTCGATAAGGATTCCGCAGATTTTCCTGTCTCCGACATATACGTCGTTGGGCCATTTCACCCTTACCTCCTCAGGTTGCGGGAGGTGTCGGCGGAGAACGTCAACCACGGCGAGGCATACGGCTTCCGAGATAAAGAACTGCCTGGCCGGAGCAATCCCTTTCGGTATGAAGAGGATGGAAAAGGTCAGGTTACGGCCCGGCTCGGCTTCCCAGGAGTTGCCGCGCTGGCCCCGGCCCCCTGTCTGGCAGTCGGTGCTGACAACTACCGGGCCGTCGAAGTCCGCCGCCCGCTCTTTGAGCCAGGTGCTCGTAGAGTTTACTTCCGGGAGCGATATGAAGTCCGCCATATGCTTCATACCGCTGTCAGAGTTCCGGCTTGCGCACGATCAGAGTGCGCGACTCGTCGGGGTTCACGCGCACCTCGACCTCTACTGTATCGTCCGGCAGAAGCGGCTCGATGCGTTCGGGCCATTCGAGCAGACATAGAGCGCCGGAATCGAAATAGTCCTCGATACCGATTTCCAGGGCTTCTTCTACCGATTCCAGGCGGTAGAGGTCGAAATGGTAGATTAGTTCAGCCGTCGTGTCGGAGCGGTATTCGTTGATGATGGCGAAAGAGGGGGAGTTCGCGGTGTCGTCCTCCACGCCGAGTTCTTTCGCGAGCGCGGAGATGAACGTGGTTTTCCCGGCTCCCATCTCGCCGCGGAAGGCATAGACTGTTTCGTCGCCCATCAGCGAGGCGAACTCGCGGGCGGCTTCGGGGAGGTTTTCGGGTGTCTTGATCTGTATTTCGGTGGTCATAACGGATGAATGTTATCGGATGGATGTTATCTGGGGGTGAGCGTCACCAGGGGCACGAGCATCTCTTCGAGCGATATGCCTCCGTGCTGGAAGGTGCCGTCGTAATACTGCACGTAGTAGTTGTAGTTGTTCGGATAAGCGAAGAAGTCGTTGTTCCCGGCGAAGATATATGCCGAGGAAACGTTGGGGGAGGGGAGCCCCATCTCCGCTGGCCGTTTGATTTCAAAAACCTGTTTCGGGTTGTACCCCAAGTTTTTCCCGACCTTGTAGCGGAGGTTGGTGTTGGTGTTCTTGTCCCCTACGACCTTTACGGGGTTGTCGACGCGGATTGTGCCGTGGTCGGTTGTCAGCACAATCTTAGCCCCCGAAGCGGCAATGCGCCTGAACAGCTCGAGCGCCGACGAGTGGCGGAACCAGGAGGCGGCCAGCGATCGGTATGCCGCGTCGCTTCCAGCCAGCTCGCGTATCATCCGGCTCTCGGTGCGGGCGTGCGACAGCATGTCTATGAAGTTGAGAACGATAACGTTCAGCTTGTTCTGCCGGAGGTTTGCGAACTCCCGCAGCAGTTTCTCTCCCCCTGCCGAGTCGTTTACCTTGTTGTATGAGAACTTGCACGGGCGGCGGTAGCGGTCGAGCAGCGTCGCGACCAGTTCACCCTCGTTGAGGTTCTTCCCCTCGTCCTCGTCCTCGTCGACCCACAGGTGGGGGAACATTTTCGCGATGTCGAGTGGCATAAGGCCGGAGAATATGGCGTTGCGGGCATACTGGGTGGCCGTCGGGAGGATCGAGGTGTAGAGCCGCTCGTCGAATGTGAAGAACTCGGCGAGGGCCGGCTTGATTGAGAGCCAGAGGTCGAGGCGGAAATTGTCAATCAGCACGAAGAACACCGGTTCGTCTCCGTCGAGGAGCGGAAAGACGGCGTCCGGGAAAATCCGCGGACTCATCAGCGGGCGCTCCTTGTCGGAGAGTATCCAGCTTTCGTAGTTGCGTTTTATGAATTTGTAGAACGTGGCGTCGGCCTCGGCTTTCTGCATCCGGAGCATCTCGTCCATGTTCGTGTCGGTCGATGCCAGGCGCAGCTCCCAGGCGGTTAGTTTCTCGTAGAGCCTGTACCAGTCATCGATGCTGGAGGCCTCTGAAATCGCCTGCGAGATTCTGGCAAATTCCTGGCGGTAGTCAGCGGCGGCAGTCTCGCTGACAAGCTGGCCGCTGTGGAGGTTCTTCTTGATTGACATCAGAATCTGCATCGGGTTGACCGGCTTTATGAGGTAGTCGGCAATCTGGTTCCCTACCGCCTGGTCCATGATGTTCTCCTCCTCGCTCTTGGTGATCATTATGACCGGGGTCTGCGGGGCTATCTCCTTGATGCGCTGGAGGGTTTCGAGACCCGTGAGGCCCGGCATGTTTTCGTCGAGAATCACGAGGTCGAAGTGGCGTTTTTCGACGAGGTCAAGCGCGTCGCGGCCGTTGTTCACGGTCAGCGGCTCGTAGCCTTTCGTCTTGAGAAACATAATGTGGGGCTTCAGGAGGTCGATTTCATCGTCGGCCCAAAGTATGCTGTATTCGCTCATCGTCTGTTGTCGGGATGGGTTGATACTACAAAGGTAACGTTTTTAACAAAAAAAGGTGCGATTCGGATGTTATTTTTTTGTGACAGCGTGAACCCTCCTCCCGCGCGCTGCGTTTGTAATAGCATAAGACTTATATGCTTTGCTCATGAAAACTGCGATTTTCTTCTCCTTTGGTATTGCCGCCCTGGCGGCTCTATCGTCGTGTCGAGGCGACGCTGACACGGCACAGACTCCTGATGTCCCCGACAGTGAGGAAATCGCGGAAACGGTAGCGGCGGTGACTGAGGATTTCACCCGCGACAGCACTTTCACCTTCGGCGACGCCCGGATTGAGACCCGCGAGTTCGCGAGGGTCTACCCTACGGAGCATGAGGACGTATATATGTCGATCCGGGTTTACGCCTTGCGGGAAACGTCAGGGGTAAACATCCAGCTCGCCCGCATCGTCAGCGAGAACTTCGCCGAGGTTGCCGGGGGCGATGTGGAGTATGACCGCGACAACGGATCGCATGCCGCGGTAGAGCGCGAGATTGATTTCTACGGCAGTATCTTCACGAATGACATTCTCCCGGCTCTCAAGGAATCGGTCAGCTACGGCTATTACGTCGTGATGGAGCTGCGCCCAGCGTGGTCCGACGGGAAGAGCGTCATAACATATATGTCCTACAACGAGGCGTGCGGCGGAGCGGCGTGCGACGCTGACGCCTCCTATGTCAGCTTCACTTATCCCGAGGGCAAACCGCTGGGATTCGAGGAGCTGGTTCCAATGGACAAGCGGCAGGAGGTGCGCGACGAGCTTCTCTCCCTTATGGCCGAGGACGCGGGCCGTTCGCGCGCCAATTATCTGAAATGGCTGAGCGATTTTATCAATCCGGGCGCTTCCGAAACCTATACCCCCGAAAACTTCCCTCTCGGCCAGTGCGCGGTCATCGGCGACAACCTGGTATTCTCATACCGTCAGGGCGAAATCGCTTATCCTTCGAGGGGTTGCCCGGTTTTCCTGGTGAAAAAACCGTCGTAAAGGGAGGTACCTTTTGAAAAAATGCGTAACTTTGCCGCCGGGCAATTGGTCGAAGCGCTTTTGACCGGCGGCTTATATGTTGAACTATTCTTTTATGAGTAACTATCGTTTCTGTGCGGCGGTGACGCTCGCCGCCGCTACTTTCAGTGTGACTGCCGAAACCCTTACCCCTGAGGAGGCTCTTTCCCGCGCCCTGGGGGCAGGTATATCCACCCCAGCGCTTAAATCGGCTGTTGGCCGCGTCGAGCGCCCCAGGCTTATCCGCACGGTCGACACTCCCGCCGGAGTTCCCGGTGCCTATGTGTTCAGCCGCGAGGGGGGATATGTCGTTGTCGCTGCCGACGATGTCGCCCTTCCTCTTTTGGGGTACTCTGACGAGGCGCTTCCCGAAGGGGACGCGATGCCTCCGCAGATGAAATGGTGGCTCGGGGAATACGGGCGCCAGATCGACTACGCCCGCGCCCGCGCTTCGGAGCGCCCGCGAATCGCTTCCGCTCCGTCGAGAGCCGACCGCCTGCCGATCGCGCCGTTGCTGACAACTCTCTGGAACCAGGACGCTCCGTATAACGACCTGTGCCCCGAAATCAGCGGCAAGCGAGCCGTTACGGGTTGCGTGGCTACGGCGATGGCCCAGGTCATGAAATACCATAATTATCCGCAAAAGGGTCTTTCGTCCATATCCTATCCTCTTAACGGGCAGACTCTTTCAATGAATTTTGCCCAGACGACATTCGACTGGGCCAATATGCTCGACTCATACACCGGAACTTACACCTCCGCCCAGTCGGAGGCTGTCGCGACCCTGATGAAGGCTTGCGGCTATGCCACCAAAATGCAGTACACCGCCTCGGAATCCGGCACAAGTTCGCAGAACGCCGCGATTGCCCTCCGCACATATTTCGGCTATAACGCCGCCCTGGAGCTTAAAGACCGCGACTTCTATCCCCTCGACCAGTGGGAGACGATGTTCTATGAGAACCTCCGCGACTGCGGCCCGGTGCTCTGCGGAGGCGCCGACTATTCGATGACTTCCGGCCACGAGTTTGTATGCGACGGTTATAGCGCCGACGGCTTCTTCCATTTCAACTGGGGGTGGGGCGGTGCTTATGACGGATACTTCCTGCTTACAGCCCTGAATCCCGCCGGAGTCGGAATCGGCGGCGGAATCGGCGACGGCTTCAATTTCGGCCAGGACGCTATTTTCGGAATAATGCCTCCGACGGGCGCTCCCGTGAGTTATGACAACCGGGTGGTGCTCTACGGCGTGCTCGGCGGCTCGGTCAACGGCTCGATTCTCACGCTCAGCGCGGGAGACGGCGGGGCTTTCCTTAATAATACCGACCGCACCTTCGGCGTGCAGCTCGGAGCGAAGCTCGTCAGCTCCTCCGGCCAGGTAACGTATGCCGCCGGTCCCTCTGCCAACGGCATCCAGCCCGGCTACGGAGTTTCGGAATACCAGGTGGCTCTCGGCTCCCTCTCTTCGGGAACATACAAGGTTTATCCCGTCTGCCGTCCCTCGGGCAACGGCGCGTCGGCCGATTGGCTTGACATCCCCCAAAAAAATGGGCAATCCCGGCTTCCTGGTGCTGACCGCCGCCGGCAGTTCCTATTCCGTCGCAACGGAGACGTTCGAGCTTCCGAAGGCTGCCAACGTGAAGGCTGAATCCCCCTTCTTCGTCAACTGCCCGTATTCGGTTTCCGCCGACCTTACGAATGTCGCTTCTTTCGAGATGTTCATGCCCGTGGCGTCGGCGATCGCTACTTTGAGCAACAACACGCTTAACCTTATTTCGCGCGGCGACGTGATGAGGCTTGACCTCAATCCGGGGGCGACGGCCAACTATACCTTTACCGGCACTTTCGGCACGGCCTCAACCCAGGAGGGCGAGTATTACTTCGTGATTTACGACCCCGACCGCGGCGAAGTCCTCTATTATTCGAGAGTGAACGCCCAGGCGAATCCCGGTAAGGCCGCGATTACATGCTCCTCCTTCACAATCGAGGGGGGCAACCAGAACGTAAACCCCGCTGCTATCAGGTTCAACGCCAACGTCTCGGTTACCTCTGGCTATCTTTCTAAGCCGCTTGTCGTGGCTTTCTTCGACGACGAGAGCCCGACTTCGATTGATATGGCTTACTTCCCGGTCAAATATCTTTCCGCCGGACAGAGCGCCAGCCTGACGACTACGTGCGCCTTCAGCGCCGCGAAACTCGGCGGCACTTATACCGCGGGCCTCTTTGACCCTGATGACACCTCCAATATGCTGGCGTCGCTCAACTTTACGGTCGGGACTACCTCCGGCGTGGAGAATGTCAACGCGCAGGGCGCTATTGAGATTGTTTCCGCTGACGGCGGTATCGCGATTACGGCATCCGCGGGGATAGCCTCGGTAGGTGTTTACAGGGTTGACGGGGCGGCTGTCGCTGTGCCGGTCGCCACAGGCTCCTCCGATATGTTTGTTCCGGCAGGCACGCTCGTTCCCGGAGTGTACGCCGTAAGCGTAACCGACATGGCCGGGCATACAAAGACCCAGAAAATCGCAATCCGATGAAACTCTCCACTATCACACTGGCGGCAGCCGGGGCCATCATGGCCTCCGGCTGCCACTCTGCGAAAAACAACGCCGAGGCCGTTGCCCCTATGAAGGAGGCCGCCCCTGTCGAGATTGTCCCCGGTCCGGCGGTGCCCGGCCATATGCGCCAGTCCCCTCCGGCTGTGATGCCGAAGGCTGTCGCGTACCGCATGAGCGGCTCCTATTCCTCAAATGTCCCCGTCAACGTCAACGCCGCCGGTGACATCGTGAGTTACCCGGCTCCCACCGACCTTGGCCCCGACAGCTCTCCGATCGACCTGGGCGGGGGCTGGTGGCTCGACCGCAGAGGGGTCTCCACTAACAGCGTGTTCACCCGTTATACCTATGACGAGTACCGCGCCTTGAAAACCGCGCCGACCCTCTCCGAGCTGAAAGCCGCCGTGATTCCCGGCGCCAGGGTGAGCGAGACCGTGACGCTCCCCATGACGCTCTCCGAGGCCGAAGCCGACCTTCCCGCCGTCAAAGAGGCGCTCCCGAGTTTCTCGCTTCCGAGACAATAGCGATGCCTTATTTCTGATTTCGATTCACTTACGCAATAATAAACCAACCTAAATCATGTACCGATTCCTTATTTCTATTTTCGCGGTCGCGGCGAGCTTTTTCGCAGGTCAGGCGGCGAATGTCGCCAGGGTTACCGTCAATGGTGAGCCTGTGGGCAAGGTCGTGACCGCCATAACCTTCGACGGCGACCAGATGCGAATCCATTTCGGCGACTCCGACTCGATGGATGCCGACATGGGGGATGTCCTCCTCGCTTTTGCCGAGGACGGCATGTCTGCTATCGACGCGGCCAATCTTTCCGCGTTTTCCTACGACGGTATCGTAGGCGACCTGCTGACAGTCTCCGGCCTGGCCGGGAACACCATCCTTTCTGTTTACGACGTTTCAGGCAAGACCCTCTTCGGCCCCGTTGCCGCTGAAGGCCGCGTGGAAATCAATGTCGCCGCTTTCCCCGCCGGGGTATATGTGCTCCGGGCAGGGAACGAGATTGTAAAATTCACCAAACGTTAAAAAACGACAGACCATGAAAAAATCTATCGCAAAGCGACTTTTCGCGGTGCTGTTTTCCGCTGCGGCGCTGCTTCCCGTTTCCGCCCGTACCTGGAATTTCCAAAGTTTCAGCGAGACCGACAAGGCGAACCTGGCGGCCGACACTCAGAACTGGACTCTCGACAACTCCGGCACCAATAACCGATACCTCAGCCAATCGAACTACAACGCCGAGCCGCTGACCGCCAACGGGGTAGAGCTGGAATGTACCTCCGGCCTCCTGTTCACCATCGCGCAGACCGACGCTTTCCGCGTTGACATAAAAAGCGCGAGAGTGGCATTCAACAAGGCGCTGACAGTCACTATCAAGGACCTCAAGGCTGGCCAGACCCTCAAAATGGTGTGCAAGACCTCGAGCAAGACCGCTGCCCGCGGGGTAAACGTCACGAACCTCACCCCCGTATCGGGTTATTTCAACGCTACCTCGCTCGATGATCAGACGAATGTCGCGACTGTCACAGCCGACGGCGACGTGACGCTCACCAACACCGGCGGACTCTATGTCACCGAGATTTCCGTGACCGATGCCGGACAGTCCCCCGACCCGGGCACAGGCGATGTCAGCTCCGGCGCTGTTTCGCTGCGCACCGATAAGAACCAGGCCCGCGTCTTCCTCAAAAACGGTGATGTGAAGTATTACAACACCGAGGACGTCGAGCGCCTTATGTTCGACGGCCCGAACATGGTTGTGCGCTTCGCCAACACATCGTTCGCCGATGACGCATACGAAAACTCGGTGTCAAAGGTTGAGTTCCGAAAAGGCTCGGTTTCCGATGGCGATGGCGTTTATGAGAACCGCGACGGGATTGTCAACATAACCGAGGCTCGCGGATGGCAGGAGTACGCGTATGTCAAGTGGGCGCTCTTCGACGGCGCGGACAATTACAACGTCTACGTCAAGGGTGGCCGATACAACGATTTCACGAAGATTGACTCGCCCCTCGTGCGCCGTTACCCCTCCTACGGCAGGGCCGACATTCCCGGACTGGTTGCCGGAACCTATACCGTAAAGGTGGTCCCCGTGAAGGAAAACGCGGAAATCGCGGGAGCCAACGAGGCTTCCAACCTTGTAGTTACCGAATATGACCGCCAGGGTTTCGCCCATCAGAATATGGCGACAGGTGTCGGAGCGTATAACAACGACGGCTCGCTGAAGAGCGGTGCCCGGGTGCTGTATGTCACCAACGACAATTTCAACACCGTCTCGATGGAGATGACCATTGACAGCAAAGGGAGCAAGTCAACCGTTGTCGGCCTCGGAGAGATTTTCAAGGCCAAGCAGAAGGGCTTCGATACGACTCCTATCGCCGTGCGTATTATCGGTATGCTCGATGTCGCCAAAATCGGCACTGCCCAGCTCCTCTCCGACCAGACGGGGCTGCTCCTGAAGGGTAACAATACTTCGATTGACTTCCAGGTGACAATCGAGGGTATCGGCGACGACGCGACTCTGAAAGGATTCGGTCTCGGATTCGTCGACGGCATGGGGGCGGAGGTGCGCAACCTCGCAATCATGCTCCACGGCTCGAGCAACGACAACCTCGAAATCAAGGGCACCAACCATATCTGGGTGCATAACAACGATTTCTTCTACGGACAGAAGGGTGGGGGTGACCACGACAAGGGTGACGGCTCGCTCGACGCCAAGGACAATTGCACTTTCGCTACTTTCTCCTACAACCATTTCTTTGATTCCGGCAAGTCGAACCTCTGCGGCATGAAGAGCGAGCAGGTAGAGAACATGCTCGTCTACCACCACAACTGGTTTGACCACAGCGACTCCCGCCATCCCCGCGTAAGGACCTCCACCGTCCACGTCTACAACAACTACTACGACGGTATCGCCAAATACGGCGTCGGCGCCACAACCGGGTCGAGCATCTTCGTTGAAAACAACTACTTCCGCGGAACCAGCCGCCCGATGATGAGCTCCCGCCAGGGTACCGACGCTACCGGCGACGGCACTTTCTCCGGCGAGAACGGCGGTGTGATCAAGAGCTACGGCAACCTTTTCGTGGAGCGTCCGAAACATTTCAGCTACATCACTTACCAGGATAATCAGACCAGCTTCGACGCCTATGAGGCCGCGTCGCGCGGCGAGCAGGTGCCCGCCGAGGTCAAGACCCTTGTCGGTGGCACCGGCTACAACAACTTCGATACCTCGGCCTCGATGTTCGACTATACTCCCGACGCTACCGCCGACATCCCCGCGATTCTGACCGGCTATCGCCGCGGCGCCGGCCGTCTGAACCACGGCGACATCCATTATACCTTCAACAACGAGGTCGATGATGCCGACTATGGCCGCAATGCGGGCCTCGACAAGATTCTCGCGGAATACAAGCCCTCGTTCGCCGGATTCTTTACCGGTGAGGTAGTGACTCCCGACCCGGATCCGACTCCCGAGCCTGACCCCGATCCGACCCCTGACCCGGATCCCGACCCCGTGCCCGACGGCGAAAAGGTTGTCTGCGATTTCTCCGCCAAAGCTCCGAGCAACAGTATGTTTACCGTCACCGGCAATTACTCCAACTCCAAGGGTACCGCCACTTACGACGGAAAGACCTACAACATCTGCCTGAAGCTCGAATCCGCGACCTCTGTCGCCTTCAACCTCGCCAAGCCGATGAAGATGACCCTCGTCTTCGCCGACACCGAAACCGGCTCCATCAAGATCAACGGCACGAAGCAGACCAGCACCGGCAGCCAGCTCACCGCCGACCTCCAGGCCGGCTCCGTGACCCTCACCAAGGCCGACAGCCGCAACCTCTTCCTTATCATCCTCGAATAATAAAAGCCAGGCGGACACGATATTCCGCCGTCATATCGTATGAAAACGGGCGCTCGGGACCTCTGAGCGCCCGCTTTTTATTGGTTTTTCGGCGGAATATTGTTAATTCGGCTTATTTTTATTACCTTTGCGCGATTTATCAGAAGTTTATAATCAATCTTAAATAATGCTGAACCCTATCAAAAAGACCATCGAACTGCCCGACGGCCGCACAATCACCCTGGAGACAGGGAAACTGGCCAAGCAGGCCGATGGCGCCGTTGAACTGCGAATGGGCAACACCATGCTCCTCGCGACGGTAGTTTCCGCCAAAGAAGCAGGCGAGGGAGTTGATTTCATGCCCCTCCAGGTTGACTACAAGGAGAAATTCTCCTCCGCGGGCCGTTTCCCCGGCGGTTTCCTTAAGCGCGAAGGACGCGCTTCCGACTACGAGGTCCTGACCTCGCGCCTCGTTGACCGCGTGCTCCGCCCCCTGTTCCCTGACAACTACCATGCAGACACTTTCGTCCAGATAACGATGTTCTCTGCCGACGGCAAGGACATGCCCGACGCTCTCGCAGGGCTCGCGGCCTCTGCCGCGATCGCTGTCAGCGACATCCCCTTCCACGGCCCGATTTCCGAAGTCCGCGTAGCCCGCATCGACGGAAAGTTCGTAATCAACCCCACTTTCGATCAGCTTGAGAACGCCGACATCGAACTGATGGTCGGCGCTACATACGACAACATCATGATGGTCGAGGGCGAGATGAAGGAGGTTTCCGAGGCCGAGCTCCTCGAAGCCCTCAAGACAGCCCACGAGGCAATCAAGGTGCAGTGCAAGGCACAGGAAGAACTCGCCGAAGCCGCCGGAAAGACACAGAAGCGCGAATACTGCCACGAGGTCAACGACGAAGAGCTCCGCAAGGACGTCCGCGAGAAGTGCTACGACAAGGCTTACGCCATCGCCAAGACCGGTACTCCCGACAAACACTGGCGCCAGGACGCCTTCGACGCCATCTGCGACGAATACATCGCTTCCCTCCCCGAAGATGAGCGCGAGGCAAAGACCCCGCTCGTGAAGCGCTACTACCACGACGTTGAGCGCGAGGCCGTGCGCCGCTGCATCCTCGACGAAGGCATCCGTCTCGACGGCCGCAAGACTACCGAAATCCGCCCCATCTGGTGCGAGGTAGACTACCTCCCCGGTCCTCACGGATCCGCCGTCTTCACCCGCGGCGAGACCCAGAGCCTCTCGACCGTGACCCTCGGCACAAAGCTCGACGAGAAGATTCTCGACGACGTGCTCAACCAGGGCCGCGAGCGCTTCCTCCTCCACTACAACTTCCCCCCCTTCTCGACCGGCGAGGCAAAGGCGCAGCGCGGCATCGGACGCCGCGAAATCGGCCACGGCAACCTCGCACACCGCGCCCTGAAGGGTATGTTCCCCGACGATTTCCCCTACGTATGCCGCGTGGTTTCCGATATCTTGGAAAGTAACGGTTCCTCCTCTATGGCTACCGTCTGCGCCGGAACCCTCGCCCTCCTCGATGCCGGCGTGAAGCTGAAACGCCCCGTTTCCGGTATCGCGATGGGCCTCATCTCCGACGGCGAGAAATACGCTATCCTCAGCGACATCCTCGGCGACGAAGACCACCTCGGCGACATGGACTTCAAGGTGACCGGTACCCGCGAAGGTATCACCGCCACCCAGATGGATATCAAGTGCGACGGCCTCAGCTACGAGATTCTCGAGCGCGCCCTCAACCAGGCCCGCGACGGCCGTCTCCACATCCTCGACATTATCGAGAATACCATCCCCGCACCCCGCGAGGACTACAAGCCCCATGTGCCCCGCATCGTTACGATGCTTATCCCGAAAGACCTCATCGGCGCAGTTATTGGCCCGGGCGGAAAGGTCATCCAGGGCATCCAGGAGGCTTCCGGCGCTACCGTCTCCATCGACGAGATTCCCGAAGGCGGATATATCGAGGTTGCGGCGGCCAACAAGGAGTCTATCGACAAGGCCCTCGATATGATCAACGCCATCGTCGAGCTTCCCGAAGAGGGCAAGGTTTACACCGGCCGCGTGCAGACCATCCAGGACTTCGGCGCGTTCGTGCAGTTCATGCCTAACCGCGACGGCCTCCTCCACATCTCCGAAATCTCCTGGGACCGTCTCCCCGACATGGAGGCTTCCGGCATCAAGGAGGGTGACGAGCTGACCGTCAAACTCATCGAAATCGACAAGAAGACCGGCAAGTACCGCCTCTCGCTCCGCGCCCTGCAGCCCAAGCCCGAAGGCTGGGTTGAACCCGCCGAGCGTCCCCGCCGCCCCCGCCGCGAGGATGGAGACCGCGGTGACCGCCGTCCCCGCCGCGACCACGATGGCGGCGACCGTCGTCCCCGCCGCGACGACCGTCCCCGCGAGCCCCGCCGCGACTAATCCCCGCCTACCGATACAAAACGATGCCGCCCGAATCCCGGGCGGCATCGCTTTTGTTTTTCTGTGTAGTTTTCGCAATGCGGCATCGCTTTTGCGTCGCGGCATCGCTTTTGTAAAAGTGGTTCGTGCTTGCGCGACCGCTGGGAGTTATTCCCACATATCATCGGGAACCTCGACCTCTTCCAGGTAGAGGTCGCCCCCTTCCCCTCCGAGGAGAAGGTCGTAGATTACCATCTCGCGTTCACCCTTGCGCCCGCTGATTTTATACTTGTATGTCCCGTCCTGCAAGTCATTGTCAGAGCCTTGCACATAGCTGAGTTTGATTTTGCCTCCCTTGGCCTCGTATTGGCCCGCATACCCGTAGTAACCGTCCGTTGAATACGCGTTAAACTCCTCTTCGTAAAAGATAATAGTGAAATCCCGGGGTCCCGCGTCACCCATCCAGACAGTATAGGCCAAATTGTCGGAGCCGCTTCCGCCTTTGTCGTCATCGTCATCGTCGCCGCATGAGGTAAGCGCGAACGACAGGGGGAGCATCAGCGCTACAATCAGGCTCCACCAGATCTTGTTAGTTTTCATCTTCGTTATTGATTGGTAAATTGATTGGTTTGCAGTCAAGTCCTGACTATACCTGCAAATGTACGAATTTATTCTCTTCTTACAAAGAACTACGGGCGCGATAACAGATTACCGCGCCCGTCAGTAGCCTTTAGGTCGATTACCAGTCTTCGTCCCAGTCATCGTCCGAGCCGGAACCACCATAGTATTCTTCTTCGAGATAGAGGTCGACACCTCCGCGGAAAACATCATAAATCACCATTTCGCGATCACCTTTGCGCCCGCGGATTTTGTAATCGTAAGATCCCTCTCGGAGGTTGTTGTCCGACCCTGAGATGTAGCGGAACTTTATTGTGCCGGACGATACCTTGTATTCGCCATAATAATAGTGGCTTCCGTCAGTAGCGCCTAATGTAAACTCACCATCTTCATCGAAACTTGCGTAATAATCAGTGCCTTCTGCGTACCCATACCACTCGGTATTGGTCAGTGAGCCGGAGCCGCCGCCGTCTTTGTCGTCGTCGTCGTCGTCGCTGCATGCGGTAAGAGCGAACGACAGGGGGAGCATTACTGCTACGAGCAGGCTCCACAAGAGCTTGTTTGTTTTCATCTTGGTTGGTTAATGGTTGGTTAGAAAAACAGTCCCTATACTCGCGTACGGGGACTGTCGAGTTTACACAATTCACATTTGTATCAATGTGAAATCACAGTTATATTGTTCTTGAGCCGTGTTTAGAAGTTGAAGCCGACACCGACTTTGAAGTTGGAGGTGCTGTGCTTCTTGCAGATTTCCATGAAGTCGGTTCCGTAGGAAAGGCCTACATACAGTGCCTTATAGTTCACTCCTACGCCGATATGCCAGCCAAGCTGGAAGCGCTTCCACTGGCCGTCCTTGCCGGTATAGTCCTTATCGAACATACTAAAATCGCGAGGTCTTCCGAACTGGTCTTCAAACTCTTTGTCGCTCATATCATCGACGTAGTCCTGTGTGTCGCTGTCGTCGAAGTCGAGTTTTACACTATTGTTGGCATAGAGGTTGAACTTGAAATTCAGACCGACGAAAGGATGGATGGAGAAGTCGTTGTTGATGTTGAACTTATAGGCAAAGTTTACGGGGACGGAAAGGTTGATGTGGGCGAACCTATACTTAATGTCAACTCCTTTGACGTCGTCGTTCGTGTCGCCCCAGAAACCGAAGCTGGCACCGATACCGGTCTCGATAAACATCGGAAGGGTCTTGGATACGCTGAAGCCGTGGATGTAGTCGATTGCGATACCGTTTGTAGCGTCGGCGTCATCATAGAACATCTCCTTGCTGGACTTCCAGTAGTCATAGGAGAGGGAGATGCGGTCGTAGGGGTTGCAGTCCTTTACCATGGTGGAGCCGCCGGTGGAGCGGTTGCCGCCGGCTGAGGCGTTGGAGAACTGGGCGAAGGCGGGGGTGGCTACTGCCAGCGCGCCGGCCATCATCAGAATCTTAATTGCTTTCATTCTGTGCGTGTGATTGGTTAGTGATATTGTTAGTTAGTTGATTACGTTTATGGCACGAACTTCATCCGCCATATGTTGGCGGTCGCGTCCGCGTCGCCGCGCTGCGAGACGAAGTAGATATATCCTCCGTCGTTACTCCATACGGGGCTGAGGTCGTCGGCCGCGTGATGGGTCAGTTGGCGCATGTCGGTCCCGTCGATGCGGCAGGTGAAAATGTCGGTGTTGGGGTAGGTGAAGCCGGGGCCTTCGAGGAACGAGCTGCCGACGAAAACTACCCATTTCCCGTCAGGCGATACCATCGGGGTTGTAAAGCTACGGTCAGCGTCGGAAATAATACATTCCTCGACCCCCGTCTCGTAGTTGATTTTCCAGATTTCCGAGCGGCCCATCGACGACGGGCGCGAAACGACGATTGACTTCTGCCCGGGCACAGGCGCCGGGTTCAGCCCCGAAGTGTAGCTCGACAGGAAGTTGTCTTTGAGCGAGTAGCTCCAAATGCCGCAGCCGTTGTTCTCGAGGCGGGCGAAGAAAATCTGCCCCGTGCCGGGAATTTCAACCGGCGAATAGTCGTTGGCAGCCGACGTAATCTGGCGGCAGACGTAGCCGTTGGCCGCGTCCGTGCGGAAAATCTGGGTGTTTTTCCCCCGCGCCTCTGAGAAATAGAGGCTTTTGCCGTCAGGGGAGAAGGAGAAGTCGATTACCCCGGCGCGGTTGGTGCGCTGGCGTGAGCCCCCTTGCTTGAAGAGGTCTTTGATAAAGATGTTAGTGGCGTTGTTGCGGAACGAGAGATACCCGATTTCAGTTCCGTTGGTAAGCGGGGCGAGCACGCGGTTTGAGAACCAGTCGATGCCGCCGTTGGAGCGGCGCACTTCCGGCATGCAGACGTAGTCGCTTGTGGAGGTCAGCTTACGGAACTCGGTGCCCGTCTCTTCCGGCACGGAGACTACGGAATAATCGACATTCTGGGCTGAGGCGGAAAACACGCCCGCGGCCGCGGCGCTGATAAGCAACGCTTTGATTCGCATGTGATATATATTGGTTGTTAAAGGTTTAGTCATCTTTGTTTTCCGGATTCCAAGACTCTTTCCAAGTCCCTTAAAAGCCAGAAATTGACTCTTTCGCCTGTTAAGAGTGTTTAAAATCCGCACAAAGGTAAACAAAACTTAACAATTTACCCCCCCCATTTGTTAAAGTTGCTTAAAACGCGTGTTTTTCTCAATTTCTTAACATTTCCGTCCCCTCCCCGGATAGCCGCTCGCGGCGGATTCCCTTCCGTTCTCTGCCTGATATAATCCGTGTGAATAATGCTCTGTAAGTCTGACCCGTCCGACTTGTCCGACCGATCCGACTCCGTCCGACGGTCAGTAGGGGAGGGCGGTGCGGAGGAGGGCGGCGGCCAGGGCGACGGCCAGGGCGAGGAGGGTAAGGAGCATGGAGGGGTAGGGGAGGCGTATGCCGTAGCGGCGCTGGGCTACGACCGACACTATGGCGGAGTAGACCCCGAACCAGACGATGTAGGCGACCCCGAGCCCGAGCCACCCCCAATAGGCATAGCCTGCCATGCTCAGGCCGAGAGAAAGGGCGGCTGAAAGCGCCTCGGTCCAGAGGTATGTCGCGCCATCACCCTTGGCGAGAATCGTGAATCCCAGACACCAGCCGTACGCCCTGAACACGGTGCCGACAGCGGCCCATCCGACATAGGGGAGCATCTCCATAAAGTCAGAGGAGTACAGCAGCCTGACAATAAGTCCGTCAGCAAGGATAAACACCGGGACCGCCCCCATCAGAATCCACATAATAAGCCGGATTTCATGCCCGGCGAACAGGGCCAGGCGGCGAGGGGAATGGGCGACCGCCGACAGACGCGGATAATACTCCACTGCTATCGCCGTGAATATCAGCCCCACATACTTGCTGACAAGGGTAAAACCGGCCTGGTAAAGCCCGACGACACCCTCCCCCCCCTCGCTGTTGAGCCAGGCGAGGAAGATATAGGTGACGAGGTTGTTGATGAACAGCGAAGCGGTCATAAAGGTGCCGAGCACCACAAACCCCTTTCCGATGGCGAAGCTCTCCCCGACCGGGAGTTTCCCTTCGGGCTTTTCTACCTTTTCGCGGTAGAGGCCGAGCGCGAGCCAGGTGACAACGGTATAAGCGATTATGGATGGCACTATGCTCTCCTGCCGCCATATGTAGAACATCGGGACGGAAACTGCCAGTCCGCCAACAGCCCCCCATACGGAAGCCCTGGCCAGCTTGCGAAACCGCCGGAAGCCGCGGAACACCGCCCCCTCTGCCGCCGACAGCGAACTCAGCAGCACGCATACCGAAAGGAGCATGAACTCCCAGGCGTGCGACGAGTCGCCGAAACTCATAACACTCAGGAAGCCAGAGAGGGCGAGCATGGCAACCGACCCTATCACGCCTAACGCCCAGCTCCATCGCCGCAGCGAGAGCACCACGGCCGCGACGCGGCCCTTCGGCGAATTTGCCAGGTCGCGGACCGCGCTCTCTCCGATTCCGAGCTGCGAGACGGACTTTACCATATCGAGCGCGGAGTTATATATGCCGAACAGCCCGACACCTACGGGACCGATCCACAACGCCACGAACTTCGTGCGGGCAATGGCGCAAAGAATCGTCAGCACCTGCACCCCGCCGAAGATGCCCATTACCTTGAGAACCGTCGCGGTAAGTCCCGAACGGCCGCGCGCGGTCAACGGCGCAGCCATAACTCGGGATTCTCTTTCTGACGACCCTGGCGCACCTCGAAATGGAGCACGGAGCGGCCGTTGTCATTCGGGTCGGCGTAAACCGTGCCGATTGCCTGGCCCGCCTTGATTTTCTGCCCGGAGGAGACTGCGAGCGACCCCAGGTTGGCATAGACGGTCATAAAGCGGCCGTGGCGAACCACGACGACGTTATTATACCCGTCGGGACGGAAGACGGCGGAAACCTCGCCGTCGCACACCGCCTTGGCCTGCGTGCCCGAAATTGTCTCGATGTCGATGCCGGAGTTGTTGGTCTCGACATGGGGGAGCGTCGGGTGTTTCTGGCGACCGAAACGTTTGACAATCGTGTAGCGTCCGGCGACGGGGAACGGCAGCCGGCCGCGCAGCGATTCAAAATCGCTCCCCTGGGGTACTTCTACCTCCTTCGCGACCCCGCTGGGGCCTCCGGCCGACGGCGTATGCAGCGTGGGAGCGGCTGAACCGGCAGCGGCCGTTGCTTCCGAAGCTGTCTCTCGGCCATTGTTCTTCCCCTTATGCTTCACCCCCTTGCCCCGCTCGGTACGGGCCTTGGCGAGCTCTCTTTCCTTGCGCTCCTGTGTTTTTTTGGCCTCTTTGGCCTCTTTCTCGCGGCGCTCCTGTTCCTTTTTGGCTTCCTTCGCCTCCTTTTCAAGGCGTTGTCTCTCAGCCTTGTCCTTTGCGGCTGCTTCCGCTTTGGCGAGCGCGTCCGCCTTGGCTTTCGCCTCGCGGGCGGCTTTCTCCTTCGCGGCAGCCTCCTCCGCGGCCTTCCTGGCGGCTTCGGCCTCGGCAAGCTCCCTCGCTTCAGCCTCAGCCTTCAGACGGGCCTCTTCGCGCTGACGGGCGGCCTCCTCCTCGCGGCGGCGCTGTTCGGCGGCAAGCCGTTCCTGGCGCTCGCGCTCCTTGCGGGCCTCCTCCGCGATGATGCGGTCAAGCTCAGCGTCGAGAGCGGCGGCCTCCTGGCTCTTTCTCGCCATAAGCTGCTGTAATTCAGCGCCCTGCTCCTGCAGACGGTCGACAAGCGCCGAAGTTTCCGTCTGCTTCCGTTGCAGCACGCGCTGTTCGTTCTGGATCTGCGCCAGCGACCTGTTGGTTTTCCCTTGCAGGGTGGAGAGCTCTTTGCGACGCTCGTCGAGACGGCCTTTTACCTCTGTGATTTCCTGCCCCTTGCGGCGGCGCCACTTGTCGAACTGCCTGAGCGACTGCATGCGGCGGTACGCCTGGGCGAAGGAGTTGGAGGAGAATATGAAAGCGAGGTCTGAAGTCTGCTCCCTCCGCCCCTGCGATTTGCGCAGTTGCTTCGCGTAAGTCTTCGTGATATTGTTCAGATGGGTGTCAAGCACGTTTATAGAGTCGTTGACGACGGTCATCAGCCGCGTCAGCGAATCAACCAGGGTATTAAGCCCGCGTATGCGCGACTCGCACTCCCCGATTTCCGATTCGACGAGGTTAAGCTGGTTGAGTTGCTTCTCCGTCTCGCGGGTGTTGAGCTTGATTTGCTGCCGGGCCTCGCGCATCTCCTTGGCGTTCTGCTGCTTCTGTCGCTTTACTTCCGCCGCGGTCATCGGCTTGCGCGACTTTTTCGAGGAAGCCCCTTTGCCCTGTCTGGTATTCCCGGACTTGGCCCCCCCCTTTGTTCTACCTTTAGAGGAGGATTTGCCGCCGGACTTGGAGCCGGAGCGGGACCCTTTTTTTTTCGACGAGCCTGATGTCTGCTCTGTTTTGGTGTTCTTCTTGCGTTGCTGGGCCGGGAGCGTTCCGAACGTCAGCAGGGCGCAAAGAAACATTATCACAAACCTTTTCATCGCCCGTCAGAGTTTTTTAAGAATCGCGAGCAGGGAGCTTAGCGATATTTTTGTGTAACCTTTCCCGGGTGCCTGCCATTTCTGCAGGTCGTCCCGGTTCCATTTCGCCGAGCCGAGATTCCAGGTCAGGTCGGCCGCGATTTTCCGTGGCTCGGTCGATGATACAGATACGCGGCGGGCAACCGTCCCGGCGGCGGTAGTCTCATGGCCGGAATACTGAGCGACGGCGTTGAACCGTCCCGAGTCAACCAGTAGGTAATTCAGCAGAGGTGTCTCATCCGCCGATACAACAAAGCCGTATTCGAGTATTTCCGGCTGAGGGTCAGGGCGCAAGAGCAACATATTTTCGTATTCCGTCCCCTCTACCTTGAAATCGGACGCGGCGACTTCCGCCCCGCCGACTTTGAACACGCGTCCGAAAAGGATGTCCTGCACGTCGGCGATGTCAAGCCCCAGTTCGGTCGTCACCCGGCTGATACTCTCGCTGACATACCGCTTCCCGACCTTGTCGATCGCGTGGACTGAGTCCGTGTCAATCCAGGCCGTAGCGACTTCGAATCCCAACATCCTGACAGAAAACTTGATATATTCGCCGCGGCGCATATAGGCCGTAGCGTTAAGGCTCACGGAGGCCGGCTGCGAGAGCTTTATGCTGACAGGGAGCTGCACGTCGGTCCATTCCTGCCGCGTGTCGAGCAACGCGGAGGCGGCGGAAGGAGCCTCTGTGGACCGGGAAACGGCCTGCGTATGGTTATTTTTAACCATACTACCCTGCTTAGAGCTATGGCAGGAGGTTAAAGTCATAGCGGCTATGGTTATCGCCGCGAGCAGTATGTTTTTTATTCTCATTGCTGATTTGATGAATCTGACGTGGTAACTGATCGGTTGGTTTCTGAAGACTGGAGAGTTCGGAAGCTATTCCTCGACAAAGCGGCGGAGCTTGACCTTCTTTTTTAGCAACTGGTCGTCGGGGGTGAGTTTCAGGGCCTGCTGCCAGTATTCGAGCGCCTGGGCGCGGTCGCCATAGAAATAATATATGTCGCCGGCATGGGAGAGAACGTCGGCCGCCGGGCTGTCTCCCTCGACCGCCAGGGCGCGGTCGATAAACTCCTTGGCGCGTCCGAAGTCTTTCTTGCGGAAGAAAATCCAGGCGTAAGTGTCGAGCGCCGTATCGTTTTCGGGATTGGCTCTGACGCAGATGGCGCTCATCGTCTCGGCTCGGTCGAGGTCGCGCCCCTCTTCAGCGAGGTAGTAGGCGCAGTTGTTGAGGGCGAGGAGGTTATCGGGGTCGACCTCGATCGCGCGGTCGTAGTAGACAAACGCGGAATCCTTTTTGTCGAGCTTGTAATAGCTGTCGCCGATTGACGCGAGAATCTGCGAGCGCATCTCGTTGTCAAGAGTGTCGGCAAGCAGCTCGGCCTTCTCGAAATAGCGGATTGCCTCGTTCTGGTTGTCGAGCTGCTGGTAGCTTGCGCCGAGCATAAGGTTAATCATCGGGCTTTCAGGAAGGTAATGCAGGGCGCGCTCCCCGACCTGTATCGCCTTGGCCTCGTTTTTCGACTGGGAATAGAGGCTCATGGCCATACGCCAGCGCTGTTCGGCCGAAGGGTCGATGTCGAGGGCGAGTTCCTGCTGCTCCGCGGCCCCCGGCAGGTCGTTGATCGCGTAAAGATATGAGGCATAGAGGTCGCGGATATCGGCCTCGTGGGGATGATGGGTCAGCAGCACGTCGAAAAGTTTCTGGATTCGGGGCTGCTGGAGGGTGTCGGTATATAGCTGGCGGATGTAGCTCGTCAGCATGTCGAGCTTGACGGGGAGTTCCAGACTCTCCTGTCTCAAAGCCTGGAACACCTCGCGGTCAAACGCCGCCGAATCACCATGTTCCTTATAGAACTCGGCCCGTTTCATGTATGCCAGGCCGTTGGCCGAGTCAATCTCGCACGCCCGGTTGTAATAGGAAATAGCGGAGTCGGGCATATGCATTGCCGAGAACACATCCCCGGCATAGATATTGAAGGTCGCGTTGCGGGGCGACTGGTCGAGGAGGGCGTGAAGCTCTCCTAAGGTCGAGGCCGTGTCGCGGAGAGCGAGCATCGCGCGCACCTTGTGGGAAGTCAGTCCGAGGTCGGGCCCTTCGGCGCGCTGTATGCGGGAAATAACGTCGATCGAGCGGCGGAGGTTCGCCGTGTCAAAAGTTGCCTGGAGCGCGTCGGCGTAGCGCAGGGCGACATCCGGCTTCGTAGGGTTCAGGGAATCGAGCGTCTGCCAGATTCGGACCGCCTCGGCAGTGTTGCCGAGCTGGCCGTTCACCATCCCGTAGAATATCGAGGAATAGTAGTCCTCCGGATGGGCGTTGAAATGACGGCGCATCATTTCAAACCCCTGCCGGGCCATGGTCGAGTCCTGCTGCCCGAGCGCCATATAATAGTAGCCGAGAGTGGAGCCGGCGGAAGTGTCGGCGCTGTCGAGGGCGCACGAGCGGTCGAGAAGCTCGAAAAAGGCGTCGTCGTTGTCGAGGGTGTTCTGCCTCATCGCCTCCATGAACAGATAATCCGCCTTGCGCTCCGCGGCGCCCTCCTGCCAACTGTCGGTTTTGCGGCTACGGGCATAGCCTGGGATTACCAGCGATAATCCGGCAGCCGCGGCCGCCAGCACGGCGGCTATTTGTCTTAATCTGTTCATCAATAATTTAGGTGAAGAGTGAAAGGTGAAAAGTGAAGGTGGGGGAAACGGAAACGTCAGTTGACACCTGAATGGCCGAACGCGCCGTCGCCGCGCTCCGTGTGGTCGATGCGGTCAACCGCCTCCCACTCTACGCGTTCGTAGCGCGTTATAACCATCTGGCAAATCCGCTCGCCGTCCTTGATTTCAAACGGGTCTTTGGAAAGGTTGATCACGATAACCCCTATCTCGCCTCGGTAGTCGCAATCGACCGTCCCGGGAGTATTGACGAGGGAAATCCCGTGCTTGATCGCCAGGCCGCTTCTCGGACGGATCTGGCACTCATATCCTTGCGGGAGCTGCATATACAGCCCGGTAGGAATCAACGCCCTTTCGAGGGGGCCGAGAGTCACCGGTTTGTCAAGGAAAGCCCTAACATCCATACCCGCCGACCCGGGAGTGGCGTAAGCAGGCATCGGATGATGGGATTTGTTTATGATTTTAACTTTCAACATCGTATTCAGATTATATTCTGAGAGAGCGTCATATACTCATTTCTCCAACAATCGGGTGCAACATTCGGTTCGCTACCTGCTTCGGGGTGCAGCCCATGCCGAAGAGGAACATCAGCTTGGTGAGGGCGGCTTCCGTGGTGAGGTCGTGGCCGGAGATAACGCCGGTGCGCGCCAGGCAGTCGCCGGTAAAGTATTTGCGCTTCACGCCGCCGTTGACACACTGGGTGACGTTGACAATCACCATTCCCCGTTCGAC
Organism: uncultured Porphyromonadaceae bacterium; assembly: GCA_937969265.1. Taxonomy (GTDB): domain Bacteria; phylum Bacteroidota; class Bacteroidia; order Bacteroidales; family Muribaculaceae; genus UBA7173. The sequence goes on from CALBWF010000007.1 coordinate 91,014, forward strand.
CGCCTCGCTAATCGCGCGGTTGAACCATTCATCGGTAGTCGCGTTCCCCGCGCCGTAGGTTTTCAGCACTACCCCCTTGGCGCCGGGAGTCGCGAGCTGCTGCCGAAGCGAGGTCTCGGTCATGCCGGGATAGGTATAGACGACAATTACATCAGTCGACATCCCTTTGTGGACGCGGAGAGGCAGCCGCTGGTTCACGCGCCATAGAGCGTCGTGGTTGAACTGGATCGAGAGACCAATTTTCGCCAGCGACGGATAATTGTTGCTCTTGAAGGCGTTGAAGTTGTCGGCGCTCATCTTGGTGGAGCGGTTTCCGCGCCAGAGGTAGTTTTCAAACAGGATTGCGACCTCCTGAACCATCGGCTCCCCGTTGACCGGGTCGGTAGCCGCCGCGATCTGGAGAGCCGTAATCAGGTTTTCCTCGCCGTCGGTGCGCACCTCGCCGATAGGGAGCTGCGAGCCGGTTATTATGACCGGCTTGCGCAGGTTCTCAAGCATGAACGACAGGGCCGACGCGGTGTAGGCCATAGTGTCCGTTCCGTGGAGCACCACGAAGCCGTCATAACGGTCGTACTCTTTGCCGATGGCCGACGCGATCTGCTGCCAATGGGTCGGATTGATGTTGCTCGAATCAATCGGGGGATTGAACTGGATATGATCTATATCGTAGTCCAGCATCTTCACCTTCGGCACGTTGTCAATCAGATGGTTGAAGTTGAAGGGACGCAGCGTGTGGGTCGCCGGGTCCTCGATCATCCCGATTGTGCCCCCGGTGTAGACTATGAGAATACGGGGTCTGCTTGTTTGTTCCATTGGCGGAGGGGGATAAGGAACTATATTTTATGGGAGGGTGTATCAAAATCAGATACACCCTCCTCTTAACTGGTAATCAGCCGACTGACGACCCGGGCGCGACAGGCGCGGAGGGGGAGATGACCGTCAGGGAGCCGTCGGAGTTGACGGCGGAGAGAATCATTCCCTGCGACATGATCCCCATCATCTTTCTGGGGGGGAAGTTGGCGACGAAGCATACCTGCTTGCCGAGGAGCTGTTCCGGCTGGTAGTATTTCGCTATGCCGGAGCAGATCGTGCGCTTCTCCATACCGTCGTCAATCAGGAAGCGGAGCAGCTTGTCGCTCTTCTTTACCTTCTCGCATTCGAGCACGGTGCCGACTCGGATATCCATCTTCATGAAGTCGTCGAAAGTGGTATCGGCCTTTACAGGTTCGGGCTTCCAAGCGGCAGCCTCGTTCTCCTTCTTGATGCGGGCGAGGCGGTCGAGCTGCGCCTGGATGGCTTCGTCCTCGATTTTCTCGAAGAGGAGTTCGGGAGCGCCGAGCTTCGTCCCTGCGGCAACGAGCTTTTCCGAGCCGAGCATGTCCCAGGTCAGGGTATCCATCGCGAGCATCTTCTTGAGCTTCTCAACCGAGAAGGGGAGGAACGGCTCGAAGGCGACCGCCAGGTTGGCGCAAATCTGCACCGCGCAGTTAAGGATGGTCTTCACGCGCTCCATATCGGTTTTGGCGACTTTCCAGGGCTCCGTTTCCTGGAGATAGCGGTTACCGACGCGGGCAATCTGCATTGCCTCGCGGAGAGCCTCGCGGAAATGGAATCCGTCGAGGTCGGCTGTGAGGTTAGCCGCTGCCTCGCTGATTTCGGAGAACGCCTTAGCCTCGGCATCGGTATATGTTCCGGCCTCGGGAACCACGCCGTCGAAGTATTTGTGCATCAGCACCATCGCGCGGTTCACGAAGTTACCGAGGATGGCGACCAGCTCAGAATTGTTGCGTTCCTGGAAATCGCGCCAGGTGAAATCGTTGTCCTTGGTCTCGGGAGCGTTGGCGGTCAGGACATAGCGGAGCACGTCGGGCTTTCCGGGGAAGTCCTGCAGGTATTCGTGGAGCCAGATGGCCCAGTTGCGGGAGGTTGAGATTTTGTCACCCTCGAGGTTCAGGAACTCGTTTGCGGGCACGTTGTCGGGGAGCTGGAAGCCGTCGCCGTAAGCCATAAGCATCGCGGGGAAGATGATGCAGTGGAATACGATGTTGTCCTTTCCGATGAAGTTGATTATGCGGGTCTCGGGGTCCTTCCAGTAGGTTTCCCAGCTATCGGGAAGAAGCTCCTTGGTGTTCGAGATATAGCCGATAGGCGCGTCGAACCAGACATAGAGCACTTTGCCGTCGGCTCCCTCGACAGGCACGGGGATACCCCAGTCGAGGTCGCGGGTCACCGCGCGGGGCTGCAGGCCGAGTTCGAGCCACGACTTGCATTGGCCGTAGACGTTGGGACGCCATTCCTTATGCCCTTCGAGAATCCATTTTGTAAGTTTCTCCTGCCAGCGGTCGAGGGGAAGATACCAGTGGGTTGTCTCGCGGAGCACGGGGGTATTGCCGGTTTCAGCGCAACGGGGGTTAATCAGTTCGGTAGGGCTGAGGGAGGAGCCGCACTTCTCGCACTGGTCGCCATAGGCGCCCTGCGCGTGGCAGACGGGACACTCGCCCACGACGTAACGGTCGGCGACGAAGCGGCCGGCCCCCTCGTCGTAGAGCTGCTGCGACTTGATTTCGACAAATTCCCCCTTGTCGTAGAGGCGTTTGAAGAACTCAGAGGCGGTCGCGGCATGGGTTTCGGAGGTCGTTCTGGAATACACGTCGAAAGAGATTCCGAGCCCTTCGAAAGAGTCTTTGATTAGGGCGTGGTAGCGGTCAACGACATCCTGGGGGGTAACGCCCTCCTTGCGGGCGCGGATCGTGATAGGAACGCCGTGTTCGTCAGAACCGCCGATCATGACAACGTCGTCGCCTTTCAGACGGAGATAACGGGCGTAAATATCAGCCGGGACGTAAACACCGGCGAGGTGGCCAATATGCACCGGGCCATTGGCATAAGGGAGGGCGGTAGTGATGAGTGTTCGCTTAAACGCCATGATATATTCTGTTATAGAGTACGTTATGTTGTGTGAATAATCGGCCGGAACGACCCGCCGGGGAAATCCCGCGGCCATTCCCGCGCTATCAAACCGCAAAATTACTATTTATTATCGGTTATTCCAAGCCCCGACGCCCCCTCCACCCATATTTTATCAAGGTAAATCAAGGGGCCAAATACTTTATTGCGCACAAACCGATAACAGGCATCAAACCTTAATAATCGACTTGCCAAAAAAAGCCGACAACATTGCGATCGTGGTTATGGTAAAATTATGCTGGCCGCTCAACCACTTTGTGACCTCGCATGGCCGTTTACCGAGGGCGTCGGCAAATTGTTTTTTTGACAGCCCTCGTTCTATCATCAGCTCATATATGCGGTCAGAAATCTGAAACGAAAGCTCCGTTTCCTTTCGCAGAGTATCAGGAATAGGCCCTAACATTTCTTCGAGTGATTTTGCTGTCTGTTTCATCTCGGTATCCCTTAACAATTTAACAATCAGTACAAAAACCGACAATCCTGGCCTACGGCCTAATTTTATAGCTCAAACACCTTATCGGTTTCAATGGTAGATTCGGTAATGTTCACATTTCCGTTAGCCACCTCTCTTTTCAAAAGCATCTCAAATTTTTGCAGGGTCATAACATACCCGTTAAGGAGCGAATCATCCTCATATCTGCGGGATTTTTTCACACCTCCGTTACCCAGCACAAGGATTCTATCAGAAAGTCGCAAACAGTAGAGTCTAAGTTTTGAAGAAGTCACAGGTAAAGCCACAACAGAATCGCTCATTTTGCCTTCCGGGCGGAAATAACGCTCTAACGCACCAGTCTGAGCAATACGGGAGACAAAAGCAGCTATCCGGGAAAAATCCTCGCTATACTCTGCATCTTCTCTGAATTTGGCCACAAATTTCTCGAACTCAGATTCGACATCCTTCAGGAATTGCAAGGTATAAATCGTACAGCTCTCGCCCTCTTTGATTAAATAAAGTTCTACCTCGTTCATAATATTATGATTGTTCGTCTGATAATATAACGCAAAGATACGATAAAAATTTTACTCAAAAATAAAATCACATCAAAAATATGTCCATTAGACAACACGTTTTCCGGGGTGACGGTTTTAACGATGGAGTTAGGGGATTTTTTTGTAATTTCGCGGATGCGAAATTGAAATGACAACACTCGACATCATAATATTGATTGTGTTCGCGGGCTCGGTGCTGATCGGGTTCAGGAGCGGGCTGCTGAAACAGGTAGGGTCGCTCGGAGGGCTGGTCGCGGGAATCGTGCTCTGCCGGGTGGGTTCGGCGTGGCTTTCGGCGGTGATTGCCGGGCACGAGGCCAACGGCGACCCTTCGGCCCCGACATATACCGACATCGTACTGGCACACCTTATATTATTCATCGCGGGCTTCTGCTGCGTGAAGACGGTAGCCCATTTCTGCCGGCAGCTTACCCACGCGCTGTCGCTCGGGATAGTAGACCGCCTGGGAGGAGTAGTGTTCTGCCTTTTCGAATGGATGCTCGTACTGAGCCTGATTCTCAACCTGTGGCTGATAATAAAGCCTCAGACCTCGATAGCGGCCATGTCGACCCTCGCCAACGGCCATGCCGCGCCGGCGATTGTGTCGCTGGCCCCGAAAGTGCTCGGCTGGGCGTTAGGGGGCTGACGAGATTGCCGAACCTAACAGCTCCGCGGAGTGTTTATCCCTAAGTAACAACCCTTTTGCTAAATGAAAAGCGAAAACGACAACATAATAGACGACATCACCTCCGGCGATTACAAGTACGGATTCGTAACCGACGTCGAGACCGACATAATCCCTGTCGGGCTTAACGAGGAGGTGGTGCGCCTGATTTCCAAGAAGAAAGGGGAGCCGGAATGGCTTCTCGACTTCCGGCTTAAAGCCTACCGCCACTGGCTGACGATGACCCCGCCGAAATGGGCGCACCTCGACCTGCCCGACATTGATTTCCAGGCCATCAGCTACTACGCGGCACCGGGCAAGAAGCAGGGGCCCAAGAGCCTCGACGAGGTAGACCCCGACATTCTGAAGACTTTCGACAAGCTCGGCATCCCCCTGGAAGAACAGAAACAGCTTTCCGGCATGGCTGTCGACGCGGTGATGGACTCCGTATCGGTCAAGACTACCCACAAGGAGGCGCTTGCCGAAAAGGGCATCATCTTCTGTTCCATCTCCGAGGCGGTCCGCGACTATCCCGAACTGGTAAAGAAATACCTCGGCTCGGTCGTTTCGTACCGCGACAACTTCTATGCGGCGCTCAATTCGGCCGTGTTCTCCGACGGCTCCTTCGTCTATATCCCGAAAGGTGTGCGCTGCCCGATGGAGCTTTCGACCTATTTCCGCATCAACGCGGCGGGAACGGGCCAGTTCGAGCGCACGCTTATCGTGGCCGACGACGACTCTTATGTCAGCTACCTCGAAGGGTGTACCGCCCCGCGGCGCGACGAAAACCAGCTCCATGCCGCGATAGTTGAGATCGTGGTCGAGGACCGCGCGGAAGTAAAATACTCAACGGTCCAGAACTGGTACGCCGGAGACGCCGAAGGGCGCGGAGGCGTCTACAACCTCGTGACCAAACGCGGTCTCTGCCGGGGAGACTACTCGAAGCTCTCCTGGACGCAGGTGGAGACCGGTTCGGCCATAACCTGGAAATACCCCTCGTGCGTCCTGGCCGGGCGCGGGGCCACGGGAGAGTTCTATTCCGTAGCCGTTACCCGCAACCGCCAGCAGGCCGACACGGGAACAAAGATGATACACCTCGCGCCGGACACCCGTTCGACCATCGTCTCGAAAGGAATCTCGGCCGGAGAGAGCGAGAACTCCTACCGCGGACTGGTAAAGGTAACGCCTGCCGCGGAGGGCGCGCGAAACCACACGCAGTGCGACTCCCTGCTGCTCGGCTCGCGGTGCGGGGCACACACGTTCCCCTACATCGACTGCATGAACCCCACGGCTGTCGTCGAGCATGAGGCCACGACCTCGAAAATCTCCGAGGACCAGCTCTTCTACTGCAACCAGCGCGGAATACCTACCGAGGAGGCCGTCGGACTGATTGTGAACGGCTACGCCAAGGAGGTAATGAACAAGCTCCCGATGGAGTTCGCCGTAGAGGCTCAGCGCCTCCTGCAGATTACGCTGGAAGGCTCCGTAGGATAAATATAAGTAACTTCACTCAAGAAAACCCACTCGCCGCAATGAGCAAAGATATTCTCCTGGAGGTCAACGGCCTCCGCGCCAAAGTCGAAGACAAGGAAATTCTCAAGGGGGTAGACCTGACGGTCCGCGCCGGAGAGGTTCACGCCATAATGGGGCCCAACGGCTCAGGCAAATCGACCCTCTCGGGGGTGCTGACCGGGAATCCGGCCTATACTGTCACGGGAGGTTCGGCAACTTTCCACGGGCTTGACCTGCTCGCGCTCTCCCCCGAAGACCGCAGCCACGAAGGGCTGTTCCTCTCGTTCCAGTACCCGGTAGAGATTCCGGGAGTCTCGATGGTTAACTTCATGCGCGCCGCCGTCAACGCCAAGCGCAAGTATTTCAACGAACCGCCGCTGTCGGCGAGCGACTTCCTAAAGCTTATGCGCCAGAAACGGGCGATTGTGGAGCTTGACAACAAGCTCGCCTCGCGCTCGGTAAACGAGGGCTTCTCCGGGGGCGAGAAGAAACGCAACGAGATATTCCAGATGGCGATGCTCGAGCCGCGCCTGGCGATTCTCGACGAGACGGACTCCGGCCTCGACATTGATGCGCTGAGAGTGGTCGCCGGCGGGGTCAACCAGCTTAAAAGCAAGGACAACGCCACGATAGTGATTACCCACTACCAGCGCCTGCTCGACTATATCAAGCCCGACTTCGTACACGTGCTCTACAAAGGGCGCATCGTGCGCAGCGGAGGCCCCGAGCTGGCTCTCGAACTCGAAGAGCGCGGCTACGACTGGATTAAGGAAGAAAATCTCTGAACAGATGAGCGCTATTGACCAATATATAAGCCTGTACCGGGATAACCGCGAGGCGGTCGAGAGCCATTCGGCCGCAGCGCTGAACGCGCTGCGCCCCGCCGCGCTCGCTGCCCTGGAGAGCGCCGGGCGGCTCCCGGACAAGGGGGACGAGGGGTTCGAGAAGACCTCCGTCGAAAAGATGTTCGCCCCGGATTTCGGAGTAAACATCAACCGGGTCAACATCCCCGTAGATGTCGCGGCGGCTTTCCGATGCGATGTCCCGAACCTGTCGACCCTGATGGGGATTATCGTCAACGACCGTTTCGTCGCGACAGCGACATTGAAGAAAAACCTTACGGAAGGGCTTTCGGTGTGCTCCTTCTCGGAAGCAGCCGGAACACCGCTGGCAGAGGTCATTGCCCGGCATCTCGGCACCGCCGCCCCGCTCGACAAGCCGGGTGTCGCGCTTAACACGCTCCTGTCGCAGGACGGCGTCGTCATACGCGCCACACGCGGATTCCGGGCCGACAAGCCGGTGCAGCTCGTCAGCATATTCAACTCTCCGGCCCCGCTCCTCGCGGCGCGGAGAATACTGGTGGTAGCCGAGGAGGATTCCGCGGTCTCGATACTGAAATGCGACCATTCGCAGGCGGGAGCCGACTATCTCTCTTCGGAAGTGGTCGAAATCATCGCCGAACGGGGATCGGAGGTTAACTGGTACGACCTCGAAGAGTCCGATGCCAGGACGGCCCGCTACTCGCAACTGTTCGTCCGGCAAGCCGTCGGCTCGCGCTTCCAGGGGGTCGCCGCGACGCTGATGAACGGCGTGACCCGCAACGAGTTCTACATCCGGCAGGAAGGGGACAACGCCGACAGCCACCTCGGAGGCATGGCGATAGGCTCCGGCGCGCAGCATATCGACAACGCATCGGAAGTCACGCACCGCGCCGTCCGGGGCCGTTCGGAGCAGCTTTTCAAGTATTCGCTCGACGACGAGGCCGAAGGCGCGTTCGAGGGAGGAATCGAGGTAGCGCCCGGTGCGCGCTTCACCGAGGCGTTCCAGACCAACCGCAACATCCTCGCCTCGACCGGGGCCAGGATGCACTCGAAGCCGCAGCTCCTTATATATAACGACGACGTGAAGTGTTCCCACGGCGCGGCGACCGGGCAGCTCGACCAGAAGGCCCTGTTCTACATGCGCCAGCGCGGCATCCCCGAAAAAGAGGCGCGCATGATGCTAATGCAGGCGTTCATGGTCGATGTCATAGACTCCATTCGCCTCGAATCGCTCCGCGACCGCCTGCGCCACCTTGTTGAATGCCGTTTCTCGGGCCACCCCTCCGGGTGTGCCGACTGCGCTAAATAACCCCCGACAGCCATGAACGTAGAAAAACTCCGCGAGGATTTCCCGATACTGCGACGCACCGTCTACGGCAAGCCGCTCGTATATCTCGACAACACAGCCACATCCCAGACCCCCCGCGAGGTCGTGGAGGCTGTCGAGAATATGTATTATACACATAAGGCGAACGTCCACCGCGGAGTGTTCTCCATCTCGCAGGAGGCGACAGAGCTTCAGGAGGCAAGCCGAGAGAGCGTCAGGGAATATATCAACGCCGCGTCGTCGAAGGAGGTAATCTTTACCCGCGGGACCACGGAGGCCATAAACCTGGTGGCATCCTCGTTCGGCTCCCTGCTCGAGGACGGGGACGAAATCATCCTGACGATCATGGAGCACCACGCCAACATCGTGCCCTGGCAGCTCCTGCAATCGAAAAAAGCGGTCAAAATCCGGGTCGTGCCCATCCTGCCGGACGGGTCGCTGGACCTGGAGGCGTACAAGTCGCTGTTCAACGAGCATACCCGGCTGGCGTCGTTCTGCCACGTATCCAACGTTCTCGGCACGGTCAACCCGGTCAAGGAGATGATTAGGCACGCCCACAGCCAGGGGGTCCCGGTCCTTATCGACGGCGCCCAGGCTGTTTCCCACATGAATGTCGACGTGCGCGACCTCGACTGCGATTTCTATACATTCTCCTCCCACAAGATGTACGGCCCCTGCGGGGTAGGGGTGCTCTACGGCAAGGAGAAATGGCTTGAGAAAATGCCCCCCTACCAGGGAGGAGGCGAGATGATTGGCCATGTCAGCTTCTCCGGCACGACCTTCGCCGAGCTCCCGTTCAAGTTCGAGGCGGGTACCCCCGACTTTGTCGACATCGCCGCCTTCAGGACCGCGATAGACTATATCCGCCGCGTGGGCATCGACGATATAGCCGCCCACGAGCAGGAACTTCTTAAATGGACGACGGAGCAGATGGAACAGATTCCCGGCATGCGTATCTTCGGCACGGCCCCGGGGAAAGCCGCCGTAATCTCGTTCCTTATCGGCGACGCCCACCACTACGACACGGGGATGCTGCTCGACAAGCTCGGAATCGCCGTGCGCACCGGCCACCACTGCGCCCAGCCGCTGATGGAATCGCTCGGAATCGAGGGGACGGTCCGCGCCTCGTTCGCCCTCTACAACACCTTCGACGAGGCCCGGGCCTTCATCGCGGCGCTTCACCGCATCTTGCCCTTAATCGGCCAATAGGGGTCTCCTGAGGGCGTTTTTCAAAATTTTTGAAAATTTTCGGGGAAAAGGTTGCATTTCGCGAACTTTTCCTTTATTTTTGCGTTTAACAATCAAAATCGATGCGGAACAGTCCGCTATTTCATCACCTTACATTAATTTGCTCAACCCTAACATCTATTAACCCTATTTCCCCCATCTAAGCAATGAATACTTCCTACCTTTTCCTAGCAACCGGCTTCGAGGAAATCGAGGCGCTAACCGTGGTCGATGTGATGCGTCGCGCCGGCATGGATGTGAAAACGATTTCGATAACAGGCAATCTGATCGTAAGGGGAGCCCACGGGATTCCCGTGGAGGCGGATGCGCTTTATGAGAAAACCGACTTCATCACTCCGGAATGGCTGATTCTCCCGGGGGGCATGCCCGGTGCCACCAATCTTTCGGAGTACGCCCCGCTCAACTCCATGCTGAAGGTTCAGGCCCAGGCAGGGAAAATCGCCGCCATATGCGCCGCTCCCGCGGTGGTGCTCGGCCCGCTCGGTATTCTTGAAGGGAAGGAAGCAACCTGCTATCCCGGCTTCGAGAAGGGGATGACCGGCGCGGTCCAGCGCGACGCGCCAGTAATCGCCCTCGACCGGCTGATTACCGCCAACGGTCCCTCTGCCGCCCAGCGCTTCGCGCTTGCCATCGTCGCCAACTCCATGGGCGAGAGTGTCGCCCAGGAGGTCGGGAGCGCCATGCTCTTCTACCCCAAACGCGTCAACTTTTACTTCTGATAGCGCGAGCCATATTTCGCAACTCTGATAGAGAATCTCTCTAAAACCAAAACGGCCCGAAAGGGCCGTTTTGGTCTTGAGGGTGTTGCATAACTACATTTGTGTAGGGACGCGGCGTGCCGCGTTTTACTATGTAAACAAGTAATTGCTTGATTTCCAAGCCTGACGCGGCGTGCCGCGTCCCTACACCAGATACAATAGGCCAGAAAATCTTAATTTCGCAACATCCTCTCACGGAAGGGGAAAAGCAGCCCCTCCTCTTGCCCGGTGGGGCGAGGGGAGGGGCGAACAGAGGGAGTGGGAGGGGCATGTATGGGGACGGGAGAGGGTTAGTCGGGGTCGGTGAGGTCGACGGCGTAGTAGACTTTGCGGCCGGTGGGGTAGATGCCGGTGATGAACATGACTTTGTCGGTGTCGGAGGAGTTCATGATGGCTTTGTAGACTTCCTCGACATCGGAGGGGGTGCGGACGCGGGCGTTGTTGATGTCTACGATGATGAAGCCTTCGCGGATGCCGGCTTCCTTGAATTTGCCGTTTGTAAGGCCCTTGACCTGGACTCCGCCGGAGAGGCGCAGCTCGCGGAGGCGTTCGGCGGGCAGTTCGGCCAGGGCGCATCCGAGGGCGGTGAAGTCGTTCTGCTTGGCGAGCTTGGTGCTACCCTGGCTGTTGCGGAAGGTGACTTTCACGTTGTGCTTCTTGTTGTCGCGGATGTAGGTGACTTCGGTTTCGTCGCCGGGGCGGTATTTGCTGATTTCGCCCTGGAGCTGCGCGGTGTTGTGGGTCGGAGCGCCGTTAATGGAGATAATGACGTCGCCTTCGCGGATTCCGGCTTCCATAGCGCCGCTGCGGTCAACAACCTCCATGACGAGGATGCCGTCGTTGGTCGCAGTAATTTCTTTCTCTTTGGCGAGCTGGGGGGTGAGTTCGACGAACGATACTCCGAGGACTGCGCGCTGCACGGTGCCAAACTGCTTGATGTCGGTCACGACCTTGGTCACGATCGAGGTCGGGATGGCGAACGAGTAGCCGACGTAGTTGCCGGTTTCGGAATAAATGGCGGTATTGATGCCGACGAGTTCGCCGTTGATATTCACGAGCGCGCCACCTGAATTACCGGGGTTGACGGCTGCGTCGGTCTGGATGTAGCTTTCGATGCCCATCGAGCGGCCGCGGGCTGCCTGTGCAACGCTGCGGGCCTTGGCGCTGACGATGCCGGTAGTTACGGTCGAGGTGAAGCCGAAGGGGTTGCCCACGGCGAGCACCCATTCGCCTACGCGGAGCGCGTCGCTGTCGCCGATGGGAATCACAGGAAGGCCGGAGGCGTCGATTTTGATGAGCGCGACGTCGGTCGCGGGGTCTGTGCCGACGACGGTCGCGTTGTAGATGCTGTTGTCGTTGAGGGTCACTTCGAGGCGGTCGGCGCCGTCGATGACGTGGTTGTTGGTAACGATATATCCGTCATCGCTGAGAATCACGCCGGAACCGAGGCCGCGGGGCTGTTCCTGGTTTCCGTTACCGCCGTCGCGTGGCTGCTGGCGGGGCTGTTGGCGGCGTGGGGTGCCGAAGAAAAATTCAAAGGGGTCGATGTATCCCTGGCTGCCGCCGTATGCCTGCTGCCCTCGGGTCGAGGCGTAGCTTTTGATGCTGACAACGCCGTTGATTGTGCTTTCCGCGGCGTGGGTGAAGTCGGAGGGTGCTTCTCCGGGGCGCTGCGCGACTGTATAGAGGCCGTCGGCGCGGCGGAGTCCGTTGGCGGAAGTGAACGTCGCGGCGGCTTCGTCGCTGGCCGCCTGTCCTATCTTCTCAACGGCCAGGGCCGTCAACGCCGAGCTTACGGCCGCGACGCCGCAAGCGAGAAGAGTTATTTTGCCGTAGAGTTTCATGTTGGTTTTTTGAATTAGTGATGAAAAAGTCGCGGCTTATTAGCCGCACTTATGGTTGGTTAATCCGTGATTTTGATGCTAAATTACATCAAAAGTTTAACGTTAGGAACAGGGTCAGCGGCATCTTAATCATATTTAATCAGGCGGGGTCGGATTTAAGTGAAATTGACTTAAATTTGTGAACGCCGGTTAACTGATGAGGGGCTGTCAGTCGGCAGTTGGCCGGGGGAACCGGCAGGGCGCAACCAATCCTCTCCCATAAGCGTTTTAGAATAAAATACTATTTATTATGGGAACAGGTAAAGGAAGGCAGGGAGGTGGCGCGGCGCTGATAGGGAACGCGTGCATTCTGATTGCCACGATTTTCTGGGGTGTCAACGTCTCGTTCACGAAGGCGCTGATACCGGAATGGATGACTGCCGACGGTATTATCGTCGTGCGGCTGGTCGGGGGATGCCTGCTGATGTGGCTGGCGTCGCTGTTTCTCAAATGCCGGCCGATCGCGCGCCACGACTGGCTGAGGCTCGTACTGGGCGGAGCCGTGGGGCTGTTTCTGTTTATCTATCTGTTTGTCACGTCGCTGCGCTACGGCAACCCGATTGACATATCTATTATTATGACGCTGCCTCCCGTTTTCGTGATTCTGATTGGGGTTGTGTTCCTCAAGCAGCGTCCGTCGCTGTTAGAGTATCTCGGAGTCGCGGTTTCGATGGCCGGAGCGGTTATAGTCATTGTCGCCGGCGGTGCGGGGAAGAACGGGAGTGACAACCTGTTGGGTGACCTGTTGGCTGTCGCGTCAACACTCTGCTACGCCTTCTATCTCGTTATACTCGTAAAGCCGACGCAGACCTATCGGCCTGTGAACATGCTGCGGTGGGTATTTCTGTTCGCGGCGGTTCCCGCTCTGTTCCTCATACCGGGTATGGACAAGGAGGCGATACTCCGCACCCGCGAGGCCGCTCCGTGGCTCGAAATAGGGTTTATTCTCCTGTGTCCGACCTTTATAGCCTATTTCCTCGTGCAGCCGGCGATAAAGGAAATCGGGTCGGAGCTTGTGTCGCTGTATCAGTACCTTCTGCCTGTTTTCGCGACGCTGTCGGCTGTAATCATGGGGCTTGACCGGCTGAAATGGATTCAGGTGGTCGCCATGGCGGTGATTGTCGGTGGGATGGTTCTGACAAACGCTGGGAAGCGGCGCCGCGTCAGGAGCGTTGCGCAGCCGCGAGACGGTTCCGCAAAAGGTTAGTGAACTGGTAGTTTTTCAGTCCCCAGCGGGGCGCCACGAGCATTTCCGCCGGAGCCGATGAGGTGAAACGCTCGATCGCGATCCGCGGAGCGCGGCTGTTGACGATTCTGACGATTTCGGCGCAGAGGTCGAGGTATTCCTCAACCGAGAAAAGGCGGAGGTCGTCGGGGGGCGCCGTAGCGAGTGGCGTTCCCTTGATAAGCTGCAACTGATGGAATTTCAGGGAGCTGACGGGGAGGTCGCACGCCCGGCGCACGGTCTCGAGCATCATTTCCCGCGTATCTCCCGGGAGCCCCATAATGAAATGCAGCCCTACATGGAGTCCGAGCGCGGCGGAACGGCGCACGGCGTCGACGGTCTGCTCCCAGGTGTGGCAGCGGTTGACGCGTTCGAGGGTGGAGTTGTGGCTTGACTCCGCCCCGTATTCCATAAGAACGGTCGTATTGAGCCGGGCGATTTGTTGAAGCAGCGGCTGCGGCACGCAATCTGGACGCGTGCCTATAATCAGCCCGTCAACCCCCTCTACCGCAAGGGCTTCCCTGTATAGCGCGAGAAGCCTTTCCGGGTCGCCGTGGGTGCTCGTATAGCTTTGGAAATAGGCGAGATACCTCATTTGGGGGTATTTGCGGGCGAAAAAACGTTTCGCGGCTTCTAACTGACCCGCGACGTTGCCCGGAGAGGAGAGGGCGGGGGAGAAACTACGGTTATCGCAGTAGGCGCATCCGCCGCGGCCGATGGTGCCGTCGCGGTTGGGGCAGGAGAATCCGCCGTTGATTGTCAGTTTCTGCATCTTGCGCCCCGGAAACAGTTCGGCGAGCAGCGAGGAATATTCGCGGTAATATGGCATAATCTGTCGGTGGCCGTTAGCGTTTCGACGGTGCGAACTTCATACCGTCACCTAAGGCCGCGTCGAGGAGCGCGAGGGCCGCCATCGCCTCGACGACGGGGAGAGCGCGCAGGGCGACGCACGGGTCATGGCGCCCGGAAGCGCGCAACGTCACGTTTTCAAGATTCCGGTTAACAGTTTCCAGCGGCCAGCCGACAGTAGGGGTCGGCTTGAACGCCACTCTGAAAACTATCTCCTCGCCGTTGGAGATGCCCCCCTGGATTCCGCCGGAATGGTTGGAGGAGAATTTTAGCCGTCCATTTTCGGCGCGCATGCGGTCGGCTGCTTCGGAGCCGCGCATTGCGGCTATGGCGAAGCCGTCGCCGTATTCGAAGCCCTTTACCGCGCCGATAGAGAGCATAGCGGCGGCGAGACGCTGTTGCAGTTTTCCAAATACCGGGTCTCCGATCCCTGCGGGAAACCCCTGTATCCGACATTCGACGATCCCCCCTACGCTGTCGTTCTCTTCGGCGGCGCGGGAGATTTCGGCAGCGAACAATGCCGGATCGGTTGCCGTGCCGACGGCGGTCAGGACGGCGCGTATCGAGACCCCGGTCTGCTCTAAAACCTGTCGGGCGATAGCGCCGGCGGCAACCCTGCAGACGGTCTCGCGGCCGGAGGAACGCCCTCCTCCGCGCCAGTCGCGGATGCCGTCGAAGCGGCGCTCCCAGGCGAAGTCGGCATGGGATGGGCGGTACATGTCCTTTAAAGCGTCATAGTCGGCGGAGCGCCGGTCAGTGTTTCTGATTATGAACCCTACCGGGGTTCCGAGGGTCAGGGCCTTGTCGGTTGTATCGGAAAGGGGGACAAGAGCGCCGTTATCCAATCCCATCAGTCCTGAAAGGAACTCCACGCGGTCGGGTTCGCGGCGCTGGGAAGTCATCCCGGAATAGCCGGGGCGGCGGCGAGCCATCTGGCTGTCGACCTCGCGCAGCGAAATCCCGATACCGGGGGGCAGTCCGTCGAGAATACCTCCCATCGCGGCCCCGTGGGACTCGCCGAAGGTAGTCAGGCGTAGCGTCGAGCCGAAAGTGTTCATTCCTCAGCGTCTTTTACGAGGTCGGCAACGGTTGCCCCGACGAAGCCGATGAGGGCCGACGGAGAAATCTCGAGCTGGAGCCCGCGGACTCCGGCGCTCACATATATCTCGCTGAAATCGGTGGCGGAAGTATGGAAATAGGTAGGGAAGGGTTTCTTCATCCCGATCGGGGAGCACCCGCCGCGGATGTAGCCGGTCAGGGGGAGCAGTTCCTTCATCGGAATCAGGTCGGCTTTCTTCATTCCGGCAGCCGCGGCGGCCTTTTTCAGGTCTACTTCAGCGTTTCCGGGCACGACGCATACGAAATATGTTCCCTTGTTGGCTCCCGCGCCCTGGCCTTTCTGGCCGGAGGGGTCGCCGTGGAGCACGAGTGTTTTGAACACCTTCCGGATATCCTCCCCGAGGGCGTCGGCGACGTGCTGGGCCGCGAGGTCGTTCTCGTCGAACTCGTAAGGAATCAGCCTGTAAGGGATTTTCGCCCTGTCAAGCAGTCTCGCGGCGTTTGTTTTCAGCGCCTGTTCTTTTTTCGCCACCTGGGAGGTTCGTATTTGGACAATCTTTAAATATTGTCGTCCATCGAAAGCTCGTCGAAGCCTTCGAGGTCGAACTCGTCGGAGTTATAGTCGTCGGAGCCGTAGAACTCCTCGCCGAGGTCTTCGGCGGCGGCAGCGGCAGCGGCGGCGGCTTTGGCATCGGTCTTTGCCTCGAACTCCTCCAGGTCGACGTGCTGCGAGGGAGCCTTTCCGAGCGAGAGGGTGCATACCGGGTCGAGGAGGTTCTGGCCGGTCTTCAGTTCCTTCATTTCGATGAAGAAGGAGCGGTCGGTCAGGTAGTCGAAGGTAAACATCAGTCGCTGTCCCTCGTCGTCGATGAAGTCAGCCAGGACGGAATCCTCCATCAGGTAGACCTCCTCGGAGGAGTCGGAACCCATGTCCTCGAGGGTTATTTCCTTCTCTTTTTCCCAGCGGTCGTCGCAGAGGAAGAAAGAACACATTTCGTTTTTGTCATATCCGACAGCGTCGCATATGGCGTTTTTCAGGTCGAGAAAAGTAGCGTCGGCGTCGATTTTGATTTCGCGCTTGAAGTTGTCGACCTCGTCGGAAACTATTCGGAATGTAAATATCATAAGAAATGTTTGTGTCGTAGGTTAGAGCGGGTCGCCTGAGCCGCCTGGCAGTCCAGAACGGGGTGGGCTTCCTGGCCGCAAAGGTAAATATAATTTACAACAACTGCAACAAAGAAAATTCCAAAAAAATGATAAGGGCGTGTCATAATGGCTCATCTGGGTCGTCGCTTGAAGGATTCGGTCTCGGTCACAATCTACAGATTGCTCCCATCGGCCTCACCTCCAAGCTCCTACCATCTGAACCATTCTGACAGCGCCCTTCCATTCGGGCGCAAAATCATTAAGATAAAGCTATATAAACGCAATGGCGCGCCGTCGGGAGGTGATGACGGCGCGCCATTGGCGTAGGAGAGGAGTAGCCGGTTAGTGCTGGGGAGCGACGGGAAGTGCGCGGGAGAACACTTCGCGGAATGAAACGAGGGTTTCGGTGCGGAGAAGTCCCATCGGCTGGAGTTTTTCGTGGATGAGGTGGAGAAGGTGTTCGTTGTCGCGTGCGTAAACCTTCACGAGCATGTCGTACTGGCCCGTGGTGTAGTGACATTCAACGACTTCGGGAACCTCTTTGAGGCGTTCGAGCACCTGGTCGAATTTGTCAGGCTCCTTGAGGAACACACCGATGAAGGCGCAGGTGTCGTAGCCCAGGGTTGAGGGCTTGATCAGGGCGCGGGAGCCTTCAAGGATGTTTGTTGCCTGCAATTTCGCGATGCGCTGGTGGATCGCGGCGCCGCTTACTCCACATTCGCGAGCGATTTCCAGAAACGGCTTGCGACCGTTGTCGACGAGCATCTGGAGAATTTTGGTGTCGAGGTTATCAATTTGTGAACGTGACATAATGATTGAATTTTACTTTAATATTCCCTGATGGTGAGCACAAAGTTAAGAAAAAGATTCTAATAATGAAAATAATTTTTGTTACATTGCACTACCGAAACGAATTACAAACCAATCGCGATTTGTCGGAAATTATTAAATTTGCATCAAAGAAGAGAAAAGAATGTACAATATTGACTTGATAAAAATCGCAAATTCCGCAGATATACCATTGCAAATCAACGGGTTGTATGTGGAATCGTTCCCTGGGGAGGAGCGTCGGCCATGGGGCGACATCCGCCGGCGCATCGACGGGGGTGACCCGTATTTCAATTTTTATGTTTTACAACATAAAAGCGAAAATGTCGGATTTGTGACTATATGGAACCTCCCGGGTAATATATATGTTGAACATTTCGCCGTCAGTGCCGAGCGCCGGGGAGGTGGTTTCGGTGCGGATGTAGTCAAGCGCCTGATCTCGGAAGAGGGATTGCGCTCGATAGGGCTTCCGTGCAAGCCGCTTTTGCTGGAGGTGGAGCTGCCGGAAGCATCGGAAGAGGCGGCAAGGAGAGTCCGGTTTTATACCCGCAACGGGCTTACGGCGCTCGAGGATGTGCCGTATTTCCAGCCTCCCTATGTTGACGGGCTTCCTGATGTGCCTATGATGCTTATGGTGTCGGAGCGGCCTGAAGATCCTGTCAGCATGGCCCGGGTACTTCATGCCATAGTTTATAACCAATAGTGGCCTATGAAATTGAAAAATAATATTATATTGTGCGTGCTCGCCGGGTTGCTGCTGTCGTCGTGCGTCGGGAAGCAACCGCGTGACGGGGGCGGACTGATGAAGGTTACGGCGAGCATCGCGCCAGTCGCTTATCTCGCCCGGGAAATCGGGGGAGACAGCGCGGAAGTGCAGGTCCTGCTTCCTCCCGGCAGCGACGCGGAGAGCTTCGAACCACAGATAGGCAAACTCCGCGACCTCGAGGGGGCTTCCCTATTCGCGGCGACAGGGCTGCTGCCGTTCGAGGGGAAAATAGCCTCGACCGTCAGGGAGAACGGCGGGGCGCGGTTCGTGCCGCTAAGCGGCGGAATAGAGCTGATTAAGGGGACGCACGGCGACGGCGAGCCGGACCCCCACATATGGGTGTCAGTCAGAAACCTCCGCGTCATGGCCCGGACCCTCGCCGAAGCGATGGCCGGAGCCCGGCCCGCGGCGGCTGGATATTTCAATGCCCGGCACGCCCTTCTTGACAACCGCCTGGACTCTCTCGACAAAGCCTTTTCGGCACGGCTCGCGGGTGCTGACAACCCTGTGTTTCTCGTCTGGCATCCGTCGCTCAGCTATTTCGCCCGCGATTACGGGCTGCGGCAGATCGCGGTAGGTTTCGAGGGGAAGGAACATTCGGCTGTCGGCGCCAGGGAACGGCTCGACGCCGCTCTGGCCGCGTCGCCGAAAGTGTATTTTCTCCAGGCCGAGGAGGATCCCCGGGCAGCGGAGACCCTTCCGCTTCCGGCAGGTACCCCGAAAGTCACAATAAACCTTATGGCACCCGACTGGGAGACCGAAATAAAGAAAGTTGCCGATGCCTTGCGTTAATCCGTCAAACGAGCCTGTAATCAGGCTGCGCGACATAAGCCTGTCGCGCGACGAGCGAGTGATTCTCTCGGGTATCAACCTGGAGGCGCGCCGCGGCGACCTTATGGCGATTACCGGACCGAACGGGGGAGGGAAGACCACCCTGCTGAGAATAATCCTCGGACTCCAGCGCACCGATACGGGGAGTGTGGAGTATTTCGGCGCTGACGGCGCTGTCGCCCGGCGGCTGAAGTTCGGCTACCTGCCGCAGAAAAATTCCATTGACGCCCGATTCCCGATAACGACCCGCGAGGTTATTGCCTCGGGGCTGCTTTCGTCGGAGGGGATGCCGCGGAGCGAGCGCGACCGCCGGGTAGAGGAGGCGCTTGAGCTGATGGAGCTTAAGAGCCATGCCGACCATCCGATCGGGGCGCTGTCCGGGGGGCAGTTGCAGCGGGCGATGATGGGGCGCGCGCTGATTTCCAGGCCGGAAGTCCTGGTGTTCGACGAGCCGCTGAGCTATCTTGACAGCCGTTTCGAGCAACGCACATACGACATAATCTCATCGCTGCCGAAAGACACGACGGTCATAATCGTGTCTCACCAGATGAGCGTTCTGGCAGGGATTACGACTCGCCATTTCATTGTGGACCGCACGCTGAGCGAGTGTCACGCCCACCATCACCACGCGCCGGTGGCGTGCGATTAATATTTTTGATTATTCAGGGGCTTTTCCGCGATTTTGTATGCGATTAGTTCTTTGGAATGTCAAAAAAAAATATTAAGTTTGCAGACTGATAGCTTGTAGTATCATATCGCTCAATACACGTTTTTCAGACATTATTCACATCTAACAGATTATCAGATATGGAGAAGAAGTTAAGAATCAGGGACCTTACCCTGCGCGACGGCCAGCAGTCGCTCTTCGCGACCCGCCTGAAACAGTCGGACATCGATCCGCTGCTCCCCCTTTACAAGGACGCGGGCTTCTACATTATGGAGGTCTGGGGCGGAGCCGTTCCCGACTCTGTGATGCGCTACCTCGACGAATCTCCCTGGGAGCGCCTGCGCAAGATTTCAAAGGCCATCGACGGCCGCTCGCTCCTTTCGGCCCTTTCCCGCGGCCGCAACCTCTTCGGCTATGTGCCTTACCCCGACAGTGTTCTGGAGGGCTTCTATAAGGAGGCTATCAAAAACGGCCTCAACGTGATGCGCATCTTCGACGCCCTCAACGACATCGACAATGTCAAGGAGTCGATCCGCCTCATCAACGAACTCGGCGGCATCGCCGACGCCGCTGTCTGCTACACCGTCGACCCCAAGGACGAACCCGCCGAGGCTCCCCGCAAGCAGGGATTCTTCGGGCGTCTGTTCGGCAAGAAGGAAGAGCCCGTTGCTCCGAAGAAAATCTTTACCGACGAGTACTTCGTCGAGAAGGCAAAGGAAATGGAGCGTCTCGGAGCGAAGATTATCACTCTGAAAGACATGGCCGGCCTGGTCAACCCGATGCGCGCCGCTTCGATTATCTCGAAGCTCAAGGCCTCGGTGAAGGTTCCCGTGGACTTCCACACCCACTGCACCCCCGGCTACGGCCTCGCTTCCTCGCTTATGGCAATCATGAACGGGGTCGACATCCTCGACACCAACATCTGGTGGTTCGGCGAAGGCTCTGCCGCTCCCGCTATCGAGCTGGTCTACATCTTCTGCCAGAAGCTCGGCGTTGAAGTCGAGTGCAATATGGAGAAGGTCGGCGAAATCCGCAAGCAGCTCAAGGACGTGCGCAAGCGCATGGCCGACTTCGACCTCAACAAGGACAAGTTCCCCAACGAGTTCGATCCACTCACCGACAAGCTCCCCGCCGAAATCGACGCTCTGTTTGACAAGGCGATCGCAGCCGGTAAGGCCGGCAACGAGGAGGAACTTCTCGAAGCGTGCCACGCCATCGAGGCATATTTCGGTTTCCCAAAACCCAACCTGCTCGTCAAGGAGGCGGAAGTTCCCGGCGGCATGTACTCCAACATGGTCGCCCAGCTCAAGGCCCTCCAGGCATCCGACCTTCTCGAGGACGCCATGAAGCTCATCCCGAAGGTGCGCCGCGACGCCGGCCTGGTTCCCCTGGTAACCCCGACCAGCCAGATTGTCGGCTCACAGGCAGTGCTTCTCGCGCTTGACCGCCGCAAGGGTAATCCCGACTACTCGCAGGCCAACAACCAGTTCGTTTCGCTCGTCAAGGGTGAGTACGGCCACACGCCCGTTCCCGTGGATCCCGCTTTCCGCGAGAAGCTGACCGGCTCGCCTGTAGAAAAGCCCTACGATGTATCCAAGTACAAGAAGCCCGAGAATCCGACGGTTGCCGAACTCGGCGGAGTGAAACTCGCTTCCAACAAGGAGGAAGAGCTGCTGCTCGAACTTCTGCCCAACGTAGCCAAAACCTTCCTTACCAACCGCCGCAAGGAGGAATATGCCGAGAAGGCTCCCGCCGCGCCCGTCAAGGAGGAGAAGGCAGCGGAAGCGCCCGCGGCCGTTGAAGAGCCGATAACCGGCGAAGTGTTCCGCGCTCCGATGGGTGGCCGTATCGTTGAAATTCACGTCAAGGCCGGCGACAAGGTTAAGAAGGGGCAGATCATGATGGTCTACGAGGCCATGAAGATGGAGAACGATCTTGAGGCCGAGCGCGACCTTACGGTGAAGCGCGTCTTCGTCAAGCCCGACGAGACTGTCGGCACCGACCAGGTCCTCATCGAATTTGAATAAGCTACCGCCTAATACAGAAACCGAGGCTCCCCGCCCCCAAAGCGGGGGGCCTTTCTTTTTACCTTTACACCATAAAAACTACCTAAATAACAATGGATGACTTACTAAGCACCGTTGACTGGTCGCGATGGCAATTCGCCCTGACGGCCATAGTCCACTGGCTCTTCGTGCCCCTGTCAATCGGGTTGTCCCTGATTGTCGGAATCATGGAGACTATTTATTACAAGACGAAAAAGGAGCGCTGGAAGCGCCTGGCGAAGTTCTGGATGCTGCTGTTCGGCATCAATTTCGCCTGCGGCGTGGCTACCGGGATTATCCTGGAGTTCGAGTTCGGAACTAACTGGTCCAACTATTCCTGGTTCGTAGGGGATATATTCGGTGCTCCGCTCGCTATCGAGGGTATCGCCGCCTTCTTCCTGGAATCGACTTTTATCGCCGTGATGTTCTTCGGCTGGAAACGCGTCAGTCCCGGTTTCCATCTCGCATCGACCTGGCTCACCGCGATCGGTATCTGCCTGTCGGCTTTCTGGATTCTGGTGGCCAATGCCTGGATGCAGTATCCTGCGGGAATGGAGTTTGACCCCGCCCAGATGCGCAATGTAATGGTTTCCTTCTCGGATGTCGCGCTTTCGCCGGTGGCCATCAACAAGTTTTTCCATACCGTACTGAGCGGATGGGTTCTCGGCGCGGGCTTCGTTGTCGGGGTCAGCTCCTGGTTCCTGTTCCGCAAGAGCAATGTAGTGTTCGCGAAGGATTCGATGAAGATTGCCTCGTGGGTAGGACTGGTAGGCATCATTCTGACGATGTGGACCGGCGACGGTTCCGCTGTCGAGGTCTCGAAGGTGCAGCCGATGAAGCTCGCGGCGATGGAGGGGCTTTACAACGGCACCAACGGTCAGGGGCTTGTCGGTTTCGGCATCCTCGACCCGTCGAAAGAGCGGGCCGACGGCAGGAACCCGATGCTTTTTGAAATCGAGATACCCAAAGGGCTTTCCCTTCTGGCAAAGCACGACCTGAACGCCTTTGTTCCCGGCATAAACGACCTTATCGACGGAATCGAGCTTGACGCGAACGGCGACACGGTGCGCACCGTCAGCTATTACGAGCGCATAGAGCGCGGCATGGGCGCCCAGCAGGCGCTCCGCGACTACGACGCCGCTTCCAAGGCCGGCGACACGGCGGCTATGGCCGACGCGGAGTCGCGCCTGAAGGCAGATTTCCAGTATTTCGGCTACGGGTATCTTTCGACTCCCGACGAGGCAGTTCCCCCGGTAGCGATAACCTTCTACGCGTTTCGCGTGATGGTGATTTGCGGCGGTTATTTCCTGCTGTTCTTCCTCGCCATGCTGTTCCTCAGCTACCGCAAGCCGGAGCATCTTGAAAACCGCTGGGTGCTTTTCTTCGGTATCCTCACCATTCCCCTGGTGTGGCTCGCTTCCGAGGCCGGATGGGTAGTGGCCGAGGTAGGGCGCCAGCCGTGGGTAATCGAGGGGCTTCTCCCGACCCGCGCGGCGGTCAGCTCCATATCGTCCGGTTCGGTGCAGCTCACTTTCTGGCTGTTCGCGATAGTGTTCGCCGGACTGCTTGCCGCTGAGATTTCAATCCTCTGCAAGGAAATCAAGAAGGCGTCGAAACGCGACATCCTTGCCGATGACAAACATTATCCCCTGTGACATAGAATTTATGGAAGCATTACAGATTTATTGGTGGTTCGTCATATCGCTGCTTGGCGGCCTGCTGGTGTTCCTTCTCTTCGTTCAGGGAGGACAGACAATGATTTGGTCGGCGGAAAACGAGGAGCGCAAGCGTCTATACGTCAATGTGCTTGGCCGGAAATGGGAACTCACGTTCACCACGCTCGTCACATTCGGCGGAGCTTTCTTCGCGTCGTTCCCGCTGTATTACTCGACGAGTTTCGGAGGCGCTTACTGGCTCTGGATGCTGATTCTGTTCAGCTTTATCCTCCAGGCGGTCAGCTACGAGTTCCGGTCTAAACCGGCCAATCTGTTCGGACAACGTACCTACGACATGTTCCTTTGGATAAACGGTTTCGTCGGGTGCGTGCTGTTGGGCGTGGCCGTCGGGATGCAGTTCTTCGGCGCCGAGTTCTTTATCTCGCGCCAGAGCATCCTTGACGCGGGTTCCCCGGTGATTTCCGTCTGGAACGACAGCCACGGCCTGGAACAGGTGTTCTCCTGGCGCCCGTTAGTGCTCGGTTTCGCGGTTTATTTCCTTGCCCGCACCCTCGGCGTGCTATTCCTGTACCGCAATGTCAGCGACCCGAAGGAAGAGGAGTTCTGCAAGCTATGCCGCAAGCGTATCCTTGTCAACGGCGTGGTTTTCGTGTTCCTGTTCCTGGCGTTCCTCGGAGTCCTGTTTACCGCCAACGGTTACAGCCTTGACGAGACGACCGGCCATTTCGAGCAGATACAGTACAAGTACCTCTTCAACCTGATTGAAATGTGGTGGATCGGCGCACTGTTCCTTATCGGAGTTCTCGCCGTGCTGTACGGCGTGCTCCGCGGCGCTCTTGACCCGAAATTCCGCGGTGCCGCGTTCTGGTGGGCCGGGATAGGGGTTATCGTGGTGGTAACCTGCCTTTTCTGCATCAGCGGATATAACAATACCGCCTATCTCCCTTCTACCTCAAACCCCGACTGCTCGCTGACAATCGCCAATAGCTCCTCGACAGAGTTTACCCTTACCGTCATGGCCTGGGTTACACTCCTGCTCCCCGTTGTCATAGGTTATATCGCGTATGTATGGCACAAGATGACGAATCCTCCCGTTACCGATGCCGAAATGCGCTCTACCGACCATAATTATTAATTCCCCCCCCCATCCGGGTACGAAAAGCGCTGTGTCAAAATTTTGACACAGCGCTTTCTATATTTGTTTTATACTTATTTGTTTTCGGGGAGGAAGGCCGTATCGTTCAGAATCCGGGGGGCGAGGAGGGCGGCGTGGCGGCGGTAGTCCTTGGAGCCGATGTAGGCCTCGATTGCCTCGCAGTGGGTCATGTTGTGCATATCGGAGCCGAGGAAGTCGACCATATGGTTCTCAATCAGGTATTCCGCGGTATGCTTGACATCCTTGCCGTAGTGGCCGGCGAGGCTGAGGAGGTTGACCTGGAAGAGGGTTCCGGCGTTGTGGAGCTGCTCGTAGCGGTCGCGTTTCGAGAAATAGTACGAATATCTCTCGGGGTGGGCGAGAATCGGGCGGAATCCGCGGATTTTGAGGTCGAAGAGGAGCTCGTCGAGATGCCACGCTTCCTGGATGAAGGAGTTTTCGACCAGCAGGTATCTGTTGGGCATCGGGGTAAGGTTCCCGGCCTCGAGCTGTTGCTGGAAGAAGCCGTCGAGGCGGTATTCGGCGGAGTGGAGCAGCTCGATATCCGTGCCGTTCGACTCGACCGCGGCGCGCAGCTTCTCGAACGCGTTGCTGATTATCTCCGGGGTGTTCTCGAACGTGTCCTGGGTAACGTGGGGGGTGGTTATAATGCGCCTGATGCCCCATCCGTATTCGCGGGCGACGAGCTCGGCCGCGGGAACAGCCTCCTTCTGGCCGTCGTCAATGCCGGGCACGAGATGGCAGTGTATGTCGGTATGGAAGAACAGTTCGACCGGTTCGGCCGGCTTTTTCCTGAAGAAGTTGAACATAGGGATTCTTATGATTTTTCAGCGGGCAAAGTTACTGAAAAAACGCGACATAGCAATACCGGCCGGATAGAGGATTGTCCGGCGCGGCATTGCTCGAGTTGCGTTTGATGTATGTAAGTGTCAGATGTAGGCTGAGGTTGTTATTCGGCGTGTTCCATGATTTTGGAAACCAGGAAGTCGGCCTGCTGGACGCCTACAGTGCGCCAGATCGGTTCGCCGTTTTTGAAGAGGATGAGCGTCGGGACGGACTGCACGCGGAAACGAGCCGCCAGTTCGGCGTTTTTGTCTATGTCGATTTTCACGATTGTTCCCTTGTCGCCTACCTTTTCCTTGACCTGCTCCAGAATCGGGGACTGCATTTTGCACGGGCCGCACCATGTGGCGAAGAAGTCAACGAGGGTAGGAACCGGCGATTTGATTATTTCCTGAAAGTCGTTCATATCGAGTTGGGTTTAAGTTGTTCTGGTTTGTGATGACCGCGGTCTGAACCGCGCTACTGACTATATAACGCATTTCGACCCGTTTTAGTTTGGCGAATATTGATTTTTTGAGCGCGGTATTTTTGTTATTTTATTCGTATCTTCGCGCATAGTTGTATTACCCCGAATTAACCGCCTTACTGACGATGGATATAAAAGGAACCGGCGTAGCCCTCGCGACTCCCTTCAAGGAAGATTACAGTATTGATTATGAATCCCTGGCCCGACTGCTGGATTACCAGATTGCCGGAGGAGTGGAGTATATCGTGGTTCTCGGCACTACCGGGGAAGCTGCGACGCTCACGGAGGAGGAGCGGCACGAGGTCGCCCGTTTCGTCGCCGGGCATGTCTCGGGACGGGTGCCGCTGGTCCTCGGAATGAGTTCCAACGCGACCGACGCGCTCTGCCGGTCACTCAGCTCTACCGATTTCGAGGGGTACGGCGCGATTCTGTCC
The DNA here is from genome assembly GCA_937969265.1 of uncultured Porphyromonadaceae bacterium. Taxonomy (GTDB): domain Bacteria; phylum Bacteroidota; class Bacteroidia; order Bacteroidales; family Muribaculaceae; genus UBA7173. Next base: position 117,175 of record CALBWF010000007.1, read on the forward strand.
GTTGTGCCGTTCTATAACCGCCCGTCGCAGGAGGGGATTTACCGCCATTTCAAGGCTGTCGCGGAAGCCTCTCCGCTTCCGGTGATACTTTATAACGTGCCTTCGCGCACGGGTACGAATATGGAGGCCGCCACGACCCTCCGTCTTGCCGAAGAATTTCCCGGCAAGGTTATCGGCATAAAGGAAGCATCGGGCCGTATCGGCCAGATACGCGAGATTATCGAACGCAAGCCGCGGGGCTTCCGCGTCATAAGCGGCGACGACGCTCTCTGCCTGCCGCTTGCCGCCATGGGTGCGGAGGGGGTGATTTCCGTAATAGGCAACGCCCTTCCCGGCTCGTTCTCCGAGATGACGCGCCAGGCGGTCAGTCATAATTTCGACAAGGCCGCCGCCATCGACCGCCCGATGCAGCCCCTTTACCGCGATATCTTCCTTGACGGCAACCCCTCAGGCATCAAGTCGCTGTTAAACATTATGGGGCTGACCGGGTCTACCCTCCGTCTGCCCCTCGTGCCCGTAAGCGACAACACCCGCTCCCTTATGGAGCGCCACCTTGCCGAGCTTCCCGCCAACCTCCGCCGATAACCATTGCCAGCTTCAGCCGGATAACTATTCCAGCCAGCCTCCGGCAATAGTCAGGAATCAAAAAAAAGCGCTATGAATTGCAAAGTTGCCCGAAAAGCGGTAACTTTGCATCCGCAAATCAGTCCGCCCTCCCGTGGATGTTTTTGCGACATACCTTTGGTCCGGTAGCTCAGTTGGATAGAGCAACTGCCTTCTAAGCAGTCGGTCCCGCGTTCGAATCGCGGCCGGATCACGAGAGTTAAAGCGTTGGAAATAAGTCGATTATTGCTTATTTTCAACGCTTTGCCTATGTTTATAAACGTCAATTAAAGCAAAGATGCCTTAAAAATTGTCGCTTTTTTGTCAGCTTTTTCCTGTTTTTGCGGCAGATGTTTTACCAAATTGAATTATGCTGACACAATTTTTCCAACAGTTATTAACTTATAGATATATTTTTTAATCCTGCGTTCTACTGCAAATTCTACGTCGATACTGCCCGGAAGGACACTACTTATCGCCATAATGCCCTTTGAGAGATACCACGGCGACGATTACCTTGACTTCTTCAATTCTGTAAATCATTCTGTCCCCTTTGTTGATTTCTCGGCTCCAGTATCCGGAATAATTCCCTTTGAGCTGTTCAATGTGTCCGGTGCCAGTAGATGGGTGTTGTCGAAGTTCCTCAAATAAATCGGCAATTTTCTTTAGCGTTTTCTTTTGCCCTGACTTGCGCCATTCTTCCAAGTTTTTGGCCGCTTCAGGCATAAGTACAAGTTCGTACGTCATACGCCTAAAAGTTCCCTTATCTCGTCCATGGAATAAGACCTGCCTTTTCCTGCTTTCAGTTCGTCGATTCCTCTGTTTACAGAGGCTATGTTTTCCGGGTCGTTAAACCACGAATCGCCTGAGGGAGATGGATTCTCACTTACTTCAATCGCTACTGTGTTCGCTTTTGAAATAAGGATTGTTTCAATAAAGTTCTTTAGGCTCTTGCCCTGCGCTACTGCCATAATTGAAAGTTTTTGCAGAGTATCGACTGGAAGGTCGATGTTTTTTCTTTTGACATTAATTGCTGTTGCCATATCATTTTGATTTTAGTGCAAAGATATAGTGTGTATATCATATACACAAATTAATCACAGAAAAAGTTGTTTGGCAGGGTCAGGGGAGGAGGGGGCGGTAGGCGGGGAGGAGGAGGGGGGCGATGTCGGCGTAGGGGAGTGTGCAGGTTGGGAGGCCGGCGGCGTAGCAGGCGATTTCGTACTGCTGGTAGATGAATGTCACGCCTTTGTCGGTGAAGTAGGGGGGATTGGCGGGGAGGCGGAAGTCCTGCGGGTCGATTATCAGCGCGTCCTCCATCTTGAAGTCGTCGTCACCCTCGAAATACTGCTTGGAAAGAGCATCCTTCACCATCTGAGTGAGTTCGGGCAGGGCGTTGGGGTTGAATATTTCGTAGCCCAGGACTGCGCCGTCGGAGGTTCTGAATGTCGCGCCGTTGACGAGTGTCGCGCCGTGCGCTCCCCCGGTGTAAATATATGTCGAAGAGTTGAAGGTGACTACCGAGTCGGTCGAGAATCCTTTGTTGATTTCGGCCTGGTAGCCGTAGTTGAAGCTGAATCCGTCGTTGCTGTCGAAACTTCTGAAGTCGTTGTCGGCTTCCGTCAGGAAGCGCTTACCCGCGTCGGCCACGAGCTTCTCGCCGTCGGCAAGCGCCTTGGATGAGAATGTCGTGTCGACAGCGGCTGTATCGACGGGAATGGTCGTCATCAGGGTCTGGGCAATCCAGAGGCGGGTGCTGTCAAGCAACGCCTGGTTGCCGTCAGCCGGATACGCGACGGAGACCTCGCTTTTGGCGGTGCAGTCGTTGACGGCTATTGAGTCTTCCCAGGTTATCTCTTTGACAGTCAGATTGCTTTCTGCGGAATCCGCGGCAGCGTGTTTGTTGCCGCAGGCGGTTGAGAGCGCCATTGTGGCCGCGACTACGGCACAGGAGGCGTATTTTTGAAGTTTCCTATTCATACTCCTTAACGTTGGACCCTATACGGGTTAGAATCTTTTGCGGGACAAAGTTAAGAAAAAAACTGGTCTTTGATGCTCTTTATTCCACTAAACCGACAACAAAAACCCACGGAAAAATGTTCTTTTGGGTAAACACCAGCTTCCCTCAATACGCTTTTCCGCATTGTCTGAGGCCGTTTATTGATAAAATAGGCACGTCTGTTGACATATGGTTGCGGGTTGCGGGACGGGTCTGTATTTTCGCGGTCTTACCGCAAGGTCAAATTCATCGCTTTATGAAAATATTAAACTTGGGCTATTTTTGTTCGACTCCACGCCGCCTGGCAGCCACGCTTGGCGTGGTAGTGCTTGTGGCGGCTGCCATCGTGCTTCCGATCGTCTTTCGCAAAGAGCCGGTTCCGGCTACTCCTCCAACGGTAGAGGTCGTAGCTGTTCCCGAGCGCGACGTCAATATCTATGGCGAATATGTGGGCCGAATCCGAGCGCAGCAGTTTGTCGAGGTGCGGGCGAGAGTCGAAGGATATTTGCAGAAGATGCTTTTCACGGAGGGTGCCTACATCGAGAAGGGGCAGACCCTTTTCGTGATAGACCCGACAATCTACCGGGCGCGTCTTGAAAAGGCGAAGGCGCAGCTTAACAAGGCTCGTGCGGTCGCGAAGAAGGCTGAACGCGACTTAGGCCGTATCAGGCCCCTTTTCGAGCAAAACGCCGCTTCGCAGCTTGACCTTGATAACGCCGAGGCCGCCTATGAAAGCGCGAACGCCGACGTCGCGGTGGCCGAGGCGGATGTCGCCCAGGCGGAAATCACACTTGGCTATACCTCGGTGAAATCACCCATCTCAGGTTATATATCGGAACGTTCGGCTGATATCGGCACCCTTGTCGGGCCGAGCAACAAGTCGCTGCTGGCCACCGTAGTCAAAAGTGATTCCGTCAGAGTAGATTTTTCGATGACGGCGCTGGACTATCTCCGCGGAAAGAGCCGCAACGTCAGCCTCGGAGGTGCCGACGGGAAGAGCAAGGTGAACGCCTATGTTACCGTCACGCTGGCCGACGGCTCGGTCTATCCCTATAAGGGGAATGTCGATTTTGCCGACCCGCAGGTTGATCCCCAGACCGGTACGTTCTCGGTACGCGCCGAAATGCCGAACCCCGACCATTCCCTTCTTCCCGGCGAGTTCACGAAGGTTAAGGTTCTCCTCGATGTCCGCGAAAAGGCCGTCATCGTGCCGTCGCGCGCCCTGGTGGTGGAGAAAGGGGGATCGTTCGTATATGTGATGCGCCGCGACCGCGTTGTTGAGAAACGGTTTATCGAGACCGGGCCGGAGGTACCCAACGGCGTGATTGTCGAGCGCGGCCTGGCTCCGGGAGAGGCCATAGTGGTCGAAGGGTACCACAAGCTGGTGCCTGGCATGAAAGTCAACCCGGTAGTAGTGAGCCTTAACGATTTGGAAAAAGAGAACCCGACTAACGCCGATTAAGAATATGAAAAAGAATTTTTTCCTGGACCATCCGGTGTTCTCCATCGTGATTTCAATCGTGGTGGTGATTCTCGGCTGCATCGGTCTGGCGTTGCTTCCTGTTGACCAGTATCCGCGGATCGTGCCCCCGGTGGTCCGTGTCTCTGCCTCATATCCTGGAGCTGACGCGTCGACTGTCACCCAGGCGGTCGCGACCCCTATCGAGCAGGAGCTAAACGGAACGCCGGGGATGATATACATGAGCTCGACCTCCTCTAACTCGGGATATTTTAACGCGCTGGTTACTTTTGATATAGATACCGATCCGGAAATAGCGGCCGTCGATATCCAGAACCGCGTCAAGGCAGCCGAGAGCCGGCTTCCGGCCGAAGTCGTGCAAAACGGCATTTCGGTTGAGAAGGAGACCTCCACGCGCCTTATGACTATAACGGTGATGAGCGACGACCCAAAATTCGACGAGGTCTATCTCAGCAACTATACGACACTCAACGTTGTGGACCTGTTGCGGCGTATTCCCGGCGTGGGGCGCGTCAGCAGCGTCGGAGGGCGTTACTACGCGATGCAGATACGCGTACAGCCCGACAAGCTGGCCGACCTCGGGCTGACGGTCAAGGACTTGCAGAACGCTCTGCGAGACCAGAACCGCGAGTCGGCTGCCGGAGTGCTCGGACAGGCTCCTATGGAGGGGGTTGATGTGACGGTGCCTATTATCGCCCGGGGACGCCTCTCCTCCGTGGCTGAATTTGAGGATATCGTGATAAGGGCCAACCCGAACGGGTCACTTGTCCGTCTGCGCGATGTCGCCACCGTCACTCTCGACGCGCAGAGCTACAACACCGAGAGCGGAATCAACCTCGGCAACGCCGCCGTACTTAACATCACGATGCTTCCGGGCGCCAACGCCATGGAGGTCGCGGAACGGGTGCGGAAGGAGATGGAGACAATCAGCCGCAGCTTCCCCGAGGGGATTTCGTATTCGATTCCTTTCGATATGACGACGTACATATCGGAATCAATCCACCATGTCTACCGTACGTTCTTCGAGGCGCTGCTGCTGGTGATTCTCGTCGTGTTCCTGTCGTTGCAGAACTGGCGCGCGACTCTGATCCCTATTATCGCTGTCCCTATTTCGCTTATCGGCACTTTCGGCGTGATGCTGGTTTTCGGCTTCTCGCTGAACATGCTGACGCTTCTCGGCCTTATTCTCGCGATCGGCATAGTTGTCGACGACGCGATTGTCGTGGTCGAGAATGTCGACCGCATAATGCATAACGAGCATGTCGGCCCCCGGGAGGCCACACGCAAGGCGATGGACGGCCTGGGGTCTGCTCTTATCGCCATGTCGCTGGTGCTCTGCGCGGTGTTTGTGCCGGTGAGCTTCCTCCCGGGTATCACGGGACAGCTCTATCGCCAGTTCACCATTACGATCGCGGTTTCCGTAATCATATCGACCATTGTGGCGCTCACGCTCTCCCCGGTTATGTGTGCCGCGCTTCTGACTCCCCCTTCCCGCCGCAGGAAGTGGAAGCCGTTCCGCCTGATAAACTATTGGCTGGCAAAGGGGAGCACGATATACTGCCGTCTGATACGCCAGTCGCTTTCCCATTCTCCCCGGATGTATGTCGGATTCGGCCTGGCAATTGTCGCCATATGGGCTATGAACCGCCTTATGCCGCAGAGCTTTATGTCGCAGGAAGACCAGGGCTATTTCACCGTGGAGCTTGAGCTTCCCGAGGGTGCGACAATCGAGCGCACCCGCGCCGTGACCGAGCGCGCCATGCAGGCCATAATGGCCGACGCCGATGTCGAGTATGTCTTGAACGTTACGGGGTCCTCCCCGCGTGTCGGGACCAACCAGGCCCATTCCCAACTGACCGTGATATTGAAGCCTTCTGACGAGCGGACCGACAGCGGCTCGATTGACAACGTGCGCCAGCGGGTGCGCGGGATGCTTTCCTCCTATCCCGAGAGCAACGTCTATATCTTTACCCCCGCGATTATTCCCGGTTTAGGGGCTTCGGGCGGTTTTGAAATGGTGCTCGAGGCGCGCGGCGACGCTACCTATGCCGATTTGCAGGCGGCGGTCGACACGTTGAGGCGCTACGCCGCCATGACCCCTTCGGTCAGCGACCTCTCGACCTCGATGCAGGCCGACATTCCGCAGTTGTATTTTGACGTGAACCGCGACAAGGCGCAGACGCTCGGAATACCGCTGAGCGACGTGTTTTCGACGATGAAGGCCTTTACCGGCTCCATCTATGTCAACGACTTCAATATGTTCAACCGCATTTACCGCGTGTATCTCCAGGCGGAGGCCCCTTACAGGGCGAGCCGGGATAATCTGAACCTCTTTTTCGTGCGAGGGTCTCAGGGCGCGATGGTGCCGGTGACTACCCTCGGAACTACCAGGTACACGACCGGCCCGGGCACAATATCGCGCTTCAACATGTTCAATTCGGCTACTGTTTCCGGCGAGGCCGCCAAGGGGTATTCTACCGGGCAGGCTATGGCCGATCTGGAGGAGATTGTCTATGAAAAGCTCCCATCGAATATCGGTATTGAATGGAGCGGGCTCTCTTATCAGCAGAAACACGAAAGCGGCAATACGGCGATTGTGCTCGGGCTGGCGTTCCTTTTCGTCTTCCTCTTCCTGGCGGCACTATACGAGAGCTGGACGGTGCCTCTGGCGGTAATCCTCTCCCTGCCGGTGGCCGGAGTAGGCGCGTATCTCGGAATATGGGTCTGCGGACTGGAGAACAATATTTATTTCCAGATTGGCCTGGTGATGCTGGTCGGCCTGGTGGCTAAAAACGCGATATTGATTGTAGAGTTTGCCAAGGAGGGTGTAGAGCAGGGGATGACGGCGGCCCAGGCGGCGCTGAAAGCGGCGTCGATGCGCTTCCGCCCGATAGTGATGACCTCCCTCGCCTTTATGCTCGGGCTGCTCCCGCTCGTGTTCGCGTCGGGTCCAGGTTCTGCCGCACGCCGCGACATAGGCACCGGGGTGTTCTTCGGCATGCTGGTCGCGATAACGATAGGTATTGTCTACGTACCCTTCTTCTTCGTCCAGGTTTCCAGACTGGCAAAACCGCGGCTTGAGAAACCGCGCCGTATGGCCGGAAGAGTTGTCGGAGCCATTAAGAATCTTAAAAACAAGCGTAATCATGAAGGTTAGAGACAGGATTATCATAGCGGCGTTTGCCGCGGTGGCGCTTATGGGGGCCGGATGTTCCGGCACCCGCGACCTTGCCGGGCCGAGAGTCAGCATGCCGACGACTCTCGCCGCCGGATACGCCGACTCGCTCTGCGTGGCCGACAAGGGATGGTGGGAGTTCTATACTGATACCGCCCTCTGCTCGCTGATTGACAAGGCGCTGACCAACAACCGCGACCTACTCCGGGCCGCCGCGCGCGTCGAGGAGGCCCGGGAGCTGCTGGGAGTTGCCAAGGCGCAACTCCTCCCGGAACTTTCGGCCAACCTGCAGCCGACGCGCGAGACGGAGCATTACGGCGACGTTCCTGAGGCAACCGTCAAGAATTATTTTGATCTTAAAGCCACTGTGGCCTGGGAGTTTAATCTCTGGGGGAGCGGTATTCAGAACCGTCGGCAGGCCGAGGCCCAATGGCTCGCGACGGAGGAGGACAAGCGCGCCATGCAGATGTCGCTTGTCGCCAACGTGGCCTCTCTTTATTATCAGTTGAAGGCGCTCCAGAGCGAGCTGGCGATTGTGCGCCGCACGCTTGTAACCCGACAGGAGAACGTGCGGTACGCCAAGTTGCGCTTCGAGTACGGCGCGGTAAGCGAGGTGGTCTACCGCCAGGCGCTGGTGGAGCACGCGACCACGGCCGCTCTCGTGCCGGGGCTCGAGCACCGGCTGACCGCCACTAATAATGCTCTCGGGGTACTGCTTGGCGAACTGCCGGGCAAGGAATACTCGGTAGGGGCGCTTGACCCTGACGACGGGCTGAACCTCGACGTGCCTGTCGGGATTCCGTCGGAACTGCTGGAGCGCCGCCCCGACCTGCGCGCTTCCGAGCAGCGGCTCAAAGCCGCGATGGCCGGTGTCGGCGTGGCCTACGCCAACCGTTTCCCGTCGCTGCGTATCTCCTTCCAGGGGGGTATCGAGGCAAAGGAGCTTGCCGATTTCTTCAAGTCGCCTTACAGCTACACCCTCGGCTCCATCGCAGGGTCGGTTTTCGATTTCGGGAAACGCAAGCGCCGCTACAAGGCCGCGATTGCCGCTTACGACCAGGCGCGTCTCGAATATGAGCAGGATGTCATCACGGCGTTCAGCGAGGTCTCCGACGCTGTGTCGGCCTACAGGCGGATGTGCCAGACGGTAGAGCTTCGCACGAATCTCCGCGACGCGGCGCGCCGCTACGCCGACCTGGCCCTGACGAACTACCGCGGGGGTAATCTGGCCTATATCGATGTGCTTGACGCGCAGCGCCGGTATTTCGACGCTCAGACCTCGCTGGTCAATGCGGTTAGAGACCGCTATCTCGGCCTGATTAACCTTTACAAGGTACTTGGAGGGGGATGGACGGGAGGACCCGCGGCTTAGAGGGCGTTAAAACCGACGCGGCGACAAGGTTCTTAGCGGAAAAATCGCTATCTTTGCGGTAACATTCCTGATTTATCCGCTAACCTTAAAGAAATGAGAAACTTATTTGCCTGCGCTGTGGCGGCGTTGTGCTCTTTCGCCGCCGGAGCCCAGTTTTCCGCCCCCAAGGAGGACTATCTCCAGCATATCGTCACGGTAGACCGCCCCGGCCGCGTCTACAAGGTCGGCGAAAACCCTGTAATCCGTATCGAAGCCTATGGCGGTGGGATTCCTGTCGACGGAGTGAAGGTGGCCTATGCCTGCGCCGACGAGATGTTTGTCCCGGAGCTGACCGACACGGTCGTATTCCGCGACGGGGTCGCGACCATTGAAATGGGGACGATGCGCGTCCCCGGGTTCCGCGAGTGCAACCTGACGTTCAAAGTCGGCCGAAAGACGGTAAAGAATGTGGTAAAGGTGGCCTTTGACCCGCATAAAATCAAGACTTTCACCAAGATGCCCCGCGACTTCAAACAGTTCTGGGCCGCGGAGCTGGAGAAGGCCGGACGCGTGCCTCTCGACCCGCAGGTTACCTATCTCAAGCATCTTTCCAACGATTCGATAAGCACATACCTCGTGCGCCTGACCGTCGGGGAGGGGAACCGATATTTCTACGGGTATCTCTCCAAGCCCAACGACGGCATGAAGCATCCGGCGATGTTCTGTCCTCCCGGCGCCGGGCCGTACAAGCGCTGGCCCCGCACGGAGTACGCCAAGAAGGGTTTCATCGTGTTCAGCACGGACATCCACGGCCTCTCGCCCGAACTTTCCGACGCCTATTTCAAGGACATTCACGACGATGTGTACGGCTTCTGGGGGCGCGGCATAACTTCCCGCGACAGTTGCTATTACCGCCAGGTGTATGCCGGTTGTTCGCGGTGCATAGACTTCCTCAGCGAGCTTCCAGACTGGGACGGCGAGAACATCGTGTGTCTCGACGGCTCTCAAGGGGGTGCGCTTTCGATAGTGAGCGCCGCGCTCAATCCGAAAGTGACGCTCGTCTGCCCTTCGTACCCGGCACTTTGCGACCTGGAGGGTTTCGTCCACGACCGCGCCGGAGGGTGGCCCAAATACTTCCGGAATGTCGAGGTGGCCGACTCTGACCGCCAGGCCGTGCTCGCGACGCTCCCTTACTACGACGTCGTGAACTTCGCCCGCACCCTTACTCAGCCCGGTTTCTATCTCTTCGGCTATAACGACAATACCTGTTCCCCGACCTCCGTCAGCGCGATGCTGAACGAGGTCAAGGCCCCGAAAACTGTATTTAACACCTATACCAACTCCCATTACAACTTCAAGGAGAATATCGACGTCGCCCTTGACTGGGTGCTTTCGCGGGTCTATGGCGGGAAATAACGCCTGACCCCTTCGCGTATACTGATAACGAAATCTTTACAACCTCAAATCTATCTTCTTAATGAACAGAATTTTACTATCTGCCCTGGCAGGAACCCTCGCTTTCGGCGCTTTCGCCGAGGAGTCGGTGCCGGTAACTGTCACGCAGAACGCCAACGGCACTGTCAGTATGAAAAACGGTATGATGAGCATGACGATCGGAACTAACGGCCGCGTCAGTTTCCTAAAGCCGTTCAAATTGAAGTCAAGCATACTTGGCACCAACGGAATCTATTTTGACTATACAGCTTCAGCCAATACTGGCCTGAATCCCGACAAAATAGAGGTTATCGCCGACACCGAAGACTATGGAGAGGTGCTATTCTCCAATACGACTGGCGCGTTGAAGGTTTCGCAGGGGTATATCCTGCGCCGCGACGATTCGGCGATATATACTTATGTCATCATACGCGGCTCGAAGACTTCTTCCTCTGTCAATCTCCGCGAGGCAAGAGTATGCACACGTCTGGATGAAAAGTACATCAACGGGTATGTGGATGAGACTATGAACGGAACCATACCCACCAATTCCGAGATGGCGACTGCGGAAAAGGCTGAGAACACGATTCAGGACGCTACCTACCGCATGGCCGACGGCTCGGTATATACGAAATACAACTGGGGTCAGTTTATCGACCGCGACTTGTTCCACGGTCTGATGGGAACCAGCGTCGGCGTATGGAATATCCCGGTCTCCTACGAATGGCTAAACGGCGGCCCGATGCGCCAGGAGCTGACTGTACATGCCACCAGTAAGTCCCCAATCACGATACAGATGCTCCAGGGAGAGCATTTCGGCGCGTATGCCCAGGCGTTCCAGGATGGAGAAGAGCACCTCTACGGCCCCTTCATGATTTATCTGAACTCCGGTACCCGGGAGGAGATGATAGCCGATGCCCGCGAACGCGCTCTCCAGGCCCGTGCCGAATGGCCCTTCAAGTGGTTCAAGAACGACCTTTATCCGACCGAGCGCTCAAACGTCAAGGGGCGGCTCGTGCTTCCCTCTGGACTGTCGCCCGACGGCATGAAGATGGTCCTTGCCGACAGCGAGGACACGGAGCTGATGCGCAAAGGGAAGCAGTATATCTTCTGGGCCAACGCCGATGCTGAGGGGAACTTCGAGATTCCTAACGTGCGCCCCGGAAACTACTCTCTTTACGCCTATTCGACCAAGGGGAGCATTACTGACGAGATGAAGTACGACGGAGTGGTAGTAGGGGAGGAGGCCGTGACCGAACTTGGCGACGTTAACTGGACTCCCGACAACCGGCTGACGCTCCTCTGGCAGATCGGCGAGGCCGACCGCCTGTCCGACGGCTTCAAAATGTCAGATATGCCCCGCGCCTATGGCGACTGGGACCAGGTACCCGCCACTCTGAACTACACCATCGGGACGAGCACCCCCGAGAAGAACTGGTATTACGCCCAGACAAAGAACGGCTCCTGGAATATCTATTTCGACCTGGAAGATGGATTTGACGAGGATGTGGTTCTCACTGCGTCCGTCGCCGGCGCGTCCAATTCTCCGAAAGTCGGCGTTTCGGTCAACGGAAAGAGTCAGGCCAACTGGTCGTTCTACAACGACGCGGCGATATATCGTTCGGGCAAGCTCGGCGGCCGCCACAGTGTCAAGCAGGTAGTCGTACCCGCCTCAGTGCTTAAGCCGGGCCAGCAGAACAAAATCGCACTTACGATGTCCGGCATAAAGAGCAACGGCGGAGTGATGTGGGACTGCCTGAAGCTCGAAACCGACCGCCCCTCGGCCATTTCAAACGTTGTTGCTGACGGCGAACGCACCTCCGGCCCCGCCGAGCTTTACAATCTTCAGGGCATCCGCGTCGACCGCGCTTCCGCCGCTCCCGGCGTCTACATCGAACGCCGCGGCGCTGCTTCGCGCAAAGTTGTCTTCTAATTCTTATAAAACTTATAATTCTTATAAGAACTTATAAACCTCAATAAAGACAAGAGAGCCGCGCTTGCAAGCGCGGCTCTCTTGTCTTTAT
>CALBWF010000008.1:0-21336 GCA_937969265.1 uncultured Porphyromonadaceae bacterium
GCGGGATCGGGACGGAGGGAGGGGTTGGAGGGAGAGGGGGCGGGGCGCGCTTGAAAAAGGGGTGCGGACGGGTTGTCGCGCGTGTTCCGATTCCAAGCCTATCTGAGGCACCGCCAAGCGCCCGGTCCAACGTTTGGAATTGTGGCACGCGCACCGTTCGCACCCCCGAAGTCTATGGAGTCGGCGAAAGATGGCTTTTCTTTCCGTGGACGGATTTGTATTGATGGCGGCTCTCCGGGTTTTGAGGCCCGGGTGGGTGGCCTGGCGGTTTCCAGACAGGGAAAATTGGGAGCTTCTCGCGCTTTCCGGGGAGTTTAACGCATCCGTATTTCACAATTTGCTCTCGGCAGCAAAGTTACAACATATTGCGCGCCGTTCCAAACTTTCCGGCGAAAATGTTTGGGGAATGTAACAACGATTGTGTTAAAAGATTCAAAAATAAAAATTTCCCGTTGGTAAACAGCTCTTTGCGGGGAGATATAATCCGAAAGTTGCATTATCGCATACGGGAGGGACCCGCGGCGTCGTAACTTTGCAATGCGTTCGGAAAGAATTGCAATAGATATTTTATAAAATTTAAATTCAATTGTATGAAAACTGAGGAAATTTTGCAAGAAAACCGCGTAGCGGATGTGGCGACACCCGCCGAAACCCCTCCCGGAGAGGCCGCTGAAGCGCCTGAAGAGGGAGCCGCGGTAGAGGAGGAAACCGCTCCTCCGGCGGGGGAAGTCCCGGCTGAAACGGTCCGGCTACCCGAGCCGGGAACCCCGGCGGCATCGGAAGTCCCGCTTCCCGAAGAACCGGCCGCGGCGAGGGGCGTTCCCGCCGAGGAGGTCGAGCGGCTTGTGGCCGAGGCGTACCGCCGGGGGCGCAACGAGTCAATCGCGGAGCTGATGGCGCGCCCCGGGATGTTCGAGGCTCCCGCCGCGCCACCTAAGACCGGAATCTCTTCCGCCGACAGCGGGTTCCTGGCCAACCGTCGCCCCAGCATATGGGACCGATAAAGAGGGCGTGTCATAACGGCCCATCTGGGTCGTCGCTTGAAGGTTCTGCCTCGGTCACAATCTTAAGATTGCTCCCATCGGCCTCACCCCCAAGCTCCTACCATCTGAACCATTCTGACAGCGCCCTCCCATCCGGCTTCAATCTATAAACTATTATTTTCACCTTTCACTATTCACCTTTCACTATTCACCTTAAACCATAAACCTTTAAATTACAACTGCTATGTTAAAGATGCTTTTGAAGAAACTTGTCGATTATCTGCGCAACCAGGAAGGTTGCAAGTACAAATGGATCCTGTGGCTCCTCGGAGTGCTGGGAATCCTGGGGTTCACCGACGCTCCCGACGCGGTGGCCTCGGCCCTGGGCGGGGCGGGAGACGCCCTGGCGGCGCTTGACGGCCGCGCGCTGGCCGACGCGCTCGAGGCGTGGCTTTTCGGCACCGGTGGCGCGAGTGTGGCCGCTGTCGGAGGCGTCGCGGCGCTCGGGGTCCACACCGACGGGGTCCCGGTGACGACCCAGCTCGCCGACGAGGTCTCCCCCGGCCTCCTGCGCAACGAGATTGACGACCGCATCGTCAAAATCCGCCCCATGTCGACCCCGCTCGACCAGATTTCGCGCTACGGCGGGAGCCGCCTCTGCGGTTCGATGAAGGTCGACTACTATTCGGTCGACACCCGTCCCGTGATGGCCGAGACCACCGCTGCCTTCGCCGGGGACAACGACCGCAACCCGACCGTCGAGAAGCCCGCGAAAATCATGCTGGAGAACGCCGACGCGTTCCAGCCCTCGACTACGGTAATCGTGCCGTCGGTCGCTAACGCCGCCGGAGAGCCGCTCGTGCTGTACGTCATGGAGTGCGACTCGACCTCGATCACGGTCGTGGCGGTCAACAACACCTACGCCGGTTCCGAAATAGGGTGTATCCCCGCGATTCCGTCGGGCACGAAGGTTGTCCGCATGGGCCGCGCGGCGGGGGAGCTTGACGTGACGACCTCCCAGAGCGGGGCGCTCCCGGTAAAGAGCACGAACTTCTGCCAGATTTTCAAGGCCCAGGTCGAGCAGTCGACCTTCGTCAAAATCGCCAACAAGGAGGTGGGCTGGACATTCTCCGACCAGGAGGAAGCCGCCATCATCGACATGAGGATGGGGATGGAGAAAAACTTCCTCTTCGGCCACAAGAAGCGCCTGACCCTCCCCGGCCGCCCCGACGAAATCCTCCTTACCGGGGGTATCTGGAACCAGACCGCGAACACCTTCGGCTATTCCGAGCTTAAAGGGGAGGAGACGCTGGTCGCGCTCTGCAAGCAGGCGTTCGCCAACAACGCCGGGTCGTCGCGCAAGATTCTCCTGGCGGGTACCGGCCTGATCGAGAAGCTGCACAACCTGGAGCACAAGCGCGTACTGATGTCCGACCAGGCCGTCACGAAGTGGGGCCTCGACTTCACCGAAATCCACTCCAAGTTCGGTACCCTCTACGTCATGATTTCCGAGGTGTTCGACCAGTGCGGCATGCCGAACAACGGGATGGTGATTGACCCGGAGTACATCACGAAGTACTGCCACGTCCCCTTCCGCACCGAGCGCCTCGACCTCCGCTCCGCCGGGGTCCGCAACGTCGACGCGATCGTGATCACCGAGGCGAGCTGCCTGGTGCTCCGCTACCCCCAGTCCCACATGCGGGTGGTGTTCGAGGAGAAGAAGGCTTCCGAGGCTCCCGAAACCCAAGCCTGAGTTAGACGATGAAACTGGAACTCAGCAAGGCAGAGATGCTGGCGCGATGGATGTCGCGCCGGTATCTCGAGCCGGTGCGGGCCGACTGCCTGGTGGAGCGGACTGACGCCGTGGACCTCGCGGCCCTCTGCGCCCGGGAGGTGCGCGACTGGTATCTCGAACTGCTCGCCACGGCTCCGGCGGAACTGCTGTCGCCGGTCGATGTCGCGAAGGATTGCGAGGCGGAGGCCGCGGCCGACGGGTATTCCGTCGATGTCTGGATGCCGGAAAATGTCATCAGGCCCCTGAGCGTCAGGCTCGCGGGATGGTACCGTGCCGCGACGGTTGTAGCTCCCGACTCTCCCGCGGCCCGCCGCTGCGCGAGCCGTTTCGGGGCCGGAGGGGTGGCCGAACCTGTGGCAGTTCTCGAACCCGACGGGAGGTTGCGCCTCTTCTCGCGGCCGACGTCGCGGCGCGCCCCGGTGGTCGAGAGCCTTATGGCGGCGGTCGACACCGGCGAGGAGCTTTACCGCTTCGACGAGCGCGCCCTCTCCCTCATCAAAGAAAAGTAACTATTAAGCCAAAGCAAGTATAGTAGAACAATGATTGTCGTTGTAGGGACGCACGGCCCGTGCGTCCGGTTCCCGTAAAAGCCCCATATAAATCGGCGGACGCACGGGCCGTGCGTCCCTACAACGCTTATAACCAACCTGTTTGAATGGCTGAATAATTACAAAGAAAAATATTTAACCTAAGAAATATGAAAAACCACGAGATTTTGAGACAGGCGCGCGGATGCTGGGAGGCGATGGCCCCTATGCGCGCGGCCCGTCGCAGGCAGCGGCGCTTCACCTACGGCGACCAGTGGGGCGACCCCGCTACCGACATTCGCGGACGGCGCACCACCGAGGGGGCGCTCGCCGCTGTCGGAGGAAGGTCGCCCCTGAGCAACAACCTGATCCGGCGCCTGGTCAAGAGCGTCGTCGGGCGTTACCGGGCGGAGCGCGCCGAGGAGCCGGCAAAAGAGGGAGAGCTGGCTTCCCGCTACGAGCGCAACCGCCTCGACGAACTTGACGCGCGCATGCTGGAGGAGTTCCTGATTTCCGGTATGGCGGTGCAGAGGGTAGGGTCGGAGACGCGCCCGGGAGGGAGCGGCGCGTGGGTCGACAATATCCAGCCCGACTACTTCTTCATCAGCCGCGTGCGCGACCCGAGGCTGACCGACGCGGAGCTTGTCGGATGTCTGCGCGACATGAGCCTCCAGGAGCTGCTGGCGAGGTTCGCCGCCGGGGATGCGGAGCGCGCCAGGGCGCTGCGGGAGCTGTACGGCGCTATGGAGGGGCGGGGGAGCCTCTTCGAGAGTGCCGCGCAGGGGGATGTCTCCTTCTACCACGCGCCTAAGGGGCTTTGCCGGGTAATCGAGGCGTGGACGCTCGAATACCGCCCGACGCTCCGATGCCACGACCCCCTGGAGGCTGTCTACCGCGAGGTTCCGGCCGCGGAGTCCCGGCGCGTCGAGGCGGAGAACCGGCGGCGGGCGAAGGCGGGGCTACCGATAGTGGAAGCGCGGCCCGACTGCGCCCCGGTATGGCACTGCCGGTGGCTCGCGCCCGACGGCACCCTCCTCCGCGAGGAGGATTCCCGCCTTGCAGGAGGCTCACATCCCTTCGCTGTCAAGCTCTACCCGCTGATCGACGGGGAGGTACATTCGCTGGTCGAGGACGTGATCGACCAGCAGAAGCACGTCAACCGCCTGATTACGCTGATGGACAACATGATGGGCGCGGCCGCCAAGGGCGTGCTCCTCTTCCCGACCCGCTGCAAGGCGGAGGGGATGAAGTGGGAGGACATAGTCGACCGCTGGGCCCTTCCCGGCGGGGTGATTCCCTACAACGCCGTTCCGGGCATCGAGCCGAAGCAGGTCGTGACCCCGGTCGGCAACAGCGGCGCGGCCGAAATGCTCGAGACCCAGATCCGGCTCTTCGAGGATGTCTCCGGCGTAAGCTCGGCACTGATGGGGAAGAGCGTCAGCGCAGCCGTCGGCCACGAGCGCTACGAGAGCGAGGTGCGCAACAGCGCCGTCTCGATTAACGACCTCCTTTCGACCTACCGCGATTTCATCAACCTGCGCGACAGGCTGTTGCTCTCGGTCTGAAAAATTATATGAAAAAAGTGGCGGGGGTGGGAAAGGTTCTTGCCCACCCCCGCCATTAACTTCGCGGTTGTTCAGACAAATCAAAAAACACACGCGAGAAGATGATGAATGATGTGAACAGGCGCGACCGCGACTTCCTGAGGGCGGTGCGCCGGGAGGCTGTCCGGGGATGCCGGGAAGGGAGGCCGATGACCGTCAGGCAGGCTGTGAGCCTGGCGGTGGCCTCCCCGGCTCCCTCCTACTATCTGTCGACCGAATACGCCTGGCGGAAGCTCCGCTACCAGAGGGAGCTGCGGAGCGTGCGCCGCCCGCGGCGCGCGGGAATGTGGGAGGAGCTGCGCCAGAGGTACGAGCGCGAGCTGGCGGCCAGGCCCGGCGAGGACCCCTACGCGGTGCTCGACGAGCTGCTCCACCGAGGGGAGGCGCCCCGCTTCTTTATCTCCGAAGCGAGGGGAGTGTCATTGTATTTCAAACTTTTAACCAACGGAAGAAATGGAAATAAATCTAAACAGTAACACGATAATAGACGAACTCATGGCGGTAGCGGCCCTCAGGGCGCGTTCGGCCGAGGGGCGGGGCGCGGCGAGGGCGCTCCTGACCCCCGACCAGCTCCCGGCGCTCCGCAACATCGTGCGCATGGCGTTCGCCGAACTCTGCATGCGCCTCGGAAGCGCCGTCGATAGCTCCGACATGGACTTCGACGACCCCAAGCCCGACGAGCCTTATTCCGCCGCCGCGACACTGCGGATGGCCCTTACCCTCTCCTCAGGCGCTCCGAAAGGGCGCGAGTTAGCGGTCAAGCGCTCCCTGGAGCACGCTGTCGCGATGCTCGCCGCGGCCTTCGCCCTGGGCGAACCCTCCGACGGTTCCGCCGACGGACTGCGGGCCGAGGGGCTGGCCGCGGCCGACGCCGTCCGCGAGTGCTCCCTGGCCTTCCCCGACGGAGGGGATGCCGTCCCCTCCCGCGTGGCCCCGTTTTTCTTCTAAACGCATCTGTTATGGCTGTTTCGGGGGGAGTTTTTGGCCCGAATTGGTTGGGGTTTGCGAGATTTGTTGTAACTTTGCGGTTTGAAAGAATCATACCGATTATGAACATTTCTTACAATTGGCTCAAAGAATATATTGATTTCGACCTCGCCCCCGAAGAGGTGTGCGCCGCCCTTACCAGCATCGGCCTGGAGTCCGACGGCGTCGAGGAGGTCGAATCGGTCCGCGGAGGGCTTCGCGGCCTGGTGATCGGCAAGGTGCTCACCTGCGAGGCTCACCCCAACAGCGACCATCTCCACATCACTACCTGCGACCTGGGCCAGGACGCCCCGGTGCAGATTGTCTGCGGCGCGCCCAACGTCGCCGCCGGACAGACTGTCGTCGTGGCGACCGTCGGGACCACCCTCTATGACCCCGAAGGGAACTCCTTCCAGATCAAGCGCTCCAAAATCCGCGGCGTCGAATCGCTCGGCATGATTTGCGCCGAGGATGAAATCGGAGTCGGAGAATCCCATGACGGCATAATCGTGATTGACCGCGAGGTAGCCCCCGGCACCCCCGCCGCGGAGTTCTTCAACCTCCGCAGCGACTACCGCATCGAGGTCGACCTTACCCCCAACCGCATCGACGCGGCATCCCACTACGGAACGGCCCGCGACCTGAACGCCTACCTCTGCCGCCACCTCAAGGACGGCAACCTGCGCCGCCCCTCGGTCGAGGCTTTCGCCCCCGACACCGACAAGGGAGCCGCGACGGTCGAGGTGCTCGACAAGCAGGGATGCCCCCGCTATTCCGGGCTCACAGTCCGCGGCGTGAAGGTCGCCGAAAGCCCACAGTGGCTCCGCGACCGCCTGACCGCCATCGGCCTGCGCCCGATCAACAACATCGTCGACATTACCAACTACATACTCCACGGCTTCTGCCAGCCCCTCCATTGCTTCGACCTCTCGAAGGTGAAAGGGGAGAAGATTGTCGTCCGCACCTGCCCCGAAGGCACGAAGTTCACGACCCTCGACGGGGTAGAGCGCACGCTCCGCGCCGCCGACGTGATGATTTGCGACGAGGAGAAACCGATGTGCATCGCCGGAGTGTTCGGCGGCCTCGACTCCGGCGTTACGGAGCAGACTACCGACATCTTCCTCGAAAGCGCCTGCTTCCACCCCACCCGCATCCGCCGCACTGCCCGCGCCCACGGCCTCTCGACCGACGCCTCGTTCCGCTACGAGCGCGGCGTCGACCCCAACGGCACGATGTACGCCCTGAAGCTCGCCGCCCTGATGGTCAAGGAACTGGCCGGCGGCGAAATCTGCGGCGAGCCTGTCGACATCTATCCCGAGCCGGTAGCCCCCTATCCCGTGGAGCTGTCGCTCAACTACCTCGACTCGCTGATTGGCAAGCATATACCCGCCGAGGAGGTGGAGGCGATTCTCGCGTCACTTGAAATCGCGGTCGAGAAGTGCGCCGGAAACGACGACCTCCTCCGCCTGAAGGTGCCGACCTACCGCGTCGACGTGCGCCGCCCGTGCGACGTTGTCGAGGAGGTGCTCCGCGTCTACGGCTACAACAACGTCGAGTACTCGACGACGGTCCACTCCTCCTTGCAGTTCAAGACCCTTACCGACGCTTCCGACGACCTCCAGCGCCTGATTTCGGAACAGCTCACCGCACAGGGCTTCAACGAGATTCTCAACAACTCGCTGACCTCGAAGAGCTATTACGAAGGGCTCGACCTCTATCCCGCCGACCGCTGCGTTGAGCTCCTCAACCCTCTCAGCTCCGACCTCGGCGCGATGCGCCAGACGCTCCTCTTCGGGGGCCTCGAAAGCATCGCCCACAACGTCAACCGCAAGGCCGAGGACCTGATGTTCTACGAGTTCGGCAACTGCTACTTCCGCGACCCCGCCGCCGAGTCGACCGCCGAGGCTCCCCTGGCCCCCTTCAGCGAGCGCCAGCGCCTCGCCCTCTGGATGACCGGAAACACCCGCCCCGCCAACTGGGCGCGCCAGGCAGAGGAAGCGACCTTCTTCGACCTCAAGGGTGCGTGCGCCAACATCCTCGCCCGCCTCGGAATCGCCGCCGGTGAAATCGTCCTGTCGCATACCGAGGGTAACAACATCTTCGACGCCTCCCTTACAATCGCGACCCGCGACGGGAAGGTGCTCGGATATATGGGCCAGGTCTCCCGCTCCATTCTGAAAAAGGCCGACATCGACCGCCATGTATATTTCGCCGAACTGGAATGGACGGCTCTCGTCAAGCTCGCCTCCCGTAAGAAGGTGACCTTCGCGCCCCTCCCAAAGACCCAGCCCGTCAAGCGCGACCTCGCGTTGCTCCTCGACTCCGCCGTGACTATGGAGCAGGTTGAGCAGACCGTGCGCCAGGCGGAGCGCAAGCTCCTCCGCGGCGTAGAGCTCTTCGACGTCTACGAAGGGAAGAACCTCCCCGCCGGGAAGAAGAGCTACGCGATTTCGATTACCCTCCAGGACCTCGAAAAGACCCTCCAGGACAAGCAGATCGAGCAGGCAATGGGCCGCATCGTCGCAAGCCTCGAGAAAAACCTCGGCGCCCAGCTCCGTTAACTGAAAGCATAATAAATCATCATAATATAAAACTGAATCACTTCCATGGGAAGAGCATTTGAATACCGCAAGGCCCGCAAGCTCAAACGCTGGGGCAATATGTCGAAGACCTTCACCCGTATCGGCAAGGAAATCACCATCGCCGTTAAGGCCGGCGGTCCCGACCCCGCGACCAACCCCCGCCTCCGCGCCCTGATGCAGAACGCCAAGTCCGAGAACATGCCCAAGGACACCGTTGAGCGCGCAATCAAGAAGGCTACCGACAAGGACTCCAAGGACTATAAGGAAATCACCTACGAGGGATACGGACCCCACGGAATCGCCATCTTCGTTGAGGCCGCGACCGACAACAACACCCGTACCGTCGCAAACGTCCGCTCCTACTTCACCAAGCACGGCGGCTCCCTCGGCACCCAGGGCTCCCTTACATTCCTCTTCGACCACAAGGTTGTGCTCAAAATCCAGGCTAAGCCCGAAATGTCGCTCGAGGATCTCGAACTCGAACTGATTGACTGCGGCGTAGAGGAGGTCGAGGCCGACGAGGACGGAGCAATCATCCTCACCGGCGTGTTCGAGGACTATTCCAACATCCAGAAGTACCTCGAGGAGAACGGTTTCGAAATCATCAGCACCGAGTTCGTCCGCATCCCCAACGACCTCAAGGAAATAACCCCCGAGCAGCGCGAGAGCATCGACAAGCTCCTGGAAAAGCTCGAGGAGGACGACGACGTTACCCAGGTCTTCCACAACATGCGCGAGGACGAGGAATAAGAGTCTGTTTGAAAACTATTATATAGCTATTCGTTAATGCGTTACGCCCCCTATAAGGTCGCCGTCGCGCTCGCGGCGGCTGCCGTTGCCTATGCCTTTGCTCCTGCCGGGGCAAAGGCACAGTCGCTTTTCGACGAGACCTATGCCAACGGTGAGGCCATCGACCTCGACGACGAGGATGAGGCATCACCCCGCGACCATGAGCCGCTACCCGTCGGCCCCTGGGAGTTCCCTGTCGATACCAACCTGATTGTGGAGGACTTGCTCCTGCCGCGCACGGCATTTATGCCGGCGATTTTCGACACCTACTCCCTCCAGGCTCCGGCAAAGGCCTTCAACCCCCTCGAAGAGCGCTACAACGACAACTGGGACGCCACGACTTGGGCCGACCGCACTGTCGCGCGAGACTCCCGCGTCAGGGCTTTTATTCAGCAGTATATGATCGCCCACCCCGAGCTGGTGCGATACAACCAGGCGACACTCCCGAGGCCCCCCAAGGAGTTCAAGATGACCGTCGACCCCGAGCAGGCCAAAATCCACGTCACGGAGTTCGAGCGCGACAAGAAGCAGATGGTGACCCTCGTCGGCGAGGCTCCCCCCGTGAAGAAAATCCACTGGCTCAAGACTTTCGACGCCTCGTTGCAGTTCTCCCAGGCGTATATCTCCCCCAACTGGTACCAAGGCGGTAAGTCTAATCTCAACATGATAGCCAACGTGGTTTACAACGTGAAGCTGAACCCGGCGTACCATCCCAACCTGATTTTCGAGACTTATTTCGCCTACAAGCTCGGCGTCAACAACGCCCCGGAGGACAAGGTCCACGACTACAATATCTCGGAAGACCTCCTGCAGATCAACACCAAGTTCGGTTACAAGGCTGCAAAGCGCTGGTACTACTCGCTGACCGCCCAGTTCAAGACGCAGCTCCTGAACAACTACAAGGTCAATTCCGACGTGATGACCGCCTCTTTCCTCTCTCCAGGCGACCTGACCGTCGGCCTCGGTATGACGTATGCCTACGAGAACCCGAAAAAGACCCTTCAGTTCAACGCCTCGATAGCCCCCCTCTCCTACAACCTCAAAACCTGTATCAACGATACAAAGCTGGATCCCAAGAGCTTCGGTATCGAGGAAGGGCGCAGGACGAAGAGCGAGTACGGTTCCTCCTCGGAGCTGACCCTCCGCTGGAAACTGGCCTACAATATCGAGTATTTCTCGCGCCTGTTTGTGTTCACCGACTACGAGCAGCTTACCGGCGACTGGGAAAACACGATTACCTTCAATATCAACAAATTCCTGTCGACCAGGATTTTCGCCCATCTGCGCTACCAGTCGCTCCAGGCCCCGGAGGTCGAGGGATGGCGCCACTGGCAGTTGAAGGAAATCCTCTCAATCGGCTTCTCATACAAGTTTAACCGCTCCTGAGCGGCCGGTTCCCCCAATCCTCCGTTATTATCCTCTCTAACCGCAAATGTCCGCGATCAACCTGATAATAAGGCGCTTGTCTCTGGCCGCTATTATGTCCGCCTCCTTTCTCCCCGCCAACGGGGAGACGGAGGCGGAGATGCGGGCCGCGATAGCCTCGTCAGGCATCCCCGTCGCGGGGATTTACCGCGCGACAGAGGGGGAGGCGGCTGTGGCCGTTCTCCCTTCCGGCAACGGCGGAGAGCTGTTGCTGAAGGTCGTGGAGGCGCGGACTCCGGCGGTGAGGCCCGGAACCGTCATGGGGCGCATGCGCCCCGCCGGGGAGCCTGACACCTATGTCGGCGAGCTGTTTACCAAAGTCGACGGCGCGGCTCTGACCTCCCCTAAGAAGTTTACCTTCAAGGCTTCCGATGATTCCAGGCTCCTGATTCTCCCAAAGAGGGGAAAGCTGAGGATACGCCTCTGGAAGCTCCTGCCGTATATGTTCCGCGCTCCTCTGACTGTCGACCGGCAGGGGGCCGAGGCGGCCAACGAGGGGCTGCTCCGCGTATGGCCCCAGTCCCCCTCCTCCCCTCCACCCATACCCCGCGCGCTATGAAACCGCTTCTCCTCCTGATTCTTCTCGCCGCGACTCCCCTCCCGCTGGGCGCCCAGCGGACAACGGCCCGCGGTCTGCGCCCCGCGGAAATCCCTGCCGCGCCCTCCGAAGTTACGGCTCTCGATACCCTCTCCCTCGCGGCCGATTCCTCCGTCATCCGTTTCTACGGCTACGAGAAAACGCTCCGGGCTGCGAAGGAGACCATCTTCCTTCAGAACAATGCTTCCCGCGAGGCGGCCGAGGTGCGCTTCACGATTCTATACCTCGACTCCGCGGGCCGGGAAATCCACCGCCGCAGGGTAGTCCGCAGGGTCGCGGTGCCCTCCGGCAAAACCGTCAGGCTCGACCTTCCCTCCTGGGACACGCAGAAGACTTTCTATTACAGCGGCGGTCCGCGGCCGAGGGTTTCCGCGACCCCGTATTCGGTCAAAATCCGCCCTGATACCCTCATTCTCCTACCCTGATGAACCATCCTATCGACATCATAAAACGCTTCGCGACGCTGACCCCCGAGGGGGAGGAGCGCCTCAGAAACGCTATGCGCGAGCGCTCTTTCGCCCGCGGCGAGCGAATTACCGGCGCGGCTACGCTCTCAACCCGCGCTTTCTTTATCATTACAGGGGCCGCGCGGGTCTGTTTTATGCACGGAGGTAAGGACCATACGGTGTCTTTCGCTTTCGACGAGGAGTTTGTGCATCTCTCCCGTGTCGGGCTGACCAGGGAGCCGGAAACCATCGCCATAGAGTTCCTGGAGCCTACCCGCCTCCTTTATATTTCCCCCTCTGTCAAGGATATTCTGAAAGAGGAAGGAACGATTATCGAAAGCGAGGCGATGCTGTTCCTGAACGTCGCTCTCGCGATGCACTGCTCCCTCCTCGAGGAGCGGCTCTATATGAGCCAGACATGCAAGGCCCCGGAGCTGTACCGATGGGCCATTACCCGCTTCCCGAAGCTCCCGAAGGTGGCGAACCTGACCCAAATCGCTTCCTTCCTGGGTCTTACCCGGGAAACGGTCTACCGAATCCATTCCGGAAACTATAAGAAATGAAAGAGACTTTTGAAGTAGGGGCGCGCGGTGGCGCTCCCAGCGAACCGCTGAATATCAAGGCCGCCCTCATTGATATGGACGGCACGCTCCTCGACTCGATGCCCTCCCACGCCCGCGCGTGGCAGCGTATGGTGTCGGAACTCGGAATCGACTGCGGGCTGGAGGAGTTTTTCGGCTACGAGGGGATGACCGGCGCTGCGACAATCGACCTGATTTTCCGCCGCGAGCTGGGGCGCCCGGCTACCGAACAGGAAAAGACAGAACTTTATGCCCGCAAGACTGGTTATTTTAATGAGTTGCCCCGTGTCCCGGTGATGCCGGGAGCCGACCGGATGCTTGAAATTCTGAAAGAACGAGGGATAAAGCGCGTCCTGGTGACCGGGTCGGGCCAGAAATCCACAATCGGACGCCTCGCCGGGGAGTTTCCCGGAGCGTTCGAGGAGGGGATGATGGTAACCTCCCGCGACGTCAGCCGCGGCAAGCCGGATCCGGAACCTTACCTGTTGGCGATGAGCAAGGCGGGTGTCCTCCCCTCCGAGGCGATGGTTGTCGAGAACGCTCCGCTGGGGGTGAAGGCGGGTGCCGCTTCCGGCGCCTTCACCGTCGCTGTCACTACCGGCCCGATTCCCGAACAGGATATGTGGGATGCCGGGGCCGACATTGTCTTCCCCTCGATGGAGGCTTTCGCCGATGCGCTCCCGGGGCTGCTCGGAAACTGAAATTCTGTGTATTATGAAGAAGAACCTGCTCTTTACAAACCACGTTGCCCAGGCGATTGACGAAATCGCGGGGAAGATGAACCCCTCGTCGGTGTTCGTCCTGGTCGATGTCAATACAAAGTCGTTCGTGCTTCCCCGTATGCTGGAGGAGTCGAAGACCGTCAGCGACGCCCGGATTATCACAATCCGCGCCGGTGAGACTTACAAGACCCTCCTGACCCTCTCGGCGGTCTGGAAAGAGTTAGGCGACGCGGGAGCCAACCGCAACTCACTCCTCATAAACCTCGGCGGTGGCATCGTCTCCGACACCGGCGGCTTCGCCGCCGCGACATTCCGCCGCGGAATCCCCTTCCTGAACGTCCCTACGACCCTTCTCGCCGCCGTCGACGCCTCGATCGGGGCAAAGACAGGTATCAACTTCAACGAGCTTAAAAACGAGGTAGGAGTCTTCGCTGACGCGGAGATGGTGATTGTCTCGACTACCTTTTTCCGCACCCTCGGTTCCGAGGAGCTGCTCAACGGCTACGCCGAGATGCTGAAACACGCCCTGCTGACCTCCCCCGAGATGACCTCCCGCCTCCTGGCCTACGACGTCACCAGCTACGAACCTGATACCCTCCTGAAACTGATCGAGGAGAGCGTCGATGTAAAAATCAAATATGTTTCCGAGGACCCCGCGGACCGCGGTCTGCGCCATGCCCTGAATTTCGGCCATACCTTCGCCCACGCTTTCGAGGAGCTGGCGATGTGGCGCAAGTCGCCCCTCTCCCACGGCTACGCCGTCGCGCAGGGGATGGTGGCGGCCCTCGTGCTGTCGCATATGGAGCTTGGTTTCCCCTCCGACGAGCTTCACAAAATCGCCGCTTACATCCGCGAAAACTACGGCGCGTTCGAGTTCACCTGCGACGATTACCCCCGCCTCCTCGGCTACATGGAGCGCGACAAGAAGAACACCACCCAGGGCATCGTCAACTTCACCCTCCTCCGCTCCATCGGCAGCCCCGAAGTCAACCTCCCCGTCTCCGCCCCCAACATCAAAGCCGCCCTCGACATCCACCGCGACCTCCTGGGCCTCTGAGCCTTCGGCTGTTTAGGGTTAAAGGTTTAGGCTCGGCTTTCGCCTCGCTGTTTAGATAAATCTTTTTCTGCTTGCCTTTCTTCGGTTTCGCGCCGCTCGCTGAAGCTCGCTCAACCCGACAGGCTGCGCCAGCCGTAAGTATCTCTGTTCTGTGGAGCGAGCGTAAGCGAGCGGTCTCCCCTCCTGCTGCCCTGTTGGTGCGCGAGGCGTAAGCCGAGCGAGGAAGCTGCTTTCCCCCTGCCGGGCCTAAACTTTCGCGATGGTGATCAGCTCCAGGCGGGTAGCGCTCTTCTTGGTGATCTCCAGGCGGAGGTCGTTGAGCTCGATAACGTCCCCAGTGTCGGGGATTTTGCCCGTCGAGAAGAGGATGTATCCCGCGAGGGTCTGGTATTCCTCATCCTCGGGGATGTCGAGGTGGTATTTCTCGTTGAGGTATTCGATTTCGATGCGCCCCGAGAACTCCCAGCGGTTCTCTCCCAGGCGGCGTTCTACGAGCGAGGTAGAGTCGTGTTCGTCCTGGATGTCGCCGCAGATTTCCTCCACCAGGTCCTCCAGGGTAACCATCCCCGCCGTGCCCCCGAACTCGTCGACGATGACGGCGATCGAGCGCTTCTCGGCAAGGAGGCGGCGCATCATCTTGTTGGCCATAAGGGTCTCCGGGGCGAAGACAACCTCCTTTACCTGCTCGCGCCATTCGACCCCGGGGCGGAACAGCTCGCTGACGTGGATATAGCCCACGACGTTGTCTATGTCCCCCTTGAACACCAGTATCTTGGAGCGCCCCGATTCCGTGAAGAGCTTCGACAGCTCCTCGCGGGTTGTCTCCTCGATATCGACCGCCACAATCTCGTTGCGCGGCGTCATGCAGTCGCGCAGGTGGGTCTGCGAGAAGTCGAGCGCGTTATGGAAAATCTTGACCTCGTTCTCCACCTCCGCCTTCTTCTCGGCGTTCTCGTCGATAGTCTGCTCGAGGTAGTCGTTGAGGTCGGTCATGCTCAGCAGCCCGAGCTTCCCCGAGCCGCTTTTGATGCCGCAGAGGCGCATCAGCGTTTTCGACAGCCAGGTAGTGAAGAGGGAAATCGGATAGAGCAGCGTGTAAATCAGGGCTGTGAAGGGCGCGACCATCTTCAGCGAGCGGTTCGGGTTGATGCGGAAGATGGTTTTGGGCAGGAACTCCCCGGTTATGAGGATTATGCCGGTGGAAATCAGCGTCTGGAACAGCAGCACGAGAGCCTCCGAAGATAGGTTTGCCATCAGCCACGGCTCGATGAACTTGGCGGCTCCCATACCGTAGACCACCAGCGCTATGTTGTTGCCTACCAGGATGGTGGAGATGAAAAACTCCGAATTGGAGTAGAACAGGTCGAGCAGACGGCCGGTGAAGCCCCCCTGCTGCACGTCAAGTTCCACCCGGACGCGGTCGCCGGTGACGAACGCTATTTCTATTCCGGAAAACAGCGCAGAGAACGCCAGCGACACAAGCGTGATCGCCAGCCAGACGGGGTCGAAGGTTATGGTATCCATTTTTCGCTTATTCTTTTTGTACTCCCTCCTTTTGTACTTCCTGTACCTCTTCCTTTCGTGTTTCCTCTTTCCGCGTGTCCTCCTTCTGCTCTCCCTTTTCCTTGCGGAAGGCGGAGGTCGGGAAGATGCCAGAGGGGCGGTGGACGGTGTAGTCGCGCATATTCTGGTCCGCCTCGAAGCCGTACCCCTCGATCGTGCGGTCGGCGCGTTCGAGGTGGATGAACGAGTCGGAGTAGACCTTCTGCTTGTTCTGGTCCCAGAAAAGCTGCTGGGTCAGGAGCCGGTCGCCGTCGACGGAGCGGTAGCGCACGTTGCGGTCGAAGCGCCAGAGGCGTTTCTGGCTGAAATAGGTCGCGGTATCAGCCGTGAAGGTGCCGTTCTCCTTCATGTCGTTGTCGAACTTCACCATGTACATCCCCTCGGGGAAAACCCAGTGGGGTTCGCGGGCCTCCTCGAACATGAGCCACAGCGGGGCCGTGATATGGTAACGCGTGTAGCCTGAATCGCTGATGAGGGTCGAGACGTTGACGGTGCGCATCGTCGGGAAAGTCTCCGGGTCGGCAGAGATGGCGATGGTCTCCCGCTTGTCCTCCCGGCATCCGGCCATAAGGAGAGCCGCCGCGGAGGCCGCGGCGAAAAACAGGCTTCTCATTCCGAAATTCCCGACATTCATCGCGTCAGCGGATTTAGCGGATTTTGCTCTGCCAGAACCAGAGTTCGTTGAAGTTGATGCCGAGGGTGATTACGAAATAGTTCTCCTTGACCAGGGCGGCGGGGGTAGCCTGGCGGTTGCGCCACTCGAAGGCGAGGTTGACGAGCGTCTTCTGCGACGGGGCCGGAAGCCCGACGCCGAGGCTCACGCCGCGCTCGAAAACGTTGTTGCCCGCTACCTGGAGATAGTCGTGGCAGTAGTAGCCCCCCAGGCGGAAGTTCATGCGCTGGAGGTAGTTGCCGCGCGGGTTGGTAATCCACTGAGCGCCGGCCCCTACGCGCCAGCGGTTGTCGAAGCGCGTTCCGTTCTCCCCGAATGCCGGTTCGTAGCCCGGCAGGGAGGTGTATTTGGCGTTCTTCCAGGGCTGGTACGAGAAGTCCACCTCGGCAATCAGGCGGTTGCCCCATTCGACGTTGACTCCCGCGCCGTAGGTCGCCGCCTTGGTGTAGCGCCCGTTCATCTTCTTGGTGCCGTCGATTTCCTCCTCTGTCGGGGCGGTGTCGGAGCCTACGTCGTATTTCGTCCCGTAGGAGTTACCGCGGAAGTCTTTCTCAGGCTCGTAAATCACGCCGAGGGTGAGGCGCGTGTCGCGGCTGACGTTGAAGCCGTACTGCACTCCGGCGCGGATGTTCCAGTCGCGGATTTCCATCACGCGCTCGAAGAGCGACGTCGAGCTTGTCGTTCCGTTCTGAGCCAGGACGTAGTTGTCGTTGAGCAGGGTGCCGAACATATAGCTGATGTTGACGCCCAGGGTGAAGCCCTTGAAGGGGCGGGCGCTGAGGCCGAGGAACAGCTCGCTGACCGTTCCCGAGCCCTGCCGGGAGTTCTCGCCGTTGACAATCTCGTTGCCGAAGCTGTATCCTACCTGCGACCAGGGCACCAGGCCGATGGCCGCGCCGCCGTACTTGGTAATCGGGAACTGCATGACGGCGTAGTCCAGGCCCCCGGTGAAGTTCTTGCCGCTCTCGGCCCCCTCCTCCGTCTTGAGCATCTTCGTGTTGGCGGCGATGTCGAAGAGGAACGTCAGCGAGTCGATCGTGGCGTACGAAGCGGGGTTCATGAAGTTGATCTGGCGGCCGGAGCGCATCGCGATGCCTACTCCGCCCATGCCGCGCTGCTGGGTGTTGGCCTGCTGCTCGAGCACGCCGTAGCCGAAGCGCGAGTAGGGGGTCACGGTGGAGTTCTGGGCCGCGGCGGGAAGAAGGGCCGCTCCGGCGAGGACTAAGGCTGAAAGCCTACTGGGAAAGCTTATTTTCATTGTAAAGCAGGATACTAAGTAAGCCCTTGGTGACCAGGCAGGAGTCGATGGTCACAGGGAAGTCGAGGAACTGGCCGACGCGCTCGGCCCATCCCCCGGTAAGCACTACCCGCGCCCCCTGCGGGAGCTGCGAGCGGTAATAGGCGATTTCGCTGACCACGCCGCGTATCGCCCCGGCGCGCATGGCCGTCACCGTGTCGGTTCCGAAAACGGGGGTCTCCCCGTAGCCGCCGACCTCCGGCAGGCGCGCCGTGAAGCTGCGCAGGGCGCGCAGGCGCATCCCGACCCCCGGGGCGATGTTACCTCCGAGGTAGACCCCCTCGGCGGTCACTACGTCGTAGGTGACGGCGGTCCCCATGTCGACCACCAGCGACATCTCCCCCGGAAAGAGGCTCCAGGCTCCGGCGGCCGCCGCGACGCGGTCCTCGCCCAGGGTCTGCGGGGTAGAGTAGCCTATCCTGATCGGGAGGGGCATCCCGGCGGTAACTTCCCGAGCCTCGACGCCGCGCTCGCCGAGCCAGCGGGCCATGCGGGGGCCGTTACCGGTGACGGAGCATACCAGCGCCCTGGCCGGGCGGCTGCGTTCCACCACTTCCTCAAGCGTTTCGCGGGTCAGTTTCCCCACGGTCAGCTTCTCGACGGCCTCCAGGCCGTCCCACAGCACGATTTTTGCCGAGCTGTTACCTTGGTCGATAGTCAGGTTGAGTTCCATTGTCGCGGATTGTCGGGCCCGTTGACGGGCGCGGGGTGCGCGGTTGAACGGCAAAATTACAAAATCTCATCCATTTACGCCCCCTCCCCTCGGCTTAAAATTTCCAAGTATGCTTAAAAAACATAAAAGAGGCTCGGATGCGCGGCGCGGGCGCGGCTTTTTTTGTATTTTTGTGGTTTAAAACGTCAACATACTTTTTTGTCATGTCAGAAATCAAGTGCATAGGCATCCTGACCTCCGGGGGCGACGCTCCCGGCATGAATGCCGCAATCCGCGCCGTCACCCGCTCGGCCATCTTCAGCGGATTCAAAGTCATGGGCATCTACCGCGGCTACAAGGGCCTCATAACCGACGAGATCGTGGAGTTCTCGACTGCCAATGTGTCTAACATCATCCAGCGCGGCGGCACGATTCTCAAAACCGCCCGGTGCAAGGAGTTCCAGACTCCCGAAGGGCGCCAGCTCGCCTACGACACTCTCCGCTCCCACGGCATCGACGCCCTGGTGGTGATCGGAGGCGACGGCTCCCTGACCGGCGCGCGCATCTTCGCCAACGAGTTCAATTTCCCGATCATCGGCCTTCCCGGCACAATCGACAACGACCTCTACGGGACTGACCACACGATCGGCTACGATACGGCGCTGAACACCATCATGGAGTGCGTCGACAAAATCCGCGACACCGCGACCTCCCACGAGCGCCTCTTCTTCGTCGAGGTGATGGGCCGCGACGCCGGCTTCCTGGCCCTCAACGGCGCTATCGCCGCCGGTGCCGAGGCCGCCATCATCCCCGAAATCTCTACCCAGACCGACCAGCTCGCCGAGCTGATTCAGAACGGCTTCCGCAAGAGCAAGAACTCGTCGATCGTGCTCGTGGCCGAAAGCCCCGTCACCGGGGGCGCCATGGGAATCGCCAAGCGCGTGGAGGAGGAGTATCCCGCCTACGACGTGCGCGTCTCGATTCTCGGCCATCTCCAGCGCGGCGGCTCGCCGACGGCCTGCGACCGCATCCTCGCCTCCCGCATGGGCGCGGCCGCTATTGACGCCCTGCTCGACGACCAGCGCAACGTCATGATCGGCATCAAGAACGACGAGATTGTCTACGTCCCCTTCTCGAAAGCCATCAAGAACGACAAGCCCATCAACCAGGAACTGCTCAACACTCTCCGCAGACTGTCTATCTAAAATACCAATCTGTAACTGTTAAATGTCTATCGACCAGATTATCGCCGAAGGCGTAGCCAAAGCCGTCAAGGCTCTCTACGGCATCGACGCCGATGCCGCCTCAATAGTTCCCCAGGCAACCCGCAAGGAGTTCGAGGGGAACCTTACCGTAGTCGTTTTCCCCTGGGTGAAAGCCGCCCGCAAGGCCCCCGAGGCCGTCGGAGCGGAAATCGGCCAGTGGCTCGTCGAGAACGAGCCGGCGGTCGCCCGCTTCAACACCGTCAAGGGGTTCCTCAACATCGTTGTCGAGCCGACATACTGGAACAAGGTGCTCGCCCATATCGCCGGGACTCCCGACTACGGCTCCGTTCCCGTCACCGACAACTCCCCCCTGGTGATGGTCGAATACTCCTCGCCCAACACCAACAAGCCCCTCCACCTGGGCCACGTCCGCAACAACCTCCTGGGCTACTCCCTGAGCCGCATCCTCGAGGCGTGCGGCAACAAGGTGGTGAAAACCAACATCGTCAACGACCGCGGAATCCATATCTGCAAGTCGATGCTCGCCTGGCAGAAATGGGGCGACGGGGCGACCCCAGAATCGACCGGCAAGAAGGGCGACCATCTGATTGGCGACTTCTACGTGCTCTTCGACAAGCACTACCGCGCCGAGGTCAAGGAAATCGCCGAGCGCGAGAACATCCCCGCCGAGGAGGCCGAGAAGCGCTCGACGCTGATGGCCGAGGCCCGCGACATGCTCCGCCGATGGGAGGCCGGGGACCCGGAAATCCGCGGCCTCTGGGAGCGCATGAACTCCTGGGTGTACGCCGGATTCGACCAGACCTACAAGCGCCTCGGGGTCGATTTCGACAAAATCTACTACGAGAGCCAGACCTACCTCGAGGGGAAGGAAAAGGTCCTCGAAGGGCTTGAAAAGGGTCTGATGTACCGCAAGGAGGATGGCTCGGTATGGGCCGACCTTACGAACGAGGGGCTCGACCACAAGCTCCTCCTCCGCGCCGACGGCACCTCGGTCTATATGACCCAGGACATAGGTACCGCGAAGCTCCGTTTCCGCGACTATCCCATCGACCGCATGATCTACGTCGTCGGCAACGAGCAGAACTACCATTTCCAGGTACTCTCCCTGCTGCTTGACCGCCTCGGCTTCAAGTGGGGCAAGGACCTCGTCCACTTCTCCTACGGCATGGTTGAGCTTCCTGAAGGGAAGATGAAGAGCCGCGAGGGCACCGTTGTCGACGCCGACGACCTTATGGAGGAGATGGTGACCGAGGCCCGCGAGGTATCCCGCGAGATGGACAAGCTCCAGGGTCTCAGCGAGGAGGAGGTTGCCGAAATCGCCGAGACCGTCGGGATGGGCGCTCTGAAATACTTCCTGCTGAAGGTCGACCCCCGCAAGAACATGCTATTCAACCCCAAGGAGTCGATCGACTTCAACGGCAACACAGGGCCCTTCATCCAGTACACCTACGCCCGCATCCGCTCGGTGCTCCGCAAGGCCGCCGAGAAGGGTTTCGCGATCGGCGACTATTCCTCCGTCGTCCCCAACGACAAGGAAATCGCCCTGATTCAGACTCTGGCCGACTTCCCCTCGACCGTGCAGGAGGCCGGACGCACATTCTCCCCGGCGCTAATCGCCAACTACGCCTACGACCTGGTGAAGCAGTTCAACCAGTTCTACCACGACTACACCATCCTGGGCGAGGAGGACGAGCCGACGCGCTCGCTGCGCCTGACCCTCTGCGACCAGACCTCGCGAGTGGTAAAGGCCGCGATGGCGCTGCTCGGCATCCGCGTCCCCGAACGTATGTAATTCGAGGGTGTATCATAACGGCCCATCTGGGTCGTCGCTTGAAGGCTCGGCCTCGGTC
>CALBWF010000009.1:0-1035 GCA_937969265.1 uncultured Porphyromonadaceae bacterium
GGGAGAACTTTTGAGGGGGGAGGGTTGTTGTTTCTTTACTGATATAATAACTAAACTGATAAGACTAAACAGATAAAGGAACTAACAACTTACTGACATGAAAAATATCAAAGGAACTGAGACTGAGAAGAATCTGCTGAAATCGTTCGCGGGGGAGTCGCAGGCGCGCAACCGCTACACTATTTTCGCTGAGGTGGCCCGCAAGGAGGGCTACGAGGAAATCGCGGCGATCTTTATGGAGACGGCGGAACAGGAACTGGTCCACGCGAAACGTTTCTTCTCGATGCTCGACGAGGGGATGCTGGAGATTACAGCCGCATATCCCGCGGGGCCTGTGGGGGACACGAAGCGCAACCTGGCTGAGGCCGCCGCGGGCGAGCATGAGGAGTGGTACGACCTGTACGCCAATTTCGCCATCAAGGCGGAGGAGGAGGGCTTCCCCGCTATCGCGGCTCTCTACCGGAATATCTCGGGTGTGGAGAAGTTCCACGAGGCCCGCTACCGCCGGCTTCTGGAGCGGGTCGAGTCGGGGACGTTCTTTACGTCGGACAGCCCGGAGACGGTATGGCAGTGCCGCTACTGCGGGTATGTGACGCAGGCGAAGGACGCGCCGAAGGGTTGCCCGGTATGCGGGAAGCCGCAGGGTTTCTTCCAGAAATACTACGGGGAATAATCGGCTGCGGCGCAGCCGGTTACCCACAAAAGACCAAAGAGGGGGAGGGCCGAGATCCGGCTCTCCCCCTCTTTTTTACGGGAGGGATGGGAGGGATGGGAGATTTGGGAGGGATGGGAAAAGAGGGGAAATAGGGGAAGCCGCTCGCCTTCGGCTCGCTCCACCCGACAGCGGGGACAAGCAGGGCTTCTCCTTCGCTCGGCTTACGCCTCGCGCACCAAGAGACTGCTTCGGGGCCGCGGCCCCTCACACCGGGACGGGAACCCATTCGGGACGGACCTGGAAGGGAAAGGAGGGAGGCCATAAACCTTAAAGGGCTTCAGCCGCGGGAGCGGGGGTTGCCGAGGGGGAAGGGGGGGAGG
>CALBWF010000010.1:0-102342 GCA_937969265.1 uncultured Porphyromonadaceae bacterium
GCTCCTACGTCAGTTTAGCAAACTGGTGGTTTCAGCCACTCACCCACCTCTCCATTGGTGGCGCGCCGCTGGTTTGCCCGAAGGCAGGGCAGCGCTGATTTCGGATGCAAAGGTAGGGAGTTTTTTCGGAATAGCAAAATTTTTGAGCGGTTTTTCGTAAATTCGCGATAGTTTTATTGAATATTCATCAGAATTTCCCCGGTATACGCATCGCGTCTCAACGCGGCATATGCGGGACTCCGACTACTCAGATATGGGCATTCTTCTTCAAACAGAGAAACTTACAAAGAGTTATGGCGACAGAATGCTGTTTGCCGATGTCTCTCTCGGACTGAACGAGGGGGACAAGGTGGGACTTGTTGCCCGCAACGGCTCGGGCAAGAGCACGCTTATGCGCTGCCTCGTCGGGCTGGAGGATGTCGATTCGGGGACTGTGACGATGGCCTCCGGCTGCAGGGTGGCGTTCCTTGACCAGTCGCCGGAGCTTCCGCCGGAACTCTCGGTCTGGGAGGCGGCTATCGGATATCATCCAGTCACTGAAGCGCTTGCCGGACTTGATGCCGAAGGCCGGGAGGAACTGTTGTCGAGGCTGCGGCGGCTTTTGACGCAGCTTGGCATTTCGGACACGGAGGCGTCAGTCGCGACTCAGTCGGGTGGGCAGCGCAAACGTATCGCCCTGGCCTGCGTGCTGGCGGCGGAACCACAGGTATTGCTGCTTGACGAGCCGACGAACCATCTTGACATACCCGCTATCGAATGGCTGGAGCAGACGCTTTCCCGGTCGCGGGTCACTCTTCTGATGGTTACCCATGACCGTTTCTTTCTCGACCGGGTATGCTCGCGCATCGTTGAAATCGACCGGGGAGAGGTATATTCCTACACGGGAGATTACGCCAACTTCCTGCGCCGTCGGCGCGAACGTCTCGAGGCGGCCGAAGCCGGAATCGCCAGGGCGCGCAACCTTCTCAGGAAAGAGCAGGAATGGATGCGGCGCCAGCCCCAGGCCCGGGCCGGGAAGGCCCAGTACCGCATAGACGCTTTCTATGACCTTAAAGAGAGAGCCCGGCGGCAGGCGGCCGAAAAGGATGTCAACCTCTCGGTAAAGTCTTCCCGCATAGGTTCAAAGATATTCGAGGCTGAAAACGTAAGCAAGCGATTCGGCGAGAAGGTCGTGCTTGACGATTTCAGCTATGTTTTCGCTCCGGGCGAGAAGGTAGGCATTATCGGGGGAAACGGCGTGGGGAAATCAACTTTTATCAAAATGCTTCAGGGGCTGACACAACCCGACTCGGGGCATTTTGAAATCGGCGAAACCGTGCGTTTCGGTTACTACCGCCAGGAAGGAATTGATTTCAATCCCGAGAAAAAGGTTATCGACGCGATAACGGAGAAGGCGGAGGAGGTGGTTATCAACGGCGGCGAACGCATGAGCCCGTCGCAGTTCCTTACCCGGTTTCTGTTCACTCCCGCCGACCAGCAGAAGTATATCTGCAAGCTCAGCGGCGGGGAGCGGAGCAGGCTGCACCTCGCGTCCGTGCTTATGGGTTCTCCTAACTTTCTGATTCTCGACGAGCCGACCAACGACCTCGATATCGCGACACTCGGCGTACTTGAAGACTACCTTGCGGATTTCAAGGGGTGTCTGATCGTGATTTCCCACGACCGATATTTCCTTGACTCAGTGGCCGACCATCTTTTCGTGTTCGAGGGGAACGGCGTAATCAAGGATTTCCCCGGCAGCTACACCGACTATTCGCTTTGGCGCAAAGAGCGAGACACCCGCATGAAATCACAGGAAGCTGAAAAACAGTCCTCCCCCGCTCCTCAAAAATCGCGCACCGAACGCGCTCCCAAACTGACATTCAAGGAAAAGCGGGAATTTGAGGAACTTGAAAAGGAAATCGCGGCGCTCACCGAGGAAAAGCAGTCGCTGGAGGCCCTGTTCGCTTCAGGCGCGGAATGTGCCGACATCTCAGCCAAAGCCGCGCGTTTCTCAGAGGTCAGCGAGCTCCTCGACGAAAAGGAGATGCGCTGGCTCGAGCTTTCGGAAAAAGCCTGAACATAAGCTAAAATTGCCGATTATTCCGTAAGGCGTGTAACGTCGAGGTTATATAACTTCGCTTAATCTGATTATTGCAAACCAATAAAGTCATATTATTGTTTTGCAGCTACTATTCTGTCAAATATATTGTCATGCGCCTTGCTCGCTTCGTGTTCCACTGACAATGTGATATTGAATGAAGCGGAGGTGACATTGCGCTGCCTGTCAGCGAACGTCGGGAAATGAAGCTGCGATCTTACATCTTGGTTATTATCCGAACATCCACGCCAGCGCCCTTTTTAGGCGCTGGTCTCCGTTTTGGTAGTGATTGCCAGGGACAAGCTCGAAACGGGTGGTTATGCCGCTAGATTGCAGGTATTTGACTATTTCAACCGTGTCGGTCTGCACGGGCTGGAATGCCTTGACGTTTGTATTCGCTTCTTTGTCGCCAAGCAGGAAATATGCCTTTCCGGTTTTATGCGGGAGCGGCTGAGATTGAATCCATTCAGCGAAGCCGTCGTACCAGAATGAGCCGGAAAGGCTTATGATATTGTCGAAAGTGTCGTTCAGCATCCACTGCCATAGAGTGAACAGGCCGGAAAGGGAAACTCCCGCCAATGTGCGCTCGGTGTCTTTCGCCATGTTCAGCCGCTTTTCGGTCTCGGGTAACACGGTGCTGGTCAGCTTTGAGAGAAAACTTTGTCCATTCCCCTTGAAATCAGGACATCCAGGCGGTTCTCCTTTCGCAGGCCAGGGAGTGAGGTCATCGTCCCAGTCCATTCCCGCGACCATAACAATTGTTATTCCGAACTTTCTCGCCGCCTCCGCTATAAGGCCTTCCAACGAGTCGACGGGATAAAGGATATAACATATCCGATTCAGCGAGGTGAGGGCGGCGCTTATTTTAAGATTCGCTATTGTGAACGTCTGCATATTTCATAATGCCGGGCAATTCTTTGAACCCGATGCTTTTATATAACGATTTCGCTCCGTCGGTTGTTTCAAGGTATATTTTGTCGCAACCGAGTTCGCAGGCTGTTTCCACAAGGCGGCGCACTATTGAATGGCCGATGCCGCGGTTCCGATACCTGTCGCGCACATAGATGTTCATCAGATAGGCGCAACGTCCCGACGGATTGTCGGGGGAGGGAAGCTCTTCTGTCAGACAGATGGCGCCGCACCCCGCCGGACCCTCTTCCGCCAGGGCCTCGAGGGCTATGTGTGTGCCGTCGTTTATGTGTTCGGCATAATATCGGCGGTTGGCGTCCATCAGCTCCCGGGGCACTGTAACCCCGAACACGCTTCCAATCACCTCTTCGCGCCATTTCAACAACGTGTCGAGATTCTTTATCTCTTTTATTGTAACGTTCATTCCGTTTCCCCTTCTTTCATAACAACCGGTAACGCCCTGTCGTTTACCTTTCCGCGGGCCGTCAGCGGTATATCGTCCATTTTCACGAAAAATTCAGGCATCATGAAATCGGCAAGACGCGAGCGCAGGAACCGCTTTATCCTGCTTAGCTGGCAGTTTTTGTGGGAGGGCACGAAATACGCCGTCAGATAGGCGAGTCCCTGTTCGTCGGTGAACGAACGGACTACGCCACGCTCGACGCACGGCGATTCGTTCAGCACGTTCTCCACCTCTTCCGGCTCTACTCGTCGGCCAAGAATCATTACCTGTTTGTCCTTTCGGCGGAGAAACGCGATATTGCCGTCCGGCATACGATAGCCTAGGTCGCCGCTGCGGTACATCCGCGTGCCCTCGTCGAGGGTTACGAAGTTGGCCTGTTCCGGCGGGGTGTCGAGATAGCCCCGCGAGACCCCCTCTCCGAAAATACATATTTCCCCTGTCTTGCCGTCAGGAACCTCGTTCAGACTGTCGTCAAGTATCTTTACTTCTACGCCCTTGATGCTCTTGCCGATGAGATATGTGCCGTCGTCGAGCGGGTGCGCGTTGTCTACGCGGTAGTATGTCGCGCAGACCGTAGTCTCGCTCGGCCCGTAGGTGTTATAGATAACGAAATCCTGATTCTTCAGCCAGGTGACGTATGCCGCCCTTATCACATCGCCACCGCTTATAAACAGCCGAAGTTTCGACGGATAGCACTTATAGCGGTTCATGTCGGCGAGCAGATAGGGGAATCCGCTTATAGCCGTGACCCCATGACGCTCGCAGAAGGCCATAAGGTCCCGGATAGTGCCTTCGTGAACCTCTTTCGAGGGGATGGCGAGGGTCGCGCCGTTGAGCAATGTGGTGAATACTTCCTCTACGAATATGTCGAACGAGCAAATCGAATATTGCAGCATGACGTCACCAGGTCCCGTATGAAATTCATGCTCGAAAGCCTCGGCGTAATTAACGACGCTATGGTTTTCCACTACGACACCTTTCGGACGCCCTGTTGTACCGGATGTGTACAACACGTATGCTATCCCGTTTCCGTTAGAACGGTCGGGCATCGGCCGGGAGTGGGGCAGATTCCGGCAATACTCGTCCGTGATGACGAGTCGCGCTCCCGCTGTGCGCATCATATAATCTATGCGCTCTTTCGGAAGTGATGGTTCTGCCGGGACATACGCGGCTCCGTTTTTCAGGACGGCAAGAATCGCGGCAACCATCTCTATGCCATGGCTCATTACAATTCCGATAAATGATTCCTCGTTAGAATAGAATTTCGCCATTATGTCGTTTGCCATACCGTCAAGTTCGCGGTATGTTACCGATCGTCCGTCCTCACTTACGGCAACGGCTTCCGGCTGCTTTTCAACCCAACTGTCAAACCGTCCATAAATCGTTCTTTCCTTCATATTATCATTCATTCCTATTATCTACAAGAACGAAACCTAATGATTTGTTCATACGGGTGGCTTGTCGTTTCGCTGTTGATTGTCAGAAACCATTTGTCCTATTGGAAGATTATCGCTAACTTTGCACCCCTTTTGCGGCTATTCGCAGGAAGTTACATTAAAACACAGGGTTATGGTAAGAGAGATTAACCCGGCGGAAACGAGCCGGGCCTATGCTTTTGAGATGTGGATGAAGGCTCCGATGCCGATGGTGACTTTCCTCCGCACGGTCGATGTAACCCGTTTGCGGCGTGTAAGCCGACGGTGCGGGTTGAAATTCAATATGTTGATGTGCTGGTGTGTGGGTAAGGCGGCTTCGACGATTAAGGAATTTTATATGCTTCCCGTCGGCGACAAGCTGTTTCGCTATGATTCCCTGGCGGTCAATACTATTGTTGCGGACTCTCGTGGAGAGGTCAGCTCCTGCGACATTCCCTTTTCAGAGGATTTAAACCAGTTCAACAACGACTATCTTCGCCTGACAGAGCGTGTGGCACAGACTTGCGAGAATCACGACGTGACCGACAGAATGGTTATCGGCACTTCGGCCCTTGCCAAATATTCTGTAGACGGCGCTATCGGGATGTATAGCGGCATTTTCAACAATCCGTTCCTGATATGGGGTCGTTATCGTCGTCGTTGGTTTAAGTACGAGCTGACAGTCTCGTTCCAATTCCATCATACGCAGATGGACGGCGCGCATGCGGCCCGTTTTTTGGATTGTCTTCAATACGAAATCAGTCATCTTGACTAACGAACAAAGTTGAAAGCATAAAAAGACCGCCAGGGGTTTCCCTGACGGTCTTCTTATAAGTGATATCTATCGCGTTTAGCGGATGATGACCTTGGCGACTTTGCCACCCTGGCGACGGATGTAGAGCCCGGCGGCGGGGTTCTCTACGCGAACGCCCTGGAGGTTGTAGTATTCAGCTACGCCATCAGTTGCTTCAGCCTCCACGCCTTCAATTGCGGAAGGCGCATCGGTAAGAACGAATGAGATGCTGTTCAGGCGGATATGCTTTGTAGAACCTCCGCATCCGATAATTACCTGTTCAGCAGCGGCAGGGAGCGAATAGCCACATGTAATTGTGACTGCATCAGCCTGAGTTGCAGCCTCTTCAACTGTGCATGCTTCACCATCAACGGTCGGAAGCCAGTCCTGATAGTCTTTGTGACCTGTGGCCTTGTTGAAGGATACCTCTTTAATCTTGTATCCAGTGGGAGCTGTCACAGCGATTGTGTTATTGGAGGAGCCGTAAAGTTTAAGCTGGCCATCAGCTACGGCGGGATACGTGTTACCGCTAACGGCGGCTATCGCCTTGAAGACGAACGCGCCGTCGGTGGTCTCCCAATTCTGTTCTTTGGCAGAAGCGCCGAAGTTCTTGTCGTTGTTGGGGTTGGAGAACTCGACAACGGCGGTGATGTTCTGAGCGTCCTCTTTTGAGATTACTTTCAGCACGAACGATGCCTCACCGGCTGCGTACTGGTAGGTTTCTTCGACAGCCAGGGTGATTGTTGTCTCGCCGACCTTGTGAACTTCGACACTCATATATTCCATGTTAATCGAGGCTACTTCGGGATTGCTGGATGTGAGGGTCGGTTCGCCCATGATCATTCCGTAAGGCTCGGGGAGAATCTGCTGTTCGGGAGTCCCGTCGATTACCCAGATTACTTCGGAAACAGGCTCGCCTTCAGAGTTTATCCAGGCGAGTTCGGGAGAGGGTTTGGTAACGGTATATGTCGCGGTAACGGTTTCGCTTACAGTTTCTCCTACCTTGGCATAAGCCTCGATGGTAAGAGTGCCGGGTGTCATCGCGTATTCGTAGCCTTCGTAAAGGATAAAGTCCTCGTCGCGGCCTTCGACCTTGTAGTAGATTTCAGCGCCTTCCTCGGCGGTGATTACGATTTCGGTCTGCGCTGGAATCGAAGAACCGCTTTCAGGGGTGAATGTCGGAGCGGCAACAACGATTTTACCTCCAACGATTTCAACGGGCCAAATTTGCATCGTACCCCTGTTTTTGGTAACGAAGCCGATTATCTTGCAGCCTTCCTCCTCGTTCAATTCGATGTCAAAGCGGTTGTAAAGAGCGCATGTGTTCCCTTCTGAATCGGTAAGGGTCGCGCTGCTTCCGTTAATCGCGGTTATATTGACGTTCTCGATAGAAACATAGTGGTTGAGATTGTACTGCGCTACCTCGGAAAGGTCATAAAGCTCCTCCGGCTCAACCGCGGTTCCGGCGGTAACATCGCCGACAATCTTGGGAGAGGTGATTTCGGGCTGGTCGTTGTAAACCTCGAAATTTCCCTCCAGGCGGTTAAACGTGTCACCGTTCGCAAGAGTCTTGCCTGTGTTGCCAAAGACAAGCATATAAGAGGCCATGAAGCTGGAACCCGCTTTGAGGAACAGATAGTTGCCGGACTGGTGGATGACGGTCATTCCGCCGTTGATGATCACGGGGACTTTCTGGTTGGGCTCCATACTTTCCATGAAGTCGTAGAGGTTGGTGAATCCGTCAAGAACGTATGGCGGATTTGCAGCAAAGGTTGCCACGTTCGAAGTTTCGCCGTCCTTGATGGCTATAGCCTTGTAGGTAGTCGCCATCCAGCACTCGATGGGGGCGGTATAGAGGGTGGAAGTTGCTGTCGGGGTTGTTTCGTCATCGGTATAACGGATTTCAGCCCCCTCGGTCGCGCAGCTGATTTTGACTACGAATCCTTCTCCCTGCTCGACCATCTCGAAAGTCGGGGTGGCAACAGCCGGACCCTCTCCGAAACTGGTCCAGGTAAGGTTCCAGATAGATACGCGGTCTTTGTTTTTGGTACTTTTCGAAGGTGAGAGATTCTTTATAAGAATAGTGAAATCACCCTCAACGTCAAACGCCTGTGAAGTGAATGAGTA
This sequence comes from uncultured Porphyromonadaceae bacterium, assembly GCA_937969265.1. Lineage (GTDB taxonomy): Bacteria > Bacteroidota > Bacteroidia > Bacteroidales > Muribaculaceae > UBA7173. The sequence continues at coordinate 7,788 of CALBWF010000010.1, forward strand.
TAGGGTATTCTGTGCTACCGATGTGTTGGTTAACACCTCGGATTTGACGGTATTGCCGTTCTGCTGGATGTCAATTTGAAGGGAAACTCCATTGCTTTCCGAAAATGTATTGGTATAATCGAAAGACAGAGTACCGATGCCTCCTTCGAGAGTCGGGGATGTGATGGAACCTACGGCGGATGTTTTGCCGTTTAAGGTCGGAGCGACAGTGCCCTGTGGAGCTTCGGAGGGAAGTCCGCTGGTAATACATGCGCAGTTTGTGAGCTGCCAGCCATTTGTGGTTTTGTAGCTGCCATAAGACGTATTCTCACTGAGCGTGTTGAAGTCGGCCGAGTTTTGGGCTGACATCGACATCGCGCCAACGAGTAGCAGCGAGGATAGTAAAATTTTCTTCATGCCTGAAAAAATGATTGGTTAATATCTGATTTCGTTATATTCTGTTGCCGGATGTTTGCGGTCGGTCTATACAAGCGCAAATATACTGCTTATTTTCCATAACCGCAATTAATTCCGCGATTTATATGCGATTTGTATAACGATTGCCGTAATTTACGCAAGAAGAGGGCGTGTCATAACGGCCCATCTGGGTCGTCGCTTGAAGGTTCGTCCTCGGTCACAATCTCCAGATTGCTCCCATCGGTCTCACCTTCAAGCTCCTACCATCTGGACCATTCTGACAGCACCCTCCCATCCGGGTACGAAAAGCGCTGTGTCAAATATTCTGACACAGCGCCTTCCAATCAAGTCCTGTACGACGCGTGACGGGTTAGTCGGTTGTGCCGATTTCGGCTGCCGCGTCGACGGCTGCCTCGGCAGCGTCGGTCGAGAAGGGGGAGGGGTTCTCGTAATCGATCCCTTTCAGCCACTTGTCGAGCCAGCGGAAGAATACGCGCTGCCACATGATAGCGTTCTGCGGCTTCAGAATCCAGTGGTTCTCGTCGGGGAAAATAAGCATCTCGGCGGGGACTCCGCGGAGACGGGCGGCGTTGAACGCCATCTCGCCCTGCGAGGAGAGAATGCGGTAGTCGTATTCGCCGTGGGTGACGAGAATCGGGGTGTCCCACTTGTCGACAAACTTGTGGGGCGAGTTGGCAAAAGTGCGCTGCGCGACGGCGTTATCCTTTTCCCAGAACGGGCCGCCGAGGTCCCAGTTGGCGAACCACATCTCCTCTGTCTCGAGGTACTGCGCTTCGGTGTTGAAGATTCCGGCATGGGCGATCAGGGCTGCGAAACGGCCTTCGTGGATGCCGGCGAGCATGTAAACCGAGAAACCGCCGTAGCTTGCGCCGACAGCGCCGATATGCTCGCCGTCAACATAGGGCTTCTCCTTCATAAAGTCGACAGCCGAGAGGTAGTCGCGCATGTTCTGGCCGGGGTAGTCGCCCGAAATCTGCGCGTTCCATTCGGTTCCGAAGCCGGGAAGGCCGCGGCGGTTGGGGGCGATCACGATATAGCCGTTAGAGGCCATGAGCATGAGGTTCCAGCGGTAGCTCCAGAACTGGCTGACTGCCTGCTGCGGACCGCCCTGGCAGTAGAGGATGGCGGGATATTTCTTTTCCGGGTCAAATTTGGGAGGATAAAGCACCCAGGTTGTCATCAGCTTGCCGTCGGTGGTCGGAACCATTACCTTTTCGACCTTCGGGGCCTCGATCTGCTCGAGAATCTCCTTGTTGACCGCGGTCAGGGGGGTAGCCTTGCCGTCGGCCACGGCGAAAATCTCGTTCGGGTAAAGCATCGAGTGGCGCATCGTTATTACCTGCTTCCCGTCGGGGGTGGGGGCGAGGGCGCAATAGTCGGCGATGTCGGTTCCGGCGGTAACCATCTCAACCTTTTTGGTCTCGATGTCTACGCTGAAAATCGGGGTACATCCCTGGTAAGCGGCCAGGAAATAGATTTTCTTGCTGTCGGGAGCCCATGCGATCGCGTCGGCTGTATAGTCCCATTCGGTTGTCAGGTCGGTCTTCTCGCCGGTCGAGTTGTTAAGAATAAAGATGCGGTTCTTGTCGCTTTCGTAACCGTCGTGCTCCATCGAGAGCCAGGCTACATATTTTCCGTCGGGAGAGAAGGCGGGATTGGTGTCGTAGCCCATCATCCCGGCGGTCAGGTTGCGGGTTTTGGCTGACTCAAGGTCGTAGATATAGAGGTCGGAATTGGTCGATACGGCGTATTCCATGCCTGTCTTTTTCCGCGAGGTGTAGATTACGCGGCGCGAGTCGGGGCTCCAGGCGAAAGATTCGATTCCGCCGAAAGGCTTCATCGGGGATTCAAACGGCTCGCCCTCCATTATGTCCTTTACGTTGTCGAGCTTCGAGCCGTCGAAATCTGCCAGGAAGGGGTGGGGGACTTCCGTAACCCATTCGTCCCAGTGCTTGTACATCAGGTCGTCAATCACGCGGCCGGTCGCTTTGGGAAGGTCGGGATATACGTCGGCAGCGGTGCGTACCGACTTGATGGTCGACACGAGGATTACCTTCTTGCCGTCAGGAGAGAACAGGAAGCCGCCGACGCCATTTTCCAGGGCGGAAACGACCTTGCGGCCCGAACCGTCGGCGTTCATGACCCAGAGCTGCGGTTTCTCCTCGCTTTCTGCGGTAAAGGCGATGCGCTTGCCCCCCTCAATCCATACGGCGCCACTCTCGGATCCGGGAGTCTTTGTGAGGCGTGTCTGTTCCGAGCCGTCTATGTTCATCACATACAGCTCGTTGTTGCTCTTGTTCTGCTCGACGCTCTCGTAGCTGACACCGTAGAGTATTTTCGTTCCGTCGGGCGACACCTGCGGCCCGCTGACGCGGCCGAGAGCCTCGAGGGCCTCGATGTCGAAGATGCCCGATTCGCTGTTGTAATCAGGCTTGTCGATAAGCTGCGAGTCGGCAGCGCCGCCGCAACCCGACAGCCCCGCGAGGGATGCTGCTGACATTGTAATCGCGATGAAAGTGCTTTTGTTCATTATTTCTGTGGTTTTATGTTTTTGAGGCAGATAAATCGACATAATCAGCGCGTGATTATGCAGTTTCACGGGCAAAGTTAGCGAATTTTCCTTGAAGTTTTTGTAATTTTGCACCCAAATAACATAAAATTAAGGAATGAAAGAATTAGCGACCGTCTACTCTCCGAAAGATACTGAGGAAAAATGGTATGACTACTGGATGCGCCACAAGCTCTTCCGCTCCGTGCCCGACACCAGGGAGCCGTACACCATTGTCATCCCTCCCCCTAACGTTACCGGCGTCCTCCACATGGGCCATATGCTTAACGAGACTATCCAGGATATCCTCGTGCGCCGCGCCCGTATGGAGGGGAAGAACGCCTGCTGGGTGCCCGGCACCGACCACGCGTCAATCGCTACCGAGACCAAGGTAATCGCGAAACTCGCGGCTGAAGGCATCAAGAAGACCGATCTCTCTCGCGAGCAGTTCCTCGAACACGCATGGGACTGGACGCGTCACCACGGCGGCATTATTCTCCAGCAGCTCCGCAAGCTCGGAGCGTCGTGCGACTGGGACCGCACCGCGTTCACCATGGACGAGCAGCGCTCTGAAGCGGTCACCAAGGTGTTCTGCGACCTCTACGACAAGGGGCTGATTTACCGCGGTCTCCGCATGGTCAACTGGGATCCGCAGAACCGTACCGCGATTTCCGACGACGAGGTGAATTTCGTCGAGGAGCAGTCGAAGCTCTATTATCTCCGCTACAAGGTCGCCGGCGATCCGGAAGGGAGGTATGCCGTAGTCGCCACGACCCGTCCGGAAACCATCATGGGCGACACGGCGATGTGCATCAACCCCAAGGATCCGAAAAACGCCTGGCTGAAAGGGAAGCGCGTAATCGTGCCCCTAGTAGGCCGCGAGATTCCAGTAATCGAGGACCGCTATGTAGAAATTGATTTCGGCACAGGCTGTCTGAAGGTAACCCCGGCGCACGATAAGAACGACTACATGCTGGGCAAGACCCACAACCTCGAAACAATCGACATTTTCAACGAGGACGGCACCGTTGCCGAAACCGCGGGGATGTACGTCGGCATGGACCGCTTCGACTGCCGCCGCCAGATCGCGAAGGACCTGGAGGCCGCCGGCCTGATGGAGAAGGTTGAGGACTATGTTAACAAGGTAGGTTTCTCGGAGCGCACTAAGGTCGCTATCGAGCCGAGGCTGTCGTTGCAGTGGTTCGTCAACATGAAGCACTTCGCCGACATATCCCTCAGCCCGGTAATGGACGACATTATCAAGTTCGTTCCCGAGAAATACAAGAATACCTACCGCACCTGGCTGGAAAACATCCAGGACTGGTGTATCAGCCGCCAGCTCTGGTGGGGCCACCGCATCCCGGCCTACTACTATACCGATCCCGCCACCGGCGAGGAGCAGGTATTCGTGGCCCGTACCGCGGAACTCGCGGTTGAAAAAGCCCGCGCCCTGACCGGCAAGCAGGACATCGACGTCAGCGACCTCCGTCAGGACGAAGGAGCGCTCGATACCTGGTTCTCTTCCTGGCTCTGGCCGATCACCCTCTTCGACGGTATCAACAACCCCGGCAACGAGGAAATCAAATATTACTACCCGACGGCCACGCTTGTTACCGGCCCGGACATTATCTTCTTCTGGGTCGCCCGTATGATTATGGCGGGTTACGAGTATGTCGGCAAACAACCGTTCAACAACGTGTACTTCACCGGCATCGTGCGCGACAAGCTCGGCCGAAAGATGAGCAAGTCGCTCGGCAACTCTCCCGACCCGCTGGAGCTGATTGCGACCTACGGCGCCGACGGTGTGCGTATGGGCCTCATGCAGGCAGCGCCTGCCGGTAACGACATCCTGTTCGATGACAAGCTCTGCGAGAACGGCCGTAACTTCTGCAACAAGATTTGGAACGCTTTCCGCCTCGTGAAGGGATGGAATGTCGACGAGAAAGCCCCCCGCTCCGCGGCTGCCGCCACGGCCGCCCGCTGGTTCGACAGCAAGCTCTCTGAGAGCATTGCTGAAACCGAGGACCTGCTCGGCAAGTTCCGCCTCTCGGAAGCCCTGAACGAGCTTTACCGCCTCTTCCGCGACGAGTTCTCCTCCTGGTATCTCGAAATGGTCAAGCCCGCCTACGGCGAGGCTATCGATGGAGAGAGCTATCGCGCGACAATCGGCTACTTCGACTCGCTGGTGCGTCTCCTGCACCCATTCATGCCCTTCATCACCGAGGAACTTTGGCAGAACCTCGAAGAGCGCGCCGACGGAGAATCCATTATGTATACCCCTGTTCCGCGGGCGTCGAAAGCCGACGAGTCTCTGCTTGCCTCTATGGAGGTCGCGAAAGAGGTCATTGCCGGAGTCCGCAATGTCCGCGCCAAGAAGAACATCCCCTCGAAGGAGCCGCTCGAACTGCGCTGCACCGGGGCGTCGCCTCTCGACGAGGCTGTCGCTGCCGTGGTGCTCAAGCTCGCCAACCTTAGCGCCCTCAACGCCGAAGCCGAGAAGGACGCCGCGGGGAGCACTTTCCTTGTCGGCACCCACGAGTTCAATGTTCCCCTTTCGGGCAACACCGACATCGAGGCCGAGCGCGCCAAGCTGCAGAAGGACATCGCTTATTACGAAGGCTTCCTCGCATCCGTAATGAAGAAGCTCTCCAACGAGCGTTTCGTCAGCAAGGCTCCTGCCGCCGTAATCGATGCCGAACGCCGCAAACAGTCTGACACGGAATTGCGTCTCGCGACTCTCCGCGCCGCGCTCGAAGCACTGAAATAAACCAAACTAACATTTTCACATATGAAACTTAAAAACGCCGCGCTGGCTATCTCCCTGGGAGCTTTCGCAACCTTGGGAATGTCTGCCCAGCAACACCTTAAGAGTGTCAACCCCTCTTACATTGACAACTCGGTGAAGCCCGGCGAGGACTTCTACCACCACGTTAACAACGGTTGGATGAAGGCCCACCCTCTCACCCCCGAATACGCGCGATACGGTGTGTTCAACATCCTTAACGACGAGGCCGAAAAGAACGTCAAGGACATCGTTCTGAACCTCGGCTCGACTAACCCCGAGAAAGGTTCGAACGCCTTCAAAATATGGACTCTCTACTCGCAGGGAATGGACTCCGTGCGCCGCAACGCCGAAGGCGCGACACCGATTCTGGCCGACCTCAAGAAAATCGAGGACACGCCCCACGAGGGGATGGAAGACCTCTTCCTCTGGATGCACAAGAACTACTCCTCACCCTTCTTCGGAGCCGGCCCCATGGAGGATATGGCGGACTCCAAGAACTACGCCATGTATGTTTCCGGCGGTTCCATCGGAATGGGTGACCGCGACTACTACCTGCTGAACGACAAGGAGAACAAGCGTATCCGCGACGCGTATCAGAAACTCATCGTCGACCAGATGCGCAACGCCGGCTATTCCAAGAAGGACGCCAACCGTATCATGAAGAATGTCATGAAAATCGAAACCCTTCTTGCCGATTCCACCTGGACCCGCGAGGAAAGCCGCAATATCCCCGCGATGTATAACCCCCGCTCTCTCGCCCAGCTTAAGGAGATGTACCCCCATATCAACTGGGACCGTTTCTTTGTTGAGACGATGGACATCGCTACTCCCGAGAACTTCATCGTTACGGAAATCAACACCGTAAAGCAGGCCGACAACCTCATGGCCTCGCTTTCCGACCGTGAAATCAAGGACTACTATCTTTGGAAGTATGTCGCACAAGCCGCTCCTTATCTGAGCGACAAGTTCACTGACACTTCTTTCGAATATTCCAAAGTCCGCAGCGGCGTGGAGCAGCAGCGTCCCCGCTGGAAGCGCGCCCTCGGCGTGCCCGACAGCTACATGGGCGAGGCTATCGGCCAGCTTTATGTCGAGAAGTTCTTCCCCGAAAGCTCCAAGGAGAAGATGCTTGAGCTTGTAGGCAACCTGAAGGTCGCTCTCGGCAAGCATATCATCCATCTTCCCTGGATGACCGACGAGACAAAGCTGCGCGCCATCAACAAACTCAACAACTTCAAGGTCAAAATCGGCTATCCCGACAAGTGGAAGGATTATTCCTCTATGGAAATCGACCCCGCGCTCTCTTACTATCAGAACGTGCATAACGCCGGTATGTGGCACCAGAAAGAGGAACTCTCCAAGTGGGGCAAGCCTGTCGACAAGACAGAATGGGGTATGACTCCCCAGACGGTGAACGCCTATTACAACCCCATGGCTAACGAAATCGTGTTCCCCGCCGCTATTCTGCAGAACCCCTTCTTCGACCCCGAAGCTACCGATGCTGAGAACTATGGCGGAATCGGTGTCGTGATCGGCCACGAGATGAGCCACGGATTCGACGACCAGGGCTGCAACTTCGACGCCGAAGGCAATATGACCAACTGGTGGGCACCGGAAGATGCCGAAGCGTTCAAAAAGCTCACCAAGGGGCTCGCCGACCAGTTCGACAAAGTGGAGATTCTTCCCGGACTCATGGCTAACGGCTCCTATACCCTCGGCGAGAACATCGGCGACCAGGGTGGTCTGCGCGTCAGCCACACTGCCTTCCTCGACTCGCAGAAGAAGAAAGGTGTCGACATTAACTCGGAGGATGCAAAAATCGACGGCTATACCCCCGAACAGGTATTCTACCTCAACTACGCCAACATCTGGGCTTCCAATATGCGCGACGAGGAGAAGCGCAACCTGACAATCGGCGACGTTCACTCCCTGGCCGAGAACCGCGTGAATGTCACCCTGCGCAACATCGTTCCTTTCTTCGAGGCCTTCGGTATCAAGAAGGGCGACAAGCTCTACCTCGCCCCCGAGGAGCAGGTTATCATCTGGTAATGACCAATGCTTAAAAGTTACTTTTAGCTAATGAACATAGCTATCGTAGGCACAGGCTACGTCGGCCTCGTTTCGGGAACTTGTTTCGCTGAAATGGGCGTCAACGTAGCCTGCGTTGATATTGACAAGGCAAAGATTGAAGCCCTCCGCGAGGGGAGGGTGCCCATTTATGAGCCTGGACTTGACGAAATGGTCCTGCGCAACACGAAGGCGGGGCGTCTCGGTTTTACAACGTCGTTGTCGGATGTGATAAACGATGTCGACGTGGTATTCATCGCCGTCGGCACCCCTCCCGACGAGGATGGTTCCGCCGACCTGCGCTATGTGCTTGATGTGGCGCGGGAGTTTGGCCGTCTCATAAACCGATACACATTGCTTGTAACCAAGTCGACCGTTCCGGTAGGAACCGCCGCGAAGGTGCGCCGGGCCGTTAGCGAGGAACTGGAGAAGCGCGGTGTCGAGATTCCTTTTGATGTCGCCTCCAATCCTGAGTTCCTTAAGGAGGGCGCGGCGGTAAAGGATTTCATGAGCCCTGACAGGGTAGTCGTCGGTGTTGATTCAGAACAGGCTCGTTCGCTCATGAGCCGCCTGTACCGTCCGTTCCTGCTGAACAATTTCCGAGTTATCTTTACCGACATACCATCGGCCGAGATGATCAAATACGCGGCTAACTCGATGCTCGCCACACGTATCTCCTTCATGAACGATATAGCGAACCTATGCGAACTGGTCGGGGCTGATGTGAATATGGTGCGTAAGGGCATCGGAAGCGATTCCCGCATCGGCTCCAAGTTCCTGTATCCCGGCTGTGGTTACGGCGGCAGTTGTTTTCCGAAAGATGTCAAGGCTCTGATAAAGACCGCAGAGAAGCGGGGATATAAAATGAAAGTACTTAGCGCCGTCGAGGAGGTCAATGAGGCGCAGAAATCGGTTGTGTACCGCAAGCTTGCCGCCTGCTATGGCGGCGAGGCGAATCTTGCCGGGAAACGGATCGCCGTATGGGGTCTTGCATTCAAGCCTGAAACCGACGACATGCGCGAGGCCGCCTCGCTGGTCACTATCGATCTGCTGCTCGGAGCCGGATGTGATGTGCGCGTCTTCGACCCGATAGCGATGGATGAGTGCCGGCGGCGCCTTGGCGACCAGGTCGAATACGCGAAGGACATGTACGACGCCGTGGTTGACGCGGACGCACTGCTGCTCCTGACGGAATGGAAACAGTTCCGCCTCCCTTCCTGGGGTGTTGTCACCCGTTCGATGCACTCTTCCCTCGTCATTGACGGCCGCAATATCTACGATGCCGAAGACATTGCCCAGCAAGGCATCATTTATCACTGCATCGGCAAATAAAGCCGCCGGATTGGTTGTAGGGACGCGGCACGCCGCGTAACACCAGTATAATCGAAGTATAACAGTCATTGTTATTATATTACGCGGCACGCCGCGCCCCTACAAGGCTAAAAGCCGAAATACGTTCGCAGATTTGTCAGCCGTATCGCAAAGCGATACGGCTTTATTGTTCATGATCCCGGCTGCGAAATTTTGACACAATCAGCGAAAACATGCTGTATAACATATTTTCAAACTCAGTTTTAACATTGTTTTGCATTTGACTGAAAATGCGGGTTATACGGGTCCTAAGCGGGATTTTAGACGTTTAAAATGTGTAAAATGGTGTGTGATAACGGGGTAGAGTGGCTGCGGATTTGGCCGCGTCACGATTATTTTGTAACTTTGCGAACGAAATGAGTTAGTAATGCCTGGCAAAGAGTTGCCGGACAGCCGAAAATCGGCAAAGGAAGCCGGATGAAATCCACTGCTTAAATTCACACAAGTTTCCCGCTTTGACACACACCGGGAAAGACCGGGTAAGTGCCGCCGGATTCCTTAATTATGAACCTCAAAATTGAGTAATGAAGAAAACAATGTTGATCATTGTGGGCTTCGTATTGACGCTTCTCACAATGTCGGCGTTTGTCGACGTGCGCCGCTCGGCGCGTATCGGCTCAGAGGCTCCCACGCTGGTGTTGGAGCGTGCCGACAGCTCGCTGGCTCTCGATGGGCTGCGAGGCAAAAAGGTGGTTCTTTCATTCTGGTCCGCCGCTGACGCTCAGTCGCGCCTTGACCAAAACCGCCTGGCGACGGCAATGCGCCGCGCCGCCGAAGATTCAGAGACCGTGGTTGTTTCCGTGAATCTCGACCGCTCGGAGAAGCTGATGAAAGAGATTGCCGCGATTGACAATCTCGATGAAAGCTCACAGTTCCATGTTGGCGACGCGACAGCCGAGAGCGCTATTCGCGAAGTCTTTGAAATGGCCGACGGCCTCCGCACATTCATCATCGACGAGCGGGGCATCATTGTAAAAGTCGACCCGTCAGAAAAGGAGCTTGCCCAGGCGCTTGCCTCCAGAAATTGAAACATTCAGCCGTAATGAGGCTGGACAAATAAAGGTGGTGAACCGGATTATTGGTTCACCACCTTTTTTCTTTCAGTAGGTCGCTTATATGACGACTGTGGAATGCTTGCGGTTATTTGTCCGAACGGCGTATGAATTTCACCGACTTACCCTTTATGTCACTCGGTTCGGACCCTTTCCAGTCCATTTTCGAGGAGGTCAGACGCGTTATAACGTATATTTCGTATGAGAACGGGGCGTCGGCCGCGGCATCCGCGGGCGTCAGAGTTATGTCGAGTATGCCGCCGTTGTTTTCAGGGCCGCTGGCATGCCAGTCATATCTGCGGGTTGTCATACCGTCGGCAATAGAGCTGTTCTCGGGTATAATCATAACCTCGACTGTCCCGTAATTATTGAGGCCTTTCGCAGTTTCAAAGGTGTATATCGCGGTATAATCCGAATGATCATCCGCGGCCATTTCCCAGGTTCCCTTAATTAGTTTCGGGTCGAGTTGGTCGTCGTCATTATCGCAACTGCTGATCGCGACCGCGAAAACGGGTAATAAGCAAAAGAAGACAAATCGTTTCATCTGTGAATTGTTGTGCTGTTCCTTGGGGTATGTGCTATGAAAACTGATGCGGATCCTTTAGGCTTTGGTTTACGCTCCCTTGTTGGGGAAGAGGGTCGAGATGGAGCCGATCGAGGAGAGGACCGACGAAGCCTCGTAGGGGATGTAGACCGTCTTGTTGTCCTTGCCGGAGGTCATTTCGGCGAGCGTCGAAATGTACTGGGTGGCAATCATATAGGTGGCGGGGTTGGTGTTGGTGCCCTGGATAGCGTCGGCGACACGGCGTATCGCTTCGGCCTCGGCCTCAGCCTTCAGCACCTTTGCCCGCGCCTCACCTTCGGCCCGGAGGATTTCGGCTTCCTTGATGGCGGCCGCCTGGTTGATTTGCGATACCTTTTCGCCTTCGGACCGAAGGATTTCGGATGTTTTCTGACCCTCGGCGTTCAGAATCTCGGCACGACGGTTGCGCTCGGCCTGCATCTGCTTCTCCATCGCTTCGCGGACACTCTTGGGAGGTGTGATGTCCTGAAGCTCGACGCGGGTTACTTTGACACCCCACTTGTTGGTGACGTCGTCGAGAATGGTCTGGAGTTTGGAGTTGATTGTGTCGCGGGACGTCAGCGTTTGGTCAAGCTCAAGTTCGCCGATAACGTTTCGGAGGGAGGTCTGGGTTAGTTTTTCAAGCGCGTTGGGCAGGTTGTCGATTTCGTAAACCGCTTTTTTGGCGTCCACAATCTGGAAGTAGAGAACGGCGTTGATTTCCGTAGTCACGTTGTCCTTTGTGATAACCTGTTGCGAAGGGAAGTCATATACCTGCTCTCGGAGGTCGATTGCCGCCGACTGGGTCATACGCACGATTGTCTTGCCGTTGATGCTGGATTCGATACGGCGCGTATAGACCACTTTCGGCTTGTCGATGTAAGGCCAGATTATGTTAAGACCCGGATTGAGCACTGAATGGAAGCGGCCCAGGCGCTCGATGACGCGGGTTTCCGACTGCGGTACTATCTTTACCGCGGCCACAATGGTGAGAATCAGCAGGAATCCCACCACGCAGAGCATTGTGATTGAGAATGTTGTCATATTGTGTAGTATGTTTTCGTCTGAAAAATCAGTCAGCCGGCTTTACTGTGAGTATAATCGAGTCGTAGCCGGTGACTTTGACCATTGTGCCCTTGGGGAGGGGAACGCCGGACGCTGAACGGGCCTGCCAGTTGTCGCCGTCGATCCGCACGCGTCCGGGCGCGTCGGCGGTTATGTCGCGCGAAAGGGTAGCGGTGCGTCCTATGAGAGCGTCCATGTTGGTGTTCATGGCCGGCGAGTCCTTCCTGTGCCGCGAGCGGTAGCGGTTGACCAGTGGCGCGAGAAAAATCAGGGCGAGTATGGTGCCGGGGACTGCGGCAATCAACTGCGCCTCCGCGCTATAGCCGAGAATGGCGAAAATGAACGCAACCAGGCATCCGGACGCGCCGCATAGGGCGGCAAGTGACGCGGTAAGCAGTTCCAAAAGAAGCAATGCTCCGCAAAGTATGAGCCAAATAATCCAGGCTGTCATTGTAATGATGGTTTATGTTTAAGACTGGTTACAAATTTAACGAGTTTGATTGAGACGGCCAAGCCCATAAGGCGATAAAACATTGAATTATGGCTGAAAAATGATAGAATGTGGACCGGCAGGCTACTTGAATATGGCGGTTTGGATGGATGTTGCCTGCCGGTCCACTGAGAGAGGTTTAGTCGCGACAATATTAGAATGATTCCCGGTCGGTCGTGAGCTGAGCTCAACGGGAAAAATGCGGATTGTTCAATCGAAAGTTGGTATGCCGGGATAGATTGTTAGCAATTGGTTAATGTTGTCGGACTCGGTTTTCAGATATTAAAGGGGGGATAAGAAGAACTTTGGTGGTTAATGATGATAAATCTAATGCGAATTATATGTTGGTTTGTTAAATATGTTTTCTATGTGGGTCAAAGGGGGACATCTGGGCTCTTACTGTTGTAGCCAAATTGTCATCTTTGAATTTGCTGCAAAAGTAATAATATTAGTGATGCGAGTCGCGTTAAGCGATGTTAAAATACAAAGCATTTTATATTAATATCTGTCAAATAATAGCTATATTTCTATCTATGTGATATTTAGCTCATATAGATATTGAGTTGTTTGTTATTACAAATGTGTTACGGCATTCATATTCGCCGAATAAGGGTTCCCAGGCCTAAGCAGGAAGCAACAGTGAGCATGGCCGCGACTGCAATGGTGGTTATGGCGGCGGGGAATATCGACGAGGGAGTCACGCCAAGTGTGAGGATTGTCTGATGCCACATTTGGGCGGTAGCATACAGCAATAATAAAGCGCCCAGCAGCGTTGTCGCGTTTACAGCGACAACAAGTCGCCTGTAAATTCCAGCGATTTCTCCTGCCGGGAACCCGAGCCGCCGCAAGTCGCGGATCGCGTCTTTGTTCTTCTGCACCAATAATCTCAGAGAAATCGACATAATTAGGAACGCCAGCAGACACAGGGCGCATCCCGCACCCCCCGCTACGCCAGTCACGCCCCGGACAATGGTTGTCAGGCGCGATGTTTCGCCCGGAATGCCTGATGCGTCTATTCCGTTTTTCTTGAAATATGCCTCCGCATCAGCCTCCCTTCCCCCGACGGTCTCCGCAATCAGCCTCGAAGGTGCCGTTGTTGAGTCCGAGCCGTAGGTCTGGTTGGCCCATTTCAGGAATCCGAGAGGTACGGCTATCGTGTTCAGCCTGTTAGAAAACCCGGCGATGCGCCCCCGGAGCGTAACCATCCCTTTTTCGCCTGAAATATAGACACTGACAGGAATCCGCATAATCATCTTTTCCGACAACCTGGGAAGTCCGCGGGCGGGTGCGAAGCCGAGGTTGTACATAGCCAGATAGTCAGCGGGGAGAATGATAGGCACCTCCGGCTTTGACGGGTTGAAATCCCATCCTTGAGGAAGAGAGTCGAAGAATTCGTCGGGGACCGCCTCAAAGAATATTGCCGTGGAGAACCTGGATGCTCCGAAATCCGCTGAAACAGACGCGTCAAAACGGGAGGATTCAAAGGGGGCGCACCGCTTGATCCAAGGCTGTCCGTCGAGTGCGTCAATCTCTTCCTCGGTAAAGCCTTGGCGCTGCACGAGGAGAGACAGCGGCGAAGATTGACTCTGTTTTGACAGGACCACAAAACCGGCAGGGAAAATATTGTCGGAGCCACTCGCGCGGGCTATGCGCATCCCGTCGCGGTAGAGGGCGGCGGCGAGCGCCACTACTGTCAATCCGGCGAACAACGCCAGGGCATATCCGACGATTTGCGAGATGCTGATATTTGCTTTTAGCACTTTCCAAAGAAGCCGGTGCCGTATGTCGCATTTCATAGTCAAATACTCTTGATTCGGAATCCTACAAGCATAAAACAGAATCAGTCTCGAGAAGCAGGTCGTTGCCGACAGATGTCGTTATGATTCCGGCACCCTGACGCGACACCTCGGCGTCGATCATTTCTGAAAGCGCCCTGTTGGCGGCTTCGTCAAGATGACTTACCGGCTCGTCGAGCAAAAGGAAGGAGAACGGCTGGCAAAGCGCTCGCACAGCCGCCACGCGTTGCTGCTGACCGGCTGAAAGAAGTCTTGCCGGTCGGTCAGCGAAGGGTTCCAGTCCGAGTTCGGTAAGCATCCGACGCGCTTCTTTCTCGTTCCTATATTTTGTCAGCGAAGCCTTTAACATCACATTCTCAACCGCGGTCAGGGTAGGGAAGAGGCGTGCGTCCTGCGGGAGCCACGCTATTGCCGATTGGCGGATGTCGTTCCAACCGGCTTGCGAAATTGTCCGTATATCCCTCCCGTCGAACATTATCGTGCCCCGGTAGTCAGACCGGATGCCGCATATATAGGCGCAGAGCGATGTCTTGCCTGCTCCTGACGATGCGGAAACCAGATAACGCCTACCTTTTTCAAAGGACAGGTCAAGCATCCATATTTCAGACTCTCGGCGGGGGGCTATGCCCGCGGCAAACACCTCGGGAAGCACGTTTTCGAGCTGGATTCTGTCTATTTCCATAGATATGCTACATAAGGAGCGACGGGGCGACGGCTATGAACTCGGTGAGGTCGCTGTCAAACTCTGCCAATGTCTGCAAAGCCGGCTTTGATGAGCCGTTGAAGCGTAGGCGCGCTTTCAGCATGTCCGAGGTGCAACCGATGTTCAGTGACACTCCGCACGAGAGCCCGAGCCCCTTCATCAAGGAACTCCCATACGGGATATTAATAGCCACGGCGAATCGCTTCCCCTCGAAATATGGAGCGAGGTCATTACCATAAGCGGGAGATACGGGCCGGTTGAGCGAAATCGCGAAGTACCCGTCGGTACCGGCCGCGTAAATGTCACATCCATATTCCGACCCTACACGCTGCCCGTCAATGCTTTTGGCGGCGGGGTATCGCTCGGCGAATTTGGCGGCAAGGTCTGGCTTTCCGGTTTCATCAACGGCGGTGACAAACTGTATGTTGTATGCTTCCGGCCCGGCAGCGCGAAGATTGTCGACGCTTCCCGCGAGCGAGAGCGAGAGAGCCGAGGTGCCCCTTAGGTCTGAGGTTGATACTCCCGCGCTTTGTCCGATAATCTTGTCGAGCCATCGCAAGTCGCTGGCAGGACGGCCGAACGAGGCGGCCGCGACCGCGTCGGAAGGTATGAATCCGAGAATCGACGGGTCAATTTCGCCGAATAGGTCCCCGAAATTAACATAGTTGTTCTCGCCGTCCAGGGCCTGGACTTCTGCCGACAATATGTCGTTGGCTGCGGAAAAGGTAGCTGTAATCCATTCAACGCGCTCCTTCCCGAGGTTCACCGGGGAATGGTAAACGACATTCGCAGCATTCGCGCCGGAAAGAAATTCTTTGACAGCCGCGAGGCGCGCGGGCTGTTCTTTTTCTGCTTTGGCCAATAGCCGCTCGATCGAGGCTGCGTTCTCCGACAGGAAGCAAAGGCTCCCGACACGGACTGCCTTGGCCGTATAGCCCTCGTCGCCGGTCACACTGTCAAACGCATCCTCGTCCGCTACGCGAACGCATGCAATCTCGGCGTTGCTGTCGCCGGATTTCAACAGCAACAGTTGGCTCGCATCAATCGCGTGAGCGCTTACGAGCGGTTCAAGTTCGCCGGACATAAAGGAACCTGTAGCGAGGGACATGATACTTTCACGGGCTTCGTCAAGCGTCTGCCCCTTTCCGAAAGGGAGGCCAGCCTGGCGGAAAACCATATCGAGATTGACCATGGCCGCCATCGAGGTGTCCTCGGTTATGTATTCCTGAATAGGTTTCTCTTTGTCGGTAGAGCATGCGGCGAGAATGGCCATAGCCACACACGCTGCCGCGAATTTGTTGATAAATCTACATTGTGACATTTCGCAATTATGTGCTTATGCAGTTGTTTACTTACACATATTATTTGCATCGACAGGCTGTCCGCGGTACGGCTCCACATGGATATTTGCCACAAGCCTGTCGCCGAAGGCATCGCGCAGACGGCGCTCGACCTCGGAGGCTATGACATGGCCCTGTTCTACTGTGATGTCTGGGGATAATTTGACATGAAAATCGACAAACATCTGGCTGCCGCTCCGCCGCGAAGCGAAGCGATGAAACGCCTCCACGCCGGGAGTAGCTCCGATTATTCCGAACATACGACGAGTCATCTCCTTTGGAAGGGAGATTTCAAGCAATTCGCGGATAGCCGGCATGCCGAGTCGCACAGAAATCACAGCGATGAACACACTGACTACCATGGCCGCTATCGGGTCAAGGACGCGCCAGTGGGGCCCCAGGAACATCGCTCCGGCTATTCCGGCCATGGTGGCAAGCGATGACAGGGCGTCACTGCGGTGATGCCAGGCATTTGCAACCACTACCGAAGACCCTATGCGCTCGCCAGCCTTACGGGTATATCTGTACAACCATTCCTTCGACAGGACGGAGAGCACGCACATACCCAGCGCGAGCCAGGTGGGTGCTGGTATAATCTCGCCTCTCAGAGCATTCCAGGTTTTCTCAGCACCGTCGACAAAGAACAAAATCGCAACGATAGCGAGAAGGAGCGACAGCAGCATAGTGGCGAATGTCTCGTATTTGCCGTGACCGTACTGGTAGCGCTCGTTGGCTTTCTTTCGGGAAATGCCGACAAAAAGTATCACGATGATGTCCGATACGAAATCCGAGAACGAATGTACGCCGTCGGCGACCATCGCCGATGACCTGCCGAATATACCGGCGAGCACTTTCGCTGTCCCGAGCACCGCGTTGACCCAGAAGCCGACCCAGGTAACATGTCGCGCGGTCCTGACAACGGCAGCGTCATCCGCGCCGTTTCCCGATATGGTATGGTTGGTGCTCATAATAATCCGGGGAGTTCCCCCAGGGTGTTAATGGTTTGAGCCGCCATGTATTCCGGGGCAGCGTCAATGTTTTGGGCGTGTACGTTCATTTTGGCCGTGTCGTTGAGCTGTATCGTGCGCCAGCCCATCAGATTGGGATGGCGGAAGTCCTTGGCGGGATTGTCGCCGACATAGACTCGCTCCGTTTCTCCCGGATTCCGTTCGGCGGCCAGCAGAAAGGGGAGGGGATAGTTCTTGTCGGCGCCTGTTTCCCCTGAAATAATAATATTCTCAGGGCTGAAATAGCTCTCGAGTCCGAGAGCCTTGATTTTACCCCTCTGTGTTGCGGAACGCCCATCCGTAATTAGTACCAGAGTGTGCCCATTCTGTTTTAGACAGGCAAGTAAGTCAGCCGTCTCTTCGGGAAGTGTCAGCACCGGGGAATGAAAACGATACTCGTTCAGCATATCGCCCAAAGAGAGGTCTCCCTTAGTGGCTTCGGCCAGACGGTCAAAACCTTCTGCGGTAATAGCGGCATCCGCCAGTATCGCTCTTGCCTCGGCGAGAGTCAGCTTGCCGGTGGACGCCGCGAGACGTGCGACCGCCTCGCAGCCGGAAGCCACGAATTGCCGTTCCTTATAGAGCGTGTCGTCGAGGTCAAATGCTATAAGCATAGAGGTTAACGCTATTATTTAAATCAACGCTTTAATCGCATCGCAGACGATGAGAACCTCCTCGTCGGTCAGCGACGAACCGCTTGGGAGGCAAAGCCCCCGGGCGAAAATATCTTCGGAGCAAGCTCCGCCATAGACCGGCGCGTCGGCGTAGACGGGCTGCATGTGCATCGGACGCCATATCAGCCGCGTCTCGATCCCCTTTTCGAGTAGTAACATTCTGAGCTGGTCAGGGGTTCGGGCGATTTTCGCCGGGTCGAGGAGTATGGTCGAAAGCCAGAAGTTGGAATCAAAATCTTCGCGGGAATTGTCGTGCACGATGATTCCGTCAACAGCTCCCAGTTCGCGGACGTAAATCGAATGTATCGCGCGCCGGCGCTCGACGCGCCAGGGAAGCTCCTCGATCTGTGCGCAACCGATCGCGGCCGATACGTTGCTGAGACGGTAGTTATATCCGATTACCGTATGGTAGTAATAGGGCTTGTCCTCCCTGGCCTGCGTGGCGAGGAAGCGGACTCTCCGCGCCTCGTCGGGTCCGGGGCAGACAAGCGCTCCGCCCCCGGAGGTAGTGATGATCTTGTTGCCGTTGAAACTTAAGGCTCCGTAAAGACCGAGGGTCCCGCACTCGCGGCCTTTATAACGGGAGCCGAGCGCTTCGGCTGCATCCTCTACAACAGGAATATCGTAGCGGGCGGCTATTTCGTTTATCTCGTCCATTTTTGCCGGCATGCCGTAAAGATGGACGGCGACAATCGCGGCCGGATAGCGTCCGGTCAGTCGTTTGCGGTCAAGAATCGCCTCCTCCAGCAGCTCCGGCGACAAATTCCAGGTGTCCGGCTCGCTGTCGACAAATACGGGCGACGCTCCGAGATAAACAATCGGGTTGCAGCTCGCCGAGAATGTCAGGGACTGGCATATTACCTCGTCTCCGGCTTTTACTCCTGCCATCACGAGGCCGAGATGGATCGCGGCGGTTCCCGCGGAGAGGGCGGCGCAGCATCCTTTGCCGAGGAAGCGGTCGAGACGCAGCTCGAACTCGTCGACCCACGGGCCGAGGGGGGTAATCCATGTTGATTCAACCGCCTGGTCGACATACTCTTTTTCTTTGCCCGCGAGGTGCGGGACTGAAAGTTTGATCATTGAATCACTAATCACTTAAATAGGATGCGCGAAGTTAAGCAATTTATCGGGATTTTCTTCGTTAATAATGGTGATATACCATCTTGTTAATGATGAATTTTTTCCAACGATATACCGCTCTTCTGACGGCGCTGCTGTTAAGTTGCGCTGTGACTGCCTTTTCCCAGGTGAAAATCCACGGCCGGGTAATCGACCAGGAGAGCCAGCCCCTCGAATTTGTCACAATCCGCGTGGCCGGGACAGCTATCGGCACCACCTCCGGCCTTGACGGGACCTTCAAGCTTTCCGCCCCGCAGACCGACACCATAACTGTCGTGTTTACCTGCATTGGATACGAGGAACTGCGTCGTCAGCTTATCGACCCCAAAGGGGACCTGGCGTTGAACGTGCGCATGCTCCCCAAAGACCACGCGCTGACTGAAATCGAGGTGACCGACTTCCGCAAGCAGACCACGCAGATGCAGGGTATCGACAAGAACAGCTACCGCCTGGCCGCCGACGCTACCGGCGGCTCCATCGAGTCGTTGCTGACAACCATGGCCGGTGTCAACTCCAACAACGAGATGTCGAGCCAGTATTCCGTGCGCGGAGGTACTTATGACGAGAACTGTGTCTATATCAACGGCGTTGAAGTCTACCGCCCGCAGCTCGTCAGCTCGGGCCAGCAGGAGGGGCTGAGTGTCATTAATCCGGATATGGTCGGCGCTATTGGTTTCTCGACTGGCGGATTCGGCGTTGAATACGGCGACAAAATGTCCTCCGCGCTCGACATTACCTACCGCGAGCCGGAATCGCTGGAGGGTGCTGTATCGCTCAGCCTGATGGGTGCTTCGGCGGCGTTGGGACAGGCCGCGGGGAAATTCTCGCAGCTCCACGGCGTGCGCTACAAGCGTAACTCCTCTATGCTCGGCTCGCTTGAAAGCAAGGGCGAGTATGATCCGAATTTCTTTGATTATCAAACACATCTGACCTTTAAGTTCAACAAGAAGCTGAAGGCGTCGTTTCTTGGCAACATAGCCGTCAACAATTACAAGTTCACCCCTGTGAGCCGCGAGACCAATTTCGGCACTTCGACCGATGCGAAGAAATTCAAGGTTTACTTCGACGGTATGGAAAAGGACCGTTTCGAGACATATTTCGGAGCGCTGAATCTTAACTATCGCCACAGCGCGTCGACCGACTTCACCCTTCTTGCCTCAGGGTATCTTACCAACGAGCTTGTCGCCTACGACATCTCGGGCGAATACTGGCTTGACCAGGCCGGCACCACGGGCTCCGGCAACCCGGACAACGCCGTCGGAGGCGAACTCGGGGTAGGACGTTATCACGAGCACGCTCGCAACCGCTTGAAAATAGGCGTTTTCGGCATCGGACTTTCCGGCCACACCTCAATACGGAACCATAATCTTTCATACGGGATCAATTTCAACCGGCAGACGATTATGGAGCGCACCCGCGAGTGGGAGCTCCGCGACTCCGCCGGCTTCTCCCTCCCGACGGACGGCCAGAATATACGGATGATTTATAACCTGACTTCCAACCACGACCTCTCCACAACCCGTCTGGCGTTCTATGTCGCTGACTCTTATCGCCTGAAGACCTCTCTCGGCTTCTTTTCCTTTAACGGCGGCCTCCGTTTTTCCTATTGGGATTTCAACCGGGAGTTCCTGGTTTCTCCCCGCGTCAGTGCCGCGTTCGTTCCTGAGCGGAACAACTCCTGGACCTTCCGTCTCGCGACCGGGCTGTATTACCAGCAGCCTTTCTACAAGGAGTTCCGCCAGCCTCTCCAGGATGCCGACGGCAACAACTATATCAACCTTAACAAGGGCATAAAGTCGCAACAGAGCATACATCTCATACTCGGCACTGATTACACGTTCCGCATGTTCGACCGCCCCTTCAAACTCTCGGGCGAAGCCTATTACAAGAAGCTCAATCGTCTCATCCCGTATGAAATTGATAATCTGAAGGTCGTTTACCAGGGTGAGAATCTGACTGACGGCTACACCGCCGGACTGGATATGAAGCTGTTCGGGCAGTTTGTTCCCGGAACTGACTCCTGGATCAGTTTCTCGCTGATGAAGACAGGGGAGAACCTGAACGGAGTGACGGTGCCCCGTCCGACAGACCAGCGTTATTCTGTCGCAGTGTTCTTCACTGACTACTTCCCGAAGTTTCCCAAGCTGAAATTCTCGCTCCGGGGCATATTATCAGACGGCCTCCCGACAACCGCCCCCCATTCCTCGCGTGACCAGGGCTATTTCCGTGCCCCGGCATACAAACGTCTTGACATAGGCCTGCAATACGCACTTCTTTCGCCGCTCCCCGACAACCAGACTCCGACCGGTATCCGCAAATGGATAAAGAGTATATGGCTCGGTGTTGACGCTTTCAATATCCTTGACATATCCAACGTCTCAAGCTACTATTGGGTGACCGATGTGAACCGTATCCAGTACGCTGTCCCTAATTACCTTACCCGCCGTCAGTTCAACGTTCGTCTGTCGGTTGATTTTTAACCGTGCCAGTTATGTCAAAGACGCTGTTTAAGAAAGAGTTGGCAAAGATGGACCGTGAGCAGCTCGCAGGGCTCCTCCTCGAAGCCTATGAAGCCCGGAAGGCGACACGGGAGTATTTCGAGTTCTTTCTCAATCCCGATGTGGAAAAACTGACTGAAAAATACCATGCCGCTATCACAAAGGAGTTTTCCCGCGAGAAACGCCGTTATTGCCGTGCCAGGATAAGCCACGTCAAGGCCCTCCTGCGCGATTACGCATCGTTCCAGCCCGGCGACGAGCACGTCCTTGACCTGTATATATGGACGGTCAGGCACGCAATGTCGGTTGAAAAGCGCATCGACTTCCCGGAAGCATTAATCAAATCAGTGGCCGGGCTCCTCTCATCCGCCATCGCGTTTGCCGACAAGGCCCTCCTGGCCGACCGCGCCATTTCCGCCGCCGACTCACTCATCTCGGACACCTCCGCCGGCACCATATACTTCCGCCGCTCCCTCTCCGACTACCTTGCCGCCAACCCTCGGTAGCTTGTGAAGAAGTTCGCTTATTGAAATGGTTCGTCTATTAAACTGATTGCAATTAGAGCGCGGGCGATTTCGGTATTCGGGGCGAAATTTGTACCTTTGTGGATTATTTCGGAAACTGAGATGCGTAAGCACTATATTATAAAATCCACCCTTACCGCCGCGGTTTTCGCGGCGATGGTTCTGCCGCAGTTCGCTGCCGGTAAGAAGACTGTCGTCGAGCCGTCGTTTGCCTGGGGGGTCGAGCCTCCTTTGGGCGACCGCCGGGAGGCTACCATTGATACTCTTTTCGAGAATTATTCGCAACGTTTCGTCCCCCAGGAGGTCAGCAGCGCGTATGCCGCGACCGGCAACTACTGCGCGGAGGGAGTGAATCTTATTCATTTCGACCGTCCGGCGATGAGCGACTATATGTTCCGAGATCCGATTGCCCACTGGCTCCCCTCGGAACAAAAGGCGAAATTTTATAACACTCGTCTGCCGATGACGCTCCTCAGCTATAATTTCGGCGGTGGAAAGGAAAACACCCAGGACCATCTTTCGGCTGTATTTTCGGCAAACGCCAACAAGCGTGTACAGGTAGGCGCCATGCTCGACTACCTGTATTCCAAGGGGTGTTACGACAATCAGGCTGCCAAGGACCTGACCTGGGGCTTCTCCGGTTCCTATATGGGAGAGAGGGTCGAGTTCCAGGGGTATTACTTCCATTACAATCTCGTCAACAAGGAGAACGGCGGCATTACAGATCCGCTCTATATAACCGATCCGGCAGAGGTCCAGGGGGGGGACAACTCGATAAATCCCAAACAGATACCCACCTTTCTTTCCGCCGCACACAACCGCGTAAGGGGTGGCGAGCTGTACCTGAATACCCGCTACAAGCTCGGTTTCTATGAGGAAGAGCAGGTAAACGACTCGACAATAAAGCGCACGCTCGTCCCGGTCACGAGCTTTATCTGGACGCTGAAATATACCTTCTCGCGCCATCGCTTCATATCCGCAAACACCGAGGAGAACCAGGAATTTTGGGATAACACCTACTTCAACCCGTTTCAGACCAGCGACCTGTCGAATTACTGGAACCTGCGCAACACTGTCGGTGTAGCCCTTCTCGAAGGTTTCAACAAATATGCGAAAGCCGGGCTGACAGCTTTCCTGACCCATGAGGCAAGGCATTACAAGATGGGCTACCTCCTCCCGACCGAGAATGACGGTCCGTTTATCCCCGCCGGAGAGGAGGGATCCTTACTGACCGCGGACCCATATCCCGGCATGCGCCTTAGCGAGACGGAAAACCATATGTGGGTCGGCGCCCGGCTGGCCAAGCGACAGGGGCGCATCCTGAATTACGACGTTATAGGTGAGCTGGGAATCCTGGGACCGGCGGCCGGAGAGGTCAAGGTCGACGGCGAGGTCACAACCCGCATCCCCCTTTTCGGCGATACCGTCGCGATTCGCGGATTCGGCAGATTTTATAACACTGCAGCGCCATGGCTGATGAACCACTATCGGTCGAACCATTTTGTATGGGACAACAGTTTCGAGAAGACCCGTTCGTTCCGCGCCGGTGGCGAGCTTTCGATTCCTTGGACGCGCACCCACCTTACTGTTGGCGTGGAGAATATCCAGAACCAGCTATTTTTTAATGAATATGCCCTGCCGGAGCAGTACGGCGGAAACGTGCAGGTGTTTATGGCGCATCTGCGGCAGGACTTCAAGTTCGGGCCTGTCCACTGGGATAACCTCGTGACCTATCAGACTACCTCGCTTGAGCGTGTCATTCCCCTCC
Organism: uncultured Porphyromonadaceae bacterium; assembly: GCA_937969265.1. Lineage (GTDB taxonomy): Bacteria > Bacteroidota > Bacteroidia > Bacteroidales > Muribaculaceae > UBA7173. Next base: position 31,574 of record CALBWF010000010.1, read on the forward strand.
CGAAACTGGCTGTGTTCTCCAACCTTTATGTCACTTTCAAGGTGGCTACACTCTTTGTGCAGCTCGGCGTTAACTGCGACTACTTCACCCGTTACAAGGCCATCGGTTACCAGCCTGCAACCATGCAGTTCTACAACCAGCGCGATTTTCTTGTAGGCAACTATCCGTTTATGAACGCCTACATTAACTTCAAACTCTCCAAGACCCGTTTCTACGTTATGATGAGCCATGTAAACCAGGGACTTACCGGCGACAATTACTTCTCGATGCCGAATTATCCGATGAATCCCCGGCGTTTCCAGCTCGGCCTCTCCGTAGACCTGACGAATTAACGTCCAATATAAAAAATCCCTATGTTCAAGCGTCTGCAACCACGGCGCGGCCAGTTGGCCGCAAGCATACTGCTCCTTGCCGGGGCGGTGATGCTGATGTTGTCGGTCCGCCAGTGTTCCGCTCCTGGGCTTCCTCCCCGCGACGAGGGCATCGCCGGGGGCGACACGCTTAACGTTGCCATAGAGCTGTCTCCTACTGGGGTTAACCTGTCGGGCGACACCCTCTCGGGATTGTATTACAACTTGGTGCGTGAAATCTGCCGTCGCCACGGCGTGCCAGTGACATTCCACCCCTTTACGCTTCTATCCACCGCTCTTGACGGTCTCGAAGAGGGGAAATACAGTATGGTTGTATCCGACATCCCCGCAACGGCAAGAATGAAAGAACGCTTTATTTTCACAGACCCGGTCGAGGTTGACAGAATCGTCCTCGTGCAGTTGGCCGACAGCGCCGGCAACGTGCCGATAACCAACCAGGTCGAGCTTGCCGGAAAGGAAGTGTTCCTTCCCAAAGGGTCACCCGTGGTCAACCGCATAGCGTCGCTCGGAAGGGAAATCGGCGACACAATCATAGCACGGCAGGATTCACTCTATTCCTCAGAGCAGTTGCTGATTCTCGTGGCATCGGGCGAACGGCCTAACGCCGCCGTCTCGCGTGCGGTCGCGGAAAAAATGAAGGAGCGTTACCCGCGGCTCGACATTTCTCTCGGTCTGTCCTTCAACCAGTTCCATTCCTGGGCGCTTAATCCCCGCGATTCGCTTCTGCGGGATTCCGTGTCGGCGTGGCTCAGGGAAATAAACCGATAAACTCTATTCGCAATGAATTATCTTAAATATATTCTTCTCTCCGCATTGCTGACGATTTCTGTTACGGCAGTTGCCCAGGTCTCGTTTGAGAACGCGGGCGGCGAGGTCATAGAAATCAAGCCGCCGGCATCAACGGGGCTTTCAGCCGTTTATGTACTTCCTGACGCGGCTAATGCCAGGGTTGTGTTCAAAAGTCCCGGCTCACAGGGGGCGACGCACCGCTGGCAGCGTTTCGACTCCCGCGGCGGAGGTTTTGCGGAAACCGTGCCGTCGACCGTTAACGGGTCGGAAAGCAGCGTGCTGCTCGGTGGCAGCGATGCCGGATATATCGTGGCGCCGTCGGATGGCGCCGCGCAGACTTGTTTCTGGGTCGTGAACTACGCTAACCACGAATGTGTCCTCCGGGAGCTGCTCTCCCCTGCTGAACAGGATTGCGGCCAGCAGCGCCTGACGCTCGACGGCGAGGCCGGACGCATAATGTATTATTCCGTCAACGGCCGCGGGGAGACGCTGTCGCGCGGACTGCGGCTTTCCTATTCGACCCTATCCCTTGACGAGGAGCGCCGCCAATGGGTAAACGCGGAGGGGGAAGAAACGCTGGATTACGTGAGCGGAGACATAATCTGTGCAGCGCCGCTGTGCGACACGGATTTCACCCTTTCGGGCGACCGGTTCCAGCAGCAATGGGGTAGGGAACAGACTGTTTCCACCGCTACTGTCGCGGCACATTCGGTTGAAGCCGCTACCTGGGCAGAACAGGACACCAGGGAGAGTGATAACGAGATTAAGGATGGCGACGACAGCTCCGACGGCTCCCTTGGTGGCTCAGCCCCTGTAAGGATTTCGTTTACCGCGGCGGTTACTGACGCCGCGATCTACCGCGAGTGGCAGTTCGCTACCGATCCGGAGTTCGACCTGATAGACATGCGCGTCAACGACCTCGAGGCGGAGCGTGTGTTCGAGGACTACGGAACGGTTTATGTTCGTTTCGTTTGCGGCAACAACGACGGCACTTGCGAATACGCGTCACAGACGTATACCGTGAATATCGGCGAGTCGCGGCTGGAATGTCCCAACGCGTTCTCCCCGGGAGCCTCCGAAGGGGTCAACGACCTATGGAAGGTCAGCCACAAGTCCATCACCAGTTTTGACTGCCACATATTCAACCGCTGGGGCGTTGAAGTCGCCCGCCTCACCAATCCGTCGCAGGGCTGGGACGGTCGTTACAAAGGAAAACTTGTGCCTTCAGGTGTTTATTATTATGTGATCAAAGCCCGGGGTGCCGACGGCAAGTCCTATAAGCTTTCAGGCGATATAAACATAATAGGCTACAAGGATAATCGCTCGACCACCTCGACACCGGTCGAATAAACCGCGTTATCCGCGCCCGGCCATCTGAACAAAATCAGTATGAACAAGTATATCCTGACAGCGATACTCCTCTTTTCCGCATCCGCGGCCTTTCCTGTTGCCGCCCAGACTGAGCGCCCGGTGGAGATGCCCGACGTCTACAGCCCTCCGATACCGAAGCGCATGACCTTCGCGGGCCATCAGTTTACCTTCGACCGGCCGGACATGTACGAGCGCCTCGACCGGGAACTATCCCAGATGACCTACTCCCATGCCGCGACCCTCCTTATGCTCAAACGCGCGGGGCGTTATTTCCCGATGATGCGCAAGGTTCTGAAAGAAAATGGCGTACCTGAGGATATGGTCTATCTCGCGGCCATTGAGTCAACCCTCAATCCCAGGGCTTATTCCGGGGCGAAGGCCGCTGGTCTTTGGCAGTTCATGCCGGCTACCGCGAAGGAATACGGCCTTGAGGTGAACGACTATGTCGACGAGCGGTACCATCCCGAAAAATCAACCGCCGCTGCCGCCAGGTTCCTCAAAAAGGCCAAGGCGAAATACGGCAACTGGGAGTCCGCGATGGCTTCATACAACGGTGGCCAGGGGCGTATATCGAAGGAGCTCGACGAGCAGCTTGCCGAGTCGGCTTTCGACCTCTATCTGGTGGAGGAGACGTCGCGGTATATGTTCCGAGTCCTGGCGGCCAAACTGCTGATGGAGAACCCAGACAAATTCGGTTACCATCTCCGCGAATCGCAATTGTATGCGCCTTACAAATGCCGGGAGGTTACTGTGACGGAAACCATCGACGACCTTCCCGCCTGGGCTAAGGCAAAAGGTGTCAACTACGCCCTTCTGAGGGAATACAATCCCTGGATTCGGGCGAAGAAGCTGCCCGTAGCGCAAGGAAAGTCGTACATATTAAAGCTCCCTGCCAACTGAGCTACACTCTTGAGAAGTCAACCGTTAGGATGACTTCTCGCAATTTAACACAATTTCTGCCTATGTCAACAGTGATTGATCCGCTGGAAAACCTCAATGTTATAGGTGCGCGGGTCCATAACTTGAAAAATATAGATGTAACAATACCCCACGGCACCCTTTCGGTAATAACCGGGTTGAGCGGGAGCGGTAAATCATCGCTCGCTTTCGACACCATATTTGCCGAAGGGCAGCGCCGTTATATCGAGACATTCTCCTCATATGCCAGGAACATGCTCGGCTCGCTGGAGCGTCCCGACGTCGACCACGTTTCGGGACTCTCCCCCGTAATCGCCATTGAGCAGAAAACAATCAACCGCAATCCGAGAAGTACCATCGGGACCACTACCGAGGTTTATGACTACTTGCGCCTGCTGTTCGCCAGGATAGGGGAGGCCCGCAGCTATCTCAGTGGCGAGCCGATGGTGAAATACTCTGTTGAGAAGATTGTCGAACTGATTCTCGAACGCTATTCGGGGAAGAAGGTGTATCTTCTCGCCCCCTTAGTCCACAACCGCAAGGGGCATTACAAGGAATTGTTCGAGCAACTGACTAAGAAAGGGTTCCTTACCGTCCGCGTAGACGGGGAAATCCGGGAGATAACTCCCGGAATGAAGCTCGACCGTTACCGCAACCATTCCGTTGAACTTGTCGTTGACAAGATGAAGGTAAGCGGCAGCGACGGCTCCCGTATGCGTAACTCCGTTGCCGATACATTGCGCCAGGGAGGTAAGCAGATGATGGTCTACGATGTCGAGACCGGTGAGGCGAGGCATTACAGCCAGAGCCTTATGGACCCTGTAAGCGGCCTTTCATACCGCGAACCGGCTCCACACAACTTCTCCTTCAACTCCCCCCTCGGCGCCTGCCCCCGTTGCAAGGGGCTCGGGGAGGTGAACGTCATCGATATGGAAAAGGTCGTGCCTGACCCGTCTCTATCAATCCGCAAGGGGGCGATCGCACCGCTTGGGAAATACAAGAACTCGATGATATTCTGGCAGGTCGACGCTATTTGCGACAAGTATGGATGCTCTCTTGACACCCCGTTCGCCGAACTCCCCGAAGAAGCCGTCAACGACATCATGAATGGTACTGACGAGCGTCTCCGGGTAAAAAGCGATACCATGTCGACCTCCAATTACTTCCTCTCCTTCGAGGGACTGCTGAAATATATCGAGATGCAGCAGACCGACGACGCTTCCGCCGCGGCGCAGAAGTGGAGCGACCAGTTCTATTCGCACAGGATGTGCCCCGAATGTCAGGGAGCGAGACTTAACCGCGAGGCCCTCCATTTCTTCGTTGACGGTAAAAACATCGCGGAGTTATCCTCCCTCGACATAGCCGAACTTCTCGAATGGTCAAAGACCGTGGAGCAGAATCTCAGTGACCGTCAGCGCGCGATTGGCAGCGAGATTTTGAAGGAAATCCGCACAAGGCTGTCGTTCCTCGTGGATGTCGGGCTCGGCTATCTGTCTTTGAACCGGGCCTCCGCGACATTATCGGGCGGCGAGAGCCAGCGCATACGCCTGGCGACCCAGCTCGGATCCGAGCTTGTCAACGTGCTGTATATCCTCGACGAGCCGAGCATCGGGCTGCACCAGCGCGACAACCGTAAGCTGATCGGGTCGCTGAAACGTCTCCGCGACGCGCATAATTCGATAATCGTGGTAGAACACGACAAGGACATAATGCTTGAAGCGGATTATATTGTGGATATAGGCCCGAGAGCCGGTCGGAAGGGGGGCGAGGTGGTTTTCCAGGGAACCCCCGGGGAAATGCTCCAGACCGACACGCTGACTGCCGGATACCTTACCGGTAAATACGCGATAGAGGTTCCTGCCGCTCGCCGTCAGGGAAATGGCAAGAGCATCGAACTGCTCGGTTGCTCCGGGCACAATCTCCGCGATGTCGATTTCCGGCTCCCTCTCGGAACTCTGACCTGCGTATGCGGTGTCAGCGGCAGCGGTAAGTCATCGCTTGTCAACGGCACCCTCCAGCCCATCATTTCGCAGAAATTCTACCGCTCTCTGCAGGAGCCGCTCCCGTATCGCGAGATTGTCGGGCTGGAGAACATCGACAAAATCGTTACTGTCGATCAGTCGCCGCTCGGACGTTCGCCGCGAAGCAATCCCGCGACCTATACCGGCCTCTTCTCCGATATACGCAACCTCTTCGTCGGGCTTCCTGAGGCTAAAATCAGGGGGTACAAGCCGGGCCGTTTCTCCTTCAACGTCGCCGGAGGACGTTGCGAGGCGTGCAAGGGCAACGGATACAAGAGTATCGAGATGAACTTCCTGCCCGATGTGCTTGTGCCCTGCGAGGTATGCGGCGGCAAGCGCTACAACCGAGAGACCCTTGAAGTCCGTTTCAAAGGGAAGTCTATCGCCGATGTGCTTGACATGACTATCAACCAGGCGGTCGAGTTCTTTGCCAACCAGCCTTCGATAATCAAGAAATTAAAGGTATTACAGGAAATCGGTCTCGGCTATATCAAGCTGGGACAACCATCGTCGACCCTTTCAGGAGGCGAGAACCAGCGCGTGAAGCTCGCTACCGAACTTGCGAAACGCGATACAGGCCGCACGCTCTTCGTGCTCGACGAACCGACGACGGGACTGCATTTCGATGATATCAAGGTATTGTTAGGGGTGTTCAACCGACTGGTCGACAAGGGAAATACCGTCCTCGTAATCGAGCATAACCTTGATGTCGTGAAATGTGCCGACTACATTGTGGATATGGGACCCGGCGGAGGCCGCGACGGAGGCCGCGTTATTGCGACCGGCACCCCCGAAGAGGTTGCCCGCACGGAGTCCCCGACAGCCCCCTTCCTCCGGGAGGAACTTGGAATTTAGCGATTCCAAAAGCCGGGGGTGAAGAGCAGAAGGACGGTAAAGATTTCAAGTCGCCCAGTCAGCATTAGCAGCGAAAGCACCCATTTCCCCATGTCGGGAACTACGGCATAGCTTTCGCCAAGCCCGGAAAAGCCGTTGCAAAGTCCCGTGTTGCTGACGCACGAGAATGAGGAGAAGAAGGCGTCCTGAAGGGGGATGCCGTTTATCGACAATACGATGCCGCCTGCGAGAATCACTATGATGTAAAGGCTTAGAAATACCATTACCTTGTTGGTGATTTCCGGGCTGATTGTGCGCCCGTTGATGTTTACCGACAGAATCCTGTTAGGGTATATGCAGCGGTACAGTTCGTTGCGGGCATTTTTCCAGAGGTAAAGCGAGCGGTCGAGCTTCGAGCCGCCCGAAGTCGAGCCCGCGCACGCTCCGACAAACATCATTATAAGAATCAGGGAGAATATGAACAGTCCCCAGTTCCCGACGCCGGAGATTGTGTATCCGGTGGACGACATCATCGAAATGATGATGAACAGCGGGTCAATCGTATAAGACTCTATCCTGTCGGGCACCAGCGGATTCTGTACCAGCGCTATGTCGAAGAGTATCAGTAATACCAGAATTGTGCCCACATAGACCCGGAACACCTCGTTGCCCCATACTCCTTTCAAGTCGCCGAGCGACGCCTTGAATATCAGGGCGAAGTTGACACCTCCGATAAACATGAACACCGTGGTGACAATCTTGATGTATAGGGAATCCCATTGCGAGATGGATTCAGGACGCGTTGAGAACCCCCCGGTCGACATTGTCGAAAAGGCGTGGCAAATGCTGTCGAACGTATCCATCGGTCCGGCACAGTACAGCACCATCAGTATGGCGGTCAGGAGGAAGTAGACTAGCCATAGTCGTTTTGCGGTAGAACTGACGCGTGGCCGCAGCTTTTCGTGGGTGATGCCCGTGACTTCCGCGTTGAACATCTGCATACCCCCCGACGAGTTCAGCATCGGGAGCACAGCCAGGGTAAAGAGTATGATACCCATACCACCGATCCACTGCATCAGCGAGCGCCACATATGTATGCCGTGGCTGAGGTCGTTGACGGTAGGCATCACTGAAGCACCGGTCGTTGTAAAACCCGACATAGCCTCGAAATATGCCTCGGACACTGTCAGCGGGGTCGCGCTGAGCAGAAAGGGAATCATTCCGAAAAAAGAGAATACGACCCAGACGAGAGCTGTCAGCAGGAAACCCTCGCGCTTTCCCATATCGAATCGTCGCGGTCGGACGCAGAATGCGGCGATAACTCCCGTTCCAAGGGTAACGGCCATCGCGATCAGGAACGCTCTGGAATCAGATTCTCCGTAATACAACGATGTCAGCAGGGGAACGACCATGAAAAGCCCTTCCACCAGCAGAAGCCAGCCCGCGATGCGGATCAGCATCATCCAGTTAATCTGAAAAAATGCCGAACGCTTCATATCTTATCGCTGTTAATCTTCATCGCGCTCGTTCAGTTGAATAGTCTCTCAATCTTATGGATATGGCCGGAAAGGCAGAATACCACGACGTGGTCGCCCGCCTGAATCTGCGTGCGGCCGCTGACGAGCATCCCCTCTCCGTCGCGTATCAGTCCGGCGATAGTCATCTCCTTGCTCAGTCTCAGGTCCATCACCGGAGCCTGTGTGATTTTCGAGCCTTCGTGCGCTTCCAGCTCCGCGATTTCAGCGTCGGCAAGCGTGAGGAATTTGGAGGTGTTCTCGTCAGACGCGAGCAGAATCTGGAAAATCTTGCTGGAGGCAAGTAACTTCTTGTTGATGATAGACCCGATATTGAGCCCTTCGGCCTCGGATATGAACTGGATGTTTTCTACTTCGGCAACTGTTTTGCTGACCCCGAACTCCTTGGCAGTAAGGCACCCGAGGATGTTGGATTCGGAAAAGTCCGTCAGAGCAACGAACGCGTCCATCCCCTCCAGGCCCTCCTCGCGCAGTGTGTCGTTGTTGCGCGCGTCGCCATGAATGATATTGACATTGCACCCGCTGCATTTTTCCGGGAGTCGACGGCATACTTCCGCGTTCTCCTCGATAATGGTCATCTCCCAGCGGTCGGAAGCCATATGGGCAAGTCTGACGGCTATGCGGCCGCCACCCATTATCATGACTTTCTGTATCTTGTAGTCGCGTTTGCCGCAGAGCTGGCGTATCTCGTCGACATAGTCGCGGGTTGTCGTGAAGAACAGGATGTCGTTATCGCGGACCTCGTCTTCGCCGCCTGGAATCAGTGTGTCATGGCGGCGCTTGATAGCGGAAATGTGGTAGTTATGCTGCCCGTAAGTTATGTCGCGCAGCTTCTTGCCAATGATTTCAGCCCCGTTTCGCACCCTCACGCTAAGGATAATCAGCTCTCCGTTATGTAGCTCATACCAGTTGCGCACCCACGGGCGGCGCAGCGCCGTCACAATCTCTTTGGCGGCGAGATCCTCAGGGTAAATAAGATGGTCGACACCCAACGAACTGAAAAATTCACGGCGCGAAGTAGAAAGGAACTCATAGTTGTCAATCCGCGCGACTGTACGCGTAGCTCCAAGATGTTTGCCGATGGCGCAAGCTATGAGGTTTGTATTCTCGAAAGGAGTTACCGCGATTAGCAGCTCGCAATCCTCGTTCACTCCGGCTGCCGCCAGGTCGCGGAACGACGTCGGGCTACCGACGCTTGTCATAAGGTTATAGTTAGCGTCGAGCTTGTCGAGTTTCTCGCTGTCACGGTCGACAACGATAATGTCCTGGTTTTCGCGTGACAAAAGTTTCGCAAGGTGTGAACCGACCTCTCCGGCTCCTACGATAACGATTCTCATGGCTCTGTACCCCGGGTTTATGGTTTTACAGTGTCAACAAGCGCTTTTGCGATCGAGGCGGGGTCAAGCCCGCAAAGCGCGTGAAGTTCCTTCACAGTGCCCTGGGCTATGAAGCTGTCGGGTATGCCGATCCGCTTGACGGGTAACGAGATTCCTCGGTCAGCAAGCCATTCGGCCACGGCGGAACCGAAGCCACCCGCGAGGGCGCCATCTTCGACTGTGACTATCCGCTGTCCCTTCGAGGCAACCCGGTTTAGTATCTCGCCGTCGAGCGGTTTCACATATCTCATATCGTACAAGTCAACCGTAACTCCGTGTTCGGCAGCTATCTTCACTGCCTCTTTCGCTGCCGGGAGCATCGTGCCTATCGACAGCAACGCTACTTTTGCCCCTTCAGTCACAGCAACTTCAACGCCCTTTCCGACGGGTAGCTGTTTCATCGCGGTTTTCCAGTCGGCGTTCTGTCCGTTTCCGCGTGGGTAGCGGATCGCCATCGGACCGTTGACCACACCGAGGCTTGACGTGTACAGCAAGTTTCTGAGCTCCTCCTCGGAGGAGGGGGCTGCGACTGTCATTCCGGGTATAGCCCGCATATAGGGTATGTCAAGCACACCGTGGTGCGTGGCGCCATCCTCGCCGACAATGCCGGCGCGGTCAATGCAGAACACTACCGGGAGTCGCTGCAAGGCTACATCGTTGATAATTTGGTCATACGCCCGTTGCAGGAAAGCTGAATATATAGCCACATAGGGTCGGCGACCCTCCTTGGCAAGGCCTCCAGCGAATGTGACCGCGTGCTCTTCCGATATGCCCACATCGAACACGCGTGAAGGCATCGCCTCGCGCATTATGCCCAGCGATGTCCCGGACAGCATGGCGGCGGTGATGCCGCATATCTTGTCGTTTTCCTTAGCGAGTTCGAGCAGGGTCTCCCCGAAAACGTCCTGATATTTGGGAGGGTGGGGGCCCGGCGCTCCCGCCGGCCGTTCGCCTGACTCGGGATTGAAGCGTCCCGGAGCATGCCAGGTAGTCGGATCCTGTTCGGCCGCTTCAAACCCTTTCCCTTTGACCGTTTTCACATGGAGAATCTTCGGGCCGGTCATATCCTTTATGTCGCGAAGCACCTTTACGGTATTGGCGACATCGTGACCGTCTATTGGTCCGAAATAGCGGATATTCAGCCCCTCGAAGATGTTCTGCTGGCGGCTGAGGAGCGCTTTCAGCGAATTGTTGAAACGCAGAATAGAGCCCCGGCCCCTGTCGGATACCAGATGCAGTTTCTTCAGAAGCCGGTACAGCTTGAAGCGCATATTGTTGTAGCGCTTCGAAGTGGTAATCTGGGCGAGATACTTATGGAGCGAGCCGACATTGTCGTCAATCGACATATCATTGTCGTTGAGGATAATCAGCAGGTTGTTAGGGGTGTTTGCGGCGTTGTTAAGCCCTTCGAAGGCAAGTCCGCCACCGATTGACGCGTCACCTATTACAGCGACTATGTTACGGCGCGGTTCGTCGGTGTTCATCTCGGTGGCAACTGCCATTCCGAGCGCCGCTGATATGGAATTGGAGGCGTGACCGGCGGAGAAGGTGTCATATTCGCTTTCGTCGGGGTTCGGGAAACCGCTCAGGCCGTTCAGTTTTCTATTCGTGTGGAAACGGTCGCGGCGCCCGGTTAGCAGCTTGTGACCGTAGGCCTGATGCCCTACGTCCCATACTATGCGGTCATAGGGCGTGTTAAACACGTAATGCAGGGCTACTGTCAGCTCGACTGCGCCCATGCTGGAGGCGAAATGCCCGGGATTTTTTGACAGGGAATTGATAAGAAACTCGCGTATGTCGGAGCAAACCTGTGGAAGTTGCCCGACCGAGAGAGCGCGCAAGTCGGCCGGCGAGTCAATCCGGCTCAACAGGGGATAGCGGACGGCGTTATCTGCCGCTGCCGCCGTTTCGTTTGTTGTTGCCGACATATTTCTTATATAGGGGTATGAAAATGATGATTCCGGAAGCTATTATGGGAAAGAGTGATAGAAGTGTAATAGGGGCATCTTGCGCTATCATCCTGGTTATCAGGACTGCGCAAACTCCCAGCCATAATAGTCCGATTATCACGAACCTAAGAATTACGGATACGCTCATCAGATGAAAATTCAGTTTACCGCGATAGGCCGGACAGAAACCGTCTCCTATCGCTTTCAACAAGCAAAATTAGCAAATTTTCCTGACATTTTAGCAAACCGCCCGCATATAGTGCGGAAATCTGACAGCGACCTCCCATCCGTGTACGAAAAGCGCTGTGCCATAGGTTTTGACACAGCGCTATAAAATGCATTCAAACTATGCCGTATTGGGGTTTAACCCTCAATAGCTTTCGCGATGATTTCTTCGGAGACACCCTGTTTGCGTAGGTTGTCAGCGATTCGCTGCCGCTCCTTCTTGACAGGACCCTCGCAGAAAAGCATTTCGCCAACATGGTGGCACGCGTCTGTCACGCGTCTTTTCCCCTCAGGAGTATTTAGGTCGATGCCGGCGAACGTGGACCGGTCCTTGTGGAGCACCAGGAAGTATATCCCGGCGACAAGCAGCGCGCTTATGGCGACAATATCGGCGTCAGTCTTGATATCGACCGCCATGTCGAGCATATCCTGGGAATGAAGTTCCCTCAGCCGCGCCGTGCGTTCCGTTATGTGGTTCCCTTCGGAAATCTCCCATCGTATAATCTCGGCCATGATGGCATCGTCAATGAGCGTTTCCATCAGCTTTCCCAAAAGGTCGCCGTAGATTTCGGGGGTGTCGAGTTCCGTGATATTGTTACGTACGAAATCGCGGAGCCAGTAGTCATATTTTTTTACGAACTCGTCGTAAAACTCGTCAAGATTCTTGTATCGGTTATAAAACACAATCGGTTCAATCTTGGCCTTCTTCACGATGTCGGTGACGAGTGCCAGGGAAAAACCTTTCTTCTTTATTTGCGATACAGCCGCCTTCATAATGGCCTCCTCTATATCGGCTTTAGAGCGACGAGGGCGGCGGGCTGTTTTAGCTTCGTTAGCTGGTTCCATATCCAAGATTAATAACTGTCGGCATCGCCCGCTCCATCCATCCGACGGGCATATTCGTGATGCCATACATAAAAAACGCCGCAAATATATGGAATATTCGCGGCGTTTGCAATATGTTTTGCGTTAAGAAATCCCTAAGGGTTGTGGCTGATTTGGCACACTCGGGTTATTCAGCGCTTGTATTATCGTCGTTTCCCGAGTCCTTGCCGGCCGGTACGTCTTTCTTTTCAGACGTTTCGTTATCTTTCACTTCCGTGGCTTCGACATCGACCGGGACCGGGGGCGGGAGCTGCTTGCCGTTCTTTTCAGCGGCCTTTTGGGCGGCGAGAATCTCGTCGGTGCGCGATGCCCACTGCCGTTTGCCGAAGATATGCTCGACATCCTCCGTGAAGATTACCTCGCGGGAATAGAGTACGTCGGCAAGTTCGTTGTGCCCCTTGGCGTGTTCGCGGAGGATTGACTTTGCGCGTTCGTACTGCTCGTTGATGATGCGGGAAACCTCCTCGTCAATCATCCTGGCCCGGTCGTCGCTGTAAGGCTTTGAGAACCCGTAATTCTGACCGGTCGAGTCATAATAGGAGAGGTTGGGAAGACGCTCGCTCATGCCGTAGTACACCACCATTGCGTAAGCCTGCTTGGTAACCCGCTCAAGGTCGTTGGCGGCCCCCGTCGATATGCGGCCCAGGAACAGTTCTTCAGCGGCCCGGCCCCCGAGCGTCGCGCACATTTCGTCGAGAATCGCCTGCGATGGTGTGATCTGGCGCTCTTCCGGCAGATACCAGGCGGCTCCGAGTGCGCGCCCGCGGGGAACAATCGTCACTTTGATGAGCGGATTCGCGTAACGGAGGAACCAGCTTACGGTCGCATGGCCCGCTTCGTGGCACGCGATGGCTCTCTTCTCCTCCTCGGTGGTAATTTTGGAGCGCTTTTCCAGTCCGCCGATGATTCTGTCAACCGCGTCGATAAAGTCCTGCTTCTGTACCACCTCCTTGTTGCGTCGTGCGGCGATGAGAGCCGCCTCGTTGCAGACATTTGCGATATCCGCCCCGGAGAAGCCGGGGGTCTGGCGAGCGAGCAGGTCGATGTCGACGCTGTCGTCAATCTTGATATTTTTCAGGTGGACTTTGAAAATCGCCACTCGGTCGTTCAGCTCGGGGAGCTCGACATATATCTGGCGGTCGAAGCGCCCGGCGCGGAGAAGCGCTTTGTCGAGAATGTCGGCGCGGTTGGTCGCGGCGAGGATTATGACGCCGCTGTTAGTTCCGAAGCCGTCCATCTCGGTAAGCAGTTGGTTAAGGGTGTTTTCGCGCTCGTCGTTGGCTCCCATGTTCGGGTTTTTTCCGCGGGCGCGGCCTACAGCGTCAATCTCGTCGATGAAGACGATACACGGAGCTTTCTCCTTCGCTTTTTGGAAGAGGTCGCGCACGCGGGATGCGCCGACGCCGACAAACATCTCCACGAAATCGGAACCCGACATCGAGAAGAACGGCACATTTGCCTCCCCGGCGACTGCTTTGGCTAACAGCGTCTTACCCGTTCCCGGAGGGCCCACGAGGAGTGCTCCCTTGGGTATCTTGCCGCCAAGATTGGTATATCGCTGCGGGTTCTTCAGGAACTCCACGATTTCCTCAATCTCGACCTTGGCCTCAGAGAGACCGGCCACATCCTGGAAGGTCACTTTTACGGGGCCGTCTTTGTCGAAAATCTGAGCTTTCGATTTGCCCACTGAAAAGACGCCCCCCGATCCGTCGCGGCCGCTCATACGCTTCATAATGAAGAACCAGAACGCCACCAGCAGGAGCACCGGGCCGAACGTCCAGAGTATCGCCGAGAGGTCCGTCCCCTCCTCGTAATCTACAGGGCCGGTATATATCCCTTCCTGCCTGAGCGCGTCAATCTTGCGGGAGAAGTCGCCGAGTTCGGGAATCTGCGTCGTTATGCACGCTTCGCCCCCCTCGTTGTACTGGCTCTCGTGGAAAACCTTCTTCGCGAGCGAGTCCGACAGTACGGCGGTCGCGACACCTTTGCGCTTGTCGACGATGATTTCTGTGATTCCGTGGTTTTTCGATATTACGGAATCCGTCAGGTATGTCTCAAATTCGGAGTATTTCACCTGCTTTTTCACGGAGTTATCGTCGAGATAATACGCTCCGAAAAGGAAAATCAGGATTATGGCATACATCCAGAACATGCTGAACCGGATTTGCGGCGTTTTCTTCTTGCCGACGGGGTTGCCGTTATTTGATTGCTTTTTGTCAGCCATGAGGTTGTCTTGATATTGTTTATTGGCTTGTTATGGCCGGTCGTCAGTCGAGGTCGGGGATGTTTGAGATTGCCGCGTCGCTCCAGAGCTCTTCAAGATTGTAAAGCGTGCGAGCCTCGCGGGTAAACACGTGGACGAGAGTGTCCCCGTAGTCAATCACAATCCACTGCGCGCTTCGGTAGCCGTCGTAGTTATACGGCTTGATTCCCCCTTTTTCAAGCAGCGAGTCGCGTACGTGGTCGGCGATGGAGGCTACCTGCTGGGTGGAAGTTCCCTGACAGAGGATGAATTTCCCCGCAGGAGCTGATTCGATTGAAGAGAGGTCTATTATCGTGATTTCTTTTCCCTTGCGGTCCTGGATAGCGTCGATTACGAGTTCATCGAAAGAGAGCTGGCCGACCGGCCGGGTCTGAGAAGTCATTGTTTCTGTCATATGCGGATTATGTTCAAATGCTTATGGTAATGAATACGTTGAAACGTTCTGCGCCCATCTTGGGACGGTAATATTAAGTTGCGAAGTTACAAATTATTTCCGAAATTAGGCGAGCTTTTCAGGGAAGCCCGCTATCTTTTCACCTTTATTAAACAATCATTCAAAGCGCATGGTTTTCGCCGGAGAGATTCTCGCAACCGTGGAGGCCGGTATCAGCATCAATAACGCCGATAAGGCAACTACGCCCGCGTCGACAAGCGCGACTTGCGGCCAGTTGATTTCAACCGGCACATAGCTGAGGTAATACGCTTCCGGGTCGAGCGGAATGTAATGCCACGCCTGCTGCGTAAGCAGCAATCCCAGCGCTAAGAGGTTCCCTATAAGAAGCCCTATAAGCACTATGCGCCCTCCCAACAGAACGAATATCCTGCGTATCAATCTGTTATCCGCTCCGAGGCTTTTTAACTGCCCGATCATGCGCACCTGTTCGAGTATCAGGATGAAAACGCTGGAAATCAGCGTGAAGCCGCTCACACACCCCATCAGTATCAGTATGACTACGACGTTTGTGTCAAGCAGTCCGAGCCAGTTGTAATACATCGCCCCTGACCGCAATCGAGTGTCTACGACCATCGGCTCCGGTTGCTCTCCGAACGCGTAGGCTCTGTTAAGTTCTTGTTGCAGTCTCTCGGATGCAGGACTGATTTCATCCTCTTCGATTCCCGATAATTCAAGGCGCAGCCCTTCGCCGTCGCCAAGTCCGCAGATTCCTTGTAATTCTGACAGGGGGAGATAAGCCGCGAGGTTGTCATAGTCTCCGAAATTGCTTCGGAAAAGTCCGCTTATAGTATAGCGTCGGGCTTTCAATGCCCCGTTGACAAAGAAATATGAGTATATTTTGTCGCCGACCTCGAGTTTGAGACGCTTTGCCTGTGGTTCTGAAATAAGGATTTGCCTTGCGCTGTCTGATGGAAGCTCTCCCCCGGCAAGCATTTCTGATACAAACCGGAGTTCGTCACCGTCATAAGGGAGTGAGCGGGCCATTACTCCCGAAAAATCAGTGTCAGTTTTCAGTATTCCGGCGTGCCGGATCGCGGGATACGCCCTCGCTTCAGGGGCGGCTTCCGCGATTGCCGCCCGTATAGTCGGTGTCAACGATACCGGCAGCATTGCGTCGCCGCTGACGTTCCTCGCCGGCTCGATGCTGATTGCCGCCTCGAAGCCGGACACTTTTTGGCGGATGGCATTCTTGAAGCCAAGCACGATTCCGACCGACAGCAGCATAACCGCTACGGCACACGCTATTCCGGCGACCGCTATAACGACATTGGTCGACGAGCGGCGCCCCTCGCCGGGCGTCAGACGGAGCTTTCTGCTTATGAAAAGGGCTACATTCACTCCGCGAATTTATGAAAATATATTAAAAAATCAGCCAACTGACCCGTCTCATTGTTATATGGATAAATCAAGACCACGCGAAACAATCCGATTTGATGTTTCTGGGATTCGTAAAGGTCTTTTGAGGGATTAATGATTATTTATACTTTGCTTAACATCGAGGGACGATGAAATTCAATTCAAAAATTCGCAGAAGCTTACGGTGGAAATACGCGATGCTGATGTTCCTCCTCTCTCTTGTGCTCACTCTGATCGCGCTTCCGTGTGTTGCCGCCGAAAAGTCGGATTCGGTGCCTCAGCCTACGCATAGCAAACTGTTGGTTCAAAGCCCTGAAACATGCGGAAATGCCGACGAGGAAATATCCGAGATAACCGAGGTTGAAATGGCTGAGCCGATTGGCCCCCCGGAAGCTCCTCCCGATTCGGTTGGCGCTCCGCAACGGCTTTGGGCCGATACGATCGCTATGATACCCGACAGGCCTCGGTCGCTTTACAACCTTCCCGCGTCATGGACGCGCTCCGAGCCGTATTGGCACGGAATGTGGATTAACACCGCCGTGCTGTCGGGAGCCTTTATCGGAACCCTCTTCGTGCTCGAACTGCTCCCCGAGGACGCTACTACCTGGAACAGGGCCTCCCTGCGCCGCGTGCCTTTCTATAAGCGCTGGTATCGGAATGTATTCAAGCGCGGACCGGAATGGGACCACGACAACCCGATTTTCAACTACGTACTCCATCCCTACGCCGGAGCTGCCTACTTTATGGGGGCGCGCACCTGCGGCTTCAATTTCTGGCAGTCGATGCTTTACAGCGCCATAATCTCTACCGTCGGATGGGAGTTCGGAATCGAGGCGTGCATGGAACGCCCGTCGTATCAAGACCTTTTCGTAACCCCGATTATCGGCTCGCTGCTCGGAGAAGGTTGCTACCGCGCGAAGCGGTTTATCGTCGACAACGATTACGAGTTGCTCGGTTCACCCGTGCTCGGCCATATAGTGGCTTTCTTCCTCGACCCCTTGAACGAGGTGATGGGATATTTCAATCCGGGGAAATGCCGCAACATCGGTCCGGGGTGTTTCGCGTCCGAACCGCTCCTTATCCCGGCGCCTCTGCCGGGGGAGTCGAAGGCATTCGGTTTCCGCCTCTCGGCAACGTTCTGAACCGGATGCCGGTTCAGAATGGTACACCCCCGGAACCGTCGGAAGAAATGTCGGCGGTTCCGCCACCCGGGGCCGCCGCGTTGAACGGGTCCCCGGCGCCTCCGACGCTCCCGCCTCCGTTGAGTTTCGACCCGACGACCTCCTGGGTCGCGATACGGTTCTCATCCCAGTTCTGGAAACGGGCAAACTGGCTGACAAACCGCATGTCAACGTCGTCTACCTTACCCGAACGGTGCTTTGCCACGATAAACTGCGCGAGGCCGCGGATGTCGCGCCCTTCCGCGTCCTCCCCGCTGTGGAGATAATATTCCGGGCGGTGGATGAAACATACTATGTCCGCGTCCTGCTCGATCGCGCCGGATTCACGGAGGTCGCTAAGCTGCGGGCGCTTGCTTTGGCCGTCGCCTCGGTTCTCGACCGAGCGGTTAAGCTGCGAAAGGGCGATTATAGGTATGTTCAGCTCTTTCGCAAGCTGTTTCAGCGAGCGCGAAATCATCGACACCTCCTGCTCGCGGCTTCCGAACTTCATGCCTGAAGCGTTCATAAGCTGCAGGTAGTCGATAATCAGAATCTTCACGTCGTGCTCCCTCACCAGGCGGCGCGCTTTCGTGCGCAGCTCGAAAATCGACAGCGAAGGGGTGTCGTCGATATAGAGCGGAGCGCCGTAGAGGTTCTTCACTCCCGCCATCAGCTTGTCCCAGTCGCCTGGCGAGAGCTTGCCGCTCTTGATTATTTCGCCCGGAAGCTCGCAGACGTTGCTTATCAGACGGTTGACAAGCTGGAGGTTGCTCATTTCGAGCGAGAAAATCGCCACCGGTGTATTGAGGTTGACAGCCATGTTCTTCGCCATCGAGAGCACGAACGCGGTCTTACCCATGGCCGGACGGGCGGCGATAATGATAAGGTCGGAGTTCTGCCAGCCGGAAGTCAGTTTGTCAAGCTCGTGGAACCCGGTCTCCAGGCCGCTGAGGCCGGAGGCGCGGTTCATCGCGGCCTCGATCTGGGCGAGCGCCTGGTTGATGACGGGGTCGATCGCGGTGACATCCTTCTTCACGTTGCGCTGCGAAATCTCGAACAGGCGACCCTCCGCCTCCTGCATCAGGTCGTCGACATCGTTGGCCGAGTCATACGCCTTCGACTCAATCTGCGACGCGAAGGAAATCAGCTCGCGGGCGAGGAATTTCTGCGCTACGATGCGGGCATGGAAATCAACGTGCGCTCCCGACATGACGCGGGAAGTCAGTTCCGAAATCCTCACAGGCCCCCCCACCGCCTCGAGGTCGCCGTTGGCCCGGAGCTTCTCCGTTACCGTCAGCATGTCGATAGGCTGCTGCGACGCGCCGAGCTGCTGCACGGCGGTAAAGATTTTTTGGTGGGCCGGCTCGTAGAAACATTCCGGACGCAGCAGGTCGCAGACGGTGGTGTATGCGTCCTTTTCGAGCATCAGGGCGCCGAGCACGGCCTCCTCTACCTCTATGTCGCGCGGCGCGATGCGTCCTTCCGAATCGAGCAGTTTCTGTTGCTGTTCCTTTGGGCTGAAACGTCGCTGGTTGTTATAATTGTCGTTGGGCATATGGCTGTTCTTTGACGCGAAGTTACATTATAAGGTGATGGTTGCCAAATTCCGTCCTCATGGGTTTTCAAAAAGTTATCAACGCCTTTTCGGCGGAGGCGAGCTTTTCCGGCGAGCCTATGTCATGCCAGAGGAACGGCGAGGCCGGAGAAAAGGCCTTGATTTTTGCTCCCTCAGCGATTTCGAGATAGAAAGGAGTAATTGAAAAGACCTCCCCGTTCCTTTCCGCGTACTCTTCAAGCAGGGGGAATATCGCCGGACTGACAATGTGGACTCCGCCGAAAGCGAGCGGGGTAAGGCCCTGAAGGTCAGGATTGAATCCGGCCGGCTTAAGCTCGCCGCTTTTCAGATTCTGCCATCCCCGCAGGTTTCCTTCGGTATCGAAATAGAGTTGCCGCGAAGATTCCCGCGGGAAGGCAAGCAGCGTGGCCAACGGAGTGCACTCGGCATGCCGGGCCGACATCGCGATTATCTCGAAGTCGGTCAGTATATCCGCGTTATGGACGAGAATCGGCTCCTCTCCGCCGAAATACCGGGCCGCTTTCAGCAAACCTCCACCGGTGTCGAGCAGTGTGTCGCTCTCGTCGGAAATCATTATTTCAGCGCCGAAATTGTCATTCTCCTCCAGGTAAGAGCGGATTTGCCCTGGAAAGTGATGGACGTTCACCACAATCCGCCCGATTCCGGCCGCTCTCATTTTTTCTATCACTCGGCGAAGCATAGGCTTCCCTCCTACGGGGGCGAGTGCCTTCGGATGCTCGTCGGTAAAGGGGCGCAGACGGGAACCTACCCCCGCTGCGAATATCATTCCTTTCATATGTTTCTTGTCATATATTTCTCGCGGCAAGCGTTTCTTCGATAATCTGCTCGCGGTGTATGAGGCGTACTCTTACGCCGTAACGCTCGTTTAGATAGCGTCCCATTGTTTCCGCGCAGTACACCGACCGATGCTGGCCCCCCGTACAGCCGAACCATACCGCGAGCGAGCTGAATCCGCGTTTCAGGTACTTTTCAACCGATGCCCCGACCATAGCCTCAGCGTTTGAGAGAAACACCAGTACCTCCCCGTCATCTTCGAGGAAGTCCCTTACGGCTTTGTCGCGGCCTGTCAGTCGCTTGTACTGCTCGTATCGACCGGGATTGTGGATTGCCCGGCAGTCAAATATGAAGCCGCCGCCGTTTCCCGAAGGATCCGCCGGATAACCTTTCTTGTATGAGAAGCTGCCGACTGTAACCGTCAGGCCCGGCTCCGCAACCCGAGGTTTGAACTTGTCGGCCAGTTGGGTCGCAAGCGAACGCAGATATGGGAACTGATCCCGGAGCGGTTCAACCGCGGCTCTGAGATTGCCTACTCCCGCCGGGATGCTCTCGATAAAGTGCTGCTTCCCCTGCACGAGTCCGCGGAAACCGTAAGCGCCGAGGGTCTGCATTATCCGGAACAGAGCGAAAACGGTTACATCCCCGCGGAATTTCTCCGATTCCAGCCCGGCTCCGAGCCGGTTGGCCTCTGCGATGTAATAGTCGGTCAACTCGTCGCGCAGACCCTGGGGAAGATTGGCCTTTGCCTGCCACAGAAGAGATACCAGGTCATAGGCGAGGGGACCCCGTCTGCACCCCTGGAAATCTATAAGTCTCAGCCCCTGCGGGGTAACCATTATGTTGCGGCTCTGAAAGTCACGGATCATGAGGGTGTCCCACTGCGTCATCCCTTCCAACAGCCTGTCCTGCAGCGCGTCGAACTCCTGCTGGAGCGCCGCGTCGTCCACTTCGCCCAACGCAGGCTTCAGGAAGCTGTATTTGAAATAATTGAGATCCCAGCAGACCATCCGCCGGTCCATCTGCTCGTAGGGGTGACAGAGTGAATAGTCAAAACCGCTTCCCCCTTCGATTTGAACTGTGCAAAGCATCCTTACGGCATCCTTCAGCAACGATTTCTCCGCCTCGGAGAAATTTCCCGAAGCGCGCCCCTCGGCTATCGCGTCGAACAACGCCGTGTCGCCGAGATCTTCCTGGATGTAGCAACTGTAATCCGGAGCTGCCGCGATAATTTCGGGAACTGGCATCCCATTGTCCCTCAAAGCCTTTCCGGTTTTCAGGAATGTGCCGTTTTCAACGAGGCTGTCCCCCTCGGTCCCGATAAGCGTACTCCCGTCAGGGTTGACTATGCGGTAGTAACGCCGGCTTGACCCTGCGCCCGGCAGCCGGGTGATTTCCTTGGGTTCACGGCTGAACCGCTGTATGTATAATGACTTAATATCCATACTATTCAAAAATAAGTTCTCTCAAAATCGCGTCCGCCGTCAGCCACTCCTTTTCGGGAATCCTGATACCGACATCCGTTGTTTCAATCTTGCCGGATTCGATGAACTGCCCGGCGTTTTTCATTAATCGGCCATATGCGCCTTCCCCCCAACGACTGCGGAGGAAATCGAAACTTAGCCCGTTGTCGGTTCGCAAAGAGGTTATGATGTAGTCGTTCAGGCGGTCGGTTTCTGTCTCCTCGTCAACCTCGAACGCCGTTCCCCCATTTTCGACTCTGTCGAGATAGGCAAGGATATTCGGCGGATTGAAACTGCGGATTCCCCGGGGGGAGAAACTATGCGCGGCGCATCCCAGTCCGAGATACGGTGTGAAATTCCAATATGAACTGTTATGTTTCGCCTCTGCCCCGGGGTGGGCAAAGGCCGAAATCTCGTAATGCCGGTACCCGGCCTCGGCGCTTTTGCGGCATAGCGCGGCGTACATGCTCTCTGCCAATTCCTCCGAAGCCTCCTCGACCTCTCCCCGTTGCAACCGCCCGTGGAGCGGGGTCCCCGGCTCATAGGAGAGCAGATAGGCGGAGAAATGCGGCGGATTGAACGCTAATAGCGTATCGATATTCTTTTCCCATCCCTCTAAGGATTGCGACGGAAGGCCGTATATGAGGTCCGCGCTGTAATTCATTCCCGATTCCGCCAGGATTGAAAGTGCTTCTTTCGCCCTTTGGGCCGTATGGTGCCGTCTGACGCTCGCGAGTTCCGCGTCATCAAACGACTGGACTCCCATACTGATTCTGTTGATGCCGAGCGAGGCAACCTGCCGTATCCACTCTTCCGTCAAATCCTCTGGATTCGCTTCTATGGTGAACTCGTCGAGGGCGATTACGTCTATCCCCCCATCGGCAATACTCTCTATGATCTGTCGCAAAAGGGGGTAGGGAAGGGCCGAGGGGGTTCCGCCCCCGATATAAACAGTGGAAACCTTCTCCGCCTCTAACTCTCTCTGCCTCATACGCCATTCGGCGGTCAGTGCGGCCGCGTAGCGGCGCATAAGCTCTTTTACAGGCGCTCCGAGCGAATAGAAATCGCAATAGTCGCATTTGCCGTGACAGAACGGGATATGTATGTACACTCCGGCCATTATCCGAGGTCTTTTTCCATCTTCCGGCAGACGGAGGTGAATTTGCAGTACATACACTCTTCCTTCTCGGTGCAGCGGAACGGTTCCGATGGGTCGAAAAGTTCCTCGAAAACGTCAATCAACCGGTCGTTTACCTCCTCTACAATATCGTGGTAATCGCCCAATTCTTCCCGCTTGTGCCCTGTGCCGGAGCGGTTTGACGTGGTGACTGGCTTCAGCCCCGATTCCAGGAGTTTGCGGATCTGGTAAATCATCGGCTGCATCGGCTCGTCGTTTTTCTGCAAGTCGGCATACGCCTGGCAGTATATCATAAGTTGCAGAATCGCCTTTTTGCGGGTTGCCTGCGGGGATTTCGGCTGGTCGAAAATCTCGTCAACCGAGGTTATCCCCGTATCGTCCCCTCCGGTCTTGTAATCGACTATTCGCAAAAGTCCCCCGTTGTCGAGGCGGTCGACGCGGTCAATCTTGCATTTCATGTTTACTGCGAAGCGTCGCCGCGGGGCGTCCCGCTCCTCTGACTCCGGCAGCCCCTCGAATTCGAGATGGCTTTGGTAAGGGATTTCGCCCCCGATATAGGTAAACGGGCCGAACCCCTTCTCGAGCCGGAACAGGTCGGAAATCTGGCGTCCGATCATCCTTCCCATCATGGCGCTGCTTGGCGGGAGGGGGGTATCGTTGTCGTTGCCGAGAAGATGGTAATACTTGTTTATGGCCCTGGTCACCTCGCGGCTTATTGCAGCAGCATCGCCGCTCATCGCGTCCAGCGCCCCCTCGTCGACATGTTCTCCGCCGGGGTGCGCCAGCCGTTGGTCGTATATCTTCTGAATCGCCTCGTGGACGATTGTGCCGTATGTGCCCTCGTCGAGCCAGTCGAGCACTTCCCGTTCCTCCTTGTAGTCAGCGATATAAGCGAGATAGAACTTCATCGGGCAGTCGATATATGTGTTGACCGACGACGGGGAGAGATAGAGCGGATTCTCATTCGAGCGGAACCGCTCCAGCTTCTCCATTATTTCCGGCGTCTTTCGCTGGATCAGGAGCGCGTCGTCCGGCGAGGGGATGTTGAAGGGAATCAGCTCGCGGGTAAGTCCTGCGGGGCGGTATATTCGTTGTAGTTGGTGGAGGTAACGCGACATCTGCCCCCCTCCGCGGCTTCCGGGACGAGTATCGTACAGTAGGAATACTTTCCCAGCCCGCGAAATCATACGGTAAAAATAGTAGGCGAAAATCCCCTCCTGGTGCTCGATGGTGGATAGACCGTACGACCGGCGGAGCTGCTCCGGGATGAAGGAGGGCTGGAACCGCGTGCGCGGGAATATCTTCTCGTTCATCGACGGCAGGATTAGCGTTCGGAAATCCAGGGAGCGCGCTTCGAGCACCCCCATTACCTGCAAGCCCCTCAGCGGCCTCCCCTCGAAATTTACCGTTTCGCCCGATACGAGGCGCTCTATAAGGGAGAACACGGTTGAGGCTGTCAGCGGTTGCCGCTGGGTGTCTATATATTCGGAAAGCATCCCTTGCAGCTCGTCGGCTGCCTCGGCGTAACGCCGCAGCAATACCCTGTCGACAAGGCGGTTGACGCTCCCGGTAGCTTTTGCCCCGACCGGCTCGCCATCCTCGTCGTATTCGGTGGTTTCTTCGGCGTTCTCTGTCTCCTCCGGCTCCTCGACTTTCAATCGGATAAGCGAGTCAAGCCACGACAGCAACTGACGCAGGTAAGAAAAAACGGCTTCGGTCGGAACGCTCGGAGGCACGGGGGTGAATATCGGCAGAAGGGCCGCGAACTCCGGCTGGGAAAACAGCGAAGCCCGAATCATTATGAGGTGTGACTCGTTGATCCAGCGCATTGCCAGTGTGCATACCTCTCCCATGCTGTCGCGCAGCACGGGATGGGACAGGATGCGCCTTACGTCCTCGTTGAAAAACGCGTAGCCGTCGCGGTCCTTGCGCCCCCTGAGCTGCAGGCTGACGATGGCGCGCGTCAGCCCCCACACGGGAGAATACCGCAACAGGTACCCCATCGTGATATTCAGCGGCTTGATTTGCTCGGGTATCGCCGAGACAACCGGCAGCATCAGTTTCTCGTCTGGTAGTATGACCGCGGTATGGCGCAGCGCCTCGGCCGCGTGTATCGTATCCTCCTCGATATCGAGCGGATGCTCCGCGGCGACAAGCTGCCCTACAATCTGGGCCTGCGCGGCGCGGGAGGGAACGCCGATTATGTGGATTTCCGGGAAGCGCTCCAGTCGCTCGACGCACTCATAGCGCGACGGGAACTCTCTCGCGTATCGGCTCATGAATCCCGCCGCAGAATTGTCCCGGTCGCGGAAAACCGGGGAGGCTATGTCCCAGTAGAAGTCCGCCATCGGTTCCCCTTCCGCGCCTGTCATGTCGCGGAGAAGTCGGAAAATCCGCTCTTCCGCCTTGGAAAGCATCGTGAAGCCCACGAATATGTATCTTGTGTGGGGCAGGTCGGCCGGACTGATATTCTCAAGATACTCTATCGCGGAAATATACGCCATGGAAGTCGTGCGCAGTCCCCGTGCGGCAAGCTCCTTATGAAACTCCCGGTAGACCTCGTCCATTACCTGCCATATGCGCACGAACCCGCTGACCGCCTTCGACCGCGTGCCTTCGGCTCCGTTATGGATTATGTGGTTCCAGAACTCCGCGACATGGCGCTGCGACGATTTGTCGAGGTTCAGGAAGCGCTCGGCCGCTTTCCAGTCCTCAGGCTGGAGATAGTTCGCAGATATTTCTTTCAGCAGCTCTACGTTTCGGAATATCTCCTTCGGGTCGGTGAGATACATGTCGACGTCGCTGAAGTCCGAGAGGAGCACGTCGGCCCAGTAGACAAACCGGTTGATGTCGATTTCCGACGCTATCTCTTCGGCGGGTGCGCCTCCGGGGAGCGATTCCGAACGGCTGACAAGCACCCGGCTGTACGCCCGGTAAAGCAGCAGAATCTGCTCAAGGCGTTCGGCTGGTATGCCGGGGGTGAGCCCGTCCACAAATTCCGATATGGTTGTGGTTTCCGGCTGGATTGAAGTAGGGGAGTGCTTCCGCTGAAAGCCGGCCATATAGTGCGAGAAGAACGTCGCTGAACGCTTGTTAGGAAAAACGAAGCAGTAGTCGATAAGCCGTTCCTGCGGTTCCTCGGCGTAAACTCTCGCGATGGATTTCAGAAACGGTTCGGGAAGCGGCGAGTTCCCCCGGGCGCTGTTCGGTCTGTCGTGCGTCATATCACTGTTTGAGGAGGAGAATCATTTTCACAGCCAGGTCGAAGAAGATAATCTTGGCGTTCCCGTTGGCAGCGATATCGGTCTGCGCGAGGTTGAACTGCGCCATGATCTTCTCCGCGTTCCTCTCGTTGATAAACGGAGAGAAGCGCGACGAGAACTGAGCTTCGGCCTGGTTTAGATAGTTCAGTTGCGGCATCCGAAGGTTGAAGATGAAATTCTCTCTGACAAGCCGCTGGCAGTATTCGAGAAACCTCCCTTCCTGCTCGCGGCCAAGCCCTGCGACCTCGTTGGCCCATATTTTCAGCAACCCGATCTTGCGCTGGTAGGCCAGGCGCATCAGACGGGTGAAAAATTCCAGGAACTGCTCGGTCTCCTTGCTCATCCTCGCCTCCTTCTCAGCCGAGAGTATGCTCCCCTGCGCGACGTGCGCTACCGACCGGGCGTCAGCCTCCGGCATCCCGAGCATATCTACGAGATGGCGCGCGACGATGTCGTCCCCGAGGCGCCGCATCTCTACGCGCTGCAACCGGGAATAAATCGTCGGCAGAATCTCCCTCGGATTTTCGCTGACGAATATCAGCGATGTGCCGGGAAGGGGCTCCTCGATGAGCTTGAGCATCTTGTTGGCGCACTGCACGTTCATCTTCTCCGGCAGCCACATCAGCACAATCTTGGTATTCGATGCCCTCGCCGTGAAAGCCAGCTTGCGGAGTATGTCCTGGCTCTCCTCGACATACATCTGGGGCTGTCCGTTGACGTTGCCGAGCGACTTCTGCCATTCCTCCGGGTCCATGAACGGCGAAAGCGTGATGAACTCACGGAACTCCCCGATATAGTCGCCCGACACAGCCTGCGACTTCCCGTTTTTCAGCACCGGAAACGAATATATCAGGTCGACATGGTTGAACGTCGAATGTTGGACGCACGCCGGGCACACACCGCAGGAGTCCCCGTTATGGCGGTTCTCGCAGTGGATATATTGGGCAAGGGCGCGGGCCATGGCGAACTTACCGACTCCCGCCGGCCCCTCGAGCAGAAGCGCGTGCGGCAGCCTCCCGTTATCGACCAGCGCCCGGAGCCGCTCCTTGACCCCTTCATGCGCTATCACATCGGCAAATCTCATAAATCAGTCAGCTAAAATCATTCTTGCGGCTATGTTTCCTCTTACAAAATTAATAAAAATCTCGCAATCCGTCCTCCACATCCTCCATTTTATCGCACTATCGCGCTAAATCTCATACGCATCGGCCGAAAACAAACCCGACAAACATTCAGGCTGCCCCCCAACCCCACGAATGCCACTACTTGTGCGTTGACCACGACTTGTAGGTGTTGTATCTTTGTAAAATAAATTAGTTCTATAATTTTGAATCAGAAAGACCCCAACATAAGAGTTTTTGGGCTGCGGGTCCGGCAGCTTCGCCAGAGTCAGAATATCTCCCAAGATGAACTCGCGCAACGATGTGGATTCTATCGTACCTATATAGGTATGGTGGAAAGTGCAGAGAGAAGCATTACGTTGAGCAACGTTTACAAAATAGCAAAAGGACTGAAGGTTGATATAAGAACGCTTTTTGAAAATGAGTAAGGCAGATGATTTTTTAAATGCGTGCAAAGCGAATTTAGGTAAATGGACCTGTTCCTTGCATACGACTGGCAGTAACCAGCCGGCTGCGATTTTCCGTGAAATAAAAAAGCGCGGATACGAGTTTGAAGAACCAGTTAAAGGCCGATGGGCTATGCAAATGGATTGTCCCCATTGCGGACAGAAGACCACGCACTACAAGTTGTTAAAGGCTACTCCGACTTTAACCCGGCATGACAGGCTCATCATTGATGAGAAAACCAGAAAAAGAATCCTTGCGATTTTTGACAATCGCGATGCGTTCACGGGCGCTTCGATTTCTTCTACCCCTGAAATTGACCATAAGATTCCTTGGACGCGTTTAGAAGGGGACATTGACGCTACTGCCCTCAGCGATCAGCAAATCAAAGAACATTTCCAACTCCTCACAAGAGAGCACAATTTGCTTAAAGATCGTGCGTGCGGGCATTGCAAACTGCGCAATGAAAGGTTGCCGTTGTTCGGAATAGAATTCTGGTACGACGGCAATCGGGAATACAAGGGCTCTTGCGAAGGTTGCGGATGGTTTGATGGCGCTGTTTGGCGTCAAAAACTCAACGAACATTTAACAGTCCTGGAATAATCGAGACGCATTAATAGCCATACTTCCCGAGTATAATGAAATTCGACAAAGCACACTGGAAAGAACTTGATATTAACGTTGACAGCCTTTGGCTTATTGGCCCGAGAGCGAAAGGTGGAAAACGAGAAAACAATTACCACGGAAATTTCGCACCGCAAATTCCAGACAACCTTATTCGCCGGTACACTGTGGAAGGCGAGACGGTGCTTGATCTTTTTATGGGAAGTGGAACCACGCTGTTTGAATGTGAAAACCTAAACCGGAATTATATCGGATTTGATATAAACCGGGAAATCATCGACTATGTCCGCTCTAAAATGGGTGATGATTGCCCGATTCGGTATTTCATACATAATTGCGATGTCACCAATGAAGAGCAGGTCTCTGCTCTTCTAACTTCTGATATGCAGATTATCGGGAAGAAGAAATGTGATTTTCTGATAGTGCATCCTCCATATTGGGATATAGTGAAATTTACTAATGACGAAAGAGACCTATCTAACATCGAGAGCCTGGATGTGTTTTTAAATAGGTTTGTAATTGCGATGGCCAATGCTTTGAAATTCTTAAAAGCCAATCGCCATTTTGCCATTGTTGTTGGCGATATGTACAAAAACAGCGAAGTGGTTCCGCTTGGTTTTTATTTGATGTACGCCATAAAGAAGCACTTTCATTCCAAATTAAAAGGCATTGTGATTAAAGACATTGTCGGAACAAGAGCTAAACTCGGAATAGAAAACCTGTGGAGATATAAGGCACTTAAAAGTGATTATTTTCTCTTCAAGCATGAGTATGTGTTCGTATTTAAGAATACGGCGAAGTAATTGTTGAGGATTGCCCATTGAAATTTTATTGCTACCTTTGCGCCAACTTTGTACTTATGAGGACAAATATCCTCATAAAACGTTAAAAGAGGTAAATATGGCGCAAAAAGAATACTATTCTATTGACGAAGTCGCTGAGATTTTGAGTGTTTCGGTGAAATCCGTAAGGCGACTGGTCGCTTCAGGCGAACTTAAAGCAATCCGCGTTAGTAATCTGTACCGCATTTCGCAAAGCGCATTCGACCAGTTTGTAAGTCAAAATACCGCCAAGGCAAAAGAACCGTCAAAAACAGTAAACTATAATCTTTTCGGAGAGGCACTTGATAATGTTTCTGACACATATCGACCTACTCCTCCTAACCTTGTCGATATCGCTCCTTACTGGAGACATCCTACCCCCTCGAATATGACTTTCGTAGACCTGTTTTGTGGCGCGGGTGGTCTGTCAAAAGGCCTTGAAATGTCAGGGCTCGAGGGCATATGCGGGCTTGATTGGTTCAAGGAGGCCTGTATGACCTACAATAGGAATTTCGACCATCCGTTTGTCAACGGTGACATAAAATCACCTGAAATAAAGGCGCTCTTCTACGAAACTGTAAAACAGCGGTTGAACGGGAGGCACCTCGACATTGTCGCCGGCGGATTTCCCTGTCAGGGATTTAGTATGGCGGGCAATAGAATTGTCGACGATCCGCGCAATTCACTCTACCTTGAACTTATCGAGATTGTCAAGCATCTCCAGCCGGATTTCGTAATCTGCGAAAACGTTAAAGGATTGCGTAGCATGCTCAATGGCCTCGTGGAAAAGAAAATTATTGATGATTTTCGTGCTATAGGCTACGAAATGAACGTAATGACCCTCTGCGCTGCCGACTATTACACACCGCAAAAGCGAGAACGCGTGATATTCATTGGCAACCGTAAAGGGGTCAGGAACTATCATCCGCAACCAATTCTGAAACCATCGCAATATATCACGACTGGAGCGGCTATCGCCGACCTGATGGAGATGCCGGAAAATAAGGCCTTCAACCATGTGCCTACAAAACATCGTCCTGATATGGCGCAACGCATGCTCGACTTGCCGGAAGGACAAAGCCTGTACAAAGGTTATTCCGACGCATGGAAAAAATGTCCATGGGACGAGGCATCTTGTACGATTAAAGAAAACCATGGCGGAGTGAATATCCATCCCAGATTGCCTCGTGTGTTAACGGCGCGCGAAATGGCTCGTCTGCAGTCCTTCCCTGACGATTTTATCTTTGAAGGGCCTAAGAATAAGCAGCTTGTGCAAATTGGAAATGCCGTCCCCCCGCTCTTGGGAAAGGCTATCGGTCTGGCTGTCCGTTATTCAAACAACGATTTGCAATAACCCGCATACACAAATTATGAAGATTAAAAATTAAGCGACGGTACAAGTTATACGCCGCTTATTTTTTACAAACATCTTGAGACAGATGATACGAACAAATTAGCATTACTGTCATTTATTAAAAAATATGGGGGAGGTTTGCGGGATTATCCCGATATTCTCGCTATATTTGCAAATAAACTTATAATACGTCAATCATGAAGATTTCTGTCATAGGAGCGGGCGCCATGGGCGGCGCCGTGATTACGGGACTTTTAAAGAGCGGTTTTTCCGCGTCGGACCTGGTGGTCGCCGACCCTTCCGAAAAGGCGCTCGCCGCTGTCGCGGCCAAAGGAGTCGCGACGACAATTGATAATAACGCTGCGGTTAAGGATGCAGATCTTGTTATGGTATTCGTGAAACCGTGGCTCGTCGGAGACGTGCTGACAGGCATCAAGCCTGACCTTGACAGCGACCGCCAGACGCTTGCCGTGATTGCCGCCGGAATCTCTTCCGAGCAGATAATCGGGTGGCTTGACACCGGCTTCGACATGCCGCAGACGGCGCTCGTGATTCCCAATACCGCCGCCGCCACTATGCAGTCTATGACGTTCGTTTCCCCTGTAAACGCGATGGGTGATGCCCTGAAACTGATTACCGACACTTTCGACCGCGTCGGGACAACACTTGTTGTCGAAGAGCGCTTGCTCGCCTCGGGCACGACCCTGGCATCCTGCGGAATCGCATACGCGTTGCGCTATATCCGCGCGGCCGTAGAGGGCGGGGTAGAACTCGGATTCCGAGCCGATGTGGCACAGGAAATAGTGGCTCAGACAGTCAAAGGCGCCGCCTCGCTTCTCGAAAACGGCGCGCATGCGGAAAGCGAGATTGACAAGGTCACGACCCCCGGCGGCCTGACTATCAAGGGACTCAACGAGATGGAGCGTGCCGGATTCTCCGCCGCCGTCGTCAGAGGTCTAAAGGCCGGCTTGAAGTAATTGCCGCAAGAATCCATGAAGAAGAAACTTAGAATAGTTGTCAAGGCAGGTAGCAACGTGCTGACCCGTGGCGACGGCTCCCCCGATATTACCGTTATGTCCGGCATTGTGGACCAGGTCGCGGAGCTTCGCCGCAAGGGCCACCAGGTGATTCTCGTCTCCTCCGGTGCCGTCGCCTGCGGGCGCTCGATGGTGCGCCCCTCCCGCAAACTTGACTCCGTCGGGGAGCGCCAGTTATTCTCCGCCGTCGGGCAGATCAAGCTGATGACGACATACCTCTCCCTGTTCGGTGGCCACGGCATTACCGTCGGGCAGGTGCTGACCCAAAAAGAGAATTTCGGTTCCCGTCTCGCCTATCTCAACCAGCGCTCCTGCATGGAGGTGATGCTCGGAAACGGGGTCGTTCCGATTGTCAACGAAAACGACACGGCCTCCATGACCGAATTGATGTTCACCGACAACGACGAGCTCTCGGGGCTGATTGCTGCGATGATGGATGCCGACACCCTGGTAATCCTCTCTAACATCGACGGCATTTATACCGGCGCGCCGGACGCTCCCGGCTCCACTCTGATTCCGTACGTCGGGCTGGGGGAGGACCTATCGGAGCATATCGTCACAACCAAGAGCGGTTTCGGCCGCGGAGGGATGGGGACAAAATACGGCATCGCCCGCAAACTTTCTGAGGAGGGCGTGAAGGTCATAATCGCCAACGGCAGAAGGCCCAACGTGCTCTGCGACCTGATAGAGCGCCCCTCCGACACGCCACATACCGAGTTCGATCCCCGCGAGAACCCAGTCAGCAACATCAAGCGCTGGATTGCCCACAGCGTCAGCTTCGCCAAAGGCCGGGTGACGGTCAAAGAGGATGCCGCCAGAATGTTGCGCAGTGACAAGGCCGTCAGCCTCCTTCCCGTCGGAATCTCGTCGGTTGAAGGGGAGTGGGAAGAGGGTGACATCATCAACATCTACGCTCCCGACGGCTGCAAAATGGGGGTAGGGCGGGCGTCCTCCGACTCGGCCACCACCCGCGAGCAAATCGGGCAGCACGGAGGGCGCCCAATCGTGCACTATGATTACCTCTTTATGGAATAAGTCTATTCAACTTTCGCAAGCTCAAGTTGATGTGAATGAAGTGAAAATCAGGCTTCGCCTGAGTGAAGATAATAGTTTATCAAGTATCTCCTTAACCTTTCACCATTCACCCTTCACCATTTAAGGTGAGCAAGTTGAAAACTTGCGAAACTTAAATTAAGAAATTATGGAGCAACAGCTTACCGATATATTCCACGCCGTGAAGGCCGCGTCCCGCAAAATGGGGACACTTTCAGTCGTGCGCCGCGACGCGGTTCTCGTCAAATTGGCGGACGCCATCATCGCCAACGCCTCCGGGCTACTGGCGGCCAACGCCGAAGATCTCCGCAGGATGGACCCCGTCAATCCCCTTTACGACCGTCTGCGCCTTACGGAAAAGCGTCTTGCCGACATCGCCGGCGACATGAGGCACGTCGCGACCCTCCCGTCTCCCCTGGGCGAGATTATTGAGGAGCGGACGCTACCCAACGGGCTGCGGCTTCGTCGCGTCAGAGTCCCCTTCGGAGTAGTCGGCGTTATATACGAGGCGCGCCCGAACGTCACTTTCGATGTCTTCTCGCTCTGCTTCAAGAGCGGCAACGCCTGTATACTAAAAGGGGGGAGCGACGCGGAGCGCTCCAACCGGGCAATTGTCGATTTAATTCACCGCATTTTGAAAGAAGAGGGTATCAGCCCCGACATAGTCGCTCTCCTCCCGGCTACCCACGAGGCAACCGCCGCGATGCTCAACGCCGTCGGCTATGTCGACGTCTGCATCCCCCGCGGCGGCAAACGGCTTATTGAGTTCGTCTGCGACAACGCCCGTGTCCCGGTAATCGAGACAGGGGCCGGAGTCGTCAGCGCCTATTTCCATTCCGCCGGAGACACCGCGATGGGAGCCGCCATAATCAATAACGCCAAGACACGGCGCGTAAGCGTCTGCAACGCCCTCGACACCCTCCTGATTGACCGCCACAGGCTCGCCGACCTCCCGGCTCTGGCCGCCCCGCTGGCAGAACACAATGTCGAAATCCACGCTGACCCTGAAGCATATGAGGCCCTCTCCGGCAACTATCCCGCAAATCTGCTCTCCCGCGCCGACGAAACTACCTGGGGCACCGAATGGATGGACTACAAAATGGGAATCCGCACTGTCGGAGACCTCTCAGAGGCCATCGACCACATCGCCCGCTACGGCTCGGGCCACAGCGAATGTATAATCACCGCCGACGAAACCGCGGCCATGCGGTTCCAAAACGAAGTCGATGCAGCCTGTGTCTACGTCAACGCCCCGACCAGTTTCACCGACGGCGCGCAGTTCGGCCTCGGGGCTGAAATCGGAATATCGACGCAGAAACTCGGCCCCCGCGGTCCGATGGGCCTCAGGGAAATAACCACATACCGTTGGCTCATAAACGGCTCAGGACAGCTACGCCCCGCATAGCCTACTGAAAAATAGCCACACGCTTCCCCGAAATCTCCAATTATCACCTACCAATCCGGTCAATCGCACATTATGAACAATCGACTTTTCCTAAGCCTCCTGCTGCTCTCCACTTTCATCGGAGCGTCAGCCGCCAAAATCCGGGGAACCGTGTTGTCTGAAACAGATTCAACAGCCGTCGTTGGCGCCATATGCCGCCTGATGGATGCCGAGACGCTCCTGCGGGCGACCCAGACCGAGGAAAATGGCGGATTCTCACTCGAGCCGTCAACGGGCAAAACCCTGAAACTGATTGTCTCCATGACCGGCTACAAGCCAACCGAGGTCGTTCTCAAGACGATGGGCAAGGACATATCCCTTGGCGATATCTACCTGTCTGGGGACGCTACCCTAGGCGAAGTGACCGTCAGCAGCCAGGCGATTATGGATTCCAGGGGGCGCACAATCGTTTTCCCGACCGATAGCGAAGTCAAAGCCTCCCCGACCTCGATAAGCCTGTTCCAGAAACTGCCGTTGGCCGGTTTGCTCGCCAATCCCGTCAACCGCACTCTGAGCGTCGACGGAGGCACCCCGATGATTCTCATCAATGGCGTGCCGTCCACCATAACCGACGTTCTCGCCCTGAAACCCAAAGAGATTTCCCGCATCGAGTATTCGCGGCTGACCCCGGCAAGATATGCCGACCGCAATGTCACCGGTCTGATTTCAATCACATTGAAAAAGAGAAAGGATGGCGGTTCTGTCTACCTCTATGGGCGAAGCGCGGTAAATACGGCGTTCGTCGACGCCTCGGTCTCCACATCCTATCACCAGGGTCCTTCCCAGTTCAAAATCAATTACGTCCCTTCCTGGCGAAACTACCAGAGCGTGTATGACTTCACAAAGGGGGCCTATATCGCGCCCGATTTCAAAGTCGACCTGGATGAAAGCGACCGAAGCCCCTTCGATTACTTCACTAACAACATAAGCCTGAAGTACATCTATTCCCCTAAGGAGTCAACCGTCTTCTCCGCGGCCCTTAATCTTGACACCAGCACCAACCACCGGCGCGTAATCCAGAAGACGAGCGATTCGCAGCTCGGCGATTACGACAGCCGCGGCAAATCGAGAGGAGCGGAGAAGACGCCCGCCCTCGACCTCTACTTCCGGCGCGATTTCAACGAGAAAAACTCGCTCGAGCTCCAGGTGGTCGGGACTCTCGGTTTCGACGAATACCGCCGTGCTAACGAATACTTCTTCGCCGACGGCTCCGAACAGTCCTACCTTAACGACATTGATTCCCACAGAAGGTCTCTCATCTCCGAAGTCAGCTACATTCACTCGTTTTCCGACAACTCGTCCTTGTCGGGAGGCTATCAGAACACGCTTTCCCATAGCTCGAACACATATCTTGACTCCGGCCACAAGGCGATTCTGACCGAAAACAACAACTATGTGTATGCCAGATTCAGCCAGCGGATCAAGCGGGTATTCTTAGCGTTGTCGACCGGTGCGAAACTCTATTGGGTAAAGAACGATTTGAACCGCCGCGACTTTATCCGCAACATCTCCCTGGTTCAGGCGAGCTGGAACGTCAGCCAGAGAGTCACTCTCCAGGGAGCCTTCTCCTATTCGCCCAATATACCGGGACTGTCCGCGCTGACCGACCATCCGCAGCAGTCAACCCCGTACCTTGTCGTCAACGGCAATCCCTCGTTGAAAGTCGCAGAAAACTTCGTATATCAGTTGATGGCGAGCTATTCCCACAAGTATTTCTACGTTTCGGCCACGGGTACCTATATGACGACAGACAACGCGACATTCTCTGATGTGACATACCTCGGTGACGGACAGTTCCTGTCGCAAAGCGTTAACTCGAAGCGCAGTCAGTCGGTGTCGGGCAGATTATATTTCCGCCTTAACGAGATAAAGGGATTCGGGGCGAGCCTTTCTTTGGGTTATTCTCATTATGAATCCGCCGGAAAGGGGTGGGAGCATTCGCTTGACTCATTCAGCGGATCCGTCTATTGCTGGTGGACTAAGGACAAGTTCACCCTCTCATACTGGCGCTCATTCCCCGGTAAAAGCCTCAGAGGACATATGGTTAGCAAAGGGGAGAACGGCGACGAAATCTCGCTCGTGTTCCGTCCGAACAAGCACTGGGCTGTCGAAGCGAGCTGGATGTATATGTTCCACCGCCGGGGCACGGAATACCCCGCCTGGAACTATTCCCCCGTCAATCCGAGCTACCGCGACCGCTATATCCGCGACAACGGCAACATGGTGACCCTGAGCGTCACCTATGACGCCGACTTCGGCTCCATCTTCCGCACATCCCGCCGCACCCTCAAAAATACCGACAACGGTTCCTCAATCCTAAAAAACTAATTAATTTAAGGTGAGTAAGTTGAAAACTTGCTCACCTTAAATAGTGAAGGGGGAATAGTGAAAAGTGAAGGAGATACTACTTTAAGTATTTTTCATTCTTCGAGGCCTTTAATCTGCCGTTTAGGCGTGATTCCGAGAGCCTTCAGCCCCTCCATGCGGCGCATCACGTTCCCCTTACCTTCATAGAGCTGGTCCTTCGCTTTGGAGAAGGTCTTTTGCAGACGGTCGATTTGACCTTCGACGTCGGCGAACGTCTCGGAAAAAATCGAGAGCTTCTCGTAAAGTTCGGTAGCTGTTTTCACAATCTTCTCGACGTTTTTTCCCTGTCGGTCCTGCTGCCAGAGATTGAATGCGAGCTGGAGCGCCATCATAAGATTGCTCGGGGAGATGATGATAATACCCTTCTGATAGGCATAACGGCTCAGGTCGGGCTGCTTCTTCATCGCGACCATATAGCTGTTCTCGATAGGCATGAACATCAGCACGTAGCCAATCGCGTCCTTGACCGTCTTGTCGTACCGTTTTTCGGCAAGTTCGTCGATATGCTTGCGCACGCTCCTGACATGCTCGGCAAGCATCCGCTGCGCGAGTTCTTCCGTCGGAGCCTCCGTCGCTGCGGCATACGCTGTCAGCGACACCTTCGAGTCGATAATTACGGAACGCCCTTCGGGGAATTTCACGATTACGTCGGGGCGCAGATTGCGACCCTCCTCGTCGGGGGTCACCTCCTGGATGAAATACTCCTCGTCGCGGCGCAGCCCGCTGTTGGCGAGCACCGATTCGAGAATCATCTCCCCCCAGTCCCCCTGGATTTTCGTGTCGCCCCGGAGCGCCTTGGTAAGGTTGGCGGCATCCTGGCCGATGCGGTCGGTCTGCTCGCGCATCAGTTTGACGGCCTGCTCCTGCTGTTGCTGGAACAGCTTCATCGACGCGTCGAATGTGTTGCGTATCTCCTTGCGCCCGACTTCCGACGCCGTGCGCGACTCCTCGACCGAGCGCTTGAACTCCGCGAACTGCTCGCGGATAGGCTTCAGTATCTCGCCCATCTGCTCGCGGTTGGTTTCCTGAAGCGCCGCCTGGCGCGCCTGGAGAAGGTCGGCTGCCGCGCTGCGCATCTCTTCCCGGAGTTTCTCAAGCCGGGCGCTCCACTGCTTGTCTGCTTCCTGGCGGAGAGTTTCCTGATGCTGCCGCTCCGCAAGAATCTGTTTCATAGCGGCCTCCCGCGTCTCCGCGATTTGCCTGTCCGCCTCATTCTTGACGGCAGTCATCCGCTTTTCAGCATCCTCTTTTACGGCGCTTATTTGCGCCGCAGCAGCAGTCTGCGCGTCAGCCAACTGGCGCTGTGCGACAGCCCGCTCGTCAGCCAGTTGCCGGGCCGACTGCTCCCTGGCTTCAGCGAGCCGCAGTTCATAAGCCTCACTTTTCGCTCGCTCAAAAGCCAATGGTGCCGCGTTATGCTGTTTGCCTATCAGGAATCCCAATGCGGCGCCTATTAACAGCCCGGCCAGGATGAGTATCGCTGTAATCATAATGATTGGTCTTATATTACTTGTTCAACCTTCGCAAGCTAAGTTGAAGTGATTCAGGCGAAAATAAAAATTAGACGTAAATCCTGAGTGAGGATAACACTTAATCTGAGTATCTTCTTCACTCCTTCACCTTTCACCCTATTCACCCTTCACCCTGGTTATTTCGGTTGCTCTCCGCCTGTGCCAGCGGATTCGCTCCCGCGCCGTTCTCCATACCGTCATCGGAATGTTTGAAAAGCTTGTCTTCCTCGTCGAGATGGAAGTCCCGGCTAAGCATCGTTATGAATCGGGAAATCTGTTTGAGAGCGTCAAGCGTCTCCTGGCTCATCTCCTTTTTCTGCAACCGCATCATCAGCATACCATACAGCGCCGTGAAGCAGGTTTCGATTTCGCCTACCTTGGCGTCTCCGGCCTTCGACCGAAGCTCCACTATGAACGGGAGCGTCCTGTAGAACTCCGCCGAATATTCCGGGAACTCGGGGTCGTTGAGAAGCGCCTGATGGAGCCGTACGAGTTGGTTGAGCATATTCTTGTTTATCTGCAAATGCCCCTTCTCCGTAACCCCCTCGCGGCGCATCATGTCGATAAGGGACTCATACCATTGTGTCATTTCGACCTTCTGGGCGTCGTCGAGCTGGAACGAGTCTATGACGTTGGCCTTGATTCGGTCGATGTCAAGCCCGTTGGCGCGTATAAGGTCCTCGATCTGCCACATATACAGGATATATTCGGCGATATTCTCCTTGCGTTTTTTAGATGCTATGATCATAAAGCGTTTTTCTTATTATAACAACAAAGTTAGCGTTTTTCTCCGTAGCTGCCAAACAACAAGAGAGACGCCGCGTCATAACGATATGACGCGGCGTCTATTAGGTAGCCTGTAGAGAGGGGTTATTTGCCCTGATGCTCGTATTTGAGGGTCATCGTGGGCTGGTCGCATACCTCGGCGGGGCCGAAATACTGGATGGGGCCCGGATAGATGTAGCAGGTGTTAAGCGCCCATTCGTCGCGCTGGGCAGCGAACTTCTGGAAGGGTGCGCCGTCGAGGCGTACAAGCGCCTTTTGGATTACGGGCTTCATTTCGCCGTGGCGGCGTTCCATATTCATCATCATGGTCACGGGAATACCGCCGGCAATCCACTGCACGGAGGGCTTCGTCAGGTTGCGGACCGACGACATGTAGCCCGTAACGCCCGAGCGGATAAGGCAGGACGCGTTGAAGCCGAGAGCATAGCAGTAATCGGCGTCGAAGTTCGAGGGGTCGGCGCAGCGGCCTTCGTAACCGAAGAAGTGGTGCAGCGACTTGAATGTGCCGTTGTATGTGCCTTCGGCCTTCATCTCTTCGAGACGCTTGCCAACCATTTCGCTGAGGAGCTTCTCGGTCTCGATAAGCGAAACCTGCACGTTGCCGTGGGGGTCGCGGTCAAGGCTGAGCTGGCGTGCTACGCCTTCGGGAAGCGACTCGTAAACGGCGGCGTTCTCCTTCGAGAGATGTGCGATGATGTAACCGCGCTGTTCGGCGGGAGCGAGGGCGGCGAACTCAGCCTCGTTCTTGGCCAGGAGGTCGTTAAGCTCCGCGATCAGGCGCTTTACGGCGGGAATGAACTCGATCAGGCCTTCGGGAATCAGTACAGTACCGAAGTTCATGCCCTTCTCGGCGCGTGCGGCAACGATACCGGCGATGTAATCCACTACCTGTGCGAGGGTCATGTCCTTCGCTTCAACCTCTTCGGAGATAATGCAGATGTTGGGCTGGGTCTGGAGAGCGCATTCCAGGGCGATATGGCTCGCGGAGCGGCCCATCAGCTTGATGAAGTGGTAGTATTTCTTAGCGGAGTTGCAGTCGCGCTGGATATTGCCGATAACCTCGGAGTAAACCTTGGTCGCGGTGTCGAAGCCGAAAGAGGTCTCGATCACGTCGTTCTTCAGGTCGCCGTCGATGGTCTTCGGGCAGCCGATTACCTGTACGCCGGCGTTGATGCTCTTGTAGTATTCGGCGAGAACGGCCGCGTTGGTGTTGGAGTCGTCGCCGCCGATGATTACGAGCGCCTGGATGTTAAGCTCCTTGAGGATTTCCAGACCCTTGTCGAACTGCTCCTTGGTCTCGAGCTTCGTGCGGCCGGAGCCGATGATGTCGAAGCCGCCCGTGTTGCGGTAGTCGGCGATGAAGGGAGCGGTCAGCTCCATATATTTGTGGTCAACGAAACCGCCGGGGCCCATGAGGAAGCCATAGAGGCGGCTGTCGCGGTGAATCTTCTTGATGCCGTCGAAGAGGCCGCAGATCACGTTGTGACCGCCGGGGGCCTGGCCGCCGGACAGGATGACGCCGACATTGATGGGCTTTGAAGGCTGGGTGTTCGACGATTTCTCAAAACGGAGCTCGGGAAGGCCGTAAGTGTTCGGGAAAAGCTTCTTGATTTCCTCCTGGTCGGCCACAGAGTTTGTGGGCTGGCCTTCAACGGCTTTCACTGCGCCGGTTAAGACGATGGGCAGCTTAGGCTGGTAAGCTGCGCGGGCTTTTTGCAAAGCACTCTTTTTCATAGAGTTTTGGTTGTATATTGGGTTTGAATTTATGCTGACGCAAACCGGCAAGGCGCGCCGCGCCTTATCCACTACAAAGTTAGCAATTATGGCGGAATTGGCTTGTGAAATAATGTTAAGGGGGCTTACCGGCCTATATATGTCGTTTCAGCTAAACATTGATTAGTTATTACCGCTATTAAATGAGTAATTTCGTCAGCGGGTTGCGCGCATGGAGGATTTACTTGCGTTTTTTCGGGAAAGGGAGCGCTTCCCAAAGCACCGAGATTACCTCCCGCGCTTTCCTCTCGTTTGAAAAATCCAAAATATAACCCTCTTTCGCCCCCTTATAGGCGCACCCTGTTTCCGCATCCGACATCAGTGGAGCGATACAGTCTAATTTCTTGACAAACGCACGGTTATCGCAAGCCGTGATGACGCACTTCTCATTAACATAAATCACGTAATCGCCCATCATCTTGCGGGAGCGAACCTCGCCGAGCGGCGCCAGCGCCTCGCATACCAGGTCTATAAATTCAATAGTGCAAGCCATGCCACAAAGTTACCAAATCTCCCCTAATTTTCCAAGCACATCACGCCTTTCTCGACAAATTCTATCGGAGGAGGGCCAGGCGGGGGGCGGCTTTGGCTTCGGTCTCGAGGTATTCGGCGTAGGGGTCGGAGAGGGGGGTGATTCCGCCGCCGGCATAGACGCTGTACTGGTTGCCGGAGATTTTGAGGCAGCGCAGGTTGGCATAAGCGGCGAAGCGTTTCGGAGTCTTTACGGCGATAAATCCGCCGTAAAATTCGCGGTCGTGGGGCTCGAAACGCTCTATATCCGCAATCGCGGCTTCTTTCGGCGTTCCGCAGAGCGCGGGGGTCGGATTCAGCAGGTCAAGAACGGAAGAATAGGGGACATCTCCGAGATTCCCGCGGAAATACCGGCACAGGTGCTCTATATCGCCGTAAGGGAGGCTTTGCACTTCCGATTCCGAAAATGATACACCCGCCGCGCGTAAGGCGTCAGCGATAAAGTCAGAAACGTAGCGATGCTCCCGGATATTCTTCTCGTCCCACGGCATCGGGTTGACCATCGTTCGCCGCGTTCCGGCAAGTGCCATCGTCGAAAAATTTCCGTTTGTCAAATCGACATCAAGCAATATCTCAGGAGTGGCTCCTATCCATACACCTTCCCCCGGCAAATTAAAGATATACCGGAATGTGTCAGGGAATTGGCCCGAGAGCTGATGGAAAACCATCCCGGCAGTAACCCCATCGCCGACACTCCCGGAAATCTCGCGCGAGAACACGGTCTTTCCGCTTCTCGCCGCGCACGACTCGATTACCCGCGTCACATTGGCAATATACCGGCTTTTCTCATCAACGCGGTTTGGTGTCTTGGGTGACCGGGGAGAAATGCTTCGACGGCCAACGGATGACGGGGTTACGCGTTCGGCATATGGCGCGAGCCATCGTCCGGCTTCCAGCACGCCACACGGCTCCGACTCGCCGGGCAGCAACGCGAATCCGAACGCTTCGTCCGATGCGACAAGCGCGTCAATTTCTTCAGCGGAAAGCATTCTGTCCACAATCTGTCCTATCATTGTCCCTGCCAACGACATTAGGCTACATTATGCTCGCTATCAGCTCAAAAGGATAGGCTTCCTCAACTTTTACTTGATAGTAGTTTCCGGGCGTCAGATCCGCGGTTTTGCGCACGAGCACTTCCGGATCCACCTCCGGGGAGTCCCACTGGGTGCGGCATACGTAATAATCATCGTCCTCGCGGTCGACAACAACTTCGATTGTCTGCCCGATTTTCTTCTCCTGGATTTCTTGGGAAATCTCCTCCTGCGCGGCCATAAGACGGTCGAGACGCTCCTGCTTGACTTCCGAAGGTATGTCGTCGCTGAAATGGTTGGCGCCGTAAGTACCCTCCTCCTCGCAGTAGGCGAACGCGCCCATCCGCTCGAAGCGGGTCTCCTTCGCAAATTTCAGAAGCTCCTCAAATTCGGCCTCCCCTTCGCCGGGGAAGCCTGTCATAAGGGTCGTGCGGATATGGATTCCCGGCACCCGGCGGCGCATCTCGGCGATAAGCTGTCGGGTCTCCTCCGCCGTTATATGCCGGCGCATATTCTCCAACACCTTGTCGGACGCGTGCTGAAGGGCTATATCCAGATATTTGCAGACTTTCGGCTCGCGGGCCATAACGTCGAGGACATCCATCGGGAAATCGGCAGGATAGGCGTAATGCAGGCGAATCCAATGAATCTTTTCGATTTTCGCCAGCCGTTCGACCAGTTCGGCCAGGCGCGGCTCACCGTCGGAGAAATCGCGTCCGTAGCTCGACAGATCCTGGGCAATCACGTTTAATTCGGTGATTCCCTGTTCGGCAAGGTTTTCGGCCTCGGCAACAATATCGTCAATCGGTCTTGAACGGAAACGCCCTGTTATCAGAGGAATGGCGCAGAATGAACAGAAGCGGTTACACCCCTCGGCGATTTTCAGATAGGCGTGGCTCGGCCCGGTCGTCACAATTCGGCGGTTACCGCAGTTCGGAGTTCCCACAGGCGAGGCCGTATGGGAGGCAGCGAGGTCGTCGGCCAGCGAAATCCAGTCGAATTTTCCGTAAAACCGGTCGACTTCCGGTATTTCGGAGCGCAGGTCGTCGCGGTAACGCTCCGAGAGGCACCCCATAACGTAAAGTTCCTTTATCAGCCCGTCCTCTTTCGCCTGCGCGAAGCGGAGAATCTCTTCGACTGACTCCTCTTTGGCGTCACCGATGAAGCCGCATGTATTTACGACAACGATGTCGGTAGGCTTATCTGTCTGATGGTATGCCCGGAAACCTTTGTCGGAAAGGAATTTGAGCACCTTCTCCGAATCCACGAGATTCTTGGAGCATCCGAGAGTTACGACATTGACAGAGGTTTTCTTGCTCATCTTAACGCTTAGATCTTGTCGCCGAAAAGGGATTCCACAAACTCCTTTTTGTGGAAAACCTGCAAGTCATTGATTCCTTCGCCGAGGCCTATGTAGCGCACGGGAATCTTGAACTGGTCGGAGATTCCGATTACGACGCCACCCTTCGCGGTACCGTCGAGCTTCGTGATGGCGAGGGCGGTCACGTTCGTGGCGGCGGTAAACTGCTTGGCCTGCTCAAACGCGTTCTGTCCTGTGGAGCCGTCAAGGACAAGAAGGACTTCGTGGGGCGCGCCGGGGACGACTTTCTGCATCACGTTGCGGATTTTCGTCAGCTCGTTCATGAGTCCTTTGTTGTTGTGGAGTCGCCCCGCGGTGTCTATGATAACCACGTCATAGCCTTGCGCCTTGGCGGACTGCAGGGTATCGAATGCGACAGCCGCCGGGTCGGAACCCTGTTCCTGCTTCACGACGGGCACACCCGTGCGGTCGCCCCATACCTGCAACTGCTCTATGGCCGCGGCGCGGTAGGTGTCAGCAGCCCCGAGCATTACCTTGTTGCCGGCTTGCTTGAACTGGGCGGCGAGCTTGCCGATAGTGGTTGTTTTACCCACACCGTTTACTCCGACTACCATAATGACATGGGGGGCATGCCCCTCGGGCACCTTGAAGTCCTCGGTCGCGGCCTCACTCCCGGTTTCGGCCAGGAGCTGGGAAATTTCGTCGCACAGGAGCGTGTTCAGTTCCGAGGAGCTGACATATTTGTCGCGGGCCACTCGCTCCTGCAGCCGTTCGATTATTTTCAGGGTGGTATCAACTCCCACGTCGGAAGTGATAAAAGCTTCTTCAAGATTGTCGAGCACCTCGTCGTCGACTTTCGATTTGCCGGCGATGGCGCGGGAAATTTTCGAGAACAGTCCCTGCTTCGTGCGTTCGAGGCCGTTGTCGAGTGTCTGTTTTTTCTCTTTTGAGAAGAAGTTGAAAAAGCCCATAATCTTAAATCACACTTTAATAAATCACGCGGACGGGAAGTCGGCGGATGGATAAATCACGCGAAGTTACGAAAAATTTCCCAAATCGGGCGACGCTTATTCCTTGGAAGCGGTGCGGGCAATCTGGTCGCGGGCGATGGCGAGCTGCTTTTCGAGCCGCTGGCGGTTGACGGTGCGCTCGCGGGCGTCAATCATTATCTTGGAATAACGGTAGGCGGCGGCGATAGCGGCCGACTGGTCGGCGCTCAGTTTCTGCGAACGCTCCTTCGTCCCGATGAAATGCAGCGTCAGCGGCGCGCCCTGGTTATTGAAGGCGAACACGCCGATTGTGTCGGAAGCCTGCGGCGAGAAAGTTATGATCTCTCCGCCGTCAATGCGGTAGTTGCTTTCCCCGTCGTAAGGCACAGGCTGCGCGGCGGCTCTGCCACCATTGCCCGAAACGGCAACAGAGGTATGCTTCAGGCCCCCTGACGGATTGACCGAAGACACGATATAGAACTCGCCGATTTCCGACACTCGCGGCTCGATGCCGGTGGTATTCATGAAATCCTGACGATATGTTTTTCCGTAAGTCCAGTACCCCTCGATCATCCCGGGGGTCTTTACCCAGCGGAGTGTCCCTTTGATGCGGTCGGCCTCGGCCTTTTCCGCCGCGATCGCGGAATCGGTCTGCTGGATTTCCGCCAGGGTAAGCTGTTCGATTACCTTTGGCCGTAGCGCCATGCCCGCGCGTTGCAGTTCAATCTCAGCCGGGAATCCTTTCTGCAAGGAGTCGAGGAGCGACTTCGCGCCGTCGTAGTCGGCGCTATCGAAAGCGGTCTGAGCCTGGTTCAGGAGCCCTTCGGCTTCCGGGTTTGCCTTCTTCCCGCAGGAAGAAACTGATAAAAACAGAGCGCAG
Organism: uncultured Porphyromonadaceae bacterium; assembly: GCA_937969265.1. GTDB lineage: Bacteria > Bacteroidota > Bacteroidia > Bacteroidales > Muribaculaceae > UBA7173. The sequence goes on from CALBWF010000010.1 coordinate 76,403, forward strand.
GAAAGAGTCGCGAATATTGTTCTATTCATAGCGTTATACAGCGAATATAGTGTTAGTTTTTCCGGGTCAGATTCGACCCACATCCCGGACTCCTTTAACGGTTTTGATTTTCTTTATGATGGATGTAAGGGAAGCGTTGTCGGGTATGCCGATTACGAGCGTGCCCTGGAAAAGTCCGTCGTGGGAGTCAATCGAGATACTTCTCAGCGTCGTGTTCTTTTCCTTGTTGATTACGGAGGTTATGTTTGTAACGATTCCTATGTCGTCGCGGCCCACAACCCTCAGTGTCGCAGCGAATTGCTCCCCGATTTTGCCGGACCATTTCGTCGAGATAATGCGGTAGGGGTATCGCTGGCGCATCGAAGGCGCGTTGGGGCAGTCGGTGCGATGGATTTTGACAACCCCGTCGGAGCTGACGAATCCGAAAACATCGTCGCCGTAAATAGGATTGCAACAACGCGCAAACCTGTAATTCAGCCCTTTGACGTCGTTTCCGATTATAAGCACGTCGCTGCTTGCGGCCCCGCTTTGGGCGGCTGCCTCGTCGGAATACTGCGACAGGACGAACTCGTCGGCCGACACATGTCCCGCGGAGGGCTCGGCCGGGGCCTCCGGCGCGAGGTAACGGTCGGCTACCGTGTTGACATCCAGCTTCTCGTCAGCGATTTCCCGATAGAAGTCGGTCGTTGTCTTATATCCGAGTTTCTTTATCAGGCGGCTTAGCCGGGCCTCGTCAAGCGCTATCTTGCGGTTCTTGAAGCGGCGCTGGAGCATCTCGCGGCCCAGCTCTGCGTTGCGGCTCTCCCGCTCTTTAAGCGTCTGGCGTATCTTGGTGCGGGCCTTGGAGGTCACGACAATGTTCAGCCAGTCCTGTTTGGGCTGCTGTGAAGGGGAGGTCTGAATCTCAACCGTATCGCCGGAACGCAGCTTGTAGGTCAGCTTTTCGTTTTTGCCGTTAACCAGGCCGCCGGTGCAAGCGGCTCCGAGTTTCGTATGGATATTGAAGGCGAAATCAAGGAGGGTGGCTCCGGCGGGGAGGCGGTAGAGGTCCCCTTTGGGGGTAAACACGAACACCTCCTTGTCGTAGACATCCATCTTGAAATTGCGCACCAGCTCCATAGGGCCGGAATCGGCTGTCTCGAGTATGTCGCGGACATTGTTCATCCAGGCGTCCAGCCCTCCCTCGCTCTTGATTCCCTTGTAGCGCCAGTGGGCGGCGAGGCCCTTTTCCGCCACCAGGTCCATGCGACGGGTGCGGATCTGCACTTCGACCCACTTCCCGCCCGGTCCGGCTACCGTTATGTGGAGGCTCTCGTAACCGTTGCTCTTCGGAATCGAAATCCAGTCCTTCATTCGCGACGGGTTCGGGCGGTACATGTCAGTTATGAGCGAGTAAGCCATCCAGCAGTCGCTCTTCTCCTTTTCGGGAGGGGTGTCGATAATGATACGGATAGCGAACAGGTCGTAAATATGGTCTATGTCGGTTTTCTGCTTGCGGAGCTTGTTCCATATCGAGAAAATCGACTTTGTGCGCCCCTTTATGTCGAATGTCAGGCCGGCCTCAAGCAGTTTCTCCTTTACCGGCTTGATAAACGCGTCGATATACAGGTCGCGTTCCTTCTTGCGCTCGTTCAACTGGCGGGCGATGGAGGTATATGTCTCGCGGTCGGTATATTTGAGCGACATGTCTTCGAGGTCGCTCTTGATGGAGTAGAGGCCGAGGCGGTGGGCGAGGGACGCATAGAGGTAGTTCGCCTCATAGGCGAGGTCCTTTACGCGGCGCTCGTCGGGATGATGGTTGACAAGGCGCATAAGCACCAGGCGGTCAACGATCATAATTATAATCACGCGGATATCCTCCGCGAAGGTCATCAGCAGGCGCCGGAAGTTCTCAGAATCGACCGAGGCGCCGCGGGTATAGAGGGATGTGGCTTTCAGAAGCCCGCGGACGAGCTTCGCGACATCGTCGTTCCATTCCCGGCCGACAGCCTCCACATCCATCATACCGGTGCGGCAAAGCTGGTGGAGGAGTATGGCAGCAACGATGTTGCGGTCAGGGCTGACGCGGTCGCAGAAAGCGACGGCGGTCTGCATCGCCCGCAGCAAATGGCTGTTTCCGAACTTGTCGCGGCTGATTCCTCCCTCGGCCGCGCCCTTGGCGAGTATGCGCCTCATGCTCCCGACATCTCCCGCCGCTATCACGTCGCGGGTCCCGCGGAGCAAGGCGGCGTAATGGCGGGGCAGGGCGAGCGCCTCCTCGGCATTGAGTGCCGGGGCTTGTTCGGCGGTATTCGGTTTATCAGTTAGTTCGGTCATAATCACTCTTGGGGTTGGCCGTGTTCGATAATATAGTCTTTCACTTCCTGGAACAGACGGGTCGCGAAAACGAACTCGTTAAGCGCCTCGTTGGCGGTGGTGAAAATCTTGTTCTTGTCGCCGACCCACTCCCGGTGTCCCTTGTTGATAAAGACTATGTTTTCACCGATACCGAGCACGGAGTTCATGTCGTGGGTGTTGATGATAGTCGTTATGTTGTATTCGTGGGTGATGTCGTGGAGCAGTTCGTCGATGAGGATTGAAGTCTTCGGGTCGAGACCGGAGTTCGGCTCGTCGCAAAACAGGTATTTCGGGTTCAGCGCTATCGCACGGGCGATCGCGACGCGCTTCTGCATACCGCCGGAAATTTCCGAGGGGTATTTAGATTCGGCGCCCTGGAGGTTGACGCGCTCGAGGCAGAAACGGGCGCGGTCGAGCATCTCCCCCTTGCCCATCTCCGTGAACATCGTCAGGGGGAACATCACGTTGCCGAGCACGGTTTCGGAATCAAACAGCGCGGAGCCCTGGAAAAGCATCCCGATTTCCTTACGCAGTTCCTTGACCTGCTTCGAGGTCATTTCGAGAAGGTCTCGGCCGTCATAAAGAATCTGACCCACTTCCGGACGGACCAGGCCGATCATACTCTTCATCAGCACCGTCTTTCCCGAGCCGCTCTGACCGATAATCAGGTTAGTGCGCCCGGTATAGAATTTCGCCGATACGTCGTGGAGGATTGTGCGGCCGTCAAACGATTTAGTTATGTTCTTTACCTCAATCATTGCAGAAGGACCTTAGTAAGTATAACGTCGAAAAGCAGGATAAGGATCGAGCTTGACACGACAGCGTTGGTAGAAGCCTTACCTACCTGCAACGCGCCCCCTTTGACGTAGTAGCCGAAAAAAGAGGCGACGGAAGCGATTATGAAGGCGAAAACGAGCGACTTTATAAGGCCGTACCATACGTACCATTCGATAAAGTATGCCTGTATGCCGTAGACGTAGCGTGTGACACTTATCATATCTGTAAACGCCGCGACGAAATAACCTCCGAGGAGTGCGGTCCCGATACAGAACACGCCGAGAATAGGCATGAAGGCGACAAAGCCGACTATCTTTGGAAGCACGAGGTAATTGGCCGAGTTGACGCCCATTATGTCAAGCGCGTCAATCTGCTCCGTGACCCTCATGGTGCCGATCTCCGAAGCGATATTCGAACCGACCTTGCCCGCGAGAATCAGACATAGAATAGAGTTCGAAAATTCGAGGAGTACGATGTCGCGGGTGGCGAGTCCGACGGAATAGGCGGGCATCAGGGGGTTGGAGGTGTTGAGCTTCATCTGAATGGTGCAGACTGCGCCGATAAACACCGAAATCACGATGACGAGGGGTATAGAATCGATGCCGAGCTTTACGATTTCCGCAACAGTGCGGCGGCCGAAAACGCCCCAGCGGTCTGGGACGCTGAAGGTGCGTCCCATAAAACGGCAGTACTTGCCAAGCTGTTCGAGCGACTTGTCAATTACCATATGGATATATACTGAGTCTTTTTTGTCGTTTAAGAAAAAACCATCGGAGCGCTTGCCTGAGGCATCTCCCGCTCCGAATATCGGACAAAGTTACTACTTTTTCCAAGATTCCGGGAGGGTAATGCGCCGAATGTGCGAAAAAAACATTAAATTCGCACCACAATTTCAACGCAACATATCCGCCGTATGCTCATCATAGGTATCGCCGGTGGTACCGGGTCCGGAAAAACCACCGTGGTAAACAAGATTATATCCAGCTTCCCCGCGGGGGAGGTGGCCGTCATTCCACAGGATAATTACTACAAGGACTCGTCGCACATCCCGCCTGAGGAGCGGTCGAAAATCAATTTCGACGAGCCGGCCGCGATTGAGTGGACGCTCCTCGCCCAGCATCTCAGGATGCTGAAAGAGGGGCACACTGTTGAAATGCCTACTTACAGCTACCTGACCTGCACCCGCCAAAAGGAGACAATCACTGTCAAACCTTCCGACGTTGTCATCGTGGAAGGTATTCTGGTGCTGTGCGACCCGGTGATGCGGCAGATGATGGACGTTAAATGCTTCGTCGACGCGGATGCTGATGACCGCCTGATACGCGTCATCGCCCGCGACTGCATCGAGCGCGGCAGGACGCCCCAGATGGTTATCGACCGTTACGAGGATGTTCTGAAGCCCATGCACTGCATGTATATCGAGCCTTCCAAGCGCTTTGCCGACCTGATTATACCCCAGGGCGGAACCAACTCCGTAGCGATAGGGCTGCTTACCGACTATATACAGGGGCGTCTCGAACGCAACAAATAACCCGGCTCGTATGGATGAACAGCAGCAGTCAGTGGCGGAGGGAATAGCGAACCCGGAGGCAACGGCGGAGGTAGCGGCGGAAACGACCCCAGGCACCCCGGAGAAGATGGTCCTCCGAACGGAAAATCTCGTAAAGAAATACGGGCGGCGCACTGTCGTCAACCACGTGTCTATTGATGTAACACAGGGTGAAATCGTCGGACTTCTCGGACCGAACGGGGCCGGAAAGACCACGACATTCTATATGACCACCGGGCTTATTACCCCCAACGAGGGGAGTATCTATCTCAACGACACGAATATCACGAAGTTTCCTGTTTACCGCCGCGCCCAGCACGGCATCGGCTACCTTGCCCAGGAGGCATCGGTGTTCCGCAAGATGTCGGTTGAGAACAATATCCGCTCCATCCTCGAGATGACGAAAATGAGCGCCGAGGAGCAGCGCGATAAATTGGAGAGCCTGATCGCCGAGTTCCGTCTGCAGAAAGTGCGCAAGAATCTCGGCGACCAACTGTCGGGCGGTGAACGACGCCGCACGGAGATTGCCCGTTGCCTGGCTATCAACCCGAAATTCATAATGCTCGACGAACCGTTCGCCGGAGTCGACCCGATCGCGGTAGAGGATATTCAGGAGGTTGTATATAAGCTCAAAAGCAAGAATATCGGCATCCTGATAACGGACCACAACGCCCAGGAGACCCTCCGAATAACCGACCGCGCCTATCTGCTGTTTGACGGCAAGATTCTGTTCCAGGGCACGTCGGAGGAGCTGGCCGACAACCCGGTAGTGCGCGAGAAATATCTCGGGCGCAACTTCATTTTCAACCGCAAAAAATTCAGTTGAACTTAGAGGGCGTGTCATAACGGCCCATCTGGGTCGTCGCTTGAACCGTTCTGACAGCGCCCTCCAGCCCGGGTACGAAAAGGCGCGGTCAACGCGCCTTCATCATTACGCGGGCGAGGGCGCGCTTGTCGTCGCGCTCGCGGATGCTCTGTCGCTTGTCGTATTCCTTCTTACCTCTGGCAATCCCAATAACGAGCTTCGCATAGCCGCGGTCGCTGATAAACAGCCGCAGCGGAACGATAGTGAATCCGGCTTCCTTGCCGTTTTTCTCCAGCTCCCTGATTTCCTTCTTATTCAATAGCAGTTTACGCTCGCGGCGCTCGGTATGGTTGTTGTAAGTTCCGTAGAAATACTCGGCGATATACATATTCTTCACCCATACCTCGCCGTTGTTGACGTAGCAGAAAGTATCGGCCAGGGAGGCTTTCCCCTGGCGAATGGACTTGATTTCAGTTCCGGTCAATACGATTCCGGCAGTAAACGTGTCGGAAATGGCGTAATCAAAGCTGGCACGACGGTTCTTTATGTTGACCTCCTTGAATTTCATCTTTGCTGCTGACATGGCGGTAATGTTTTAAAAAAATTTCTGAATTGCTGTCTGCCACTGCTTAAATAAGGCTGTTGAAAATAAAGGAGAGTCCGTAATAGCTCCCGAGGATGCAGCCGGTAGAGAGGAGCATGAACAGGCCCTCCTTCCGAGCGCTGACCCCGGCGAAACGGCATCCTTTCCACAACACAAAAACCGTGTACAGCGGGAGGAAGTTCAGTATGGCGATTCTTACCTTGACAATATTGGCAATCAAGCCTATAATAGCAATAATGGCGAGGGTATACATCACCATAAGCTGATACCGGGAAGAGCCGTTGTCGGTGGTTTCATCGTCAGTCAGCCTGGGCATATATGTTGCCATGACCCACGACGCGATATAGAAGCTCAAGAACAGAGATACGAACATCACAAGCCCGCGGGACAGCGCGTCAAGGAAATGAACGCCGTAGAGCATTGGAACAAACGACGACGCGGAACACACCGCTACCAGGGGAAGGAATCTTTCGCGATACACGCGACGTGCCTCCTCGGGGGTCTCCGCGAGGTCATCGGCCACATCCTCCCAACCATTGGCTGGGCCGAGCACTAACTGCAATATTTGTCGAAGGAATCTCAGCAATTATCTTGTATTCTGAAAATAATATAAATCTGACTGATGAGAATAACGGGACCGCAGGACGACACGCTTTTCTCAAACAGAATGCAAAATTAACAAATAACACTCATTCCGCAAAACACAAAATAGCCCCCGCATCCGGAATTATGGACGCGGGGGCAGTAACTTATCACAGAACGTTTTTACGAATGGAGTTTGTCGGCAAGATTCTTGGCAGCATCCGCCCCTTTGTCGAGGGCGTTGGCGGCAAACTCTTTCACGTTGTCAAGAACGCCACCCTTGGCTGTCGCGGCCTCCTTGAGATTGTTGATTTTGTCAGTCGCAGCCTCTTTGAGGTCGGCAAACTTATCGGCCGCTGCTTCCTTGATGTCGCTGATTTTGTCGGCAGCCTGGTCTTTAAGGCCTTTGGCTTCTTCCTGGGCGGCGACGCGGGCCGCGGTGGCGCTCACCTGCGCCGCGTCTTTAGAAACCTCGGCGGCAGTCTGCGCGATGTTGATGTTCTTGTTGCAGGTCATAATTTTTAGTGTTTAGATGTTTTGATTTTCAGTTCTCGAAAATTAAACGTCGATATAAGCCGCTGGGTTCTCGATTGTAGTCAAATTAGACCTAATAAGTGTTAAACTGATTAGAGGAAATGGGTGCAGCATATATCAGTAACCCATATCCATAGCGGGCAGAAGGCCACGAACAACACGACGTTAAGCGCGAGCGAAGAGGTCGACTCGGCAACGTAGGTATTATACTCGCTCGCGATTATGATGCCGGAGAACGCAGGGGGCAGAGCGCATGCAACGACGAGCATTTTCAGGTTCAGCGGGTCCATCTTGAACACGAGTCCAGCAATCAGCACGAGTGCCGGCATCATTATGAGCTTGAGGATACAGCCGAGTACTCCCTGCCAGTCAATCTTCACTTTGACCGCGGAGAGGGTAATACCCGCGGCGAAGACCGCCATAGAGGCATTCGCACCTTTGATCAGGTCGAAAGAGGGGCTTGCCCACTTAGGCCAGGGTATTCCGACAACGACCCAGATCACGGCCAGGATAGGTGCCCAGGCGACGGGCTGCTCCAATGCGTGGATTACCGGCTTCCATGCGCTCGGCTTCTTCGCTCCGGCGGGAAGCGGTTTCAGTTTCTCGTTGGCAGAATTCAGAAGGGAAAGGCCGACCGGGATACCGACGGCGTTAACCACGATACCGACAATCGCCACCACGAGAGCCACATAAGGGGTAGTGCCGAATATAGGTTCCAGCACGGCGAAACCGAGGAAACCGATTGTCGGGGAGCCGCATACCAGGGCCATGATCGCGCCGTCGGCAGCGGTGTTCTTCTTGAAGCAGTAAGTGTAGATGTAATAGACTGCCATAAAGCAGACCATTATCACTACAAGCGAGATAAGCGACAACTTGATGTCTTTCACGAGCATCTCGCGGTCGGCTTCAACGATAGAGACAAACAGAGCGGCAGGAAGAGCGTAGTCAAGCACTACCTTGTTAAACGACTTGGCGTTTTCGCCGGTGAATATCCCCTTTTTGCCGGAAATATACCCGGCAAGCATCACCACGATAATCGGGACTATCGCGTAGATGAGGATGTGTGATATATTATTCATAACTCAGGGGATTTAAATGAGGGTGATGCAAAAGGATATGTTAAGATACGCTAAAACTTTTGTAGGGACGCGGCGTGCCGCGTCAGGGTAAGAAATTCATATAACTTGCGACGTATTACGCGGCACGCCGCGTCCCTACACGTATTCAGTTGTGCAACACTCTCGGATTGATAAATAGTTGAATCAGAGTGTCAGACCATTACGGGAATGAGGCTTGCCGGGTTCAGGTAGCCGATATGGCCGCTCTCCTTACCGGCATCGGCAGCGAGCTGCACGTCGATAAGCGCGGGGGCTTTCGAGGCGATGGCTTCCTTGAGGGCGGCGGCATACTCGTCTGGAGTTGTGACATAGTAAGCCTTGGCTCCGAAGGCTTCGGCCAGCTTGTCGTAACGGGCGTTGATGTCGAGCGTTGTCGGTGCGGGATCGGTAGTCTTGTCGAGAGGTTCGCCGATTCCGTTGTAAATACCTCCGTTGTTGAAGATACATACCGTAACGGGAAGTTTGTAACGGCAGATGGTCGAGAAATCCATTCCCGAGAAGCCGAAAGCAGAGTCTCCTTCGATAGCCACGACGCTCTTGCCGATAGCGACCGCGGCACCGACAGCGGAACCCATACCCATACCCATGATGGCCCAGGTGGCGCAGTCTACGCGGTGGCGCGGGAGCGACATGTCGATTGAGTCGCGGGTATCGTCGAGAGTGTTGGCACCTTCGTTAACGAGTATTACGTCAGGGTTGGCCTCAATTACCTCTTTGGCGGCACTGAGAGCGCTCCAATGGGTCATCGGAACGGTCTTGACGGCGAGACGTTCGGCAAACTTGGCGTTTTTCACCTTTGTCTGGGCCTGCAGTCCGGGAACCCACGCCGCATCCATCGACATTTTGTAAGACGGGAGGCTGTTCAGCATAGCTTCGAGAGAACTGCGGAGGTCACCTACGACAGGCGCGTCGATCTGACGGTTGCAGTCAATCTCGACGGGGTCGATATCGAGCTGGATGAACTTGGTATCGGGGCTCCATTTGCCATGGCCGCGGCTCAGAAGCCAGTTAAGACGAGCGCCTACCAGGACGACAACGTCGGCCTCTTCCATAATGGCAGAGCGGCAGGAAAGGGCGCTGAGCGGATGCTTGTCGGGCATCAGGCCCTTCGCCATCGACATGGGATAGAACGGTATGCCTGTCTTTTCAACAAGTTGCGTCAGGAGGTCTTCAACCTGCGCGAAAGCAGCCCCCTTGCCGAAAATGAAAGCCGGTTTCTTCGCGGATGCGAGGAGCTTCATAGCGCGGTCGACCGACGCGGGGGAGGGAACCATGGCCGGCTGGGGGTCAACTGGCGCGAAGAGCAGCTTCTCGGCAACGTCGTGGTCGACAATCTGCCCCAGGCAAGGCGCTGTAATATCGAGATACACACCGCCGGGGCGCCCGGAAATCGCGGTGCGATAAGCGCGCACCACGGCGATAGGAATATCCTCGGCCCGGTTCACGCGGTATGCGGCCTTAGCTACTGTCTTAGCTACGCTGTATTGGTCAAGCGCCTCATAGTTACCTTGGTTAAGGTCAATCGGCTCGCGCTCCGACGAGCCGGAAATCTGAATCATCGGGTAGCAGTTCACGGTGGCGTTGGCCGTGGCGGTAAGCCCGTTCATAAATCCGAGAGAGGAGACCGTCAGAAGAACGCCGGGTTTCCCGGTCAGGTAGCCGTGGGTCGCGGCAGCCATTCCGGCCTGCTGCTCGTGGCGGAATCCTACGAAACGGATTCCCTGGCCCTGGGCGATATAAGCTGCTTCCGTAACAGGAATACCGACAAGGCCGTAAATTGTGTCAATTCCGACTTTCTTCAACGCCTGTGCCAGGATGTACATTCCCGTAACCTGATCGGGAAATTTCGGTTCGGCGGCGCGCTTGCATCCGCAGCCGGTAGCGCCGTTATTAGTTGTATCTTGCATAATGAAGACTTTTTTGTATGAAAAAAGTTTTTAGTTGCCGGATGTTGTCAGCGCCGTTTAAGCGACGCTTACGCGTCCGGCAGCTAAAAACCCCTAACAACTAAAAACTATGGATTCATATGGGTTATAAAACGTTAGTTACCAACCTTCTGATGAGGAGTTACGCCTGCGGTTTTGGTAGCGGCGCGGTTGTACCGTTCTTTGCGAATGCGGCAATCTGCTCGTCGGTATAACCATAGTCCTTCAGCACTTCTTCGGTGTTTCCGCCAAGGGTAGGACAGGGGCCGTAGGTAGGCTGGAAGTTCGAGAGGGTAAAGGGACATCCTACCGTTACAAACTCGCCGACCTTTCCGCCTTGGTTGATTCTCACAAGAGTGTTGCCGTCGTAAAGAGTGGGATCGGTCATAATCTCCTTGGTGGAGAGCACGGGGCCGACAGGGACACCACCTTTGGATAGCATCTCGGTCACCTCGTATTTATCCTTGGTGATTGTGAATGTCTCAATTCTCGTGTAGATTTCCTGTTTGTGGCGGTCGCGGGCATCAGCGGTGTTGAAATCCGGGTTGGTAAGCCAGTCCTCGAATCCGAGAGCCTTGCAGGCAAGCTCGAAATCCTTGGCGCCGCGCTGGAGGATGACGTAGACATACGCGTTCGGATCGGTTTCCCATCCCTTACACTTGTAAGTCCATCCGAGAACGCCGCTACCCTCCTGGTTGCCGCTTCGGGGAACGAAGTCGCCGAATTTCTCGTCGGGATACTGCGGGAACTGCGTCAGATAGCCGATTTTATCGAGCGTAAGCTGGTCGCGGGTCTTGATACGGCAGAGGTTCAGGCAGGCGTTGTGCATCGACTGGTAAACGTAGCACCCTTCGCCTGTCTTTTCGCGCTGGATAAGGGCGGTAAGGATGCCGATCAGACAGTGCATGCCGGTATTGGAATCGCCGAGCGCCGCGCCCGACTGGGTCGGGATGTTTTCAGGTCCGTACCACCAGCCGGTTGTCGAAGCCGCTCCGGCGGTTACCTGGGCGACAGGCTCGTAGGCTTTCAGGTCCTTGAACTTCGAGGAGAGAGGGAACCCCTTGATTGTCGCGTAGATACATTTGGGGTTCAGCTTATGGACCTCTTCCCAACTGAATCCGAGCTTGTCCATAGCACCCGGATGGAGGTTTTCGATGAATACGTCCGCGGTCTGGATAAGTTTTGTAAGGATAGCCTTTCCGTCGGGAGTTTTCGCGTCAAGGGCGAGAGACTTCTTATCGGAATTGAGCTGCAGGAAGTAGTAGCTCGGGCAGTCAGGATCGAACTGGAGTTCTTTACGGGTGGCGTCTCCGACCCCGGGGCGCTCGATTTTGATAACGTCGGCACCCATCCAGGCCAGCATCTGTGTACATGAGGGGCCGGACTGGACTTCGGTGAAGTCGATAACCTTGATGCCTTGCAAAGGAGCAGTGTTCATAGTGATTTTATAGTTTTAGTCGTTTGTTCAGAATAATTAATAATCCTTTCGGAGCATTCTGCCATAATAACAAAACGGGGGCGATGAAAGTTGGCATATTAGCGGCATTTTTTGTAATTTTGTAATCCTAATCCGAGCGGAAAAAATATATGAGCGTAACTATATTAGGTATCGAATCGTCGTGTGACGACACCTCGGCCGCGGTAATTCGCGACGGCATATTGCTCTCCAATGTCATTGCCTCGCAAAGCGTCCACGAGGAGTACGGAGGAGTAGTACCCGAACTCGCTTCGAGGGCTCACCAGCAGAATATTGTTCCCGTTGTTGATGCAGCGATACGCCGGGCAGGCATTTCAAAGGCCGATCTTTCGGCAATCTCGTTCACCCGCGGCCCCGGGCTGTTAGGCTCGCTGCTTGTAGGCACTTCCTTCGCCAAGGGGCTGTCGCTGGGGCTGCGCATACCTATTATTGATGTGAATCATCTGCACGGGCACGTACTGAGCCACTTCGTGCGGCGCTCTTCCGATGACCGCGTGCCTGAATTTCCGTTTATCTGTCTGCTTGTGTCGGGGGGCAATTCCCAGATTGTCCTGGTAAAAAACTATAACGACATGGAAATTCTCGGACAGACAATCGACGACGCTGCCGGAGAGGCGTTTGACAAATGTGCGAAAGTAATGGGTCTACCTTACCCCGGAGGCCCGCACATCGACCGCCTCGCGGCAATCGGAAATCCCGACGCGTTCAAGTTCGCCAAGCCACGTATCCCTGAGCTGGATTACAGTTTCAGCGGGCTGAAGACATCGTTCCTGTACACTCTGCGCGACAATCTCCGCAAAGACCCCGATTTCATAACCAAGAACCAGGCTGACCTCGCCGCGTCGCTGCAACGGACGATTATAGACATACTTATGGAGAAGCTCGACCTGGCGGTAAAGAAAACGGGGGTGCGCACTATCGCGATCGGAGGAGGCGTATCGGCCAATTCAGGGGTGCGTGATGCCGTTGCTAAGTATTGCGAATCCCGCGGAATCGAGGCGTTCATCCCTGAACGGGCGTTCACTACTGACAACGCCGCCATGGTAGCGATAGCAGGCTACTTCAAATATCTCGACAAGAAATTCTGTTCGTACTCCGAAGCTCCTTACGCGAGAGTTTCCTTATAATATATACGATGACAAAAGACCTAATTGCCAGACTTCGCGCGCAGGGACTTACCGTCTCCACTGCCGAGAGCTGCACGGGAGGCGCGATCGCGTCCTCGATAACCGCCGTCGCCGGAGCTTCAGACGTATTTCTCGGAGGTGTCGTCTCGTATTCCAACGAGGCGAAAGAGAATATCCTCGGCGTATCCCACGAGACCTTGCTGATTCACGGGGCTGTCTCACGACAGACCGTAAGGCAGATGGTTGAAGGCGCGTGCCGCGTGCTCCATACCGACTGCGCCGTAGCCACATCGGGCATAGCGGGGCCCGGAGGAGGAACACCACAGAAGCCGGTGGGGACGGTATGGATGGCCTGGAAGACCCCGGCTGGAATCACTACCGAGCTTCACCACTTCGAGGGCTCGCGCACGGAGGTAATCGCAGCCGCTGCGGAGAAAGCGTTGAGCCGCCTGTCAGAACTTATCGCTTAGTCCCAAGGTAAACTCGTATATTGCGAATATATAACAAAGGCCAGGCGCAAATGCCCGGCCTTTTGTCGTTTTTATTTTATTTATCAGGGTTTTACCGCCTTGAAGCTCATATCGAGGCCTTTGACCGAGTGGGTCAGAGCTCCGACGGAGATAAGGTCTACACCGGCTTCTCCGTAGGGACGGATTGTGTCGAGGGTAATGCCGCCGGAAGATTCGATTTCGGTGCGTCCGTTGATTAGTTTAACAGCCTCGGCAGTACGCCCGGGAGTGAAGTTGTCGAGCATTATGCGGTCGACATTCTCCGCGAGAGCCTGGTTTATCTCATCGGTATCGCGAACTTCGACCTCGATTTTGAGGTCTTTGCCGTTTTCAACACACCATTTGCGGGCGGCTTCAACTGCCTGGTGGATGCCTCCGGCAAAATCCACGTGGTTGTCCTTGATCAGGACCATGTCGTAAAGTCCCATACGGTGGTTGCCGCCACCTCCGATTTTCACAGCTTCCTTTTCGAGAACGCGCATACCGGGAGTGGTTTTACGGGTATCTATGACTTTGGCCTTGGTTCCGGCCAGACGCTCCTGGTAACGGGCGGTAACCGTTGCGATTCCGCTCATGCGCTGCATTATGTTGAGCATCACGCGCTCTGTCTGGAGAAGGGAGCGCACGGGGCCTTCAACGACAAAGGCGATATCGCCGGGCTTGACATGGCTACCGTCTGGAATCATGACCGTCATTTTCAGCGACGGGTCGAATTTCTGAAACACCATACGGGCGATTTCGACACCGGCGAGAATCCCTTCCTCCTTGACTATAAGCCGCTGGGCTCCCATCTCATCGGCGGGGATTGTCGAAAGCGTTGTGGCGTCGCCGTCGCCTACATCCTCGGCGAACGCGAGCGTCAGCAGGTCGTCTATAAGTTCTTCGCGAGACTTCATATCCGTTAATTTTATTAATTTTGCACAAAGTTACATAAACCCGACCGAAAACCCAACACGGCGATATGAAAATAACCCTCCTTGTAATAGGCAAGACCACCACGGCAAGCATAGCGGCCGGAATAGCCGACTATGCGGCCCGCGTCAGCCGCTATGTACCGTTCGAAATCGTGACGCTTCCCGACGCGCGCGCTTCCAAATCAATGACCGAGGCAAAGCAGAAGGAGGCCGAGGGGAAACTTATCCTCGGCTCACTCAAGCCTGGCGACAGGCTCGCGCTCCTCGACGAGCGCGGGGTTGAAATGACATCCCGCCAGTTCTCAGAGATGCTTGAACGACGAGCGCAGATGGTAGGGAAACGGCTCGTGTTCGCCGTCGGGGGGCCATACGGATTTTCCGAGGAGGTTTACGCAAGGGCGGACGAAAAGCTGTCTCTTTCAAAAATGACGTTTCCCCACGAACTTGTCCGCCTCTTTTTCGTAGAGCAACTTTACCGGGCGCAGACCATCTCGCGCGGCGAGCCGTACCATCACGACTGAGTGAGGGTGTATCATAATGGCTCATCTGGGCCATTCTGATAGCACCCTCCCATCCGGCTACAGGTAGAGAGCGTATCGGAATTTAGACACACTCTTTGAGAGCTCGTTCCCGAAAACGGCACACCGGGGAGGGTTTTGCGCGAAATTTCACGAAACAGGCGAACAAGAGCGGCATCATCATTGTTCCGAGTTTAGGATAATGAATGAAAGCTTATGATTTGGATTGCCCTCGGAATAATGATCGCGGCCTGGACCTGCCTTATCGCGGCGCGGGTTATCAAACTTCACACGAGTCTGATCAGACACAAACGCCATCACCTGCGGATCCAGCGCCGTAAAATATGCAACGGCCTGCGTTACACGGGGCTGTCGCTCTGTCTGGCAAGCCTGGTACTTTTCCTGATTTTTGAGTTTTCAAGCAATCAAATATAAGCGGCTGCACCACTTGACGTGCGACCGCATAACAACTAAAAACAACTTACGCGATGCAAATTGGTGAGATTATTCCCGACACGCTTGGTGTTGATGGAGAAGGACGCCTGGTTACAGCAAACGGCGACTATCCCCACACTCCGTTAATCATTTATTTCTATCCTAAGGACAACACTCCGGGATGCACGGCAGAAGCATGCTCTATCCGCGACGGCTTCGCCGAGCTCCGTGCCAAAGGTTACACGGTTATAGGCATCAGCCGAGACACGCCGGAAAGCCACAAGCGTTTCGCCGCGAAACACGAGCTTCCCTTCACGCTCCTTACCGACATAACCGGAGAGGTCTGCGAATCGTTCGGAGTCTGGAAATTGAAAAAGATGGCCGGCCGCGAATATATGGGCATCGTGCGGACCACGTTTATCACAGACGCAGACCACGTTGTAACCCACATAATCAACAAGGTCAATACAAAAGATGCCGCCAACCAGATTCTGAAAGTGGTTGACGGCAAATGAGTTCTAAATTTCAGAAGAGCTTATTTTAGCAGAGGAAGCTCTTTGAGAGATGCTATTATCGAAGGATGGACAACGGCGTCTTCGTCGGCGGTCCATCCTTTTCCTTTCAGCCAGGCGACTCCGCAGCCTAGCGAGAGGGCAGGGAGGATATCTTTTTTATATGAATCGCCGACGACAAGCACTTCCTCGGGTTTCAGACCAAGGGCGTCAACGCCCAATTGGAATATAGCCGGGTCGGGCTTGCGGACACCGACAACGGCACTCTCAATGATTGTCGGGAAATATTTCTTCAGTCCGAAATCAGAAAGGACCGCCTCGATATTCCCATAGAAGTTGCTTACGAGCACCATAGGGTACTTGCGCGAGAGCGTTTCCAAGACTTCGGCCGCCTCGGCTGTGCATCGGCGCGCCTGTTCGTAACAGTAGTCGGCTACGACAGGGGCTTTCTCAGCGGCAACGGCTTCAGAAATCAAGCCCTCAGAAACGAGCGGGCGCATCTCGATTTCCACCTTTTTGAGCAACAGCGTATGGAAATTATCCTCCGGGAGGATTACAAGATTGGTCGCGAGATAACGCTCGGCGTATACGTATGCGTCGCGGAACCGCTCTTTGTTAACCTTCGAATCGAGACCGGCAAAGCGGTAGCCGTCCCACAGAATCTCGCTCCAATGAGTACCGCGGCTGTCAATCGTGCCGCCGTAGTCGAATATGATTCCTTTAATATTTTCCATCTTCAAGTTCCCGTGTAAACTGACGGCAGATTTTCTCGTGCCGGGTAATCATATAGACCATAAGTATGTTGAGCACCACAAGCTCGAATGCGAAATAAAGCCAGGGCATCATCAGGAACAGAGAGACGAAGAGCGCGATCGTGCGCCAGTTGAACGACAGAATGTTGGTGTACTTCATCAGAGGGAGGCTCTTGCGGCGGAAAGCGTCGCGGAACGACTGGGGTATCCGGCCGTCGGGGAATCTCCTTGACAGCTCGCGGCGCAACGCCTGCATAGCGCGGGTATTCGACTCCTGGTTGACGGTATAGTTCGTATAGAACGTGAGAGTCAGCTTCTTCCAGAAATTCTCTTTCCAGCTAAGCTCGGCAAGTTTCTTTTTAAGTTCGCTGGCGGTGTCAAGCTCGCTCCCTTCCTCTCCTTTGAGGAAATAGAGATGGAACTGGCGATAGTAGTCCGCAGACGCGGCCTGTTTGGCGTGGCAGATGCCGGTCACAACAGCGATTACCCATATCAGCCAGGGATGGGCGGAGAAAAAATCAGAGGTCACGTTTTCGCGGAGGCATATGGCAACGTATATTGTCGCGAACCAGAAGTCGCCTGACAGTCCGTCGAGAATACGGCCGATACGGGAATACTGGCCGGTCATCCTCGCCAACTGGCCGTCGGCCGAGTCAAACGAATTGGCCCACATCAGAAGCACCATTCCGCATATGTTGAGCCACAGATTGTTATAATAGAACAGGACTCCGGCTGCGATTCCGATGAAAATCGACGCGATTGTTATGGCGTTCGGGGTGATACCAAGTTTTTTCGCGAGGCAGGCCCACATATAACCTATCGGGCGGTAGAACGCGAGGTCGATATGCTCCTCGGTATCCATCGATTTCAGACTCTCGCGATATCCTTTCTTCGCATTCTGCGAGGTGGTTTGTGTCATAACGTCTTACTTCCTGTTTTTAATCGCGTTAAAAATACACTTGGCGATATGCGGAGCGGCTTCCTTGCGACAGGGTGCGAAACTGGGCCAGTCGTTGAAGTCGATGATTCTCATCGAGCCGTCGGGGTCTATGATGCAGTCGCCGCCGTAGATTTTCACATCGAGGGCTTCGGAGGCATCATCGCATATCCTACGAAGCTCGGCTTCGTCGAACTTGATTCCGCGCGACTTGCCGTTGATTGCTTCCAGTCCGTATTTCGAGTGGCCGGCATCGTAGGGGTAGAACCAGAAGAAATAGTCGGTACCCTGGACGCCGTAGAATTTCACGAGGTCTCCTTCGAGGTGGATGTTGATGACCGCGCGTTTGATTCCGCGGAGGAAGTATTCCTGCAACACCTCCTGGGCCTCTTCGGGATGACGGACGTAGCTGACATCCTCCTTGTGCATCGCGTGGAAGTCGCCGCGCTTGATCCAGCAGCGGTCAAAGCCGCCGTCAATCAGGTCCTGGAGGACATTCTCGTCAGTGCCGACAATGAGGCTCTTGGGGTAGGGGATTCCGGTGCCGAGCAGGATGCGGGTCATACGCTCGCGGGTGCAGTTCTCAATACCGTAGCCTGAATTGATTACAAGAGCGCCGCGGTCCTCAAGCTCCTGCAGCTTGTGGATCGACTTCATTTCGCGGCACATATTTACGATTATGTTCTCCTTGACACCCTCGTTAAGGAATTTTTCCTCGGAATAGATATTCACCTGGCAGCCGCGCTTGCGCAGCTCGTCGGCTGTCGCGTTGAAAATCGCGGCGTCGTTGCCTATATGGTTTGGCGAATAAGCCCCGGCCCTCATTATGCCGGCTATATTTATTTCAGCCATAAATACTTGTCAGTTACTTTGATTGGTTCGTTATTTACCTGTCTTGATAAATGCCTCGGCTGTAGCCACATCGGCCGCATGGTCGACATCGACAATCTTGCTGAACGGGAACGCGGTCAGCTTCAGCCCCCCTTCAACGAGGGCGCGCTGGTAGTTGCGCATCCGGCTGACACCCTCGTTCATACACCTTTCAAGGATTCCGAGAGCAGGGGTGGTAAGTCCGTAAATGCCTCCCGAAATATACTTTATTCCGGGTTGGAAAGAATCGTGGAAGCCCGTTATCAGCATATTGTCGTCGGTAGCGACGTATAGCGGCTTCTCGTCATCGACAAAATCTGTAACGCCCATATATCCGTCGGCTTTGCTGTCCGCGGCAAAGGCGTTGACATACTTCCGGAAATCCTCTTCAAGGAATATGGTGTCGACAGTCGTCAGCACGAATTTTCCTCCTTGGGGAAATTTCCGGCTGACTTCATAGAAGGAGTGCATCGACGATGGGGTGGATTTGACTACCAGACGGAACGGAACCGGAAGGGAAAGTGATTCGAGATACTCCCTGACCTCGGTCATCTGCTCGTTTACGATGACGGACAGGCTTTCGGCATCACACGACAGCATCAGGTCAATCAGCCGTTTGATCATCGGCGTTCCGTTAAGACGCACAAGAGGTTTCGGCAGAGCCACCCCCTCCTGGGCGAGACGCGAGCCTTCGCCCGCTGCGATTATGGCGTAGTGCATAGCTTTTCCTTTGCGTTTGAACCGCTAAATTACAAAAAATACCTTACTCCCGCAAATAGGCGGCACGCCTGACCCCCTTGTTGCGCTTCTGTAGGACATGTTCGGCGTTCCGCTCGAAGGCGGCTGCCTTACCGCTCCACGAGGCCGGGACATCCTCAAGCCGGTATAGACGAAAGTTCCTGTCCGCGCCGGATGGGGGAACCGTGAAGACATAGCTGTATTCCGGATTGGTAACTATGGCTTTTCCGACAGAGTCGCGGCTCAATGTAACGGTAGCGCACATTCCTCCTCGGGTGTCGGTCGTCTTCATGTTTGAAATGAAATTACCGAGAGAATAGACCAGCAGGGACTGGCGCCCGGTGCGGGGATTCACCCGGGTTTCAAGCGGCTGGACTACATGGGGATGCCCTCCGATAATCAGGTCAACGCCGAGTTCTGTCAGCAAATCAGCCCAGCGACGCTCGGAAGCGACCGGAATCAGCGTGTACTCCTCGCCCCAATGCATGCACGCGGTAATGATCTCCGCACCGGCGTTGCGGGTCGCGGCCACATCAGCCCGGATCTGCTGCTCGTCGATATAATCCACAACGGCATCAAAAGTGACAGAAATTCCGTTAGTACCGTAGGTGTAGTTAAGGAACCCGACCTTGAACCCTTTGATGTCCTTAATCATCGGCAATGCCTTATTACGGGCCGCGGAATCAGGGTAAGTGCCGAGGTGGGGGAGTCCGAGCGAGTCCAGCAGTGCTACCGTACGCTTCAACCCCTTGTCACGGCGGTCGAGCGTATGGTTGTTAGCGGTCAGGAAAAGGTCAAATCCGGCATCGCGCAGAGCGTCGACATAGCTGTCGGGCGCGTTAAAGCATGGATAGCCGGAATAATAACCTCCGGCGACAGGAGTCTCAAGATTGACAACCGCGAAATCCGCACTGCTGATATACGGACGGACTCCCGAGAAACATTCGGAATAATCGTAAGTGCCGGCCGCGGTTTTGGCAGCATCAATCTGAGCCTGATGCATCATCGCGTCGCCCGCGAAGAGCAACGTGGCTTCCTGTCCTGACGCAAGCAGAAGTGTCAGTTTGACAAGCGCGCCGATCAGACTCTCCATGCCGGATTGTTTTTAGGCCTTTGCGGCGCGTTGTTTCGCGGCCTGCAGAGTGTTGCGCATCAGCGAAACGATGGTCATCGGGCCGACACCTCCCGGAACGGGGGTTATGAAGGAGCACTTGGGCGCTACGGCATTGAAGTCCACGTCGCCGGAAAGACGGAACCCACTTTTACGGGACGCATCAGGCACCCTTGTCGTACCGACATCAATCACGGCCGCGCCATCTTTGACCATATCTTCCGTCACGAAGCCGGGACGACCCATAGCGGCGATGATAATGTCGGCATTGCGGCATATTTCCTTGAGATTGCGCGTCTCGCGGTGGCATACTGTCACGGTAGCGTCGCCGACAGCGGCTTTCTGCATCAACAGAGTGGCAACAGGCTTGCCGACGATGTTACTGCGGCCGAGCACTACGACGTTGGCCCCCTTGGTAGGAACTTTGTAACGTTCGAGCAGGGTCATAATTCCGGCGGGAGTCGCGCTCTTGAAGCAGGGAAGACCGATAGACATACGACCGACATTCACCGGGTGGAAGCCGTCGACATCCTTCGAGGGGTCAATAGCCTCGATTACGCGCTGTTCGGAAATATGGCGGGGGAGGGGAAGCTGCACGATGAAACCATCTACATCCTCGTCCTCGTTGAGCTTCCTGACAGCGTCAAGGAGCGTTTCCTCCGTAATATCGTCCTCAAAACGAATCAGGGTCGATTTGAAACCGCACTCCTCACAGGCTTTAACCTTCGAGGCGACATAGGTTTCTGAACCGCCGTCGTGGCCGACCAGTATGGCGGCGAGATGGGGCCGTTTCCCCCCCCGGGCTAAAATCTCCTCTACTTCGGCAGCGATTTCTTTCTTAATATCGGCCGCGGTCTGTTTTCCGTCAATAAGGACCATATTAATATAGTGATTGGGTTGCGGTTGTATTTCGGTGAGATTGCAGGCAGTCTACGTTAACGATGGCGGCGCATCTGGCGCATCTGGTTCATGAGCTTCATCGGGTTCTTCATCGCTGTCGCCATCTTCATCGCCTTTCGGGTCTGTTCAAACTGGGTCAGCAGGCGGTTTACCTCGACGAGGGTTGTTCCCGAACCGGCCGCAATGCGTTTGCGGCGACTGCCGTTAATCAGCGACGGGTTCTCGCGCTCTTTCGCGGTCATAGAGCTGATTATGGCCTCAATGCCTTTGAAGGCATTGTCGTCAATGTCGATATCCTTGATAGCCTTGCCTACTCCTGGAATCATAGCAGCAAGATCCTTGATGTTGCCCATCTTCTTAATCTGCTGTATCTGTGCCATGAAGTCGTTGAAGTTGAACTCGTTGCGGGCGATTTTTCTTTGAAGTTTCTTCGCCTCCTCCTCGTCGAACTGCTGCTGTGCGCGTTCAACGAGTGATACGATATCGCCCATGCCGAGAATACGGTCGGCCATACGGGCCGGATGGAAGAGGTCTATGGCCTCAAGTTTCTCACCGGTGCCGACAAACTTGATGGGCTTTGTAACGACAGTGCGGATTGAGAGGGCGGCACCACCGCGGTTGTCAGCGTCCAGCTTCGTCAGAACGACACCGTCGAAATCAAGACGGTCGTTGAACTCCTTGGCGGTATTGACCGCGTCCTGACCGGTCAGCGAGTCAACTACAAACAGCGTTTCCTGGGGCTTTATGGCTTTCTTGATGGCCTCAATTTCGCGCATCATCTCCTCGTCGACAGCGAGACGGCCGGCAGTATCGACAATTACCAGGTCGAAATGGTTCTGCTTGGCGTATGCGATAGCGTTCTGCGCGATCTCGACAGGGTTCTTGTTGCCCTCCTCACTGTAGACCGGCACTTCAATCTGGGAAGCGAGCACCTTGAGCTGTTCGATTGCCGCCGGACGGTAAACGTCGCAGGCCACGAGCAGCGGACGTTTCGCCTTCTCGCTTTTCAGCTTCTTGGCGAGTTTGCCCGAGAAAGTGGTTTTACCGGAACCCTGAAGACCCGACATGAGAATCACGGTCGGATTGCCGGAAAGGTTCAACTGCGCCGTTTCCCCACCCATCAACTGCGCCAGTTCGTCGTGAACGATTTTGACCATCAGTTCCTGGGGCTTGATGGCGTTTATCACGTTCTGTCCGAGTGCCTTGGCCTTTACCGTATCGGTGAAAGACTTCGCCACCTTGTAGTTGACGTCGGCGTCGAGCAGGGCGCGGCGCACATCCTTCAGGGTTTCGGCAACGTTGATTTCTGTAATCTTGCCTTGCCCTTTTAGAAGTTTAAAACTGCGTTCGAGTTTCTCGCTTAGGTTTTCAAACATATCGTTGGGTCGGGTTAGACACCCTTGCTGAATTTGTTACTTGTGGGGTTAATCAGAGACGGTTGGTCGCTGTGTCGGGGAAGATAACCTTAGGCTGGAAGCCGCGGGCCTCCTCGGGAGTCATCGAGGCGTAAGCCATAATGATTACCACGTCGCCGACAGCGACCTTGCGGGCGGCAGCTCCGTTGAGACAGATAGTGCCCTTTCCGCGTTCTCCGGCAATGGCATAGGTCTCGAACCGCTCGCCATTGTTGTTGTCAACAATGTAAACGTGTTCGCCGGGGAGTATTCCGGCCGCGTCCATGAGGTCTTCATCAATAGTGATGCTGCCGATATAGTCGAGACGCGCCTCGGTAACGCTCACGCGGTGGATTTTCGATTTCAAGATTTCCAAAAGCATAATCCTTGCGAAGGTTTAGCGGTTATACTTTATGTTGTCAATCAGCCTGACATCCCCGCAGTAGACAGTCACGCATCCGACAGCCGGAATCTCGTGTTCCTCGTCCCAGGAGGAAAGGGGCCGCATTGTGAGCGGATCGGCAATCTCGTAATACTCGACCTCCATGAAGGGGAGCTTGTTTATCTCGTCAATAACCCATTGGCGCGTCTCTGCGAGAGTGTGGTCTTTAGCGAAATCAACGCTTGCCGCAAGCACGCGGTGGATGCCGGGGGCTACCGCACGCTGCTCGGGAGTAAGACGGACGTTTCTGCTGCTGAGCGCGAGGCCGTCGTCGGCGCGGCATATCGGGCAGGGGACTATCTCAAGGTTAAATCCCTCAAGGTCGACCATCTTGCGGATTACGGCAATCTGTTGGAAATCTTTTTCTCCGAAATAGGCGCGTGTCGGAGTCGTCATGGCGAAGAGCTTGCTTACGACCTGGGCGACACCGTTAAAGTGTCCCGGGCGCATGGCTCCCTCCATTACTTGGGCGACGGGACCAAGCTCGAACTGACGGGTGTCAGGTTCGGGATAAACCTCTTCAACCGAAGGAATAAAGGCGAAATCAACGCCGGCTTTCTCGAGCAACCCGCAGTCGGCCTCCTCGGTCCGGGGATAGGTGCGAAGGTCGTCGGGGTTGTTGAACTGGGTCGGGTTGACAAACACGCTGACAACCACGACATCGTTCTCCCCCCGGGCGCGGTTTACCAGCGAGAGGTGCCCTTCGTGGAGAGCACCCATTGTGGGCACAAGCCCTATGGTTTTGCCGTCGGCTTTGAGCGCGTCAATCCTTCCGCGGAGTCCGGCGACAGTTCTGATTACTTCCATTTCAGTGAAATAAACAATCTGATGATATGGGTCGGAACCGGTTTCGACTTGCGCCGAAAACATGATTCTCAGGGCGCGAAGTTAATCAATTCCCGCGGAAATACCATAATATATTGCCAAAAACGCCTTCCCGAGCGCAAAGGGGAGCCAAAAATTCGTAACTTCGCGGATATAGGAATATCCATTCAATGATACAGGAATTTGAATCGTCGCTCCTGGAGGGAGCCGTCACTGAAATATCACGCCTGCCCGGAATCGGACGCAAGACCGCCCTGCGCCTCGCGCTCCACCTGCTGCGACAGGACCTCGCCACTTCGGTTGCCCTCGGAGAGGCGATAATCAACCTCCGCAAAGGGGTAAAGTATTGCTCGGTCTGCCATAATGTCTCGGAAGATGATATATGTCCTATCTGCTCCAACCAGCGCCGCGACCGGGCGACGGTCTGCGTTGTCGAAAGCGTGAAGGATGTCATTGTCATGGAGAACACCCGTCAGTACAACGGACTGTACCATGTCCTCGGTGGGGTAATATCACCGATTGACGGTATCGGCCCCGACGCTCTGGAGATAGACTCGCTTGTCGAGCGGGTCAGCGAGGGCGGAATCGACGAGGTCATTCTCGCGCTTGGAGCGACAATGGAAGGGGACACGACCGATTACTACATATACCGGAGGCTCCGCGACCTCCCTGTCAAGATAACCCAGCTCGCGCGGGGAGTAGCGGTCGGCAATGAAATCGAATACACCGACGAGGTGACTCTCGGCCGTTCCCTTCTTAACCGAACATTGTTCTCCGACTCCGTAAACCTATGAAAACCATTCTTCCGACCGGTCAGCATCTTACTCTCAGGGCCCTCGAGCCGGAAGACCTCGACGCGCTATATCTTTGGGAAAACTCCCCGGAGATGTGGCAGTACGGGGTTTTCACCGCCCCGTATTCGCGGCATCAGCTTTGGGAGTATATCCAAAATTATGATTCCGACCCGCTTCATGCCGGACAACTCAGGCTCATGGTGGATGTTGACGGAGTCGCGGTTGGCACCACGGACCTATACAATATAGACGCGGCCAACAGCAGGGCGATGATTGGAATAATGGTCAGCTCGCGGCATCGCCGGAACGGCTATGCACTCGCCGCCCTCGGATTGCTCGAACAGTATGCCGCCGGGGTCCTCGCGTTGCGGCAGCTCGCATCGACCGTGGCGGAAGATAATCCCGGTTCCGTCGCGCTGTTTGAAAAGGCGGGATACGAACAAACGGCCACGCTACCGTCATGGGTAAGGCGCGGCCGCTCGTATGTCGATGCTTTTGTATTTCAGAAGTTCATATCTGAATAGAATCGCATGGCAATCAGTTATACTGAGGGTTAAGGGGGTGGTATAGCCAGTTCTTATATGGTTCGCCCATTGAGCGCACAATCTTGTACCAGAAGGGGTCTCCGTCTTCGAGAAGGACGGCGTCGTCGCACGGCTGCGGGGCGACAGCCCATACATGGTCGCGTATTTCCGTTTCCAGTTGACGCGGTTCCCCATCCGCTATACCCGACGAAAAAACGCATCCGTCCGCGGGTAGGCAGCCCCATGTTGAGATAGCGCTTTACCTGGTCGAAATCCCCACCGATAAACAGGTCTCCCGCGATATGGCGCGAGCCTTCAAACTCTCCGGGAAGGGAATGGAGGTAGAAAAGGCGGTCGCATGACATCGGCCCCCCGCAGTAAATCGGAAGGTCGACCGATTCGTCGACACCTTCAATCGCTTCCCCCATGGTATAACCTGTCGGCTTGTTGAGGACCAGCCCCATGGCCGGTTTGCCGGCGGTATGCTCCACGAGGAGGATTACCGCGTGGTTGAAATGGTCCTCTTTCAAGAATGGCTCAGCTACGAGGAGCGTTCCCGGCGAGGGGGGACCCGTAGGATGGTTGATCTTGAAAATCGACGAATCGAGATTGGGCATATTCATTTCCATACAGATAGGTTTTGAAAGTTAAGCAGCCCATTTCTCAAAAAAAGACAGCTACACCTGCTTGATAGCTCTAACGGCTATTTAGGGGGCCGTGAGTTTATCCCCCGGAGCCGCATCGGGTTTCATTTGACTGGTAAGTTGCGTTCTTTCAGAAATTAGTCGCTGAATCTTTTGGCTTGGCGGTTCAGCGGCGAAGTTACCACTTATTTATTATTAAAACAAATTTAAGCCCCGGATTATCATGGTCCGGGCACGGCTCTTTCATTTAAAAATGTCTTGTACTTCCGAAAAGCCTGTTATTTTA
>CALBWF010000011.1:0-39044 GCA_937969265.1 uncultured Porphyromonadaceae bacterium
TATAAAATAACAGGCTTTTCGGAAGCACAGGACTTTTTTAAATGAAAGAGCCGTGTGGTTAATTGTGGTGAAAACGCCTGGCCGAAGTTGCGGGATAACCGCCGAATAGCTAACTTTGCCTCAAATAAACCATTAACAAACGCAATAGCGGGGTCTCGCCCCGGCCAATCATATCAATGCTGAAAACAATATTGCGCCGTGGCGCGCTCGCCGTCTCCCTCTCTGTCGCGGCTCTTTTCTCATCCGCTCTCCTTGAGTCCTGCAAGGAGGATCTCAGCGGCATCGAAGCCGATATCAAGGACCTCCAGGAGCGCGTCGACGCGTTGGAAACTGCCGTCGAAGCCCTCCGAGCGGCCTATGAGGACGGAAAAATCATCTCCTCCGTAGCTCCACATCCTACAAAGGACGGCTGGCTCGTGACGTTCTCCGACAACTCCTCGATTTCCCTCACAAACGGCCGCGACGGTGCCACGGGTGAAACAGGCGCGACTGGTGCGGCCGGTTCCGATGGCCGCGACGGCATCGATGCCGTTACCCCCCTGCTGATGATTGATACCTCCGGCTACTGGATGGTCAGCTATGACAACGGAGCCTCATACGAACATCTACTCGATCCCTCCGGCGCCAAAATCAAGGCGCTCGGCCTCGACGGCGCTCCCGGTCAGGATGGCGTTGACGGCAAGCCCGGTGCTGACGGCAAACCGGGGGAGGACGGCAAGCCCGGTGCCGATGGTGCCGACGGCCTATGTGTCCGCGTCGTCGTCGACGACCGCGGTCTCTACTGCTTTGAAATATACGATCCCGCCGACCCCTCGGTCGTCAAGGAGTGCGTCGAGACCCCCTACGATTCCGACCCCGCCGCCGTGGTGCGCGCCGTGAAGAAAGACGCCGTTTCCGGAGTCGTGACAATCATTATGGCCGACGGCTCGGAGTTCTCCTTCAACCTCGATGTGAGCTATCCAACCGGAATCGTCCTCCTGGCCGACGCGGTGGCTATCGGCGAGGGGGGCACGGCGACCTTCGAGTTCCGCATCAACCCCTCCAACGCTTTTATTGACTTTGACCCTTCCCAGGGGATGATTCGCCTTGACCTCGTTAACGAAGAGCTGCTGAGCCGCGGAGTCGCCGACAGCTATGTCACTGACCCCGCGAATTTCCGCCTCGAAAAAATCGAAGCCTCCCTCACCCCCTCCGGCGATGTCAAGGCCGGACAGTACCGCGCCACAATCCGCGACCTCGCCGTGGAAAAGGACTACGCCCAGGGCGTCGCCCTCGTCCTGAACTCTACCGACGGTGCCGGAAATCCCGTGCAGATTTCCTCGTCGATGATGAGGGTGGAGTGGGGGGCCGGCTCCTCGATCCAGTCCTTCTCGGTCAACGGCTCTCCCCAAGCGGAGCGCGTCGACGGAGGCTCCCTGCTGATGGTCCGCCTCCCGTACGGCACAGACCCCGCAAAATGCGTCCCGACCTTCACAACCTCTGCCGCCGGAATCTATTGCGACGGCGTACAGCTCGTAAGCGGTTCCTCGGAACTCGACCTCTCGATGCCCCGCGACCTGACCGTTTGCTCCCGTAGCGGCGTGAAAAGCACCGTGCGCGTCGCCGCCGCCTATTCCGACCTCCCGATTCTCTACCTTTCGACACCCTCCGCGATTGAGAGCAAGGAGGTATGGGTCGAAGGTTCCCGCCTCGAACTGCTGAATACCTCCGGCCATCTTCAGGATATGGATGTGCCCCTCAGCGTGAAAGGCCGCGGCAACTCTACCTGGAACTATCCCAAGAAACCCTACGCGCTCAAACTCGATAAGAAAGACTCCGTCCTCGGCATGCCCCGCCATAAGCGCTGGGTACTCCTCGCCAACTATATCGACCCCTCCAAAATCCGCAACGCCTTCGCCTTCGAAATCGCCCGGCAGACCGAATCACTCCCCTGGACCCCCCGCGGAGAGTTCGTCGACCTCGTCGTCAACGGGCAGATGATGGGCAACTACTACCTCTGCGAGCAAATCCGCGTCGACCGCGACCGCGTCGACATTGTCGAAATGGAGGCCGCCGACAACTCCGGGGACCCTCTGACTGGAGGTTACCTTCTCGAACTCGACAAGATAATGGACGAGGTGAACACCTTCTATACCGCGCGCCGCCGGCTCCCCGTGATGGTAAAGTCCCCCGACGATGACGTGATGACCTCCGAGCAGCTCGGATATATCTCCTCCTATTTCGACCAGCTCGAGAATACAATCTATACCTCCACATTCCCCGGGAACGGCGAATACCGCGAGTTCGTCGACCTCGAGACTTTCGCCGACTGGTGGCTCGTCCATGAAATCTGCACCAACGCCGAACCTACTCACCCCAAAAGCTGCTATATGTACAAGGACCGCGGCGGCAAGCTCTGCGCCGGCCCGGTCTGGGACTTTGACTGGGGAACATTCACAACCTCCCGCGAGAACACATTCGTCGCAAGCAACTCCCTATGGTACTTCCGCTTCCTCCGCGACCCCGTGTTCAAGGAAATCGTCCAGCGCAAATGGGAAGCGCTTCTGCCAAAGATCGAAGTGCTCCCCGAGCAGTTCCTGCTCCCCCTCTACGCCCGCCTCTCCCCATCCGTCAACGCCGACTACCTCCTCTGGCCCCGTTATTTCGACCCCTCCGTCGAAGCCGATGTCAACGAGGACATAACCCTCACCCCCGACCAGTCGCTCGAACGCATCGTCGCCTCCTACCGCCGCCATATCCGCTGGCTCGACACCGCCATCCGCGCCCTCTGATGCCCGCGCCCTCTCCCTTCTTTTCCGTTCCCTCTCCAACTATCCCCGCGGCTCCCGTCAGGCGAATTGCCTTAATTTGCAAACAACTATTATATATCCGATATGGCAGCAGAAGCGATACCCCTGGCGTCGAAACCCAGGTTCGAGATTCTTGACGGACTCCGCGGCGTGGCCGCGATGCTCGTCGTGGTATTCCATCTTTTCGAGACCTATTCCTCAGGTCCTGCGGATCAGATTATTAACCACGGCTACCTCGCCGTCGATTTCTTTTTCGTCCTCTCCGGCTTCGTGATAGGCTATGCCTATGACGACCGCTGGGGCCGTATGTCGACCTGGGATTTCTTCAAGAGGCGTCTCATCCGCCTCCAGCCGATGGTCGTCCTCGGTACCCTCATCGGCGCGTTCTGGTTCTATTTCGGAGCCGCCCCAGGATTCGAGCTTGTTATGCAGACCCCGTGGTGGAAACTCCTGCTGATTATGATATTAGGGTGCATAATGTTCCCGACCCCGCCCTCGATGGACATCCGCGGATGGAAGGAAATCAACTCCCTGAACGGCGCCCAGTGGTCCCTGCTGTGGGAGTATATCGCCAATATCATTTATGCCTTGGTTGTCAGGCGTTTCAGCCGTGTGGCGCTCGGTGTCATGGTTGCCTTGTCGGCCTTTCTGACAATCGACCTCGCGATGGACCTCGATGTGTTCGGCCTGCTCGAAGCCCGTTCATATGCTAAATACACTGTTATTGGCGGCTTCGGCCTGACTCCCGACCAGATATATATCGGAATCTGCCGGCTGTTGTATCCCTTCTTCGGCGGACTGCTGCTCTACCGCCTTGGCAAACTGCGCGTTAACCTGAAGAACGGGGGGATGCTGTGGTGCTCGCTGGCTGTTGCCGCGACGCTGGCCGTACCCCATATCGGCGGGGTTACCCATCAGTGGCTTAACGGATTGTATTGCGCCGTCATTATCCTGCTCGTCTACCCGGCAATCGTTGCCGCGGGAGCCGGAAGCCCCCTGAAGGGGAAGAAGACAACAGCCGTCTGTAAGTTCCTCGGTCTGATTTCCTATCCCCTGTATATCACCCACTACCCGATGATATACGTTCAGATGAACTGGGCAGCGCGCCACGCCGACGCTCCTTTGGGCACCCATATCTGGGTGGCGGTCAGCATCTTCGCCGCCTCTATCGCCGTCGCCTACGCGAGCGTCAAGGTCTACGACCTCCCCATCCGCGCGTGGCTCTCCGCCCGATTCCTCCGCAAGTCCTGAACCGCGGGGAGCGGCGTGGTGTTTTATCAGAAAGCCGTTGCCTGTCGGCAGCGCTGATAATTCATCACTGTTATGGACCGTATTAAGTGTTTTTTCGCGGTTATGGCCGCGGTGGCGGGTGTTTTCGCAGCGTCGGGGCGTCAGGTGAGCCTGGTTGAGCAGCAGACTGATTCCCTTATCGGGTCGCATAAGGTAGTGTACATCGACGGGAAGCCCGCCGACGCGGCTACCCGGGCGTATGTCGATTCCATCCGCCAGCGTATCTCGGTTTTCTACTATGACCAGTTCCGCCACTTCTCCGATCCCGCGGCGCCTTATTTCCTGTTTATGAGCAAGGACGCGGGGCTGGCGATGGGTATCGGGGGATGCGTTCGCATGCGCGGTTATTACGACTGGGGCGGGGCGATTCCGGCTTCGGGGTTCGCCCCCTACCTGATTCCGATGCGCAGGGACCCGACCAACATGCGCCACCTCGGCACTACTCCCGCCGGAACGGCGCTGTTTTTCCGCGTGCTCGGCCGCAACAAGGCGCTGGATGACTACCAGCTTTATATCGAATGTAATTTCAACGGCTATGGTGGCCGCGACTTCCATTTGAAGAAGGCTTACGCGATAGTCAACAAGGTGACAATCGGTTACGCCAACTCAACGTTCTCGGATCCCGCGGCCCTTCCTCCGACGGTCGACGCGCAGGGACCCAACAACAAGATTACCCCGACAACCGTGCTGGTGCGTTATATGCCGACTTTCGGGAAGCACTGGACGGCGGCTGTTTCTGTCGAGAGCCCGGAGCCGTCGATTGCCGTCGACGGGAAGTCGACAGCGAGGGTCAGCGCCTGGATGCCGGACTTTGCTGCTTTCGGGCAGTATCAGTGGGGCCGGGGCGAGCACGTGCGGCTTGCGGGAATACTGCGCACTTTGTCGTACCGCGACTTGATTGCGGGAAGGAACCATAACACCTTGGGCTGGGGGCTGATGCTGAGTTCCGTGGCCCATCCGGCCCCGATGCTGACAACGTACGCCAATGTCTGCTACGGCCACGGCTACCAGAGCCTCGGAGGTGACTTGCTTATTGGCAGCTATGACCTTGTCGGTGACCCGGAAAACGCTGGCAAGCTCTACGCACCCGCTTCGGTAGGGTGGTGCGTCGGTTTGCAGTACAATTTCCGGCCGAATCTGTTTGTCAGCGTCCAGGCGAGCCAGACCCGTTATCTTCCGGCGAAGGATGTATCGCCCGCCGAGTACAAGTACGGCCTCTTCGGGGCTGTCAATCTGTTCTGGAATCTGACCCCGCGGATGCAGCTCGGGGCGGAGTTCGACCTCGGCAAGCGCTGTGATTTCAGCGGCGACAGCGCCTGGGCGCGCCGCGTCGGCCTGATGGCCCAGTTCTCCTTCTAAGAGGGCGCTTCAGAATGCGGTCAGAAGCGGAGTTCGAGGCCGGCCATGACGGTGGCTTTCGGCATCGGGAAGCCGTAGTTGACCTGGTAGCGGGCGGCGGTCAGGTTCTCCCCTTTGGCGAAGAGTGTCAGGGGAGTGCGGATGGGGAGGGTGTAGGAGGCACGGGCGTTCAGCAGGGCGTAGTTCTCGGTGGTCTCCTCGGTGTGGAGGCCCCATATCCCGGTGAGGTCGATGGAGAACTGCCAGCGTCCAGGTGCGAAGGCTATTTCTCCGAAGAGCTTGTGCTTCGGGGCGCCGACAATCAGCGCGTCGGTATGGAGCAGGGCGTAGTTGGCGGTCGCCGTCCATCGGCTGTCGATGCTGTATGAGACGTCGAACTCGATTCCCTTATTGATGAACTTGCCGGTGTTGACGTTCAGCGGTGAGCCACCGTTGACGGTCACCTGCTGTATCAGGTTGTCGCCGTGGATGTAGTAGAGCGCCAGACCGAGGTTGAGCTTTCCGCCGAGGAGCCACTGGCGCAACTCTGCCTCGTAGTTATCCATCGACTCCGGTAGCAATTCGGCGTTGCGGGGTCCGTACATATAGAGCTCGCGGATGTTGGGCGAACGGAATCCCCGGCTGTAGCTGAATTTCAGGCGGCTGGCGCGGAGGGGGCGGAGCACGAATCCGGCCTGCGGTACCCATTTGTTCCCGAACTGCGAGGAGTGTTCGATGCGCGCTCCGGCGTTGAGGCTCAGGAGGTCGTTTAAGAGCGTCTGCTGCATCATCGCGTAGGCTCCGATTTCGTTGACGTGCTTGTCGACGATTTCTGTTTCCTTCCCTTCGGCCTTGGTTGTGTTCCAGGCGCGGCCTCCCCAGTGCTTGTAGTCGATTCCGACGCTCAGGTCGTTCCCCGTCCAGGGTTTGACAGTCTGATATATGGTTACTCCGACGTTGAAATCCTTGGAGTGGAAGAGGTAGTCGCGGGGCTTGCCGTTGCGGAGGCCGTCGTCGATGTCGTGCTTGCCCCAGTTGTAGTACGCCTGGATTCCGCCGGAGGTTCTGTCGTAGTGATTCTTGATGAACAGGGAGGCGGTAGTGCGCAGCATCTCGGCCCACATTCCGAGAGGCTTGGGGAGGTAGACGGAGCCGGGATTGTCGGCCTTGGTTTCTGTGACCATGACGTTGGCTCCCGCTTCCCAGTGCTTCGAGAAGCCGTAGCCGAGGGATGCGTACTGGTTCGCGAGCCAGTATTCCATGCCGCGGCGGCTGCCGTCGGTGCGCTCGTAGCTGGCGGCGAGGAGCGCCCGCAGGGAGTTCCGTTTGTATCCGGCTCGGAGTCCGTATTTCTGGGTGGCGAAACTTCCGGCCTGGGCGCGGAGAGTGCCGGAGAATCCGTCGCGGTCGGCGCGGCGGGTGATGAGGTTCACGGAGCCTCCCATCGCCCCGGAGCCGTATAGGAGCGAGGAGGGGCCGCTGACAACCTCGACGCGCTGGATGTCGTTGGTGACGTAGGTGTCGGGAAGGGCATGGCCGAACACGCCCGCCCACTGGGGCTGTCCGTCGATCAAGAACAGCACGCGGTTGCCACCGCCGACGCCGCGAATCGACACCGCCCCGGCAGCCCCACCGCTGACGCCGTAGCCCGCCAGGCCGCGCTCGGTGACGAACATGCCCGGCACGCGGTTCTGTAACACGGGGAGGAGATTGCTTTCTGTGCTGTTGTCAATCGTTTTCTGCCCTATGATTCTGACATCGAGGGGGAGAAGGGGGACAGGGGCTTTGGCCGCGCTTTCAGTGACGACGACCTCGTCGAGCACGCGGGTTGTGTCGCGGTCGGCTGAGGCGGCGAAAGCCGGGGCTGCCGCCAGGGCGGCAAGTATGAGCATCTTGGTTCTAAGCATCGCGTAGTATGGAGTTTACGCCGCGAAGTTACCATAAATTCCCCACACGCCTGTTATACAAATCCCTCCTCCGCTTACCAACATTGCGGATAGAGAATACGACCCAGGGCTGCCACCCGACACGGATGGGAGGCCGCTCGCTTACGCTCGCTCCACTGAACGGAGACACTTCCGCCTGGCGGTTAAAGGAAAAGAAGGCGATAATGAGGGTTGGGGCGGAGAGAGGAGAGCAAGGGGTGGGGATTTGGCGGATTGGGGGAAGAATGGTATCTTTGCGGAGAGCGGGCGGAAATATCCGGCCGGAATTGTTTATTAGATATGGATACAAGGAAGATACGTAGGGCGGCTCGGAAGATAGCCGGGATTTTGCTGGTAAGGATTCTTACAGCGATGCTGCTCGGCATCGGGGCGGCTTATGTGCTGCCGCTGTGGGGGATACGGGTGTTCGAGACGTTCAACGCCATTTTCAGCCAGTTCCTCGGCTTCATAATACCACTGATTATATTCGGTTTCGTGGCTCCGGCGATTGCCGATGTCGGCAGGGGAGCGGGCAAGATGTTGGTCGTAACGGCCCTGATAGCGTATGCGGCCACAATCCTGGCGGGAACGGTGTCGTACCTCGTCAGCGACGCGGTATTCCCTTCGCTGATTACCGCGGGGAGCGCCGGGACGCTTGACAACGAGAATGTAGTCGGTCCGGCGGCGCTCGCGCCGTACTTCACTATCGAGATGCCACCGCTGATGAGCGTGATGGGGGCGCTTATCCTGTCGTTCATTCTCGGCATCGGGTGCTCCCGGATGACGGAAAGCCCGCTGAAGCGGGTGCTTGATGATTTTGGAAAGGTTGTCGCGGGCGTAATCAACGGGGTTGTCATCCCGCTGCTTCCCGTCTATATTTTCGGGATTTTCATGAATATGACCTTCTCGGGGAAGGTCGCGACCGTACTACTGACGTTCAGCCAGATTATCCTCGTGATTTTCGCGCTGCATATCGGGATTCTGCTTTTGCAGTTCACTATCGCGTCGTTTTTCTCGACCGGGAGCCGCAACCCGCTGAAACTGCTGTGGACGATGCTGCCGGCGTATTTCACGGCGCTCGGCACGCAGTCGTCCGCGGCGACGATACCTGTCACCCTGCGCCAGACGAAGGCGTTGGGGGTCCGCGACAGCGTCGCCGGGTTCACCGTGCCGCTCTGCGCGACAATCCATATGAGCGGCTCGACGCTGAAAATCGTCGCATGCGCGGTGGCGCTGATGATACTCAACGGGTTGCCGTTCGACTTCCCGATGTTTTTCGGCTTCATCTGCATGCTCGGCATAACGATTATCGCGGCTCCCGGCATCCCCGGCGGGGCGATTATGGCCTCGCTCGGACTGCTGACCTCGATGCTCGGCTTCTCCGATGCAGACTGCGCCCTGATGATCGCCCTCTACATCGCGATGGACAGCTTCGGTACAGCCTGCAACGTGACCGGCGACGGCGCCCTCTCCGTCATCATCAACCGCATCTTCCCCGCAAAGTCGGAATAATGACCTGCTTTTTTCGGGGGACGTTAGCTTGGCGTTAAAGGCGGCGGAGTTCCTCTTTTGAGGCGGGTTCTCCTTTGTATTGGCTTTTGCGGGGGTGGAGCCGGTAGGTGAAGGTTAGGGAGAGGGTTCGGCGGTCGTATGTCTGGCGCTTGTCGACGAAGATGCCGAAGGTGTTCATCGTCCAGTCGTTGTTGGCGGTGTTGAAAATGTCGGTCGCGTCTAACTTAATCCGCAGGGCGTTTTTGAAAAACGATTTTCCGACAGAGGCGTCAAGCGAGAACCAGGTGGTGCCGAAGCGGTTGGTATGCATGTCGCCGCTTGTCTGCCCGTAGGCGTTCGCGGTCAGGAGGAACCCTTTCGGCAGGGATATGGTGTTTGAGTAATCGTAGAAGAATATAGGGCGGTTGTAACGCGTGCCCTCGATTTCCAGCCATTGCTTGCGGACTCCGAGCGTGAGGTTCGGCGACCACGCTCTGATATTCCTGCTCCATACGAGGCATAAATTGACCGCTGAAACGTCGATGTTAACCGGCTGCATAAGTAGTTGCAGTGTCGGAGCCGGGTATAGGCGTTTTACTGAGCCGTAAGTGTCGGTCGAACGGGTGTAGTCGGCCTGGAGCAAGAAGCCGTTCCACATTCCGAACAGTTGCAGGTCGTGTATCCGTTCGTCGCGGAGGGCCGGATTGCCACCCTCTATCTGGTGCTGTCCGACGTATGTGAGGCTTCCGGTCAGTTGGGAGTAGGGTGGCTTAACTGTCGCCATCTTGTAGCTAAGGGAAATCTGCGACCGCTCGTTGAAACTCCATCCGAGCGAAATGTCGGGCGTCAGGAGATTGTCTTTCCGGCTGACTTCCGGATCCTCCTTGCCGTTGACTATGAACCGATAGTCGACATACTCGTATCTGAGACCGGCCGACAGTCTGAATTTGCCGAATGTCCGGTCCCATTTGGCGAACGCCGCCAGGGAGGTCTGCTCGGCCTTTGTGGTCGAAGATGGAATGTAGTCCGCGACCGGGCCGTCTGCCATTCGGAAGTCAAGGTCCGTGCGGGTATAGGAATCCTGTGTGCCGGCAATGAAGTTCCCCTTGAAGAGCGGCAGGACGAGGTATAGCTTGCCGGCCCACAGCGTAGAGCCGCGTTTGTCGTTGGAACGGACGGTCTCGTCGTCGCTTTCGGGGTAGATGGTTTTCACTGAGTTTGTGGCGCTGGAATAGCGGTAGTTGCCATCGAAATGCAGTTGGTAGCGCCCGGCGAAGGTGTTGTCGTAGTATGCTGAAACGAGATGGCTTCGCGAATCAGTCGAGCGCTCGATGCGGTTTTTTATCCGCGGATCGTTGTCGAGCCATTCCGACCCTGAGTTTGTGAAATTGCCGTGTTCAGGGCCGAAGCGGTAATACGCACCAAACGATCGCGCGCCTTTGGCGTAGTTGAGACCGGCTTTTACGGAGCCGTTTATGGATGGGTAGGTGTTGTGTTGCGAGCTGCCTATGACAGTTCGTTTCCCCTCGTAAGAGAACGTGTTTGTCGTTGTTCCTGTTAACAGCGAGTTGTTGCGGGCTATCGTTCCTGCCGCGAAAAAGTCCCAGGCCCCGGCCCGGTAATTCAGGTCGAGCATCTCGTTGGCCGACCATCGGCGTTTGGCCGTCACTTCGGCACGCTCCGTCAGCGAGAGTCCGTCGACGAAGTTCTTCCGGGTGCTGATTTTCAGTACCGCCTTCGTATCGCTGTCATACATCGCACCGGGCGATAGCAGCAGCTCGACCTTGCGGATATTGCTCGATTGCAACTGTCGCAGCTCGTCGCTGTCGCGCATAGGGCGCCCGTCGATATATATTTCAGGAGCGCCCTTCCCTGTTACCGTCACTTCGCCGTCGTTGACGGCAATCATCGGAAGCTGGGCAAGCGCGTCGAGGCAGGTTCCTATGTCCTGGAGCCGGCTTCCGGCGATGGTGGAGACGAGGGTACTCCCTTCGAGGCGCGTCGCCGGCTGTTTGGCGGCGACTACTATCTCTTGAAGTTCCTTGTTCAGCGAGTCGGCCGGTTCGGAGGCTAAGGAAGCGGTTGCCATTAAAGAGGCGAGTGCGGCTGTCGCCAGTTGGCGGGCTGTTTTTGTCAGTATTGTCATACAGGCGTGGTGTTTTCTTGCAAAATTACTGACAGATACGTTCGCAGACCAAAATACCGGTCTGACAGCCCTGTGCGTAATATGCTGTATGACAGTGCGATTCCGGACAGTCGCCGGAAAAGTTCTGACCAGGGCGGCGCGAGTTCAAAAAACGCTTAGCAACTGGGGCGCATGGAGCGCCTCTGAAGCTGCGATTTTCGCTTTCAGCCGCGATTTACGCTTATAGACTACGTCTATGTTCTCCCCGAGGAGCAACGCTATGCTGCGGTTCGAGAGGTTGCTGGCGAGATATACAAACAGGCGGTATTCCTCCGCCTTGAGAGTCGGGAGCTCCCGGCGCAAATGATTGAGCAGCCCGTCGCGGCAATCGTTTACGCAGCTCTCCATCTCGGAGAACACTCCAGCGTCGGATTTCAAAGCCTCGATATGCGCTTTTACCTTTTCAGCGATTGCCTTGCGTTCGGTTTTAGTCCCCTGTGACTCGTAATATGTCTCACATAGCGAGTCGATTGTGGCGAACCTCGATTCCAATAGGGAGGAAAGCTTGGAGGCCATTTCCGAGCATGCTGACTGTTCACGGGCAACTCCCGCGCGGAGCCCAGCGGCCTCGGCGACAAGAGCCTTGTTCTGGAGTATCCTGAGGCTCAGTCTCTGCCGTTGCCAGACTATGACGCATAAGGCGATGAATGTCACAGACAGCCCTAAAAGGAGGTACATCCTCGTCGTCGCGCGCTCCTTGTAAAGGAGAAATTCCTTCTCTTTTTGAAGGTAGAGAGCCGAAGCCAGGGCATCACGGTCCGTATCAGCCATAAGGGCCTTCAGGCGGTTTGCGTGGCGCAGGGCATCAGTCTGGCCTGTGCGGCCGTAGTAGCTGATCGCTATGTTGACTATCGTGTCGGTAGGCATGTGATAGTTGTTCGCTACCATCGCCTCGCTGTAGAGCAATGCCCATCGGGCCATTGTCGCCGAATCTTCGAACTCGGCCACGTCAAACCCGTTAAGCCGCTCCAGCGCGGCGGCGGGGTCTTCGGGTATAAGGCGTTGGGCGTCGTCGAGTGCCCGCTCTTTGACGGAACCCGAATACGTGCAGCTTGTAACAACCAGTGCCAATAGTATTGCCAGCAGCGCTCTCATACCGCAAAATTACTCATTTTCAGCGGAATCACGCAATTTTTGCGGTGTTTTTTACAGCCTTTTGGGGGTGAGGAAGAAAAAGGGGCCCGGCGGATGCCGGGCCCCGGTGTGTTGATAGGGGTTGGTGAGTGAAACCTCGTCTCGGCCTTCGGTTAGAACATGAAGGTGAAGAGGCTGGTTGTGTCGGTGGTTGTCAGGATGCTGTTGTAGAAGCAGCTTACGATGCCGAGGGCGATGATTCCGGCGACGCAGATCCAGAGGCCGAGACGCTCAGTCCAGTGGGAGCGGAATGTCGCGATCTGCGGCTCCTCGGGGGAGATGTACATTGCCTTGACGACGAGCAGGTAGTAGTAGAGCGAGATGATGGTGTTGATCAGGGCGATGAGCACCAGGATGTAGAGCGCTACCGAACCGCTTCCCAGGGCGGAAGTGAAGATGAAGAACTTCGAGAAGAAGCCCGCGAAGGGGGGGATGCCGGCGAGGGAGAACATCGCGAGCATCATCGAGCAGGCGAGCCAGGAATTGGTCTTGGAAAGGCCGTTGTAGTCGGTCATGAGCAGTTTGCCGGTCTTGTTCTCTATCGCGCCGATCACGCCGAAGGCGGCCAGGTTGGAGAAGATGTAGACCAGGATGTAGAACATGAGCGCCGCGAGCCCCATTTCGGTTCCGCCTACGATGCCGAGCATGATGTATCCGGCCTGGGATATGGAGGAGAAGGCCAGGAAGCGCTTCATGTTCTTCTGACGGATGGCGAAGAGGTTGCCGACGGTGATTGTCGCGATGATGAGGGCGTAGAGCATCCATTCCCAGATTGAGGAATAGAACTGGCCGAAGCACTGCACGAGCACCACCAGGAAGGCGAAGGCCGCGGAACCCTTGGAGATTACCGAGAGATAGGAGGTGACGGGGGTAGGAGCGCCCTGGTAAACGTCGGCGGTCCAGAGGTGGAAGGGAACGAGGGAGAGCTTGAAGCCGATTCCGGCAATCACGAAGGCAATCGCGACGGCGAGCATTGTCGAGGTTCCGCCTACCAGGCCGACGGCGATTTCGGAGAAGTAGAGGCTTCCGGAAAGACCGTAGACGAAGGAGAGGCCCATCATGAAGACGGCGGAGGAGAAGACGGCGGTCAACATGTACTTGATCGCGGCCTCGTGGCTCTCGTACTTGTTCTTCTCGAAGGCCACCATTGCCGCGAGGGGGAGGGAGGCGGATTCGAGGCCGATGATGAACAGGAGGAAGTGGCGGGCGGAAATCATGAGGTACATTCCGAAGAGCGTCACGAGGAGGAGCTCGTAGAACTCTCCGCGGCGCACCGTCTGCGTCTCGCTGTTGGCCCAACGGGCGCTCTGAATGAGCACCACGAGGACTCCGAGGTTAAGAATGTTCTTGATCATTGCGCAAACCGGGGAGGTAACGTACATTCCGGAGAAGGCGTCGAC
Organism: uncultured Porphyromonadaceae bacterium; assembly: GCA_937969265.1. Lineage (GTDB taxonomy): Bacteria > Bacteroidota > Bacteroidia > Bacteroidales > Muribaculaceae > UBA7173. The sequence goes on from CALBWF010000011.1 coordinate 13,553, forward strand.
CTCGCGGCACTCGCCGCAGAAGAAGCCCGCGGCGGTGAAAACCGCGAACAGCACCGTCGTGAAGGCGGTAATGCCGCCCAGGGCCTTGCGGGGCATAAAGGTATCGTAGAGGAACACCAGCAGGAACACGATCAGCAGACCTATTTCCTGCCCCATTGCCAAAAACTGAGAATAATCCATATCGGTTATTGAGTGCTTGGAAGATTACATTCCGATTGCGCGGAAGATTTCGGGATTAAAAGTGAAGCGGATAAGCCCCTCGAAGAAGTTCGGGAAGCAGCCGATCGCGGCGACGCTCACCACGAGGGTGATAACCGAGAGACGCTCCCACCATACGGCGTCGGTGAGCTGGAGATGGTGCTCGTCCTGCACGGGGCCGAAGAGGAGCTTGCCGACTACGCGGAGGATGTAGACGGCGGTGATCACAATCGAGCAGCAGGCGACGATGGTGAACACGCGGTGGAACATATCGGCGTGCTCGAAGGAGCCTACGAAGATTGTCATTTCGGCAACGAAGCCCGAGAGGCCCGGGAGGCCGAGGGAGGCCATACCGGCAATCACATAAGCGACGCCGAGGAACGGCATAATCTTCATCAGGCCGCCCATCAGGCGGATGTCGCGGGTATGGGTTCGGCCGTAAATCATACCGATGAGGGCGAAGAAGAGGGCGGTCATAAGGCCGTGGGAGAGCATCTGCATGATGGCGCCGGTAAGGGCGGTGGTGTTAATCATCAGGATGGCGAAGAGCACCATGCCGCAGTGGCTGACGGAGGAGTAGGCGTTGATGTATTTGAGGTCGGTCTGGACGCAAGCCGAGAAGGCTCCGTAGACAACCGAGATGCCTGTCAGGATAAGGAAAATCCAGGCGAGGTCGTTGGCGGCCTCGGGCATGAGGTACATTGCGACGCGGAAGCATCCGTAGCCGCCGAGTTTCATGAGGACGCCGGCGTGGAGCATGGAGACGGCGGTCGGGGCGCAGGCGTGACCGTCAGGGCTCCATGTGTGGAATGGGAACATCGCGCCGAGGACGCCGAAACCTACGAAGCACATCGGGAAGAGGAAATACTGCCATCCGCGCTCGATCGCGGCGTTGCGGGAGATTTCGAGGATGTTCCAGGTAAGCTGGCCACCTTCGGGAGCCGAATGGTAGTAGATTCCGATCAGGGAGAGCATCAGGAAGGCGGAGCCGCCCATGAGCATCAGGGTCAGCTTCATCGCGGAGTATTCCTTGCGTCCGGTTCCCCATACGCCGATGAGGAGGTACATCGGGATAAGGGCGACCTCGTAGAACATGAACATGGTGAAGAGGTCGATGGAGATGAAGAAGCCGAACACGCCGGTCGAGAGGAGCAGGAGCCACATGAAGAAGTGGCGCGCGTCGTCAATCTTCCAGGAGGCGAAGGAGCCGGCGAAGACGATAATAGAGGAAAGAATCAGCATCGCGATCGAAACGCCGTCGACACCGACCGCGAGGTTGATGTTCAGCGGGCCGAACCACTGCCAGGAGCCGGTGAAGAGCATCTCCTCGGTATTTCCGGCCTGCCGGAGGGCGAGGTAGTCGACCAGCACCCATATGCTCAGGGCCATGAGCAGCGTGGAGCCGACCACCGCGATGGTGCGGATACCCTTAACGCCGCGGCACAGCGCGAATCCCCCCAGCATCAGCAGGGGAATAATCACGAAATAAATCAGAATATTTGAAAACATCTCTGTCACTATACTTTACTGTGTTAGCATTAAGGTTCCTCTTACATGAGGCAGATCGCGGTTACCGCGCCGAGCACCAGGGCTCCGATGAGATAGAACCAAACGTAGAACTGCAGGTTGCCGGACTGGAGGCCGCGGATGGCGTAGGAGAGCTTGTTGGTGACGAACGCCAGGCCGTCCATCGTGCCGTCGATGATGTGGCGGTCAAACCAGGCGATGGGCTTGGAAACGCAGCCGAAGATAATCTTGTGGGTGATGAACATGTAAAGCTCGTCCCAGTAGAAGCGGTGGTGGGCCCAGCGCCAGAGGGCCGGCATAGCGGCCTTCATCTTGGCGGGGAGCGGGTTCTCCTTGCGGTACATCACGGTAGCGATGACAATCGCGATGATTGCCACGGCGAGAGAGATGGCGGCCACGCTCCAGTCAAGCGCCTTGAGGTTAGTGAAGAAGCTGACTTCCTCGAACATCTCGTGGCCGTTCCAGGTAACGAGGTTGCCCATGGGGACGAAACCAGCTACGCAGGAGACGGCGGCAAGGATAACGAGCGGGAGGGTCATCGTCCAGGGCTGGTCGTGGGGGGCATGGTGCCCTTCGGGAATCTTGTGTTCCTTCCACCAGAAGATGAGGTAGTATAGGCGGAACATGTAGAAGGCGGTAAGGCCAGCCACGAGCGACATCCAGATGTACCAGAAAATCGAGTGGCCCATGGTCGCGGTCAGGATTTCATCCTTGGAGAAGAATCCGGCGAAGGGGATGATGCCGGCGATCGCGAGACAGCCGATAAGGAAGGTGATGTGGGTCACTGGCATGTACTTGCGGAGGCCGTGCATCGCGGTATAGTCATTGGAGCCGATCGCGTGGATCAGGGCGCCGGCGCAGAGGAAGAGCAGGGCCTTGAACATCGCGTGGGTGAAGAGATGGAACATGCCGGCCATGTAGCCGAGTCCGTGGTGGAACTCGGGACGGGCGACGCCGAGCGAAACCATCATGAAGGCAATCTGGGAGATTGTCGAGAAGGCGAGGACGCGCTTGATGTCAATCTGCGTGCAGGCGACAATCGCGGCGTAGAGGGCTGTCAGGGCGCCTACGACGACGATGATATTGAGGGCGGCTTCCTCCATCAGGTAGAGGGGGAAGAGACGGGCCACGAGGTAGACACCGGCTACGACCATCGTGGCGGCGTGGATGAGGGCCGAAACGGGGGTCGGGCCTTCCATAGCGTCGGGGAGCCATATGTGGAGCGGCATCATGGCCGACTTACCCATGCCGCCCATGAAAATCAGGACGAGGGCCCAGGTCAGAACCGAGCATCCCATGAAGAGGGGGGCGGGGGAGTTGGTGAACAGCTCGCGGATTCCGGCGGCGGTGTCGAGGCTCACCTGGTAGGTGCCGTCAAGACCGGCGACCGGCATGGAGGTGAGGTCGGTGAAGTTGAACGTCCCGGTATAGTAGCTCAGAATCAGGATACCGATCAGGAAGCCGAGGTCGGCGAAGCGGGTCACGATGAACGCCTTCTTGGATGCGGAGACAGCCGAGGGCTTGGTGTAGTAGAAGCCGATCAGCAGGTAGGAGGAGGCGCCCACAAGCTCCCAGAAGATGTACATCTGGAAGATGTTGGTCGCGACAACCAGTCCGAGCATCGAGAAGCTGAAGAGCGACAGGAAGGCGTAGAAGCGCTGGAAACCGGTCTCCCAGACCCCGTGGTGGTCGCGCATGTAGCCGTTGCTGTACAGGTGGACCATAAAGGAGATGGTTGTGATTACCACCAGCAGGAGGGCCGAAATCGGGTCGAGGAGGAATCCGAGGCGGATAACGAGGCTGTCGGTGAAGGCGAGCCAGTCGTAGTTGAAGATTACCGCCTGCAGACGGGTGTGGCTGTCAGCGTCGATGAAGTCGGGGCTACCCGAGAAGAAATAGGTGAAAGCCGTGATGTAGGCCAGCGTCATTGTGACGCCCATCCCCAGAGTGCCGGCGATACCGGCCCAGCGGTGCTGCATCTTGTGGCCTGTGAGGCCGAGCAGCAGGAACATCGCCAGGGGGATTGCTAAAATCAGTATGGGTATTACGGGTTGCATAGCGGCGGTTAGTGTTTCAGTTTGTTGGCGTCGCGCACATCAATGTTTTCCGAAACCCGGAACATGTTGATGATGATGGCGATGGCGAGCGCGGTCTCGGCCGCGGCCAGGGCGATCGCGAAAAGCGTGAAGAACATTCCCTCGAGCTGGCCGGGGAAAAGGAAGCGGTTGAAAATCACGAAGTTCATGTCGACCGCGTTAAGCATCAGCTCCAGGGAGATGAGCATGGCGACCATGTTGCGGCGGGTAATGAACCCGTAGACTCCGCAGCAGAACATGAACAGGCTCGGAATGAGGTAATAGAGGATGGTGATGTCCATGATTGTCTTTTTTCCGTCAGTGTCGATTAATCGTTTTTGCGGGCTATCACCACTCCGCCTATTATGCAGGCGAGCAGCAGCACGCTGATTGCCTCAAAGGGGAGGAGATACTGGCCGTGGCCCGTACCCATGAGGGTCTGGCCGATAAGCTGCATGTCGGGGTTCTCGCCCTGGGGAAGGGAGCCCCAGAGGGAGCAGCGGCTGATAAGCGAATAGCCTGCCACCAGGAAGGTGAGCAGCGCGCCGGTAAGTCCCAGGGCGCGTTTCTTAGAGGCGAGTTTGGCGCTGTTGTCGCCGGGCTTGCTCGTCAGGAATATGGCAAAGACGAACAGCACCACTATACCACCTGCGTAGACGGCGATCTGGACCGCGCCGAGGAACTCGTAGTCGAGCTTGAAGTAGAGGGCGGCGGTCGCGAAGAGAGCGAACAGCAGGTAGGTGGCGGCGCGCAGAATCTTGCGCGTTGTGACAGCAAGCACCGAGAAGACGATAATCGCTATGGCTATTACCGCGTAGACGATGATACTTCCTACAGAATCCATATGATTGGTTTGTTTTTGTTTTGCGGTTTGGAAATGTGACGGCCCGGGGCGTTGTCCTGGGCCTCGGGGGATTCGTTAAGCCTCTCCGGCTTTTTTCGCGGCCTCGCGCTCAGCCTTGGCCTTCAGCGCGGCCTGGATTTTGGCGAGCTTCTCGGGGTCGCCGGCAGCGGCAGCGAGGGCTTTGGCGGCCTTGTCGTCGGCAGCGGCGGGGGCGGGAGCGGCGGGGGCTTCCCCTGCGGCGGCAGCGGCTTTCTTGGCGGCGGCAGCGGCCTTGGCGGCCTCTATCTTGGCCTGGCGCTCGGCCTCCATCTTGGCGATTTGCTCGGGGGTGGGCTTGGGCTCCGGTTTCTCGGGGAGGTAGTTGAGCTGCTTGACGAGCTTCTGGCGGGTGAACACGGCCTGCTCGAAGTCGTTGCTGAACTCGATCGCGTTGGTGGGGCATGTGGTCACGCAGAGCTGGCAGAAGGTGCAGCTTCCCAGGTCGTAGATGTAGCGGTCGAGCTTCTTTTTCTTCTTTCCGTCCCAGGTGTCGACCATCTTGGTCTCCACGGTGATGGTGCCGTTGGGGCAGTTGCGCTCGCAGGTGCCGCATGCGATGCAGCGGTGGTTCCCCTCCTTGTCGTAGATGAACTGGAGGACGGCGCGGAAGCGCTGTGGAACGTGACGGGTCTCGCGGTCTTCGGGGTATCTTTCGGTAATCTTAGGGGTGACGAACTCCTTTCCGGTAACTTCGAGGCCCTTTACGAGGCTCGAAATTCCCTTCCCTAAGGATGAAAAGTATTCTTTGATGCTACCCATTTAATGTTGTTGTTTCAGTTACGTTCTTTTGTTTTTTTCTCAGTGACCCGCCGGGGCGCTAACCCCGGCGGACCTTGTAGGTTTCAACCTATTTCACCTGGCCGCCCAGGATGTCGAGCAGCTCGGTGGTAATCGCGGCCTGGCGCAGCTTGTTGTATTCGAGCTGGAGCTGGTCGAGGAGTTTCTTGGCGTTGTCGTTGGCGCTCTGCATCGCCATTACGCGGGCGGCCTGCTCGCTGGCGCGGTTCTCGGTGAATATGTCCTGCATGACCGCCATCAGGTACATGGGGAGGACGCGGCGGAATATCACCTCGGCCGACGGCTCGAAGATGTAGGGACGGTCTGTAGCCTTTCCCCGGTCGGCGGCGAACACCTCCTGTGTGACCGGGAGGAGTTGCTGGGCCTCGACGCGCTGGCGGCTGACGGAATGGAATCCCATATAGAGGGTGTCGACGCGGTCCGTCTCGCCGTTGAGGAACATGTCGCGGAGGCGGTTGGTGAAGGCAGTGACTGCCTTGTCGGTGCTCTTAGAGTCGACCCCTTCGGCGTCGGCGGTCTTTACCCCTTCGAGATTGAGCTTCCCGACAGCTTTCGCCATCTTGCTTCCGACGGGGATAACCGTTATTTCGAGTCCCTCGCCGTAGAGGCCGCGGTAGAGGGTCAGACGCTGGAGGAGCTGCTTGAAGATGTTGACGTTGTAGGCTCCGCAGAGACCGTCGTCCGAGCCCCAAACAACCAGGGTGAGCTTCTCAACGGGGCGGCTCTCCATCAGAGGGGATGAGAAGGCCGCGTCGGAGGCGGCCAGGTTGGCGATGATGGTCTCGATCTGGCCGCGGAAGGGCTGGAGCTGGCGGAGGGCCTGCTCAGCCTTGTGCATCTTGGCCGAAGAAATCATCTTCATGGCGCCGGTAATCTTTTCCGAGGAGCGAACCGAGCCTATGCGTCCTTTTAGTTCTCTAAGGGTTGCCATTTAGCGCGTATTGTTGCTGGGGTTGTTGGGGTTTTCTTTGTGACGGGGGTAGGGGAGAGGGACTTGGTTGTCAGGCGAACCGGGCGGCTACCTCCGCGGCGGCGTCTTTCAGCTTCGCGGTGCAGTCGTCGGTGAGCTGGCCGGAGCGGATTACGGCGAGCACGTCTTCCTCGTGCTTGGCGTGGAGGAGCTGCAGGAGTCCGTCCTCGAAGTCTGCGACCTTTTCGACGGGGACGTCAGCCAGGAGGCCGTTAACGCCGCAGTAGATTACCGCTACCTCGTCTTCTACGGGCCAGGGCTTGTACTGGGGCTGGATGAGGAGGCGTTCGTTCTTGCGGCCGCGGTCGATTACGCGGGCGGTCACGGGGTCGATGTCGCCGCCGAACTTGGTGAACGACTCGAGCTCGCGGAACTGCGCCTGGTCGATTTTCAGGGTACCTGCGACTTTCTTCATCGACTTGATCTGGGCGTTGCCGCCTACGCGGGACACGGAGATGCCGACGTTGATGGCGGGACGGATACCGCGGTTGAAGAGGGCGGTCTCAAGGTATATCTGGCCGTCGGTGATGGAAATCACGTTGGTCGGGATGTAGGCGGAAACGTCGCCGGCCTGGGTCTCGATGATGGGGAGGGCCGTCAGGGAGCCGCCACCTTTCACCATCGGGCGGAGCACTTCGGGAAGGTCGTTCATCTTCTCGGCCACCTGCTGGTTGTCAATGATTTTAGCAGCGCGTTCCAGCAGGCGCGAGTGGAGGTAGAAGATGTCGCCGGGGTAAGCCTCGCGGCCGGAGGGGCGTTTGAGCACCAGCGAGATCTCGCGGTAGGCGACGGCCTGCTTCGAGAGGTCGTCGTAGACAATCAGGGCGTCACGGCCGGTGTCGCGGATGAACTCGCCGATGGCGACTCCGGCGAAGGGGGAGTAGTAGCGCATGGCGGCGGAGTCGGCGGCTGTTGCGGCTACGACGCAGGTGTAGTCGAGGGCGCCGTGCTTGCGCAGGGTCTCGACTGTGGCAGCGACGGAGGATGCTTTCTGGCCGATCGCGACGTAGATGCAGTAGACGGGCTTACCTTCCTCGAAGTTCTTGCGCTGGTTGATGATGGTGTCGATCGCGATGGCGGTCTTGCCGATCTGGCGGTCGCCGATGATGAGCTCGCGCTGTCCGCGGCCGATGGGCACCATGGAGTCCACGGCCTTGATGCCGGTCTGCAGCGGCTGCTTCACGGGCTGGCGGTAGATTACGCCGGGGGCCTTGCGCTCGAGGGGGAGGCGGATCAGCTTGCCTTCGATCGGGCCGCGGCCGTCGATTGGCTCTCCGAGGATGTTGATTACGCGGCCGAAGACGCCGTCGCCCACGGGAATGGAGGCGATTTCGCCGGTGCGGCGCACCGACATGTTCTCGGTGACCTTGTTAACCTCGTTGAGGAGGATGACGCCGACGTTGCTTTCCTCGAGGTTGAGGGCCACGCCTTTGACGCCGTTCTCAAACTCCACCAGCTCGTTGGCGCACACGTTGTCGAGCCCGTAGACGTGGGCAACGCCGTCGCCCACTTCGAGCACGGTGCCGACCTCCTCGAACGATACTGACTTGTTGACGGTCTCGAGCTGCTGTTTTAATATCTGGGAAATCTCGCTTGGATTGTTCATGGTGTGTGAGTTACTTGCTTAGGAGTTTAAGCCGTAGTTGCTTGAGTTCGTTTTTGATGGACGCGTCGAGGCGTTCCGAGTTGATGCCGACGGTGAAGCCGCCGATCAGCGAGGGGTCGACGGCGGAGGTGTACTCCATCGTGCCGCCGCCGAGGTGCTTGGTGATAAGGTCCTTGAGGCGCTTTTCCTCCTCGGGGTCGAGGGGCGCTGCGGACGTTACCTTCACCAGGGAGATATTGTTGGCTTTCCGATAGATGTCGCAGTAGGCGATTGCGGCTCCGCGGGCGATTTCGAGGCGGCGGTTGCGGGCCAGGAGCTTCAGGAAATCGGCGAGGACGGGGTCGTCCTTGCCGGCTCCGGCCGCTGTCGCGACGAGCTGTTCCTTTACGGAGTCGTCGATGAAGGGGTTGTAGAGCGTCTGTTGTAGCTCGGGGTTTTCGCGGAAGCTGTTTTCGAGCGTGGTCATCAGGCGGTAGAGGCTTTCAGCCTTGCCGCGTTCGGATGCGAACTCGAAGAGGGCTTTCGCGTAGCGTTTCGGAATGAGGCCTTCGTTCATCTTCTCGGGTGCTTAGGGGTGTGGCCGCTGGGGGCTTGTCAGTTGGTGGTTTCGATTTCGTCGAGGATGGAGTTGACGAGGCGTTTCTGGGCCTGGGTGTCCTTCATCTGGTCGCGGGTGACGCGGTTCGCGATGTCGAGAGCCACCTGGCTCACCTGGTCGCGGAGGTTCTTCTCGGCCTCGCGGCGGCTCTGCTCGATCGAGACTTTGGCGGCATCCATCACTTTCTGCGCCTCGACCTTGGCCTCGTCGTGGGCCTGCTCGATAATCTGCGCCTTCATCTTGTTGGCTTCGGCGATAATGTCGGCCTGCTCGTGGCGAGCCTTTGCGATTTCCTTGCGGGCCTCCTCCTGGGCGTTGTCGAGCTGCTCTTTCGCGTGCTGGGCATATTCCACGCCCTTGTCGATGAGGTCGGCCCGACCTTCGATTCCCTTGATGATGTAGGGCCAGGCGAACTTCCACAGGATGAAGAAGAGGATGAGGAACGATACGAACATCCATATCGTCAGGCCGAAGTCAACTTTGAAAAGTTCCATAGAATCTCTGCGTTTATCGACCGCACCGTCGTTGGGCGGTCAGGAGGTGTTTTAAAGAGAGGTTTTGGCGGTTGTGGTGGTGATGTTTTGCCGGAGTACGTCGCGTGCGGCGGGAGTGTTTCCGGCATTGCCGCGCGGCAGCGCCGCGACCCGGACTGGGGGGCGCTGCCGCGGCGCGCTGCCTTATACGAAGAGGGCCAGGATGCAGACGATGACCGCGAAGAGGGCGACACCCTCGATGAGGGCCGCGATCACGATCATGTTGGAGCGGATGTCGCCTGCGGCCTCGGGCTGGCGGGCGATGGCTTCCATCGCGGACGCGCCGATTTTGCCGATACCGATACCGGCACCGATGGCTGCGATGGCGGCGCCGACGGAGGCACCAAGACCTAAGAGAGCTTCAACTGCTGCTAAAATCATTGCTAACATAACGGTTGGTTTTTATGAGGTTTGAATTATATTTCTTTGTTTTTCCGGTTGCTGCCGGTTTTTCAGGCGGCTTCGGCCGCGGGTTTACGGGCTTCGTGCTTCTCGTGGGCGCCGTGCTCACCCTCTTCCTGGGCGAGGGCTATGAAGATGGTCGAGAGCATCGTGAAGACGTAGGCCTGGATGAAGCTGACAAGCACGTCGATCATCAGCATGAACACCGAGAAGGCGACCGAGATAACGGCGGTGCCGGAGGCCACGGCGTAGCCCATGGCGGCGAAGATGAAGATGAGCATCGTCAGTATCAGCACGATCATGTGGCCGCCCATCATGTTGGCGAACAGACGGACTGTCAGCGCTGCGGGCTTGGTGAAGATGCCGAACACCTCGATAACCTGCATGATGGGAATCGGGAATTTCAGCCAGAGGGGAACGTCGGGCCAGAAGATTTCCTTCCAGTAGTGCTTCGTTCCGTAGAAGTTCGTGATGAAGAAGGTGAAGAGGGCCAGGACGAGCGTGATGGCGATGTTGCCGGTGACGTTTGCGCCGCCGGGGAACACGACAATCAGGCCCAGGAGGTTCATGAAGAAGATGAAGAAGAAGACCGTCAGCAGGTAGGGGGCGAACTTTGGCGCCTTGTTCCTGAGGGTCGACTTTATCACTCCGTTATATATGAACTCGACGAGGAACTCCGTGATGCCGTTGAGCTTGCGCGGAGCCTTGTAGGGGTTCTTCTTGTTCCAGTCGGCGAGTTTGATCAGCATTAGGATTACGAGGACGCAAGCGATCATCAGGGCGCACACGTTCTTGGTAATCGAGATGTCCCATGGCTTGATTTCCTTGCCGTCGACGATTTCGACGACCTTCCCTTTGTAATCCCCCTCGGTCGCGAGCTTGAAAACGGCGTTGCCGTCGGTGTAGACAGCTCCGTGCTCGAGGCGGCTCGACGAGAAGAGGTGGAACCCGTCGGTGCCGTAGACGATTACGGGGAGGGGTATGCGCTTGTGGTGGTTGAACGGCACTTCCCAGCCGTAGCCGTCGCCGAGGTGCTCGAAGATTATTTCCTTGAGGTCGGGCTTCTCTTCGGCGGTTTCCTCGCGGGTCTGGTCGAGCGCTTGTTCGACGGCCTGTTCAGCCGGCTCGGCCGCCAGGGGGAGCCAGGCGGCAAGCAGGGCGAATATCAAAAGGAGTTTCTTCATTCTCAGGCGCTTTATGTCGGGTCGTTATTGCTTTAAATTTCGGGGCCGGGGAGAGGGCGGTCAGTAGATACACACGGAAACCACGTCGTTGTCGACATCGGCTATGCCCCCCTCGACCTCGACGGTACGGCGCTCGCCGCTGTCGGAGGCGGTGTAGGCAATCGTCCCCTTGACAAGGGTGGAGACTATCGAGGCATGGCGGGGGAGCACCGTGAACTGCCCCAGCTCGCCGGGGAGGGTCACCGAGCGCACTTCCCCTTCAAAGAGGATTTTCTCGGCGGATATGATTTTCAGTGTCATTGCTTAACGCGCGTTGGTGGTCGGTTTGATAGCCGGTTGGTTTCTGTGGGGGAATCTCTCGGAGGGGAGTTTACTTGACCTCGGCGAGCAGCTTCTTGCCCTTCTCGATAGCTTCGTCGATGGTGCCGACGTTGAGGAAAGCCTGCTCGGGATACATGTCCATCTCTCCGGAGAGGATCATCTTGAAGCCGCGGATTGTCTCGCTTAGGGGTACCATCACGCCGGGGAGGCCGGTGAACTGCTCGGCGACGTGGAAGGGCTGGGAGAGGAAGCGCTGCGCGCGGCGGGCGCGGCTCACAACCAGCTTGTCCTCGTCGGAAAGCTCGTCGACGCCGAGGATGGCGATGATGTCCTGGAGCTCGTTGTACTTCTGCAGGAGCTGCTTGACAGCCTGGGCGGTCTCGTAGTGCTCCTGGCCGATGATGTTGGGGTCGACGATTCGCGAGGTGGATTCCAGGGGGTCGACGGCCGGGTAGATGCCCAGCTCGGAGATTTTACGGGATAGCACCGTAGTCGCGTCAAGGAAGCTGAAGGTGGTAGCGGGCGCGGGGTCGGTAAGGTCGTCGGCGGGGACGTAGATGGCCTGCACTGAGGTGATGGAGCCGTTCTTGGTCGACGTGATGCGCTCCTGGAGGGCTCCCATCTCGGAGGCGAGGGTAGGCTGGTAACCTACGGCGGAGGGCATGCGGCCCAGCAGCGCGGACACCTCGGAACCTGCCTGGGTGAAGCGGAAGATGTTGTCGATAAATAGGAGGATGTCCTTGCCGCCGCCGTCCTGGTCGCGGAACTGCTCGGCGACTGTGAGGCCGGAGAGGGCGACGCGCAGACGTGCGCCCGGGGGCTCGTTCATCTGGCCGAAGACGAGGGTGGCCTGCGACTCCTTGACCTGTTCCATGTCGACGTCGGCGATGTTCCATTCGCCGCGCTCCATGCCTTCCTCGAACTTCTTGCCGTATTTCATGACGCCGCTCTCGATCATCTCGCGGAGCAGGTCGTTACCCTCGCGGGTACGCTCGCCGACGCCGGTGAACACCGAGAAGCCGTTGTGTCCCTTGGCGATGTTGTTGATCAGCTCCTGGATGAGCACCGTCTTGCCCACACCGGCGCCGCCGAAGAGGCCGATTTTGCCTCCCTTGCTGTAAGGCTCGAGGAAGTCGATCACCTTGATGCCGGTGAAGAGGATTTCGGAGCCGATTGTCAGGTCTTCGAACTCGGGAGCGGGCTGGTGGATCGCGCGGGTGTTGTCGCGGTTGAGTTCGGGCAGGTTGTCGATGGGGTTTCCGATGACGTTGAGCAGACGCCCCTTTACCTGGTCGCCGGTAGGAACCGAGATCGGGTGGCCGAGAGAATCGACGCGGGTTCCGCGCTGGAGGCCGTCGGTGCTTTCCATGGCCACGCAGCGTACGGTTTTTTCTCCGACGTGCTGCTCCACTTCGAGAATAAGCTGCGAGCCGTCGGGGCGGTCAACCTTCAGCGCCGTGAAGATGGGGGGAAGGATGTTATCCTTGCCGTCGAAGGTAACGTCGACCACGGGGCCGATAACCTGGGCTATTTTTCCGAAATTGTCGCTCATTTTATTAGGAGTGATTTGTGAGTTTGTTAGCTTTAAGGTATGGAGAGAGGCGGGTCTGTAGGTTCAGTTGGCTCCGAAATACCAGCCCTGGATCACGATGATTACCATCAGCACCAGGTTGACGAGGTTGATCGGGAGGAGGTACTTCCATTCGAGGCTCAGGAGCTGGTCGATACGGAGGCGGGGGTAGGTCCACTTGAACCAGATGATGATGAATGACAGGAGGATGGCCTTGCCGATGAACCATACGACGGAGGGGATGTAGCCCATGATTTCGTTGAAGCCGTCCCATCCGGCGATGCGGAGGGGCATCCAGCCGCCGAAGAACATCAGGGTGGCCACGCCCGAAACGATGAAGAGGTTGAGGTACTCGGCGAGGTAGAAGAATCCGAAGTGGATGCCGGAGTACTCGGTATGGTATCCGGCGGTCAGCTCGCTTTCAGCCTCGGGGAGGTCGAACGGGCCGCGGTTGGTTTCGGCGGTGCCGGCGATCATATAGATTATGAAGGCTATGATGGCGGGGATGTGGGCCTTGAAGATGAACCATCCGTCGGCCTGTGCCTCTACCAGGGAGACGATGTCCATCGTCCCGGCGAAGGCTACCATCGTAAGAATCGACAGCCCGACAGAGAGCTCGTAGCTGACCATCTGGGCGCCGGAACGGAGGGCGCCGATAAGGGTGAACTTGTTGTTCGACGACCATCCTGCCAGGAGGATGCCGAGCACGCCGATTGACGAGCAGGCGATCAGGAAGAAGATACCGATGTTGAAGTTGATGAGCTGCAGGCCGTTACCCCAGGGAAGCACGGCGAAGCAGAGCATCGACGCGATAATCACCAGGTAGGGGGCCAGGGCGAAGAGGAACTTGTCGACGTGTTTCAGGGAGATAAGTTCCTTGATAAGTATCTTGAACATGTCGGCGCAGCTTTGCAGCAGTCCCCAGTAACCTACGCGGTTGGGGCCGAGGCGGCACTGGAAGTAGGCGCAGATTTTACGCTCATAAAGGATGTAGAACAGCGCCAGCACGGAGTAGGCGAGAAGCAGGACCACGCCTACCAGCACGCACTCGATTGTGGTCGAGAGCCACGAGGGGAGCGCGCTGTTGAGCGCCCCGTCGAACCATTGCGCGAATGAGTTGAAGTTGTCTATCGTGTAGTTACTCATCTTGTTTCAGTGAGCTATGATTGGTTTTGAAGTGTGAGTGGCTTGTATTGGGGCGCTGTTCAGCGGTCCATGTCGGGTACGATGTAGTCCATCGAGCCGCCGATGGTGATGAGGTCGGCGATTTTCATCCCGGAAGTGATGTGGTCGACGACGGCGGCCGCTGGGAGCGACGGGGTCGCGAGCTTCAGGCGGAAGGGCTTGGTGGAGCCGTCGCTTTCGATATAGACGCCGAAGAGGCCGCGGCACCCTTCGACAACCTGGAACCAGTGGCCCTGCGGGAGCTTGAGCACCTTGGGTACCTTGGCGCAGATTTCCCCTTCGTCAGGGAGCATCTCCAGGAGCTGCTCGAGGATGGCGGCGCTCTGCTCTACCTCGTCGAGGCGGTTGTTGAAGCGGGCCATGGAGTCACCCTCCTCGCGCACTACCTGCTCGAATTTCAGTTCGGGGTAGACGGCGTAGGGGTGGGTCTTGCGTACGTCGCACGCCCAGCCGGAGGCGCGGCCCGAGGGGCCGGTTATGGCGTAGGAGATGGCGTCTTCGCGGGAGAGGATTCCGACACCCTCCATGCGGTTCTTGGCGATCACGTTGCCGGTGAATATCTTCTTGTATTCCTTGACATTGCCGGGGATGGTGTCGAGCAGGGCGCGGATGTCCTTCTTGAGGTCGGGGTCCGGCTCGGCGATCACGCCGCCGATGACGTCGTAGTTGAATGTCATGCGGGCGCCGCAGGTCTTCTCCATTATGTCGAGAATCTGCTCGCGTACGCGCAGGGTGTAGAAGAGCATCGTCGTAGCCCCGAGGTCCATGCAGAAGGTGCCCATGAAGAGGCAGTGGGAGGCGATACGCGACAGCTCGTCGAAAATGACGCGGAGAATCTGCGCGCGGCGGGGAACCTCGATGCCGGCCGCCTTCTCGATGCAGAGGCAGAGGCCGTGGTGGTAGTTGTGGGCCGAGAAATAGTCGAGACGGTCCATGAAGTGGAGCGTCTGCATGTAGGTCAGGTCCTCGCAAAGTTTTTCAACCCCGCGGTGGATGTAGCCCATGTAGACGTCGATTTTCTTGATGGTCTCGCCGTCGACCGCGGTGCGGAAGCGGAGCACGCCGTGGGTCGCGGGGTGCTGGGGGCCTATGTTGACAACGAAGTCGTCCTCGCCGAAGACGCGTACCTCCTCGCGCTTGACCGTTCCGTCGGCCTGGCGGGTGTAGGTCTGGGTGAAGTCGCTCTGGCGCTCGCTGTCGGTCGTCGGGGGATTGAGGGCCGGGTCGGCGTCATAGTCCTTGCGCAGCGGGAATCCCTTCCAGTCGATGCTGAGGAAGAGGCGGCGCATGTCGGGGTTTCCGGCGAACACGATGCCGTAGAAGTCGTAAACCTCGCGCTCGTAGATGCCGGCGATGCGGTAGAGGTCGGCGATCGAGGTAAGGCAGGGGTTGTCGCGGTCCTCGGTCGATACCTTGACGGAGACGAACTCCCTGGTTTTGGTCGAGGTAAGGTAGTAAACGCATCCGAGGGAGGTCACCCAGTCCATGCCGACGATGGTTACCAGGTAGTCAAACGGGGTTTCAGCGTCGTCGCGGAGCGACTTGACCAGTTCGTGGAGCTTGTTGTCGGGGATTTCGACCAGCAGAATCTCCCCCTCGGTCATCTTGGCTTCGGGGAAGGCTTTTGCAATCTTTTCCTGCAGGTTGGCCATATTATGGTGTTGAAGTTTTTAACTTTGTTAGAGGCGTTGTAAGCTGTTGGGGGAATGGAGGGGGCGGGGGTCAGTCGTTGCCTTCGAGTTTCTCAGCCTGCTCGAAGAACTCCTTGCGGCTCTGCTGGCGGTTGACTCCGCCGAAGAAGCGCTCCACCTTGATTTTGCGCGAGAGCTGCATGATGCCGTAGATCATCGCCTCGGGGCGCGGGGGGCATCCGGGGACGAACACGTCGACGGGCACGATGTCCTCGATGCCCTTGGCAACGTGGTACGACTTGCGGAACGGGCCGCCGGAGATGGCGCATCCGCCGCAGGCGATCACGTACTTGGGCTCGGCGAGCTGGTCGTAGAGGCGGCGGAACACGGGCACCATGCGGTGGACGATCGTCCCGGCGACCATCATGAAGTCGGCCTGGCGGGGCGACGAGCGGGCCACTTCCCAGCCGAAGCGCGCCATATCGAAGCGCGCTGCCCCGAGCGACACGAACTCGATGCCGCAGCAGCTTGTGGCGAACGTCAGGGGCCACAGCGAGTTGGAGCGCCCCCAGTTGATCAGTTTGTCAAGCGAGCCGACGAGCACGTTCGTGCCGCTTTCCCGCAGCTCCTTGACGAGGTTCTCGATGTATTCGTTGTCCTTCCACGCGTCGTAGGGCATCGACTTGGTGGTGATTTCTTTTACTTCCATTCAAGGGCTCCTTTCCGCCAGGCATACGCGAGCCCGAGCACTAAGATTCCGAAAAATACAGCGACGCTGAGCACACCGTCCCAGCCGAGCCCTTGCAGCTTCACTGCCCAGGGGAAGAGGAAAACGGTCTCAACGTCGAACATGAGGAAGAGGATCGCGAAGAGGTAGTATCCGACGCTGAAGCGGGTCATTGACGCGCCGCGTGTAGGGATGCCGCACTCGTAGGCCTCACCTTTCTGAGGGTTGAAGGAGCGGGGCGAGATAAGCCCGGCGAGCCACAGGGCCAGCGCCACCAGCCCCGCACCTGTGAGGAGGGCTACTATGGCGAACACTGCGGCATCGATACCAAAGATTCCTAATGAGATCATGTATTATGTATGCAAGAGTGGTTTTTATGGTTGGTCAGGTCGTCGCAACGGGCTGTCATCCAAACGGATAACGGCGCTATGCCCCTTTCGGCGGAGCACAGCAAGCCCGTTTTCAGGGCAAAGGTAACAAAAATTTGGCAATCAATTGTTAAAAATGTCCGCCATTTTTGCCCCCTGTCGATAAATTCGGAGAGCGGGGCGGCTTTGTCTGACCGTGGCGCGGTCAGCCCGTGGTTCAGACCGACAGTTGGAGCTGGTTTCTGACGAGCCGCCAATACGCTCCCTTTTTCTCGCAAAGTTCGGCGTGCGTGCCTGTCTCGAGCGCCCGCCCGTTCTCTATGTAGACAATCTTATCAGCGTTCTGAACGGTGCTGAGGCGGTGGGCGGCGATAACTATGGTTTTTCCTGAGCCGAAGCGCAGGACGTTGTCGGTAATGTTTCTTTCGTTGTTGGCGTCGAGAGAGGAGGTCGCCTCGTCGAGAAACAGCAGCTCAGGGTTTTTATATAGCGCCCGCGCTATCAGGAGGCGCTGTTTCTGGCCGCCGCTCATTTCAAGGCCATAGGTACCTATTGTGGTATAGACCTTCATCGGCAGGGTGGTTATGAAGGGGGTTAGCCCGACCGCCTCTATTGCCTCGGTGGCTTTGGCTATGTCGGGGTTCTCGTCGGAGAGTGTTATGTTCTCAAGTATCGAGCCGGAGAAGATTTTCCCTTCCTGCATGACTACTCCGCAATGCCGGAGCCAGTCGGAGTTGTCTATGTCCCTTACGGAGTGGCCGCTCAGGGTCAACTCTCCCTTTTGGGGGATATAAAAGCCGAGCATCAGCTTGATCAGGGTCGACTTTCCGCAGCCGCTTTCCCCGACGAGCGCCGTGACCTTCCCTTTCTCGACCGTGAGCGAGAAGTCCCGGATTACGAAAGGGGACGAGCCTCCGGCGTATTTGAACCATACGTTTTCAAATCGTATCGACGGCTCCCTGTACTCTTCGCTCCCTCTCAGCTCGGCATTGTCGCTGATTACGTCGTCGATTCTCTGAAAAGAAAGGACGGCGCTCTGCAACTGGCCGATTGACGACGATATGGTGCTGAACGGTTGCGAGAGGCGCCCGGTTATGTAGCCGAGCGTCATCATGACGCCTAACGTCATGTCGCCGTAAATGACCATTGCGGCGGCGATGCCTGTGACGGCGAGTTCCTTGCATCGGCTTATGGTCGAATGGCCGCTGCTTTGGGCGAGCGACAGCCACGCCGACTTCATCGAGATGTCGTTAAGCCTCGACTGGATTTTCTTCCATTTGGCGGTACGGCTTCTCTCGGCGTTGTTGACTTTGAGGTCGGCCATGCCCCCGGTCAGCTCGTATGCGTGGTTGCGGCTTTCCGAGGCATTTGTGAAATAGGCGTAGTCCAGCGATTTCCTTCGTCCGAGAAACAGCGCGTTCCATAAGATTTCTACAAGCGATAGGAGGATGAATATCCCGAAAATCAGCCCGCTGTAATGGAAGAGAAGCACCGAGAATACAGCGAATGTCAGCAAGGTCGTTATTACCGTGTTCGGAAAGCTGAGCATGAAGTCCTTGATGCGGCTCTGGTCGTCGACCTTCTGCACGAAGTCGGAGCTTACCTTTTTGTCAAAAAACGAAAGCGGGAAGCGGGCGAGCCGTTCGAGGTAGTTGTTTGACATTTCCAGCCCGATGTCAAGCCCCGTTTTAGTAAGCAGGATTTCCATCCCTTTTGACGAAACAAGTCCGCCAAGCATGATGGCCAGTTGGGCGAGCAGCAGGGCGACGACGAGGCTCACGTCTCTCAGTCCTATCCCGTCGTCGATTGTCCGTTTGAGAAGGAGCGGCACGCAGAAGTCCGCGGCCATAATCAGGATGGTAATGAGGAGGGCGGCGATAAAACTGCGTTTGTGGTTCTCGAAAAAGCCGCGGATGTACGACCAGAAACTCCTTATCGGACTATCTTTTTCGTACTTCTTATCATAGAACCCGTCCGTCGGGTCGGCCATTATGGCGAGACCCTTGTTGTCGCCGTCGGGAAGCCAGTAGCGGGCGAAGTCTTCGCTCTTGTGCGTGATTTTGCCTTGCGCCGGGTCTGCGACGTAGTATAGCCCTTTTTTCTTGTTAACCCTGTAAAGAACCACGAAATGCCGCTGCTGCCAGAACAGGATTGCCGGCAGCGGCATTTCCGCGACGTGTTCCACGCGCAGTTTGGCAGGTACGGCTTTCAGCCCTATCTGGTCGAAGCAGTCCGTGATGTCCTTTATCGACATCCCTAACCGGTTGAGGTCGGCAATGCCCTGAAGATACCTCGCGGGTATCTTCTTGCCGAAATGCCGCGCGACCATCCTTATGCAGGTAATCCCGCAGTCGGCGCTCTCAACCTGTCGGTAACATCGGAACATCGAGTGTCTTATGGGATGAATAATTACGCGTTGGTCTCTATGTTATTCATTTTAAAACACTTGATTCCACAGACTGTGCCCCGGAGATGTCAATTGAACGGTCGACCTTTTTGCCGTAGCCGAAAGTGTATGTAAGACTGATGGAAAATTTGCGGCCGGTAAGGTATTCGTATTTGACGAAATCATAGTTGCTGGACCTGAATTGCCTCCGGTGTCTTGTGCGGGTATTGAAGATGTCATCGACGCATGCCGACAGATATAGGTTCCCGTTGCCGTAAGTGAACTCGAAATTGCAATTGTCGCGATGGCGAAACTCTTGCATTCCGGCGGAGTACATTTGATCGCGGTGGCCGAAGTATATCAGCTTGAAACGGCAGTTCCTGAGAGTATATGCCGCTCTCGCGTAATACGAGAAGGCGTTGAGAGAATCGGCATATTTGCCGTGAGCCTTGTAATAGTCGTAACGCGGGGCTAAGGTTAAGGTGAGGGCGTTGCCCGGCAGAGTGAAGTCGAGGTAGATTTCTGTCTGGACTGCGTCTTCCGGCTTCGCGTTGAACGGGGTTTTCAGGATGCCGCCATATTCTTTCGGCATAGATATGTAGTCTAACTCCATATCATCAGTATAGCGGCTATACTGCACATAAGCCGAAATGTTCAGCCACTTGTTAGCTAAGAAATCGGTGGATAAGTAAGTGCTGAAATAAAGGCTGTTTTTGAGAAACGGGTCGCCTTTCATCCAAAGGATTTCAGACTGCCTTGTGAGTACGGGGTTTGTGTAAGCGCTCATTGGGGCTTGGTTCATAAGGTTCGTCTGCCAGTTTATAGACAGCTTGCGGCTCGCCATCCAGGAAAATGCTGACCCGAAAACAGGTCTTGTGACAGTCTCCTGTAATTCCCCTGTTGACCATTTTGAAAGGTTGATTCCGGGCAATAGCGTGGCTGATATTTTGTCGTTCGGTTTCCAGATAATGCGAAACATTGCTGAAAAATCACCGCGTGTCATTGACGAGTATTGATCGGCATAGCCGGAATACCTGGTGTCGTACCATTTGACAGACCCGTTTGTGTTAATTTGAAACCGCCATTTTTGAGTGGCTAAAAACGCACCGGAGAGATCAAAGTTTAAAGCGTTAATCTCTTCCTTACTTCCGCTTGTGATTGCATCGGATTCACCAATCCGGCTTATGGAGTTGTTCGTGTTATGGGAGTGGGCATAGCTCCATCCGCCCCACAAAAACCATTTTTCGGCCAGTTTGCCTTGGTAATCGCCGCTAATTTGCGGGGTAAACGACTTCGATTTGGAATTGGAATAGGAGTTGTCCCCGGCGAACAGGTTAGGCTCCCATTTATCCGAACCCCACTGCTTGTTTTCCGGAGTCTTTGTGAAGCCAAGGGCTACCGTATGGGTGGCTATGAACTCTCCGTTGACATATTTGGCGTTTAATGCCGCGTTTAGATTCCTGTTTTCAAGAAGGTTTTTCTGATGATATTCGCGGGTTATGCGGTCGTAGTGGATGCCGTTGTGATATAGGTCTTTGTATGATTCCCTGCTGCTGGTCTCCGTGTTGTCGTCTTTGCTTAAATTCCCGCTGAAAGTAGCGCCGAATGCCATTCTTTTGTAAACCAGCTTTGATGCGAGATATAGACGCCCGTCGCTTGGTGTCGCGAGGTCGATGCTACCCCGAGTGATGCCTCCGGCTTCGTATTCTGTCATTATGAAATTGACAACATACTGGTTTCCCTGGAATTTCGCATCGGGAGAGTTCTCGATATACTCGACCCTTTTAGCGAGTTTCGGCCAAAAGGTCGCGAGGTCGTTCTGATCAGCCTTAACGCCGTTTATGTATATGACGACCTTGTCGCCCGACAGACTGATTATCTCGTTATCCTTGACTTTCAGCATCGGGAGGTGCATGGATTCGATGAGGGAGGCGGGGCTGTTGGAGAGGTTTTTCTCGCTTTTGGTGGGGAGGAATATGATTTTGCCGTCCTCCACCCAGCCGCGGTCGGCTGTGACGACAACCTCCTTCAGGTGCTTCTCGGAGACAGAGTGTTCGGAAGTTGCCTGAAGAGTATTTTCCGCTATTGATATAGGTATAGCGATTGCGATAAATATGCCAGCGATTGATAGCGGCTTGGATATAAGCATAAGCAGATTATCTTTTGGCGTTGTTAATGCCGTAGGAATATTCAAATAAATCCAAAACTATATTGTCTTTTGCTTCTTCGGTATATCCCAACGGACACCCTGGAGAGTTAAGTGATTCCAAAGCGCGTTGTTTACATCCGCCCCCGCAGAGAGGTGCGATTCTACAGGTGTGACATACAGGTTTGGAGAACTTGGAGGAACATCTAAGAGAGGCAATGGGTTCCTTGTATGTTATCGAGCCGTCATCATTCAACTTACCGATGCTATTGGCTTCGATGAAGTCGCGGGCGGTACATCCGAACACCAAACCATCATAATTAATAAGGAGATGGTTTATTTTGTCTCCATAACAGGATTCCTTTACATTATGAGGGATATAGTTGGTAAGTACGATAAACCCTTCTTTACGGAATGAGTCACGGATTAATTGCACTTTTTGTTCTGTTTCATCCTCCTCATTGCTTCTTTCCTGCCATACTCGTTGGAAGTCAAATTGAATTTGCTTTTTCTCGGATTCTGTTAATCCTTTGAAAAATCCTAAAACATTGGCCGATTCGTTTATGTTCGCACTCGTGTAGTTAATGCGTACGATAACCGAAATTCCGGATCTTACAAGAAGGACTATGTTGTTGATGATTCGCTCATAACTCCCGTCCCCATTTTTAAAGAAACGTGTTTTGTCGTGGTCGTTTTTATCGCCGTCGAGCGTGATTTGAAAACCGCAGGAATATTGCGACAGAAATTCAATGATTTTGTCGTTTAATAGTGCTCCGTTTGAGGTGAAATGGATGTGAAGTCCTATGCCGTTTTTACCGCAAAGTTTTGCAGCGTATTCAATTAGAGGTTTCGCAATAAAATGAAAATGGAATAAAGGCTCGCCTCCGAAGAATCCTAAATCGAATCGTTTTATTCCTTGAGCAACGACTCTGTCTATGAATTTTTTTGTTGCGTCAATAGTTGACGCACTCATTTTTGAATGAGGTGTATGGTTTTCATAGCAATACCAGCACTTGAAATTACAGTCAAGCGTGGGGTTTATATGAAGAATAAATTCGTCTTCGTTATTGTCGGCAGATTGTATTAATTCATTTAGGACATTTAATTCATCCACAGAATCTTCAACTAATATATTAGCTTCCTTCATTGCTTCGTGGAACTCTTTATAATGTTTCAGAGATTCTATTGAATCAATTCTTGACCGACTCTTAATCGGTAGGAATCTGCCAGATAATGCGTTGAAAATCAGTGTGCAGTTGTTGGAAATAGGAATTATAGAATTATAGATGCTATATTTCATAAGATTGATTATTTATATAATTTGGCCGATTAAGTGACGCTGTGTTATTTGATGACACAGCGTCACTTGTTTAGGATAAGAAAGGCATTTTCAGCAATACTCAGAAAACTCAAACTTGGAGATGATAAGGACACAATAAAAAGAATATGCCCAAATGTCATTCAATCAAGTGGTGGTTGTGATAAGCACTCTATGTATGCCTTCCTGCGTGTTCAAGTTTAGCAGAAACTTGTGTTAGTTTCTAATGAGGAATCGTTAAAGCAGCTACCACCATTGTACGAGCTACTACAGCTGCCATTATAATTTTTGCAGCTCTTGGCATTTACGGATCCCATACAAGCCGCTGGTTTTCTGTTTGTGCAGTCTCCGTCATTATTTGCTCCATAACCTCCTGTGAGGTCTACCGCAGTTGGTAGGAGCGCAGAAGTCATTTCGGGAGTCTCAACGTCGTTGGGGAGAGACTCGATGAATCTTTCGATTCTGTTCAGTTTGTCGTTCATATTGGTTAGATATTTAGTTAGGGGTTGAGAACTCGATTGGTTGTGCGTCTTGGTTGTCTGTCGCAAAGATAAAGGAAGATTTTATATTTTCCAAATATTTTCCAAATATTTTCCAAATATTTTCCAAATATTTTTTTGAAGGTCTAAAATGTTAAAATCAATATTTGATTTTATGTGTATATTATTCATTGCTTAATACTCCGATGTGGCATAGGACATATGTCTCGCATGCTACGAAGAATAGTATGAGCAGTCCTCGGAGAATGACCTATCTGAGGACGCTGGAGCTGATTGATTCCGGGCCGTTGATGTCGATTGAGCGGTCGACCTTTTTGCCGTATCCGAAGGTGTAGGAGAGCCCTATGTAGAATTTGCGGCCGGTCAGGTATTCGTAGGTTTCATATGAGTAACTGCCGGAATGAAATTCCGACCAATGCCTTGTACGGGTGTTGAAAATATCCTCCACGTTGAAGTTTACGAGCAGCTTGCCGTTGCCGTATGTGAAGCGGAACAGGCAGTTGTCGCGCCATTGGGTTTTCTCCATTCCGGCTTCGCTGATTGATTTGCCCGGCTTGTCATAGCGAAGCGAGAACCGGCAGTTTTTCAGTGTATAGGACACGTCTGCGTCAAACCCGAACGAGTTAAGCTTCTCGAAATGTCCGCGAGGCATCTTATAGTGGGAATAGCTGGGGCCGAAACTTATTGAAAGAGAGCGGTTGAAGAGGAATAAACGCCCGCGGATGCCCGCGCAATACACTTCCTCAACTCCGGCGTTAAAGGGCGCTTTCAGCAGTCCGCCCTCCTGTTCGGGCATCGCGGTATAGTCGAACACATTTGCGCCGGAAGAGCGAGAATACAAAGTAAGAGCGGTAAGCTGCAGCCACTGGTTCGCGAGATAGCTTGCGGAAACAGTAGCCTGAAATGACAACTGGTCCTCTGTTTTCGGATTTCCGCGCAGCCATATGAGTTCCGACTGGCGGGTGAGAAACGGATTGGTGATGGAGGTCGAGGGAGGAATGTTATATAAGATTGCCTGGCCCCAGATAGAAGTTTTTCGATTTGGAGACCATGACAGGTCTAAGTTTAATTTTGGATATATTATTCGTTCTTTGATGTCTCCAACGGTCCATTCGGAGAAAGAGACGCCGGGTAGGAAAGAAACGGACAGTTTGGAGTTAGGATTCCAGTATGTGCGGAACTCGGCGGCTATGTCTCTGCGTGTTATTTTGTTGCGCCCTGTCGCCGACCCTGAATACCGAGTGCCGAACCATTCAAACGAGCCATTGAAGTTTAAATTGAAGGATAGTTTGTTGTTTGGGGTGAATGTCGGCGTTAAGTTGATTTTAAGGGAGTTAACTTCTTCGATGCTGCTGTTCCAGATTGGAGGAGTGTCCCCGGTAATGCTGACAGAGGTTCCAGTGTTATATGAGTGGGCATAAGTCCAATCTCCGGCAAGGAACCATTTTTCTCCTATTTGCTTCTCATAGTCGCCCCTTATTTGGGGAGAAAATGATTTCGACCTTTGGTCGTTATACGAGTTAGTTCCGGGGAAAAGAGTCGGAGACCAAATATCTGTGCCATTGTCTTCGATACGAGGTGTTTTCGAGAATTGGAGCGAGGCCGTATGAGTTGCGATAAAAGAGCCGTTTTTGAATCTCGCGTTGATTGCGGCTTCAAGATAGCGCGAATGTTCGGATGTGGTTTTGTCTAAATCGCGGGTTATTAAGTCGTGATGTATTCCGTTGTAATACAGGTCTCTGAAACTTTCAACCTGGCGACTGTCACTATCCTCTTTCCTGGAGTTTCCAAGCACTGATGCTCCGAACGACATTTTCTTATAGACTAACTTCGATGCGGCGCTGAAACTTCCGTAACGGGGTGTTTTTAGCCCGATGTCTCCCTTTGAGACCCCACCGACGGCATATTCCGCCATAACGAAATTAACGACGTGGGCGTTTCCCCTATACTTTCCTTCCGCCGGGTTCTCGAGGTATTCTACCCGCTTGGCGAGTTTTGGCCAAAAGGTAGCAAGGTCGGTCTTATCCGCCGGTATGCCATTGATATATATTGCGACAGGCTGCCCCGACAGGCTCGTGATTGTATTCTCTTTTACAATCAGCATCGGGAGGTGCATAGATTCGATGAGGGTCGCGGGGCTGTTGGAGAGGTTCTTTTCGCTTCTGGAGGGGAGGAATATGATTTTGCCGTCCTCCACCCAGCCGCGGTCGGCAGTGACGACAACCTCCTTGAGGTGCTTCTCGGAGAGGGAGCTTTCGGATGATTCGGCGTGATTGTTCTGGGTGGCGTCTTGCGCGGCGGCGGGACTGGCGAATAAGGAGGCCAGCAGGCAGAGTGTTGTGATTTTTACAGAGACAGCCATTGCGAAAGTTTTTTAGAGGAGGATGGAATGGTTGATTGTTTTTTTCGCAAATTTAACTGTCTTGTTTTTGATATGCAAGTTTTTTTGAGGAATTTGTTTATTTGTCTCTTGCGAAAGTTTTTTAGGGAAGGGGCAGGGGAGGGAGGCCGCTCGCTTACGCTCGCTCCACAGAACGGGGTCACTTTCGCCTGAGGGAGGGGGGGG
>CALBWF010000012.1:0-92131 GCA_937969265.1 uncultured Porphyromonadaceae bacterium
CGGAAAAGCGTTGCAAAGTTACGGGCTTTTTCCGAGACCGCCAAATTTTTCGGCGTTTTTTTTCGTTTTTTTTTTCGCCCGCCCGGCGAACCGGGGGCCCTTCCGCGGCGTTACAGCCCCTTGGGGCCTCACGCCGGGGACCTCCGTCCCGAAAGCGAGTGCAAAGTTACGCCTTTCCCACGGAACCGCCAAATTTTTCCGCCACTTTTTCAACCGAAAACGCGATTTTTTATGCTTTTAAACACATTTTCGAGCCACGAACGAACCACGACACATATATAAACACGCACGCAGGTACACGACGCTCGTAAGATTATGAGCGGCGAACAGAGAACAGGGCGAGCCAACGCACCGGGCGGGCCAATGCCGAAAAAAAGCATACGCCGAAACGTATAGGGCGGCCTATCTCCGCCACGCAAGTTCGATAGCAGAGCCCCACCATACGCAACCCCAGCCGAAGGATGGCAGCCACACACAGCTCCAAGATAAATCTATCCGCTCACCACCCATACTGCGTACAAACACCCGCTACGCACAATGTTAAATTGCTTAAACACAATCAAATCAACCTAAAATATTCGCCTTGTCGCCCCTCATTTAAGCCGCTGAGATTGTTATATTACAAAACGCGCCCGGCAACGGGCCGAAAAATCGCGCTGGCTGACGCTAAAAGGCAAACAGCGCAAACGCCAGCAAAAATCGAGAGTGTTGACACACGCCCGATTTACCGACGGGAACGCCCGACGAAGAGTCGCCGTTTACATCCGCAAACCCCAAAAGCCGAGTTTGCAAAGCAATCTCCACTATTTTGCGATGCCAAACGGTTGCCTTTTGAAAATTTGTATATGCATCTAATTGACAAAAGCAATCAAACAAATTCAATCCGACGCAAACGCAAATAGATTGCAACCGCAAATCCAAGAGCATCCGGGCAAAGCCAAAATTAACGACAGCACATTGACGCAATTATCCGCTCAAGCGGATTAACGTCCACACCATCGAGCAGCCAAAGCACTCAAAATCCGAATTAATTAATATTCACATTACACGCAACACGCTATAAGCCATACGCAATACACACAAAATCTAAATTTACGATTAAATGCATACACAACATTATGCCCAATAAGCCAGCCCTGCGCCACAGAACTGCCACATATCTCGCCACAGACACCTATGCACCATCAATATACGTTAAGAACTGCAATAAGACGTTTAAATGGCAACCTCAAATTTGCATTTCTACATATAAACGACGAGATACATCCATTCCCGATTTTACCTTTAATTTACATTTTAAAGCTCAAGCCAAGTTAGCCGCCTCCGATAATTCTCATTTGCAACCGCAACAAGATTTTGCTTTGAGAATCCCGAGCTTCGATTGCAAATCGCCTGCTATTAACAAAAGTAGCGCATAAATTTGCGAAATTGAAAAATACTTTTTACATTTGCAACATCAAAATAACTCGTTGACAAGATTTCTATAACGGCACAAAACACCATTTTCCCTACCCCTTCCTTATTATCTTGATTTATCAGGACAATAAAGAGGATTCTCGGAAGATGATTTACTGACCACACGGAAGATTTCTACTGTATCTCTCCTACTGCAACCCAAAAAACAAACCAACCCTATCCCAACACCATGGACCTGGTAAACCGACTGAAATATTATCTTGAAGAAAATAAAATCGCAATCTCTCAATTCGCGGATAAGTGCCGGATACCCCGTCCTACCCTTTCCCAAATTCTCAACGGTCGCAATAAAAAAATATCAGACGAACTGATTTCAAAAATTCACGAAGCCTACCCCGACTTATCCGTGTTATGGCTGATGTTTGGCGAGGGGGATATGGTAACGACTGCGGATACGCGAATCTCAGAGCCTGAAAACACCGCCGGAGACGCATCTCCCGCAGATCAGAGCATTGAAGGCCAGTTATATACGGAGACAGCAGACAACAATCAGCCAATCAGTCCGAACTACTCAGAAAAATCATTTTGCCCAAACAACGAGCAAAATCCGATAGAATCCGCACAAAACGCCCCGCAAGCCCCATACGGATCATCTCCCCTACCAGCCGCAAATAACAATCCGGGCCAATACCCACGCTCCGCATCCACAGGGGAGCTCGATTTCGCAGGAGGGTACAACGCCACGGCTCCCTACGACAGCTTCGAGCAGCCGTCATCCATATTCAACCGGACGACCAAGACAACGCAGGAAATCGAGGATAGCTGCCACCAGCGACAGGCCGACAGCACAGGAGAAATCGCAGAAATCCACGCCGCGAATCCCTCCGACATACCTTCGGCAGAGACATTCAGAAAGAGCGTACGCGAGGCGGAATCAATCATATTCACCAACACCCCGCCGGAGGACCAGCACTCCGCAGAAAGCCCTAATAGAGCCATTGACGACCGTTATTCATCCTTCCAGGAAAAAGAAAACGCCCCACGGCAAACGGCTCAACCAGGCAGCGGCACACTATCCGTTCCGACTCTCGCTGGAAAAACGATTACCAACATAGTCGTCTTTTATTCCGACAATTCGTTTCAATCCTTCTCTCCCACTCCGAGTTAAACGGTTCAAACATCCCGCTTCCCCAAAACGCCATCCTCAATCTCGAAACGAGGCATCCTACAATAGAGGAAAAAAATCAGCCCTTCCCGAATCTCTGCAAAGTGTCGGGAAGGGCCGCATGTTTTGAATGACCGCCGGTCAGTCACGCTCTATAACATATTCGACATTGACCGGAGAAACCTGGACATTCCTGTAATACGGAGGCATAACACCAACCTGCACCGGCAACGTCGAGGAAGATTTGCCATCCGGGGAAGACATGGCGAAGGGCATTCCCGGGTACTCCACAAACGCCTCCACAGGTGAGTTTTCCTTGTTGTAAAGGCTTTTCGGCATCAGGAAAGAGACCTCGACCACAGAGGGGAAAGGCACCAGCCTGTGCCCCGCTGGAGCGTCAATAACCTGCAATTCCACCCTCCTCGTCTTGCTTACCAGAGGCTCTACGGGCACGGTGAGATGGACGGTAGATGGGATTGCCCTCATGCCTTCTGGCACGACGAGCTTAGCCTCTACGACAGTCGTATCGGCCAAGTCGCGGAGCACGACAGGCGCGGTGCGCAATTCGGCGACCGAGTACAGCTCATTGGAATTTGAGTACAGCATCACCGAGTCCGGCGACATTGTTACCGGGCCGTATTGTACGCACTGGGGCTGGGTATGCGCGTCGACATCCATCCTCACCCTCGTCTTAATCCCCGGATTCCGGGTATATACGAGGTTGAGCGAGTCGGGACGCACGGCGAGAATAGTGGCCGTAGGACCGAAAACGCCCCTGACCGACGAATTGAGCTGGTTCACGGAAAACACCAGGGAGTGCTCTCCCGACTTCAGAAACTCCTCATAACTCAGCCGCAGCATAGGCATCCCGCCCCAAGCGAACTTCATCAGGGAGCTTTCCTTATCCTTGACGGTCACGGTCAGCGTGTTTGTCGCGCCCGAAAGTATAGTGACGTCATCCGGGAAATCCACCAGTGAGACAGAAAGGCGGAAATCGTGCTGCACCTCGTCGTTGAGCGCCATCAGGAACCAGAATACAGTCGAAATCAGAAGGAACACAAAAAAAGTAAGGGCGTTGCGCCCCATTGTAGAGCGCAACCCCTTCTTCAAAGTATCGTAACGTTGACGCAGAGCCATCGCTTGTCAGGCAAGATTATTTCTTACCCTCGGCAGCCTGCTGCTCCTGCGCGTCAGCGGCGGAAGGATAAACCGAACCTTTGTCGATTTTAATCTTCACGCCGTCGGCGATGGAGATAATGAAAGCGTTGTCCTTAACCTCGCAGATGCGGCCATAGATGCCGCCGGCGGTAATCACGTTGTCACCTTTGGTCAGGGCATCGCGGAACTTCTTGATTTCTTTCTGTTTCTTCTGCTGCGGACGAATCATCAGGAAATAGAAAATCGCGATCAGCAGAACGATCATGATCATTGAAGACCAACCGCCGCCAGCGGCAGCCGCGTCGGCCTGAAGAGGGATAAGATTCTGTAACATATCTTCTGTTTTTTGTTAAGATCCTTTATTTGTTGATTACCCCGGTTTCCTTAAGGTAATTGGTTATCGAGAAGAGCATGCCGTTGACAAACTGGCCGCTGCGGGGCGAGCTGTAATAATTGGCGATTTCGACATACTCGTTGATGGTAACCGGAATCGGAATCGAGGGATAATGCACCAGTTCGGCAATCGCAGCCAGGAGCACCACGATATCCATAAACGCCAGACGCTCCGGATCCCATTGCGAACCATTGACGAACCGGTCGATATACCCGCGGAACTCCTCCCGGCCTTTGACGGCATACATAAAGAGATCAGGGCCGAAACGCTTGTCGTCGTCATCCTTGAAGAACGGCAGCAGCTCGATGTCGCGGTTCCCCTTGGCCCCCATCTGCTTGATGGTCTTGAGGGTGAAAGTACCCATAATCGCCAGGTCGTCGTTCCAGTAAACCGATTTCGATTCGAGGGACTCAGCGAGCGCGTCAGAGGGGAATACGACCGACTTCAGCAACTGGCGCCATAAGTCGCAGTCCGATGCGAGCGTGGCCGGATCCTCCGAATCCATATAAGCCTGGTAAATCTCTGAAACGCGGATTTTATCCATGAGGTCCTTGACCAGATAAAAATCCTCTTCCCAGCCGACAGGGTGCTTCTTCAGATACTCGACCATGTCGGGATTATTGCGGATAGCCTCCACATACCTGTTGTCGACAAACCGCATGTTCGGGTTAAGATCCTCGGGCGAAGGGCAGTATTTTTCCTTGGCGGCCTCCAGTCGGTCGCGTTCGTAGTCGGTAATCGCGACAGGCAGATAAAGCAGGGCGTGGTAAAGGTCGTATGCCTTGCGGAGAGATTCCTCGAGCGACTTCGACGCGGAAGCGAGCGAGCTGCGGACATCGACGAACTCCTCAATCGTGCGCACGGCCATATCAATTCCTTCGCGGAAACCGGCAATGGTAAAGTTGGCATTCTTGCGGGCGGCTTCGAGAACCAGCGGCTCCTTGGCGACAATCGTGTTGAGCACGACGCTCCAGAAGCGGGCCTCGTCAACCATCTCCGTTTTGCGTTTCTTATTGAAATCGCTGAATACGGCCGACTGCGTAATAACTCCGTAAAGGCGGACGAGCGCCGGGTCGAAATCGGCAACTGTCTCAGAACCCTTGGCAATCAGTTCGCGCACCGCAAGGTCGCCGCTCAGAGCCTTCGCGAGCTTGTTTTCGGAAAGCATGTTGGAATACTTGAGCGTGTCCATCGGCGAGGACGCACCCGGACCCTTGACGTTATATCCCGAAAGCTCGAGAATCAGCAACAGCAAGTCATGGTAGAGCGAAAGAGCGTATTTCCCGTCACGCGTGTCCTTCATCGGAGTCGTGGCGACCTGGAAATCATTGCGTGTCAGCAGATATGAGTAAAGCATCTGCACAACTTTAATCCTTATCAAAATTCGATTTACCATCTTCTTGTTACTTGCTTGTATAAGAGGTTGAGTGGCGTTCTGCCGCGGCAGAGCGCAAAATCCGACGCAAAGGTACGAAAATAATCCGGGAAACGCCACGCGAAACCCGGATTATTTGATTACTCAATTTGATTACTCAGCTACGTCGGAGCCGCCTGTGTCGGATGTGGGAGCGACCGACGGAGAGGCGGCGGCATCGGATACGAGGGCGTTCCACCCCTGGGCCCGGATAGGAATCTCCCCGCCGTCGCGGGTAACCATCGCGCATCCGAGCGAGGGGGCGGTAATGTGGCCGATGACTTTCACGCCGGGCACCTTCTTAATCTCCTCGTGGGCGTGGAGCGGAATCGTGAACAGAAGTTCGTAGTCCTCACCCCCGTTCATGGCGGCGGTAACCAGGTTCATGTTCAGTTCCTCCGCCATCACGGCCGTCTGATAGTCTATGGGTATGCGGTCCTCGTAGACGCGGCATCCGACATTGCTCGCTTTACATATATGGAGAAGTTCCGACGAGAGTCCGTCGGATACATCCATCATCGACGTAGGCTTTATTCCGGCCTTAGCGAGCGCCTCGACCACGTCGCGGCGCGCCTCCGGTTTCAACTGGCGCTCCAGCAGATACTCCTTTCCCTGGAACTCGGGCTGAAAGTCACGCTGCCCGGCCGAGGCAACCTTTTCCCGTTCAAGCAGTTGCAGCCCCATATAGGCCGCGCCAAGGTCGCCGGAAACACAGATCAGGTCTGTTTCCTTCGCTCCCGAACGGTAGATTACCCCGCCCTTCGGAGCCTCCCCGACAGCGGTCACGGAAATCAGCAGGCCCGAACGCGACGAGGTTGTGTCGCCCCCGACAAGGTCAACGCCGTAGACCTCGCACGCCAGACGTATGCCCGCATACAGCTCCTCGATATGCTCGACCGTGAAACGGCGCGATATGGCGAGCGATACGGTAATCTGGCGAGGAGTCCCGCCCATGGCGTAAATATCGGAAAGGTTGACAACGACCGCCTTGTAGCCCAGATGCTTGAGGGGAACATAGGTAAGGTCGAAGTGGACACCCTCAACCAGCAGGTCGGTCGTGACGAGCACCTCCTGTCCAGGCTGAAATTCCAGCACGGCGCAGTCGTCGCCGACCCCCTTCAGAGTGGAGGGATTTTTCAGTGCGACATCCTTAGTAAGCCGGTCGATAAGGCCGAATTCGCCGAGGGTCGATATTTCAGTACCCTGCTCTTCCATAATCAGAGACGGGCAATGAGTTCGTGGACGAGCATCTTGGTGACAGGCTCAGCGGTCTTGGCAGCCATCTGCACCTCCTCATGGGTCGGCACCTGGGTGACATCCTTGCCGCCGAGGTCGGTGATGACTGAAAGGCCGAAGACCTCCATCCCGCCGTGATTAGCGACTATGACCTCAGGCACGGTCGACATACCGACAGCGTCGCCGCCGATGATGCGGAAATACTCATATTCCGCCGGAGTCTCGAACGTGGGGCCGGTGGTGCCGACATAGACGCCGTGCATCAGGCGGATTCCCTTTTCGGCCGCCACGTCGTCGGCGATAGCGACGAGCCGCTTGCTGTACGCCTCGGTCATGGCGGGGAAGCGCACTCCCAGCTCGTTGTAGTTCTTGCCGCGGAGGGGATTCTCGGGGAAGAGGTTGATATGGTCGGTAATCACCATTACGTCGCCGACACGGAACTCCTTGTTCATTCCGCCGGCGGCGTTGGAGACAATCAGCGTCTCCACTCCGAGTGCGCGCATCACGCGCACGGGGAAGGTCACGGTCTTCATGTCGTAACCCTCGTAGTAGTGGAAGCGCCCCTGCATGGCCATCACGCGCTTACCGGCGAGATTACCGAAAATAAAGTTACCGCTGTGGCCTTCGACGGTCGAAACCGGGAAATTGGGAATGTCGGAATAGGGAATGACGATCTTATCCTCGATCAGGTCGGCAATCGGGCCGAGACCCGTGCCAAGAATAACTGCCAGCTTGGGCATGTCGGCGACCTTGGAACGAAGGAATTCCGCGGTCTGGTTGATTTTTTCTAACATCGTGTTCAATGTGTTAACGCGGCAAAAGCAACCGCAATGTTGAAACGTAAAATCTTGTGTTAAAGTTTGGCGCGACAGCGCCGGATGCCGTTGAAAAAAGCTCCCCCTACCTTATTGAGTTCAGAAGCGCTTTCTGAAGCTCGACATCGAACGAGTCGACGTTATGCGGGTCGAACTTGACCTTTACGGGCAGATAATATATCCGGCTTTTCAGTTCCTGAGGGAAATACGGGTTTGAAGCGATTCTGACAGCATCCTTCTCGGTCGTGACAATCAGCCGGCGGTCGCCGGGAAGCTGGCCGAACAGGCGGCCGATAACCTCCATATCGCGCTTTGAGAAATCATGGTGGTCAGGATACCCCTTGACCTTGACTTTCGCCGCGAAACTCTTTACATATCTAATAAACGGCTTTGGGTTCGCGATCCCGGCAATCACCATTATGGAGTCCGCGGAAGTCAGCCAGGAGAGATGGGGGGGAGCCGGAGCCTCGTCGGGGAACACGGGGACAAGGGCACCGTAGTCAAAAGTCGAGAAGAACAGCTTCTGGTATGGGAAAAGTTTGAGGTTGTTCTTGAAAATACGATATTCGAGAGCCTTGAGCTGCGATGGGCACTTTGTCACTACCACCATATCGGCGCGGTATATCGCGTTGACAGGTTCGCGGAGACGGCCATACGGCAGCAGCTTGTCGTAGAACAAAGGATTGGAAAACTCCGTCAGCACGACAGAGACTGTCGGCTTGACATATCTGTGCTGAAATGCGTCGTCAAGCACAATCAGATTGATTTTCGGATCAATCCGCAGCATCTCCTCGATACCGACACAACGGTCCTCGCAAACGGCCACCGTCACGTCGCGCCCGAACTTCTTGTAAATCTGGAAAGGCTCGTCGCCGATGTCGTCGGGGGTAGACTTCCTCGTGGCGAGCACGAAACCCTTTGTCTTGCGCTTGTATCCGCGGCTTAGCATCCCGATATGGTACTTGAACTTCAGAAGGTCGAGCACATATTCCGTATGGGGAGTCTTTCCTGTCCCCCCGACAGCGATATTCCCTACTACCACTACGGGCACACCGAACTCACGCTGCTTCAACACCCCCCATTTGAACATAAGATTCCTCATCCCCATTCCGAGACCGTAAAGTTTCGAAAGGGGGAGCAGCACGAAATTCGATAGGAAGGTATTTTTCGGCAACTGAGGAAGGGGGGATTAAATAGTTACTCAATAACGGGAAGAGCGGCGCGGGCCTGCACCGGATCCAGCGACGCGATTTTCTTCATATGGTCATAAACGGAATATACCGGGCCGAGTTCCTCTTTA
Source organism: uncultured Porphyromonadaceae bacterium (assembly GCA_937969265.1). GTDB lineage: Bacteria > Bacteroidota > Bacteroidia > Bacteroidales > Muribaculaceae > UBA7173. The sequence continues at coordinate 8,899 of CALBWF010000012.1, forward strand.
AGCGCGCGGAGTTTCATCTGCGAGTCAAGCTCCGCGAGAATCGCCATAAAGTCTTTTTTCGGGTTGGGATAATCGATTACCTGGTATTTCTTGAAACCAAGCTCGGAAGCCATCCCTTCGACAGCGTCGGTAAGATTGCCGAGCTCGTCGACAAGACCGATTTTCAAAGCGTCGACACCGGCCCAGACGCGGCCTTCCCCTATTGCCTTGATGGAATCCTGGGAAATCCCGCGCCCTTCGGCGCAGCGGGAAGTGAACAGCTCGTAACCGCGGCTGATGTTCGCCTGCATCTGCGCCCGCTGGAAGGGGGTTACCTCTTTGACGAGCGAGGGGAACGCGCTGTTGGCGTTGGTCGTTACGTAGTCGAAGTTCAGACCGAGCTTGTCTTCGAGGAGACCTTTGGCGCAAGGAATCATACCGAATATGCCGATTGAGCCTGTCAGAGTCGTTGAATCCGCATAAATCTTGTCGGCTCCGCAGGAGATGTAGTAGCCGCCCGAAGCGGCAGCGTCCCCCATCGACACATAGAATTTCTTACCATTCTGCTTGAGCACTTCGAGCGCTTCCCAAATCTGTTCGGAAGCGAAGGCCGATCCGCCGCCGGAGTTAACCCGGAGCACAAGGCCGGAAATGTCATCGTCCTTCGCAATGTCGAGAATGTCGGGCACAACCTTATCGCTCGCGATACCGTCGCGGCCGTTTTCAGTGATGTCGCCCGCGGCGTAATATACGGCGATTTTGTTCTTGTCAGATTTGTCGTGGGGAATAGTGGCGGTAGCGAGATAGTCTTTCAGGCTTACCGAGCGCAGGTCATCGTCTTTCTCGCGGCCGGTCTGCTCTTTCATAAAGTCGATAACCTCATGGCGGTAACGGAGCTCGTCGACATATTTGTGGGCCACGAACTCTTTTGGGTTCCAGGCGAGGGTGTAAAGCGAGTCGGCGAACTGGTTGATTTCTCCGGCGGAGATACCCCGGTTGGCGGCAATCGCGTTTACTGTGTTGTTCCAGAGAGCGTCGAGATAGACGCGGGTCTGCATGCGGCTCGGCTCGCTCATCGAGGTCAGGATGTAAGGCTCGACAGCGCTTTTGTAAGTGCCGACCTTGAAGACCTGCATTTCGACGCCAGCCTTGTCGAGCAGCCCTTTGTAGAAGGTAACCGCCCCGCCAAAACCGCGGAGCTCAACCATTCCCGCCGGATTTAGAAAGAGATGGTCAGCCCCCGAAGCGAGGTAATATTCTCCCTGGGTGTAGCTGTCGGCATACGCGACAACCCACTTTCCCGACGAACGGAACCCGGCGAGCGCCTCGGCGATTTCCTGACGGGTAGCTACCCCGGCCGATGAACCGGCACAGTCAAGGAAAAGGCCTTCAATCCGTTTGTCATCCTTGGCGGCGGCGAGCGCCTTGATGATTTTGTCGAGCGCGATGCCACCCTTCTCTCCGTTAATCACCTGGAAGAAGTCAGGGGTTGTCGACCGCTCCTGTATAACGTCGTCAAGCGTCAGCACAAGCACCGAATGGTCCTTTACCTCGACCGCTCCCTGCGACACTCCGAGAGAGGCGACAACCGACCCGGCAACCATTACAATCCCGATTATGAACAGCAGCATAAGCGACACCCAGAATGCTGTGAGCGCCCCAAGAAAAGAGATAAAATATTTTTTAAGCATGCTAAAATTCTGTATGTATGGCGGAAACGTCGAAAGCCGCATTATTCAGGCGGCTGCTTTTCCGCCAACAAAAATAACACAAATCGCGTTACTACGCAAATAATTCTTAAACAGAGTGAAAATACGGCCTAAAAACCTGCCGGAAAGCCCCCGGAAAGCCACAAGACAGCTCTCCCGGTTAAAACTCGCTGGAGAAGTGGAAACGGATTTTCGGGAAATCCGCCTGCGCCATCTGCAGGACGTAGTTTGAATCGGCGAGGAACACGTCGCGGCCGTCGCGGTCGACAGCCATGAACTGCTGCTTGCGGCGTTTGAACGCGGCGAGCGCCTCAGCGTCGTCGCTCTCTATCCAGCACGCCTTATACAGCGAAATCGGCTCCCAGCGGCACTGCGCGCCATACTCGTGGAGAAGGCGGTACTGGATTACCTCGAACTGCAACTGGCCTACCGTCCCTATCAGCTTGCGGCCGTTGAACTGGTTGACAAACAACTGCGCGACACCCTCGTCCATCAACTGCTGTACCCCCTTTTCGAGCTGCTTCGACTTCATCGGGTCGGTGTTGTCGATGTACTTGAACATTTCCGGCGAGAAGGAGGGAAGCCCCTTGAAATGAAGCACTTCCCCCTCGGTCAGGGTGTCGCCGATTTTGAAGCTGCCAGTGTCCGGCAATCCGACAATGTCGCCCGGATAAGCCTCGTCAACGACGCTCTTTTTCTGCGCCATAAAGGCTGTAGGAGCCGCGAAACGCATCATTTTGCCCGAACGGACGTGCTTGTAATTGGCATTGCGCTCAAACTTGCCGGAGCAGACTTTAACGAAGGCGATACACGAGCGGTGGTTCGGGTCCATATTGGCGTGAATCTTGAAAACGAACCCGGTAAAGGGCTCTTCCTCCGGCTTGATCACCCTCTCCTCCGCCTGGATGGGCCGGGGCGTCGGGGCGATTTTCACGAAGCAGTCGAGGAGCTCCTTCACGCCGAACGTGTTCAGCGCCGAGCCGAAAAAGACCGGGGCGAGCCTCCCCTGGAGATACTGCTCGACATCAAACTCCGGATAGACCCCCTCTATAAGGTCGAGGTCCTCCCTGAGCTTCGCGGCATCGGTTTCTCCGACAGCCTCGTCGATACGCTTGTCGGAAAGGTCGGAGATTTCGACTCGTTCGGAAACCTTCTGTTTGTCAGGCTTGAACAGGTCGAGAGAGTGCTCGTAGATATTGTACACCCCCTTGAACTTGGCGCCGATGTTAATCGGCCACGACAGAGGGCGGACGCTGATTTTCAGCTCGGCCTCAAGCTCGTCGAGAATGTCGAACGGGTCGCGCCCCTCGCGGTCGAGCTTGTTGACGAAGATAATCACCGGGGTATTGCGCATACGGCAGACCTCCATCAGTTTGCGGGTCTGCTGCTCGACGCCTTTCGCCACGTCGACAACTATGATTACGGAATCCACCGCCGTAAGAGTGCGGTATGTGTCCTCGGCGAAATCCTGGTGGCCGGGAGTGTCGAGGATATTGATTTTGTAATCGCCGTAGTTGAAGCCCATTACGGAAGTAGCGACGGAAATGCCGCGCTGCTTCTCGATTTCCATCCAGTCGGAGGTGGCGGTTTTCTTGATTTTGTTGGACTTCACAGCGCCGGCCACGTGAATCGCGCCGCCGAAGAGAAGCAGTTTCTCGGTAAGGGTTGTTTTACCGGCGTCGGGGTGCGAAATGATCGCGAACGTGCGCCGTTTCTGTATTTCGTCCGTGAGGCTCACAGTAGTGTTCGTTATTGGTTGAGTATCAGTTTAACGCAGTCGGCGAGGGCATCCTCCCAGTGGGGTATTTCGACGCCGTATGTCGCCTTTATGCGCGAGCGGTCAAGTATGCTGTACGCCGGCCGCTGCGCCAGTGTCGGATAGTCCTCCGTCGGAATCGGGACAACCCGAGTCTTTTTTCCGGCAATCCGCAGAATCGCTTTCGCGAAATCATACCAGGAAGCGGCCCCTTCGTCGGTGAAGTGGTAGATACCGGCTACCCATTGGTGGGATTTCAGCACCGCGAGAACCGCCTCGGCCAGGTCGCGGGCGTAAGTCGGCGTTCCTATCTGGTCGCACACGACGCGTATCTCGTTCTGCTTTTCCGCGAGCGCGAGTATCGTCTTTACGAAGTTATGCCCCGTGTCGGAGTAAAGCCACGCGGTTCTGATTATTATGCTCTCGGGCGCGAGGGCGAGCAGGGCGGTCTCTCCCTTCCTCTTGGTCGTGCCGTATTGCGAGATGGGGTTGACCTTGTCCGATTCCCGGTAGGGACGGTGGTTCGTGCCGTCGAAAACATAGTCCGTCGATATGTGGATTATTTTGGCGCCCAGCAAGTCGGCGGCCGCGGCGAGGTTCTTGACAGCGTCGGTATTGATCAGGGCGCACTCGCGCTTCTCCTCTTCCGCGCGGTCGACAGCCGTATAGGCGGCGCAGTTGACGATATGCGTCACCTCGTTGTCGCGGATGAAATTCTCAACAGCCGCGGCATCGGTCAGGTCAAGCTCCTGCTTGTCGGTATAGATTGCTTCTCCGGGTATTTCGCGGTCGAGAAGGCGGCGCAGAGCGCATCCGAGCTGGCCGTTAGCCCCGGTAACCAATACTTTCATTCCTTCAGGTTGGTTTATTTGTTTCCGCGAAGTTACGAAATTCCGCCCGTATTTCCCAACGGGGCGACGCCCCCTCGCTCCTCTCTTGGCTTTTTGGAGGAAAAGCGTTAACTTTGCCATACTATTATAATAAGAACGAAATGCTGCAATTCATAACATATCCCAAAGGGGACCTCTCCCCTGTCGACCAGGCCGAAAAAGCGGTCGAAGGGGGGTGCGCCTGGATCGAGCTCGCCTCCGGGGAGACAATGGAGGCCGATGCCCGCGCCCTTGTCGAACGGTTTAAAGGACAGGACATTTTCCTGATTCTGCAGGATAACGTCCGGCTTGTCGACGAACTGAGGGTACACGGCGTGGCGCTTTCATCCGCCGACCCGAAACATGTCGCCGAGACGCGCGAAGCGCTCGGCGCTCACGCGGTAATCGGGGTCCGGGTGACATCGGCTGAAGAGGCCGCCGCTCTCCGGGCGATCGACGTTGACTATATTATATATGGTGTCCCGGCTGATGAAGAAGCTGCCTTAAACGCCTGGAAGAAATTCCGTCTGGCGCTCGATGAAGCCGCCGTTCCCTTCCACGCGGTAGCCTCGGGGGACTTCAGCCCCTCCGCGGCGGCAGCCTTGCGAGCAGCGGGCGCGGCCGGGGTCGCTGTTTCGGTCCCCATCGCCACCGCCCAGGATCCGGCCAATGAAACGAGACTTTATATCGAGGCCTTAAAAAGAGAATAAACGAATATGCCGACATCATTCATAGGTATAATACCCGCACGTTACGCGTCGACCCGTTTCCCCGGCAAACCATTGGCTGATCTCGGAGGACAGACCGTCATCGAGCGCGTCTATCGGAGAGCGTCATCCGCTCTCCCCGAAGTCGCCGTGGCAACCGACGACAACCGCATCTTCGAGGCAGTGGAAGCGTTCGGCGGAAAAGCCGTCATGACCTCGAGCCACCACCGCAGCGGCACAGACCGCTGCCGCGAGGCATACGAAAACCTCGGCTCGACAGCCGACGTGGTAATCAACATCCAGGGGGACGAGCCTTTTATCGACCCTTCGCAGCTTCGCCAGCTTATGGGATGCTTCGACGACGAGAGCGTAGGAATCGCGACCCTGGTAAGGCCCTTCCCTGCCGACAAGCCCTTCGAGGCGCTCGAAAATCCGAACTCCCCGAAAGTCGCCGTTTCCCCATCCATGGACGCGCTGTTGTTCTCCCGCTCGGTCATACCATATTTAAGAGGCGTTGAAAAAAGCGACTGGCCGTCAAGGCACCAGTACTACACCCATATCGGGCTGTACGCCTACCGCGCCGAAGTCTTGAAAGAAATCACCCGCCTGTCTCAGTCGCCCCTCGAACTGGCGGAATCGCTTGAACAGTTGCGCTGGCTCGAAAACGGCTACCGCATACGTGTCGCGGTTTCCGACTGCCCCACTATCGGAATCGACACCCCCGCCGACCTCGAGGCCGCGCGCCGTTTCCTCGCTGAAAAGGAGGGTGACTTATGAGCGGCATCGACCGCGCCAAGGCGCCGGAAATAGCCGGATTCGGAGAGTTCGACATTCCTCGCCCGGCTGAAATAGCGCTCCCCAACGGGGCAACACTGTACCTGCTTGACCGTGGAGATATTCCGGTCTGCCGCCTGACAGCCTGTTGGAAGGTCGGCCGCGCCGATGTCCCATCAGTGCCGGCATTAGTGCTCGCGACCAACGCCATGCGCTGCGGTACCGCGACCCGCTCCGAGGCCGAAATCGCCGAAACGCTGGAATACAATGGCGCGTGGCTCCGATGCAACGCCGACGCCCACGCCTCCTTCCTGACTCTCCACTCCCTCAATAAAACGTTTGGGAAAGTGCTCCCGGTCGTCGCCGACATGCTCTCGGAAGCCACATATCCGGCGGTGGTGCTGCGACCGCAGCGGGAAAAAACCGCCGCACAGCTCGAGATAAAGAACCGCCGCGTCAACGTCAAGGCCGACAGCGTCTACAACCCTCTCTTTTACGGGCCGGCATCCCCGCTCGCGCGTCATTACGAGGCGGCCGATGTCCTGGGAGTCGCCGACGAGGAGGTGAGAAACGCCTATGCCGGTGTTTTCCGCGGAAACACCCCCGCGTTTTTCCTGGCCGGCAAGATAACCGACGACATAGCTAATCTTGCCATAGAAACCCTCGGCGGAATCAGTTTCGTCTCGGCGGAAAATGCCATAGTCAGGACAATCGTCCCGGCGCCGCTCCATACAGCCGATGCGGAGGTACGGCTGCAAGTCGACGGCTCCATGCAGACAGCCATAAAGACCGGCATCCCTACCATCGGCCGGGAACATCCCGACTTTGAACGCCTCCGTATGGCCGTCATGCTTCTCGGAGGTTATTTCGGAAGCCGGCTGATGACGAATATCAGGGAAGAGAAAGGGTACACCTACGGCATCACCGCTTCCCTGAACGGCGCTCCCGAAGGAGCCGCGGTAGAAATCGCGTGCCAGACCGACAACCGCTTCGCCTCCGCCGTAATAAGCGAGATTGAAAAAGAGTTGCGGCGGCTGGCTGTCGAGCCGGTTCCGATTGAAGAACTGGACTCGGCCCGCAACATTCTTGTCTCTTCCATGGCCGGAGTTACTGACACCCCGTTCAGCATAGCGGACTACCTTGTCACACTTCACACTCTCGGTCTCCCGCTCACTCATTTCCGCCGCCAGCTCGACGCCGCGCGGTCGGTGACCCCTGAAGATATAAACCGGCTTGCAGCCCAATATCTTGCCGACACCCCGCGCCTGACAGCGCTCGCCGGCGACCTAAAACAGCCTGAAAAATGACCCGCACAGAACAAGAATTTGACGCCGCCATCTCCCTTTGCCGCGGTGTCTACGAAGCCAAGCTCCGCGACTACGGGGCATCCTGGCGCCTCATGCGCCCTACCTCGCTGACCGACCAGATTCTCATAAAGGCCGACCGCATACGCTCCCTCGAGACAAAGGGTGTGGCGAAAGTCGACGAGGGGATTCTCGACGGATTCATCGCGATTGTAAACTACGGCATAATAGCCCTCATCCAGCTACAGCTCGGATTCGCGTCCGGGAAAGACATAACCCCGCAGCGCGCCCTTGAACTGTACGACGAATACATGGGGCAGACGCGCTCCCTGATGCTCGCCAAGAACCACGACTACGACGAGGCTTGGCGCAAGATGCGCGTCAGCTCATATACCGACCTCATCCTGATGAAGCTGATGCGCACAAAGGAAATCGAGGACCACCGCGGCCATACCGCGGTCTCAGAAGGGGTTGACGCCAACTATATGGATATGGTCAACTACGCCCTCTTCGGCGTTATAAAACTTACGGAAAAAGACTGATGAGCAACAGGATGCGGTCGTTCTACGCCTCCGGCTGGTTCACGACCGCCGTTTGGCTTCTCCGCCTGTGTGTCGGGGCGGTGTTCGTGACGTCGGGTCTCGTCAAGGCAATAGACCTCTGGGGGTTCGTGTTCAAGCTCGAGGAATACGCCCTCTCGTTCGGGTTCCCGCAGCCTCGCTCGGTGATGGTAATGACGGCCCTGTTCGTCTCCGGCTACGAGTTCCTTTTCGGATTCTTTCTGGCGACGGGATGCTTCAAGCGCGCCGCGCCCTGGGGGCTGGCGCTGATGATGCTCGTGATGCTCCCGCTGTCGCTATACATCGCCGTTGCCTCCCCGGTAAGCGACTGCGGGTGCTTCGGCGACTTCCTGATAATATCCAACACTGCGACGTTCGTCAAAAACCTGGTGCTGACCGCGGCAATCGTGGCGCTCCTGTTCTGGAATCCGAAAGTGCGCTCGGGGCTTTTTGAACCCGCGATCCAATGGGTCGCCGGAGTGTGGACCGGCTTATACCTTATTATAGTAGCGCTTTTCGGCTACAACGTGCAGCCGATGCTCGACTTCCGCCCCTTCCCTATCGGAACACCGCTCGCGCCGGAAGAGAAGGCCGACGAGGATTATCTCTTCGTCTATCAGCGAGGCGACGAGACCCGCTCGTTCCCGATTGACTCAATTCCCGAAGGGGATGAATGGACCTTTGTCGACCGCGTTCCCCGCGACGGAGCCCCGGGCAAGGATACCCCCGACTTCGCCATATTCGACGGAGAATACGACGTTACGGAGTCCGTCATCTCAACTGATGGATGGCAGTTCCTGCTTATTCTGCCGGAGCCGCGAAAGGCCGACATATCCTACACCTACGCGGCCAACGAGATATACCAGTATGCCGATTCAGCCGGAATCCCTATGGCCGCACTGCTCGCCACCGACCAGCGCGGCATTGACTCGTGGCTTGACCTGTCGATGGCCGGCTACCCCTGCTATTCTGTCGACGATACCCAGTTGAAGGAGCTGTCGAGAGGCACGATGGCGCTCGTCATTCTCCGCGACGGGAAAGTCTATTCCAAGGAGATGCTCAGCTCCATACCCCTTGAACGCATCGAGGCCGCCCGGGCTTCCGGCGACATGCCGCGGACACTGGCACTCAATCCGGTATCCACGTTCAGGACACTGTCGGGGATATGCGTCGGCGGCTTGCTCGCCCTGTACCTCTTCCAGGGCGTGATTCTCGGCGTGCGGGCCAAAATCCGCGCCGCGGCGCGCCGTCGGCGTGAAAAGAGGCTGGCGGCGAAGGCCTCCTCCGGCGGGAATGAGAAATAGCAGATTTTTCTTTTTGCCGCAGACGGCGGTTATTTCGTGATTTTTTGGTAACTTTGCGGGTCAGAAGCGCCGCAGAGGCATACCGCCGGGATTACCCGCCCTCCATCGCCGCGACAGGCATATGTACGACAAATCTTTTAACAATAGATACAAGAAATGAGAAAGAACATTGTTGCCGGAAACTGGAAAATGAACACCACCCTCGCCGAAGGCGTGGGTCTGGCAAAAGACGTTAACGAAGCCCTCAAAAACGCCGCCGACGTTAAGTGCGACGTGGTAATCTGCGTCCCCTTCACCCACCTCGCGTCCGTAGCCGCCGTTATCGACGAGAAGCTCGGCCTTGGCGCTGAAAACTGCGCCGACCACCTCAAAGGCGCTTATACCGGCGAGGTTTCCGCTCCCATGGTAGCTTCCACCGGCGCCAAATATGTCATTCTCGGCCACTCCGAGCGTCGCCAGTACTACGGCGAGACTTCCGAGATTCTCAAAGAGAAAGTAAATCTCGCGCTTGCCGAGAACCTCACCCCGATTTTCTGCATCGGCGAAGTGCTCGAAGAGCGTGAGAACGGCACCTTCCTCGACGTTGTGACCAAGCAAATCCAGGAAGCCCTCTTCGATCTCTCCGCAGAAGACTTCGGCAAGCTGATTCTCGCATACGAACCCGTATGGGCTATCGGCACCGGCAAGACCGCTACCGCAGACCAGGCTCAGGAAATGCACGCCCACATCCGCGGCGTCATCGCCGAGAAGTACGGCAAGGAAGTAGCCGACAACTGCTCCATCCTCTACGGCGGAAGCTGCAAGCCCTCCAACGCCAAGGAACTCTTCGCCAAAGCCGACGTTGACGGCGGCCTGATCGGTGGCGCAGCGCTTGACGCAGCCTCCTTCATGGGCATCGTTACCGCATTCTAATCCTGTCGGCACCCGACTGACAGAACACCCTTACAAGCCCCGGCGGGGCAAAAGTTCCGCCGGGGCTTACCAACTACTAACCAGAATACGCCTTGACTTACCGAAGCCTACTATCGCTGACAGTTTCCTGCGTCATATCCCTCGCCGGAGCGGCACAGGACAACGCCGTAGCCGCGGCGTCATCTGACTCCGTCGCGGAAAACAATATAGTCGCGCGCATCAACGCCCCCGCGAGCGCGGTATCCGTCGAAATGCCCAATGCCATGCTTGAACGGTTGTTCTCAACCCCGACGACAGCCGACGACAGCCGCGATTCTGAGGCCGAGACGGAAGAGGTCGAGGCGGACAAACCGGCAAGGACGAAAGGCACGAAGTCTGTGGGCTACCGCGTGCAGGTCTATGCCGACAATAACGCCCGCACCGCCAAGGCGACCGCCCGTCAGCGCGAACGGGTTATTTCCGGGGCTTTCCCCCAATACGGCACGTACGTCACTTACGCGTCGCCTTACTGGCGCCTGCGTGTCGGCGATTTCCGCTCGCAGTACGATGCGGAAAAGGCTGCTGCCGAGATTAAGCGCGCCTTCCCCTCGTTTGCCCGCGAGGTCCGCGTAATCCGCGACCGCATAAACCAACGCTGACGCACCGCGCGTAAAGCCATCCCCCCTATTCCAAGCGCAAACCGCAAGACATGGATTTTGACTGCAAACCGCTATCCCCCTCAGACTCCGCAAAAATCGAAGAAATTGCCGCCCACTACCGCGAAATCATCAGGCTCGTAGGGGACAATCCCGACCGCGAAGGGCTACAGAAGACCCCTATGCGCGCTGCCCGCGCCATGTGGTTCGCGACCCAGGGCTACCGCACCAACACCGCCGCCGTGCTGTCGGAAGCTATTTTTGAATACGCGGGCTCCAAGATGGTCGTGGTAAAGGATATCGAGTTCTATTCCTTCTGCGAGCACCACATCCTCCCCTTCTTCGGCACCGTCAGCATCGGATACATCCCCGGCGGCTCCATGATCGGGCTGAGCAAGCTCGCGAGAGTAGTGAACGCTGTAGCGCGCAAGCTGCAGGTACAGGAACGGCTTACGGCAGAACTATGCGAAGCCGTCAACAGCGTCCTCGCCCCTAAGGGAGTGATAGTCGCATGCAACGCCCATCACCTGTGCATGAAGATGCGCGGCGTCGAAAAACAGCTTGCCACCACCGATACCTACGACTACTGCGGCGTTTTCGCCGAAAACCCCTCCCTCCGCCAGGAATTTATGGCCCTCATCGGACGCTGATTCCCCCGCGGGACGCTCGTGCGGTCGATATATACGAAAAAAGCGCCGTGTCAAATAATGACACAGCGCTTATCTTTTTTTGTGCGTTCCCGTTAGAAGGGAAGGTCGTCGGAAGGGGATGGAGCGGGCATCGCGGGTGCCTGGTATCCGCCGGCTGCGGGAGCCGCGGGTGCGCCATAACCTACGGGAGGAACGGGATCGGGAAACGCCTGGCCCGGCGCCGGCATTCCGGCGGGAGCGTCCATTGCGGCGGGTTCCGACTTCCAACCGCGTATGCTGGTGAACCAGCGTCCGTTATATTCGCGGCTTTCGATATCGAAACTCAGCTTGATTATATCGCCGACGTTAAGGGGATACTGGTCAGCGCGGTCGCCGAAAAAGTCAAAGTGGACCTTTTTCGGATAGTTCTCCTGGGTTTCAAGTACATATTCGCGCTTCTTCCAGGGATTGCCCTGCTTGGATGTGCCCGACATTTCGGGAAGCGCCACAATTATGCGTCCTACAATTTCCATTTCAGATGTCTGTTTAATTTTTTACAAATTTAGCCATAAAAACCATTGTGCCCAAATTTTTCGCCCAATACTTTTCTACACCCGCCGACTCCGTCTGGCGCGCTAACAATTCGCGCTCCGTTGTTGTTTATAATATATAATTAACGGCCTACGGCCATAAAAACGTTACAACTATGATGTGGACTGCTATCGGCTGCCTTATAGCCGGACTTATCCTGTTAATCGCAATGTTCGCCTGGAACTCCGCCGCAGCCAAAGACCCGGAAAAGATGGAAAACTTCAAGAAATGGCAGGGAACCCTTCAGGTAGGCTACCTGATATTCTTCATGGCCTCGGCCGTTCTATTCCTGATATGGTAGCGGAGACAATTAACGGCAAAATGATTTGGAGCGCGGATGGTCAGGACCACCGCGCTCCTCTTTTTAACCCGTCTTTCTCTCGAAAGACCCCTCAATTTGATGTGTGAAACGTCTGAGAGCCTTCCTGCTGCCGCAGTCCGTCGCTCTTTGTCACTATAACGCCTGAGTTGCCGCGTTTGTTCCCGGCGGATTTGGTGTAATCGCGGATTTGGAGTAATTTTGTAGAAGAATTAAAATGTCCCAATTATGACCAAGATCGGATCAGTAATGACCCCAGTAGGCCGCAAAGCCATGTTGCTCGGCAGCGGCGAGTTAGGTAAAGAAGTTGCTATCGAGCTGCAGCGCTACGGCGTCGAAGTCGTGGCGTGCGACAAATATGCCGGCGCTCCCGCGATGCAGATAGCCCACAGGTCGCGCGTGTTCAACATGCTCGATGCCGAAGCTCTCCGCAAGGCTGTCGAGGAGGAACGCCCCGACCATATCATTCCCGAAGTCGAGGCTATCGCGACTCCCGAACTGCTCAAGCTCGAGGAAGAAGGGTACAACGTCACTCCCACGGCCCGCGCGGCCTGGCTAACGATGAACCGCGAGGGAATCCGCCGCCTGGCAGCCGAAGAGCTGGGGCTCCCCACCTCGCGCTATCGCTTCGCCTCGGGCCGCGAGGAATTCGACAAGGCCATTGAGGAAATCGGCCTTCCCTGCGTCGTAAAACCGGTAATGAGTTCGTCGGGCCACGGCCAGTCGACCATCAAGCGCCCCGAACAGATTGACGCCGCCTGGAAGGAAGCCCAGGAAGGGGGACGCGCCGGTGCCGGACGCGTGATTGTCGAGGGGTTTGTCAACTTCGACTACGAAATAACGCTGCTGACAGTACGCTCCCTCTCCGGCACAACCTTCTGCGAGCCGATAGGCCACATACAGGTCGACGGCGACTACCGCGAATCGTGGCAGCCCCAGCCGATGAGCGCCGCGGCTCTCGAACGCGCCCGCAAAATTGCCCGCAAGGTGACCGACGCGCTCGGCGGCTACGGCATCTTCGGCGTCGAGCTGTTTGTCAAGGGCGACGACGTGATTTTCAGCGAGGTCTCCCCCCGCCCCCACGACACCGGCATGGTAACTATGATTTCGCAGGACCTCAGCGAGTTCGGACTTCACGCCCGCGCTCTGCTCGGGCTGCCGGTTCCCGGAATCCGTTTCTACGGCCCCTCCGCTTCGCGTGCGATTGTCGTCGAAGGGGATACCGACAAAGTAGAGTTCGACAACCTCGACGCTGTCCTGGAGGAAGAGGGCGTGCAGATGCGTATCTTCGGCAAGCCTGAAATCAAGGGGCACCGCCGCATGGGTGTCATTCTCGCCACAGCCGACACCCTCGAGGAAGCCCGCGCCAAGGCCCGCCGCGCCCAGGACAAACTGAAAGTAAACGTTCTTCCCCGCTGATTGCCGATGTCAAATGTCAAAGGCATCACGCGCGCCGCGCTGTTAGCCCTGTCGCTTTTGCCCGCCTCCCCGGCCGCCGCGGCCGGGGAGGCGGAAAAAGTCGATGTCACCCCGAAGTTCCACGGAGTGCTCCGCACTCGCTACGAAGGAGAATGGGGCGGCAGCGACGGCTGGCGCCAGCGGTTCCAGGTCCGCAACGCCCGCGTGTCAATCGAAGGAAAGGTCATACGACAGTTAGGCTACTACATCCGCGTCGACGCGTGCGACCGCGGCACGATGAAAATTCTTGACGCCTGGGCACAATGGACCCTCCCCCGCTCCTGGCGCGTCAAGGCCGGCCAGTTCCGAGTACCGTTCGGAGTTGATATTTTCCGAGGCCCGGGCACGTATATTTTCGCCAACCGCTCCGTTTTCGGCAAATATATAGCGAACGTCCGCGAAGTCGGATTGCAGGGAGGTTATTACGGTCGTCCGGGCCTCCCGCTGACAGTCGAGGCCGGAGTGTTCAACTCGAAACCGATGGGCAACCACGACGTATGGCAGGGAGCGATGGACTTCGCCGCCAAAGCAGCCTGGAAACCGGGCGGCTTTCTACTCTCAGCCTCCTATCTGACGATGAAGCCCTACGGGGTGAGAATGAATATCGTCGACGGGACTTTCGGATGGCACGGGGGCCGGTGGACCGCCGAAGCCGAATACCAGCACAAGCATTATGAACGCGCCTCCCTGTGCGCCACTGACGCATGGAGCGTATTCGCTTCCTACGCCATACCCCTGGAAAAAACGGTATTCGACAACCTCTCGTTCCAGGGGCGTTTCGACGGCATAACCGCCAACTCCAACGGGAAACCCGGCGACGACGGGCTGAATTATACAGACCCGGCGCGCAGAAGGATTACGGTAGGCACTACGCTTGAATACCTTCGCCCCCCCCTGAGGGTCGCCCTGCGCCTGAACTACGAGAAGTATTTCTACGATTCCGGAGTAGAGGCTCCCGTTGGTGCGGACGACAAAATAGTAGCGGAACTGGTTGTCAAGTTTTAAATTATCCACTAAGTAACTGGTCGAAATTATTTTAATATTTATCCGAGGAAAATTTTTAGAAGATTTTTCTCGTTATCGCGAAGCGCTTTGGACGGAGGTCCAAAGAACAAGAAGGAGTGTAGCGAGCTACACGACTGATGATGAGAGGAAAAGATTCAAAAATTTTGCCGGAGAAATATTGAAATAATCAGACCCGTTAGTATAAAATAATTTTGAACAGTTACTTAAAACAACATTTAGGCATAAATGAGCAAGGGCCTTATCGACAGGGAGACCGTGCAACGGATTATCGACACCGCCAACATCGTAGAGGTGGTGTCGGACTTCGTACACCTTAAACGCAAGGGCGCCAACTATATGGGGCTATGCCCCTTCCATAACGAACGCACCCCGTCGTTCTCCGTCTCCCCCTCGAAAGGCATCTGCAAATGTTTCAGTTGCGGCAAGGGTGGCAGCCCCGTCAACTTCCTGATGGAGCTGGAGCAGATGACCTTTAACGAGGCGCTCCGATGGCTTGCGAAGAAATACCACATCGAAATCCAGGAGCGCGAGATGAGCGATGACGAGCGTCGCGAACAGACCGAGCGCCAGGGGATGATGGAGGTAAACGACTTCGCCATGCGCCATTTCGAAAGCGTCATGGCCGACACCCCCGACGGCCGCGACATAGGCCTGGCATACTTCCGCGAACGCGGTATCAACGACTGGGCGATAAAGCGCTTCCACCTCGGCTACGCCCTTCAGAAAAGCACCGACCTCTACGACGCCGCGATTGCGAAAGGCTACAACGAGAAATTCCTGCTCGACACCGGACTTTGCTCGAAAGGGGAACACGGAATTTACGACCGCTTCCGCGGAAGGGTAATCTATCCCGTGTTCACGATGTCGGGAAAAGTAGTGGCGTTCGGCGGCCGCACACTCCGTTCCGACAAGTCCGTCGCAAAATACGTCAACTCCCCTGAGTCGATAATCTACTCCAAGAGCCGCGAGCTCTACGGCCTCTACCAGGCCAAGCAGGCGATAGTAAAACAGGACAAGTGCATACTCGTCGAGGGGTATATGGACGTTATCTCGATGCACCAGAGCGGCATTGAAAACGTCGTGGCCTCCTCAGGCACCTCACTTACCGAAGGACAGATACGCCTGATCCACCGCTTCACGGAAAACGTGACCGTCATCTACGACTCCGACGCGGCCGGCATAAAGGCATCGCTCCGCGGAATAGACATGCTCCTCGCCGAAGGGCTGAACATCAAGGTACTGCTTCTGCCCGACGGAGACGACCCCGACTCTTTCGCCCAGCACCATTCGTCTTCGGAAGTCGAGGAATACATAAAGGCCAACGAGGTTGACTTCATCCATTTCAAGAGCAGAATCCTCCTTGACGACTGCGCCAACGACCCGATAAAACGCTCCAAGGCGATAGGCGACATCGTCCGCTCCATAGCGGCGATTCCCGTCGAACTTACCCGAACGATATACATCCAGCAATGCTCCCAGCAGTTCGGCATAGACGAAGGGGTCCTGACCCGCGCCGTCGCCGCCGAACTGGCGAAGCGCCGCGAACAAAGCGCCGTCGAGCGCCGACGCGACGCGGCGAGAGACTCCATCGCCAACGGTCCCGGAGTCGCCGAGGCGGAAGCTGCCGAAGCCGCCGCGCAGCCGGTCAGTGAAGAGAATCCGGAGACGGGCGCCATCCCTTCCGCCGCTGCCGACCCGCACGCGGCGATGCTCGCCCCGCGCGAAAGGGAACTGCTCCGACTCGTGCTCAAATACGGCATGCTCGACCTGGGGCAGAAATTTGATGCCGAAGGGAGCGCGCAAGAGTTCGTCAAAGTGATTGATTTCGTACGCGAGGACCTCGAGGCCGACGGCATAGATTTCTCCAACGGACTTTACAAAAATATTTTCGACCAGGCGGTCGAACTCCGCGCTCGGAGGTGGGAAGGCTCCATGGCCGACTTTACCGCCCAGGCAGCCGCCAGGAGGGAGGAATTTATCGCGGCCGGAATAAACGACATACGCGACTCAGCCAACGATATGGCCGAGATAACAATCCGGGAAAAGCGGCTGCGCCAGCAGGCCGACGACCTCTACCTCGGCGAACTCCGCGACTTCGCGCTCTCCTTCCTCGAAAAGCATCTCGCGTCCTCTCCCGACGACAGTGTCCGGCGGGTCACTACCGACCTGGTCGTAGAGAAGCACCAGCTCAGCAAAATCTACTTCAAGAACAACACCAAGGTAGAGACCGAGGAAGACCGCCTCGAACAAATTGTGCCACAAGCGCTTATAGCGCTGAAATACGACGTTGCCCGCTGCAACTTCGACGACATAAAGCAGGAAATAAGAAGAATCCAGAGCCAGCCGGGCTACAATATCGCGGAAATTTACGAACTGCTTGACAAACAGAAGAAATGGCAGGCTTTCTGCGCCGCCCTGGCCGAGCATATCGGCGAGCGCGTCTACGAGCCGCTCCGCATCTCCCGCCGCAAATAAGTAGCCGCCGGGAGCGCGAATGTGGGGAAATTTGCGTATCTTTGCGGAAGAATCGCCATCCATTCGTCTGATATGGCTGAAAACAACAACGACCAGCTCCTGCAGGCCAAGGCGCGGCTTGCCGAGTTCCTGAAAAAACAGAAAATGCGCCGGACGCCTGAAAGGCTCGCCATCCTGGAGAAAGCATATTCTACCGGGAAACACTTCTTTGCTGACGAGCTGTACGGCATACTTGAAAACGACGGATACCACGTGAGCCGCTCGACGCTTTACGCGTCGCTGCAGGTACTCGTCGACGCCGGGCTGCTCCTCCGCCACCAGTTCGGCAACCAGCCCGCGCAATACGAGCGGGCTACCCTCGGAGGAAAGGAGCCCCACCTCCACCTCGTGTGCACCTCCTGCGGCCGCGTCAGGGAACAGCGCGAGCCGGCCCTCCCTCCCGAAATCACTACCCACAAGTTCCCCCGCTTCCAGCCCTCCCATTTCTCCCTCTACGTCTACGGCATCTGTTCCAGATGCCAGCGCAAGCTCCGCCGGCAGGGGAGCGCCGGAAGCACCCACAAACCATCGTAAGGAATTTCCACATATCACATAAACCGTTAGAAACAAAAGAAAAAATGAAAGCTGACGTTTTGCTCGGCCTCCAATGGGGCGACGAAGGAAAAGGTAAGGTAGTCGACGTGCTCACTCCCCGCTATGATGCCGTCGCCCGTTTCCAGGGAGGCCCCAACGCCGGACACACCCTCGAATTTGACGGCAAGAAATTCGTGCTCCGCTCAATCCCCTCCGGCGTGTTCCAGAACCGCAGCCTGAATATCATCGGCAACGGTGTCGTGCTCGACCCGGTTCTCTTCGCGTCGGAAGCGCGTGACCTCGAAGCCGCCGGTGTTCCTCTTAAGGACAACCTAAAAATCTCCCGCAAGGCTCATCTTATTCTCCCGACCCACCGCCTCCTCGACGCAGCCAGCGAGAAAGCCAAGGGTGGCGCGAAAATCGGTACCACAGGCAAAGGCATCGGCCCGACATACACCGACAAGACTGCCCGCAACGGCCTCCGCGTAGGCGACATCGCCGACAATTTCGAGGAGAAATACGCCGCCCTGAAGGCTCTCCACCTCGCCCGCCTCGCGTCGCTCGGAGCGACCCCGGATTCCGACACCCTCGCACGGCTCGAAAAGGAATGGATGGAAGCGATAGAGTATCTCGCCGAATATGAGATTGTCGACGGCGAATACCTCGTCAACGGGCTGCTCAGCAGCGGCAGGAGCGTGCTCTGCGAAGGCGCGCAGGGAACGATGCTCGACGTTGACTTCGGCTCATATCCCTTCGTCACATCCTCCAACACCGTCTGCGCCGGAGCGTGCGTGGGTCTCGGCATCGCGCCCAACCGCATCGGAGAAGTCTACGGCATTTTCAAGGCCTACTGCACCCGCGTCGGCAGCGGCCCCTTCCCCACCGAGCTGTTCGACGAGACCGGCAAGCGCATCCGCGACCTCGGTCACGAATACGGCGCCGTGACAGGCCGCGAACGCCGCTGCGGATGGATCGACCTCGTAGCTCTCAAATACGCCATCATGGTCAACGGCGTGACCCGGCTGATAATGATGAAGAGCGACGTGCTCGACGATTTCGACGAGGTTAAAGCCTGCGTGGCCTACAAAATCGACGGCAAGGAAACCGACCGGTTCCCCTACTCCATCGCCGACGGAACCGTAGAACCGGTCTACACAACCCTTCCCGGCTGGAAGACCCCGATGACTGCGATAACCTCCGAGGAGCAGTTCCCCGCCAACTTCAAGGCGTATATCGCCTTCCTCGAAAAGGAACTCGCGACCCCGATAACCATTGTCTCCGTCGGCCCCGACCGCACCCAGACAATCATCCGCGAAAAGTAATAACTCAACTTTCACAAGCTCAAGTTGAAGTGAATGAAGTAAAAAGTGAAAATCAGGCTTCGCCTGAGTGAAGATAATACCCGAGTGAAGATAATAGTTGAAGTGGTATCTCCTTCACCATTCACCATTCACCATTCACCTTAAATACGTAACCCTATGGATTGCAGACTCTCCGGCAATTTCATCCAGCATCTTGAAGTGACCCTCTTTCCGGGCGAAGAGTTCTTCGCCCAGAAGGGAGCGCTTATTTATCTGGAAGCCGGACTAAGAAAAGAGGTAGGGCTCAACGGCTCGGGACTAAAACGGATTCTGAAAGCGAAGCTATCCGGCGAGTCGCTGTTCGTAATACGCCTGTTCAACGACTGCGGGATGCCGCGCAAAGCCGTGATCGGTAGCTCCTGCGGGCTGCTTCCCGTACGGCTCTCAGGCGAAACGCTCCTATGCCACAGCGGGGTGTTCGTAGCCGCCGACAGCCGTATGGAAATCAGCTCCAAAATCTCCTTACGCGGCTTCATGGGGGGCATGGGACTCTTCCTGCAGAAAATCGCAGGGCGCGGCACCGTATATCTCGACACCAAGGACACTCCGATGACGCTCGACCTGCGCCCCGGAGAGACAATCGAGATTGACGAAAACCATATCATAGCACTCCACGGAATCGACGAGAACCGCATGTCGGCCAACGTCTCCGCCGATAATTTCTTAGGGGGCGAAGGTTTCTCTATGCTATCCGTGACCGGCCCCGGACGCGTATACCTCTCCCCCGGCTCGCTGCTGCCCGTTGTAGAATAAACCGCGTATGCCGATGTGGAATCCGTGGCATGGATGCCACAAAATCAGCGCCGGATGCAAGCACTGCTACGTCTACCGCGAGGATGCGGCTTTCGGAACCGCGATTCCGCCCGACGAGGTTCGGAGAACCGCCTCGTTCAACCTCCCGCTACGCCGCGACAGGCAAAAGAACCTGAAATTCCCCGCCGGGACTGAGTTCGCCCTCTGCTTTACCTCCGACTTCCTGATTGAGGAAGCCGACGAATGGCGTCCCGAAATATGGGAAATAATCCGGCAACGCTTCGACTGCGCTTTCTTCTTTTTCACAAAACGGATTGAACGCCTGGCGCGATGCCTCCCGCCCGACTGGGGCGAAGGCTACAGGAATGTCGCCGTAGGATGCACCGTCGAGAACCAGGAGCGCGCCGACGCCCGGCTCCCGGTCTTCCTCTCATTGCCGATACGCCACAGACTTATCATCGCCGCACCGTTGCTCGGCAACATAAACCTTACCCCGTATCTCGATTCCGCCTTGATAGAGGAGGTTTCTGTCGGAGGCGAGTCCGGGAAATACGCCCGCACACTCGACTTCGACTGGGTCCTCGACCTGCACCGCCAGTCCCTCGCCGCGGGCATCCCCTTCTGTTTCCACCAGACCGGCTCCCACCTCCTCAAAGACGGCCGCCTTTACAACATCCCCCGCTCCCTCCAGCACTCCCAGGCTCGCCGCGCCTCCCTCAACACCATAACTCACTCCCCCATCAAATAACCCTTTGTCTATTCTTAAGGGAAGCATCATACCTCCATGTTGCGGCCAGTCTGACAGACACATTCGGCTTTATCTCCTCATAGAGCTGAATGGCTAACCTCATTAGCAATCGCACGATTTATGAAATCGTTGATTGTGGTTCCTGTTGCCGCGGCAATCCCAGCTATCCGACTATGAAGCTCTGACGGCATACGGACGACAAAACGCCCGCTATACGGCTTAGCCGGTTCAATCCCGCGGGCTGCGCATCCCGCAAGATAACCGTCCACCGCCGATTCGAAATCCTGTTTGATTTCCATTATTGTTGTACCCTCATAGGAAATGAGTACCTTTTTCAGCCCCTGTACTTTACCATAAAGGCAATTATCCTCTTCGTTAAATTCTACCGACCCAGTATATCCTTTGTATTTTAAAAGTCCCATAATCAAATCAAATTATTTCTTGTCAAATATTCAATTAACTGTCTTACCTGATAAGGTTTTAGTTCATTGCCCGGATGTGGCTTATGAAGAATGACAGAGTAATCTCCTTTAAAGAACTCAACTATCGAGCCTGAGGTATGCCCCTTGTTGCTTTCCTCAAAACCGAGTATTCCCATCAATGTCTTTGCCTCATTATAGGTAAAGTTCCTCGGAATAGCCAGAAGCCTTGCAACCAACTTTTCTTTCTTACTCATCTGGTATGTTTGTTATACGTCGCAAAGATACCAAATTTAATATCAAAAACAAAACTATATGCAAATAAGTTTGATTATTCATACGGTCAAAAAGCAAGCCGCGGCCCGGGTGGGGTCGCGGCTTGTTTATAGGGGTTGGATAGATGCGGGGGATTACATGGCCTCGACGCGCTTGAGGTTCTCTTCGTCGTTGAGGTTGTAGTAGATCGAGCGGAGGACGCTGCGGGCGTCGGAGTTCTGGTCGTCGAGCTTGTAAGACTCCTCGATGTACTTGCTGGCCTCGCGGAAGAGGGGGTCGATGCGGGTCTCGCGGAGCTTCTTGTAGTCCTCGTTGCTCAGGCCGCCGCCGTCTTTCTCGTCGATGGCGCAAGCCTCCTGATAAAGGGAGTAACCGATGCGGAAGAGGGCGTTGGCGTTCTTCGGGTCGAGTTCGACAGCCTTCTTATAGGCTTCTTTGGCCTCGGCGTTCTTGTTCTCAGTCTCGAGCACCACGCCCTTGACGAAGTAGAGTTGGCCGTTGTTGGGGTCAGCGGCGAGATACTTGTCGATCATCGCGTCGGCAGCGGCGAAGTCCTTCTTGTCAAGGTAGTTGTTGATGATGTAGCCGATATAGCGGCTGTCCTCCCCGCCATAGATGGGATATGCCTGTTCGGCGATAGCGGCCATTTCGGCGGCGTTGTTCATCGAGGAAGCGGCGGAGATGGCATAGTCGAAGGCGTTCTTCTTGGTGTAACCCATCGAAATCGCGTCCTTGAAGTTCTTCAGAGCGCCCTCGTTGTTCTGCAGCAGCGAGTTGCCGATACCCATGTTGAAGAGGATTTCGCCGTAGATTGAATCGGGCTGGGCCTTCAGGCCGTGCTTGAGAAGCACAGGGTTGTTCCTGTTCTCAACGAAGAGGTTCCAGGCCTCGACCGCTCCGGCATAATCCTCAACCTCCCAAAGATACAAGGCGGCGTTGGAGAAGTCGTTATAGTGGCCGACGATCATCTTCACCATATCCTTCGAGTACTTCGTCTTGGTCTTCCCTTTGGCGTCAACGACGGTATCGAGGGGAAGGGCTTTCTGAAAATATCCGTAGCCGTCGATGAGGGAGTGGCCCAGGGCCTTCTTGTCAACCTCCTTGCCCATCTGGGCCACAACCTGCTGGTTGTCGAAGAAGTCGAAAGCGCCCTTGCCGGCTACGAACCAGGTGTAGGCCTGTTCGGCGGTTTCGGGATTGGTCATCGCGGGCTTAAGGGCCTCGATGTTCTGGGGGTACTTTTCAGGAGCCGCTTTCATGGCGCGTTCGGCATCCTTGACCACCTGCATCTGCCCGAAGGCGGTCAGGGCGCAGGTCAACGAGATGCCCAGGAAGGTGATTTTCTTCATAACTTTCGTTATATAATTAAGGTGTGAATAGATAGCTTTTAGATTTATTCCTCGGCGTCGCCGGCGTCGTCCGCGCCGTCTGCCTCGATTTCGTCGTCAACGACTTCGTCGTCTGCCTCGAGCGTGTTGTCGTCCGGCTCGCCGGAGAGCACCTCGGGATTCTCGACAGCCTCGACAGCCTCCTCTTCGGGGTCTGTGTCAACGCAGCATACGGAAGCGATCTCGTCGCCGCGGGCCGAAAGATTGATGATGCGGACACCCTGGGTGGCGCGGCCGTAGACACCGATGTCGGCCACGCGGATACGCAGCGTGATGCCGGAGCGGTTGATAATCATCAGGTCATTGTCGTCGGTGACGCTCTTGATTGCCACGAGCTTGCCGGTCTTTTCGGTGATGTTCATCGTTTTCACGCCCTTGCCGCCGCGGTTGGTGATTCGGTAGCCGTCGAGCAGCGAGCGCTTGCCGTAGCCGTTCTCCGAAATAACCATCACGTTGCGGACATCGTCAGGCTCCATGCAGATCATTCCGACGACCTCGTCGTCAGGCCCGTTGAGCGTCATGCCGCGCACACCGGTCGAGACGCGGCCCATCTGGCGCACGGTCTTCTCGTTGAAGCGTATCGCGCGCCCCTCGCGGTTGGCCATGAGGATTTCGTTGTTGCCGTCGGTCAGCTCGACACCGATTACCTGGTCACCCTCGCGGATTACGATAGCCTTCTTACCCTTGATGTTGACGCGGGCATATTCGGCGAGCGAGGTCTTCTTTATGACACCCTTGCGAGTCGCGAACACGAGGTTGTGGGAAGCCGTGAACTCGGCGTCGTCGAGATTCTTGCAGCGGATGAAGGCGTTGACAGCGTCCCCCGGCTCGATGTTGAGCAGGTTCTGGATCGCGCGTCCCTTGGTGTTCTTCGCACCCTCGGGAATCTCGTAGACCTTCATTTTGTAGACCATGCCGCGCTGGGTGAAGAAGAGGATGTTGTTGTGCATCGAGGCCGGGTAGATGTACTCGATGAAATCCTCCTCGCGGGTGTTGCTGCCGCGCGACCCTACCCCTCCGCGGTTCTGCGCGCGGAACTCGGTAAGGGGCGTGCGCTTGATATAGCCCATATGCGAGATGGTGATGATCATCTCGTCGTCGGCATAGAAGTCCTCGGCGTTGAACTCGCCGGCAGTGTACTCGATATCGGTTCTGCGGGCATCGCCGTATTTCTCCTTTACTTCGAGAAGCTCCTGCTTGATGACGTCGCGGCACACGGCCTCGTCGGTAAGTATGAGGTTCAGGTGGGCGATCAGCTTCTGCAGCTCGTCGTACTGAGCGTGGAGCTTGTCCTGCTCCAGGCCGGTGAGCTGGCGGAGACGCATCTCGACGATGGCCTGGGTCTGCGCGTCGCTCAGGCCGAAGCGCTCGGAAAGCGACTGGCGGGCGGCTTCGGGCGACTCGGCGTTGCGTATGATATGAATTACCTCGTCGATATTGTCCGACGCGATAATCAGACCCTCGAGGATATGGGCGCGTTCCTGAGCCTTTGCAAGCTCGTATTTCGTGCGGCGGATAACGACCTCGTGGCGGTGTTCGACAAACGCCTGGACGATTTCCTTAAGGTTGAGCAGCTTCGGACGACCATTGACGAGCGCGACGTTATTCACCGCGAAAGCGCTCTGCATCGGGGTCATCTTGTAGAGCTTGTTCAGGACTACGTTGGAGTTCGCGTCCTGGCGCAGCTTGATGACGATGCGCATACCCTTGTAGTCGCTCTCGTCATTGATGTCGGCGATTCCGTCGATTTTCTTCTCGGTGACGAGTTCGGCAATATATTTTATAAGCTCTGCCTTGTTGACGCCGTAGGGTATTTCGTTGACAACGATGGTCTCGTGTTCCTTCTCCTGCTCAATGTCGGCCTTGGCGCGGATAACGATACGGCCGCGGCCGGTCTCGTAAGCCTCTCGTACCCCGGCGTAGCCGTAGATGGTGCCCCCGGTCGGGAAGTCGGGAGCCGGGATGAAGTGCATCAGCTCCGGAATCGTGATTTCGGGATTCTCCAGCAGGGCGACGGAAGCGTCGATTGACTCGGCGAGATTGTGGGTCGGCATATTGGTCGCCATGCCGACAGCGATACCCGACGAACCGTTGACCAGCAGGTTGGGAATCCTGGTCGGGAGCACTACCGGTTCCTTGCGGGCGTTATCATAGGTAGGCACGAAGTCAACCGTCTCCGAATCTATGTCGCGGAGCATCTCCTCGCCGATTTTCTGTAGGCGCACCTCGGTATAACGCATGGCCGCGGGACCGTCGCCGTCGATGGAGCCGAAGTTGCCGTGTCCGTCGACGAGCATCTCGCGCATAGCCCACGACTGGGCCATGCGCACGATGGTGCCGTAAATCGACGAGTCGCCGTGGGGGTGGTATTTACCCATAACCTCGCCGACGGCGTTCGCTGCCTTCTTGTGGGGCTTGTCGGAGGTGTTGCCCATCTCGTTCATTCCGTAGAGCACGCGGCGGTGGACGGGCTTGAGGCCGTCGCGGACATCAGGGAGGGCTCGCGAGACGATAACCGACATCGAATAGTCGATGTAGGCCGATTTCATCTCGTTCTCGATATTGATCTTAATTATCCGATCGTCTTCCAGCATTGTAAGAGTATATGTGAAACGATGTGAGGCTCAGCGCCTTTACGCGGCTTCGGGCCGCAACAGCCCCGGCGGGGCGGAGCGCTCGCCAAAAATATCAGCAAAGATACGAAAATTTCGGCAAACCATCGCCAAATCCGGGCCCAAGAAAACAGGCCACGGCGGCGTTTAATCTTTTTTAATGATTATCACACGCGCGCCGCATAATCTTGGCACGCTATTTGCCGTTATGAATTACATTCGAGCGCCGCCGCAACAAAAAACCGTGCCGAAATGTTAATAAAAGCATAAAGCGCCACAGGCGGCAGGCTCTCTCAGAGATTGTCCTAATTCTTAGACAATCAATCAGGTTTTCCACGAAAGAAGAAAGGCAGACAATCAGCATGGAAATCAATTTCTCAAACGAATTAAAGACTGTTCTGGAGAAAAGCCGTAACGAGGCTGTTCGCCACAACAACAACGTCATAACCCCGGAGCACCTTTTCCTGGCGCTCCTCGGCGACACCGGCTCGCGGGTATTCTCCCTTATGGAGAAGGTTTCCCGCAATGTCTCGGTTTACCAGCTCAGGCAGGAGCTGGACGACTCGCTATATGACTCCACATCCCCCCTGCGGACCGAGGAGGTAGCCGTCAGCGACCTCGCCAACAGGCTTGTAAAGCTATCGGTGCTCGAGGCCCGTATGCTCCGCTCGGAGGTTGTCGACACCGAACACCTCCTGCTGGCGATTCTCCACAATCCGGAAATACAGAACATGAAATTCATCATTCCCTTCCGACAGGCTGGCATTGACTACCAGTCGATGCTCAAGCTGCTCGGCAACGTCAAGGACGCGCCCCAGGCCGGCGCGGGATACACCGAAGATGACGACGAGGACGAGGAGGACGACGCTCCGTCGTCCGGCAGCGCCCCGCGCCAGGACCGCCCCCAGGGGGGGGAGAACCGCGGACGCTCCACCACCGTCCGCGGACGCTCGGGCAACGACACCCCAACCCTCGACAAGTTCGGCATCGACATGACGCGCGCCGCCGAGGACGGCCGCCTCGACCCCGTCGTGGGCCGCGAGGTGGAAATCGAGCGCCTCGCGCAGGTGCTCAGCCGCCGCAAGAAGAACAATCCCGTGCTCATCGGCGAGCCGGGGGTCGGCAAATCGGCCATCGTGGAAGGTCTCGCGCTGCGCATCGTGCAGCGCAAGGTGCCACGCATCCTTTTCGACAAGCGCGTGGTATCCCTCGACATGGCCTCCATCGTGGCCGGAACGAAATACCGCGGCCAGTTCGAGGAACGCATCAAGGGGATTCTGACGGAGCTGTCGAAAAGCCCCGACGTGATTCTCTTTATCGACGAGCTCCACACCATCGTCGGCGCGGGTAACGCCGCGGGGACGATGGACGCGGCAAACCTCCTCAAACCCGCCCTCGCCCGCGGCGAAATCCAGTGCATCGGAGCGACGACCCTCGACGAGTACCGCAAGAACATCGAGAAGGACGGCGCTCTCGAACGCCGCTTTCAGAAAGTCATGGTCGAGCCGACAACCCCCGAGGAGACGCTGCAGATTCTCAACAACATCAAGGACAAATACCAGGACCACCACAACGTAAACTATACCGACGGCGCGCTCCGGGCCTGCGTGAACCTCACGGAGCGATACCTCAGCGACCGCAACTTCCCCGACAAGGCGATTGACGCCCTCGACGAAGCCGGGTCGCGCGCCCATATAACCAACATCGCCGTTCCCGAGGAAATCGAGCAGCTCGAAGAGGAAATCATCCGCACGGGCGCCGACAAGCTCGCCGCAGCCCAGGCCCAGGACTTCGAGAAAGCCGCCTCGTTCCGCGACAAGGAGCAGGAGCTTAAAGAACGCCTCGCCGCCGCCAACGAGAAATGGGAGAAACAGCTCCTCGCCGACCGAGCGACCGTCGACGAAGAGAAGGTCGCCGAGGTCGTGGCGATGATGACCGGGGTCCCCGTCCAGCGCATAGCCCAGGCCGAAGGGAGCCGCCTCCGCGAGATGGCCCCGCGCCTTAAGAACGACATAATCGGCCAGGATTCCGCGATCGACAAAATCGTGAAGGCCATACAGCGTAACCGCGTCGGGCTGAAAGACCCCAACAAGCCAATCGGCACCTTCATGTTCCTCGGCCCGACCGGCGTCGGCAAGACCCACCTCGCAAAGAAGCTCGCCGAATACCTCTTCGACTCGGCCGACACGCTGATCCGCGTCGACATGAGCGAGTATATGGAGAAGTTCACCGTCTCCCGCCTCGTCGGTGCGCCTCCGGGATACGTCGGCTACGAGGAGGGGGGCCAGCTAACCGAGAAAGTGCGCCGCCGCCCCTACTCCGTCGTCCTGCTCGACGAAATCGAGAAGGCCCATCCCGACGTGTTCAACCTCCTGCTGCAGGTGCTCGACGAGGGAAGGCTGACCGACAGCCTCGGCCGCCGCATCGACTTCAAGAACACGCTCATAATAATGACCTCCAACATCGGCACCCGCCAGTTGAAGGACTTCGGCTCGGGCGTCGGATTCGCCACCCGCGAGAACGATTCGGAACACTCCCAGGCCGTAATTCAGAAAGCACTCAACAAGGCTTTCGCCCCCGAGTTTCTGAACCGCATCGACGACATAGTGATGTTCGACCAGCTCTCCCGCGAGGCGATATTCAAGATTATCGACATCGAGCTGCGAGGTTTCCGCAAACGTATCGACGCCCTCGGCCTCAACCTCGAAATCTCCGACGAGGCCAAGGACTTCATCGCCGAAAAGGGGTACGACAAGCAGTTCGGCGCGCGCCCCCTCAAGCGCGCCATACAGAAGTATCTCGAAGACCCCCTCGCCGAGCTGATTATCAACTCGGAGGCCGCCGCTGGCGACACGATCACAATCGGATTCGACAAGGAGAACGCCAAAATCACAACCTCCGTGGTCAAGGGGGCTCCCGCCGAAAAACCTGACGCTCCCGCCGCGACTGACAGCGCCGAGGCTGACAAGCAGTAATTTTGTCAGCCCCTCCCTGCCATCAGACAGATTTTTAACTTACTTTATATTGAAAATGCCGGTCATAGCGACTGGCATTTTTTTTGCCGTTTGTTATAATGGAAGGCGGGGATTCCTCCCGCGCCAGTTTTTACCTGACAAACGAACGAAACATATAAGATAAGATATGTCACAGACAAAAGGCACAATCGGAGTAACCACCGAGAACATATTCCCGGTGATTAAGAAATTCCTTTACAGCGATCATGAAATCTTCCTGCGCGAACTGGTGTCGAACGCCGTCGACGCGACTCAGAAACTGAAAACCCTCTCCTCATTCGGCGAGTTCAAGGGGGACCTCAGCGACATGACCGTCCGCGTCACCGTCGACAAGGAAGCAGGAACGCTAACCGTCTCAGACCACGGCATAGGCATGACC
The DNA here is from genome assembly GCA_937969265.1 of uncultured Porphyromonadaceae bacterium. GTDB lineage: Bacteria > Bacteroidota > Bacteroidia > Bacteroidales > Muribaculaceae > UBA7173. The sequence goes on from CALBWF010000012.1 coordinate 37,429, forward strand.
GCCGAGGATATCGACAAATACATCAACCAGATCGCCTTCTCCGGCGCCGAGGAGTTCCTCGAGAAATACAAGGACAACGCCAACGCCATCATCGGCCATTTCGGTCTCGGTTTCTACTCCGCCTTCATGGTGGCCTCAAAGGTCGAAATCCGCTCCCTCAGTTATAAGGAAGGAGCCGAGGCGGTACGCTGGGAATGCGACGGCTCGCCGGAGTTCACCATGGAGCCGACCGAGAAAGCAGAGCGCGGAACCGACATCATCCTTCATATCGACGAGGAAAACAAAGAGTTCCTCGAGCAGAGCCGCATAGACGCCCTGCTGAAAAAATACTGCCGCTTCCTCCCCGTTCCCGTCATTTCCGGCAAGGAACAGGAATGGAAGGACGGCAAGATGGTCGACACCGACCGCGACAAGGTAATCAACATTACCGAACCTACCTGGACAAAGAAACCGGCCTCCCTGACCGACCAGGACTACCGCGACTTCTACCATGAGCTCTATCCCGGACAGGACGACCCCCTCTTCTGGATTCACCTCAACGTCGACTACCCCTTCACCCTTACCGGCATCCTCTTCTTCCCGAAAATCAAGAACAATTTCGAAATCACGAAGAACCGCATCCAGCTCTACTGCAACCAAGTCTACGTCACCGACTCGGTGGAAGGCGTCGTGCCCGAGTTCATGATGCTCCTCCAGGGTGTGATTGACTCCCCCGACATACCCCTGAACGTCAGCCGCTCCTATCTCCAAAGCGACTCCAACGTTAAGAAAATCTCCTCCTACATCACCAAGAAGGTCGCCTCGCGCCTCGAAGAGCTGTTCAAGGCCGACCGCAAGGAGTTCGAGCAGAAATGGGACGACATCAAAATCTTCATCGAATACGGAATGCTGACCGACGAGAAGTTCTGCGACGCCGCGATGAAGTTCGACCTCCTCAAGGACACCGAGGGACGCTACTTCACAATCGACGAATACAAGGAACTCGTCTCCCCCGAGCAGACCGACAAGGAGGGTGACATCGTAATGCTCTACGCGACCGACCCCACCGCCCAGTACACCTACATCAAGGCCGCAACCGACCGCGGTTACAGCGTGCTCGTCATGGACGGCCAGCTCGACAGCCATTTCGTAGGACTTCTCGAGCACAAGATTGAGAAGTGCCGCCTCGTGCGCGTCGACTCCGACGTGATCGACAACCTCATCCCCAAGGCCGACCGCAAGACTGCCGACCTGACCCCCACCCAGCGCGACATTCTGACCACCCTCTTCAACTCCCAGCTCCCGAAGGTCGACAAGGCGCAGTTCCTCATCTCCTTCGAGGCTATGAAGGAAACCGACGCGCCGGTTGTCGTAACCCAGAACGAGTATATGCGCCGCATGAAAGAGATGGCCGCGCTCCAGCCCGGCATGAACTTCTACGGCGACATGCCCGACAGCTACCAGCTTATCGTCAACACGGAGCAGCCCGTAGTCAGGCGCGTCACCGCGGCCGCCGACGAAGCCCTCGCCGCGCAGGTAAAGCCTATCGAGGAAGAAATCGAGGCCAAGAACGCCGAGATTACCAAGCTCCGCGAGAAGAAGGATGACGCCGAAGCCGCAAAACAGGCCGACACCCTCAGCGCCGAAGTAACCGCCGCCCGCGAACGCCAGACGAAGCTCGTCAGCGACTACGCCGCGACCCAGCCCGTAGTCAAACAGCTCCTCGACCTCGCCCTTCTCGGCAATGGACTCCTCCGCGGCGAAGACCTCTCCCGCTTCATCGCCCGCTCCGTCCAGCTCCTCTGACCCAATCCTCCATCCGGATACGAAAGGCGCCGCGTCAAATCGTTATGACGCGGCGCCTTTTGCCTATCGACGCTCCGAATAACCGGATAAATGCGACAAGAGTGCGTCAAAAGGCCCGTTTTCCCAAAAATTCATCGTTTTTGAAAAAATATTGACGAAATGTTTGGAATTAACGATTTTTTCGTTAACTTTGCAACATAACAAAGAGAAACAATGGCAATAGTGCCAGAACTAATCGATCAGTTGTATTACACATTTTACATATTACCTTTCAGTAAAACCAAATTTTAAGCATACTTTGGGAATTCTCTTCATCTGATTTAATATTCCCGCCGGAGACGCCATTGGTTGGTATCTCCGTTTTTTTTGTTGCCCCTTTTGGTAGAAATGGATGTTTTGTTGGCAAAATAAGACTTTTTAAGAATCCGCGCATTTTATGGCCGTTTGTGCAGCCTCAGTGACCCGTTTCGATTGATATTCACTGCATACAACAGACATCAGCTTACAGATTTTATAAGTATGTTTTAAAACACATGATAAATTGCGTTTTTTGACGGCGTTATTCGCATAAAAAATAAGCCCTGTTAACTATTTTTTTTGCACTGATTATGCGTATATGTGCATTTTTTTGCTGATATTTGCAGAAAATCCGTCAAGCATACCCTTTACCATGGAGCAAATCAGAAATTTCCAAGAGCTGACCGCGCACCTCAGCGCCCGTGCCGACCGCAAGAAAATCGCTGTCGTCTGCGCCGACGACCCCGAAACACAGTACGCCGTCGAGAGAGCTCTCCGAGAAAACATAGCCGACTTCATCCTCGTTGGTGACAGCGGCAAGCTGCAAGGTGTGCGATTCGTCGAGGAGTTCGCCGACAGAATAGAAATCATCGACGAAAAAGACTCAGACACCGCGGCCCGCCGCGCTGTAGAGCTCGCCCGCAAGGGGCGCGCCGGCGCCCTGATGAAGGGTATCATCAACACGGATAACTTCCTGCGCGCGATTCTCAACAAGGAGACCGGCATCCTGCCCCAAGGCTCCCTCCTGACCCACATGACCGCCGCTCAGGTCCCCGGTATGAACCGCCTCCTCTTCTTCTCCGACGTGGCCGTAATCCCCTATCCCACCCTGGAGCAGAAAGAGCGCGTAATCTCGCTCGACCTCGCGATGCTCCGCCATTTCGGAATCGACCGCCCGAAAGTCGCCCTGATTCATTTCACGGAGAAGGTCAACCCGAAGTTTCCCAACTCCGTTGACGCGCAGACCCTCGTCGGGATGGCCGCGGAAGGAGCCTTCGGAAACGCTGCCCTCGCCGGCCCGATGGATGTCAAGACCGCCTGCGACCACCATTCCGCCCAGGTGAAACACCTCGAGTCCGAGGTCGCCGGAGAAGCCGACCTCCTGATTTTCCCGAACATCGAATCGGCCAACACATTCTATAAGACAATTACCTACTTCGGCCACGCCGAAGTAGCCGGAATGTTGCTCGGCCCGAAATGCCCCGTTGTGCTAACCTCCCGCGCCGATACCGGGCTGTCGAAATTCTACTCCCTGGCGATGGCCGTCCTCGGAGCTTGATTTTTTCCGTCCCAGCGGAACACGTGTAACCGAGTTTAAGTATATATCCCTGACAACAAACGTTTTCAAAACCCCGAAGAAAGATGAAGAAAATCCTCGCCATAAACCCCGGATCAACCTCAACCAAAATCGCTGTATACGAAGACGAAAAACCTACGCTTGAGCATACAATCCGCCACTCCGTAGAGGAACTTAGCCGGTTCCCCCGCGTGATCGACCAGAAGGAATTCCGCCGCGACCTGGTGTTCAACACCCTCGCCGAGCACGGAATCCCATTCGAGTTCGACGCTATTATCGGCCGCGGAGGGCTCCTGCGCCCAATCCCCGCCGGAATCTACGAGGTCAACGACGCCATGGTCGACGAGATGACCCATCCCCACCGCGACCACGCCTGCAACCTCGGATGCCTCATCGCCCGCGACCTCGCCGACGAGCTCCCCGGATGCAAGGCCTATATCGCCGACCCCGGAATCGTTGACGAGATGCCCGACATAGCCCGCATAACCGGCTCCCCCATAATGCCCCGCATAACCACCTGGCACGCCCTCAACCAGCGCGCCATAGGGCGCCGCTTCGCTGCCGAGCTTTCCTCCGAGACCGGCAAACGGGTAAAATACGAAGACCTAAACCTTATAATCTGCCACCTCGGAGGCGGAATCTCCGTCGGCGCGCACGACCACGGAGTCTGCATCGACGTCAACAACGCCTTTGACGGCGAAGGCCCCTTCTCACCCGAACGCGCCGGAACCCTCCCCACCGGGGCGCTGATCGACCTCTGCTACTCGGGACGCTACACCAGCGAACAGCTCAAAAAGCGCATTTCCGGAAAAGCCGGGCTGGCAATCCACCTCGGGACGGTCTCCGTCCCCGAAATCGAAGAGCGCATCGCCAACGGCGACGAGCACGCCCGCCTCGTACTCGACGCGATGTGCTACCAGGTAGCCAAAGCGATCGCCGCCCAGGGAGCGCCCCTGTTCGGCAAAGTCGACGCCATACTCCTCACGGGAGGTATCGCCCACTCGAAATACGTCGTGCCCCGCATCGTAGAACGCGTCGAGTATCTCGCCCCCGTCCGCGTCTATCCCGGCGAGGACGAGCTGAAAGCCCTGGCCAACAACGCCCTCGACGCCCTCAACGGCGACCAGCCCGTCCGCGTCTACACAAAAAAAAAGGACTCCTGCCTCGCCCCTGAGCCCCAACTGAACTAACCGGGACATCTGCCCCATACATATCGGCATCAGCAAATATCAGATTTATTTGCAATTACCAATTATTTGCGTAATTTTGCGGTGTCGGACTTTTAAAGTCTGTTTACGATTCCTTCGGGAATCAAATAACAGGCTTTTCTTTTTCTTTTAAACTTCTTTCTTACTAATCAAAAAACAGTGCTATGAAAAACACAGCCGTTTTTCTCTTATTGCTTCTCGGAAGCCTCGGCGTTGCCGCCGACAATTACGACGACCGTTCGTTTGACCTGCTGACAGCGTCTTCCCCCATCTCTCTTCCCGGTGGCATCCCCGCCCTCCCGGAAGCGGTTGAAAGCCGTCCGATGGCACCTCGGGCTCTTATGACAGAAGGCAACGAGACAGAACCGGTTCTCTCCGTTCAGTTCATCTACGGCTCCACAACCCGGCAGGGACAGGTCGGGCTGAATCTCGACGAGAAAACAGCCTCTATCCGCGTCGCTGTGCTGTCATACGAGGAAGAAATCCTCTGGCCGTCAACCCATCAGCTCCTTTTCGGGGACGGCTTCGAAAACCGCACGCGGACATTCTCCCGCGACGACAAGTCCTTCCTCGTTGATTTCGGGAAACCTTACCGCTACAAAATCGTCTACGCGACTTTCGACGCGCAAAACCAGCTCCTGCGAGGCCCCGAATACATATACATCCACAGCAACTACCAGGGTGATGCCGAATGGCTCCCCCTAGGGAAAGGCCGTATGATAGAGAACGTCAGCAGGGTTGCCGACAGAACAGCAACCGGCGGCAACGCGACCAAAAACGCATACAGTTACGAGGTTGAAATCGAGGCAAGGGCCGACAATAACGCCGTATTCCGAGTCAAGAACCCGTTCGGACCGTCCCACCCGAACCACGAAAACCTGCAATACATCGACCGCAACCCGGTTATGACATATTTCCCCTCACTTCAGGGGGATGACTATTACCTCGTTTTCGATGCGTCAGACCCGTCGCGGGTAGAGATTCCTTACAGCCAGTCGGGACTTTGGCTCGAATGGTCAGGCATGATTTTTTCCGGAACACACAACCTCGCGGGCTGGGACAAATACTCCCGCGACGACATCGACAGGTTTTACGCCTGGGAGTGGGGTAAATTCTTTGACAACAAGATTGTTATGCCCCATAATTCGGTCTACATAGACCACTCATGGATCGAAAGCTCCGATAACCTCAACGATATCGTACTCGAAATGCCCGGTTATGTCGATTATGGCTTCGACCTCTCGAAGATTACCGAGGAGGGTCGCCTCCTCAACTATAAGATTGAAAACATAAGCCCTAATATAGCTTCGTTCGACTGCGCTCTCATCAGTGAACAGGAGCGGGATGCCGACAGGTATTTCTTTGAGCGGACCTACGACAGGATTATAAACAGAGAGGAAGGTCTTGAAATCCGGGAATATCCCGCTTCCGAGGGAATGACCATATCGCCGAAAGACTTCTCCGCAGGCTCGGGCCGCTATTTCTTCGTCGTCGTTCCAAAAGACGTGTCGGGCAAACACCATTTGGGGGCAAACGCCGGCGCGCTCGCGAGAAATATGAAACTCGACCGCTGGAACCATCTCGGAAAATGCGCGATTGAGGATAACCTCGTCTCTAAACAACTCGGACTCGAAGGCACATATTATTCCCAAGCCGACATTTATGAATGTCCCGACCTCAAAGGATACTACCGCGTCGAGGCTCCGTTCTCCCGTATGGCCGAACAGGCTGATGGCTTAAACCACCCCGACAGCGGCTTCCAACTATTCATTGACGCTACCAATCCGGCGCTTGTGACGATGGCCGACGTCGTCATGGGTGGCGTGGCAACGCGCCTGACAGTTGCCACCGGCCTGGAAACGGAAGGAAGCCCCGTATATTTGGAACCGACCTATAACGCCATGTTCGCCCAAATGTGGGATAACCGCGAGCGCGATACCGGCGAATACGACCATACAGCCGGCAAGCTCGCCGGCGGGGTGATAACCTTCGCTCCCGGGACCCTCTCGGTCAACGGCGCTTCCGATGGCTCCCTCTCGATTTACCTCCCCGGAACCGGCGTGGCCGAAACAATGACCGATTCAGAGAGCGTCCCCGCCGAATACTACAACCTGCAAGGCATACGCGTAACCGCCCCCGCCAACGGTATTTTCATCGAGTGCCGCGGCGCGACAGCCCGCATCGTCCGCATATAATCCCTCTATCCAGGCTTTACTTTGGCACCCGGATGGGAGGGCGCTGTCAGAACGGTTCAGATGGTAGGAGCTTGGAGGTGAGGCCGTTATCACAGCGCCCTCAGAGTTTGCCTTCGTCGCGATAGGAGTAGTACCCCGAAGGCCCGATGATGATATGGTCCTGTACAACGACATCTATGATTTTCGCGGTCTCGGCTATGCGGCGCGTCAGCGCGTCGTCCTGCGGCGACGGGCGCATGTTCCCCGACGGGTGGTTATGTACCAGGATAAGGCCGGAACTAATATGGTCAATGGCGCTTTTAGCGATCAGGCGCACATCGACAGCCGTCTGCGCCACTCCCCCTTTGCTGACGCGCTCCGCGAACTGCACCCGGTTGGCGCGGCTGAGGTGGAGCACCCAGAACTCCTCGTAGTTCAGGCGCTCAAGGCGGTGGCGCATATAGGCGTAAACGTCGCGGCTCGACGCGATTTGCGGGTCCTTGACACCGAGGTCATCCTGGCAGCGCGCCCCGAACGACATCGCCGCGACAAGCAGCGTGGCTTTCGCCGGACCCATCCCCTTGTAGCGCTTGACGAGTTCGGGTATGGAGCGCTTCGCCAGGTGGCGCAGCTTGTTGTCGTTGTCGCGCAGAATTTCCCGTGCCAGGTCGAGCACCGATTTCCCCGGCACGCCCGAACCGAGCAGCAGCGCGAGCACCTCGACGTCGGTAAGAGCGTCTATGCCGAGGCGCATCGCTTTCTCGCGGGGCTTCTCATCCTCCGCAAGGTCTCTCATCATCGGGGAACTCTCAGGCAGGAAGAACTCCTCTTCGGCCACTCCGCTCCCTTCAAGCAGGTTTACGTCAGACATTTAACTTAGCAATAACCGGTTTTATAATTCATTTGCCTTTGCGGAGCGCTACCTCTTCCGCCTCGTCGCGGCCGCGGCCGAGAAGGATTTTCACGAACCACGCCTTAATAAATCCGCAGCCGTACCCTCCGAGCTGGATGACGGAGGCGGGAACCGCTTTTGCCGCGATCACAGCGGAACGGCTCGAAACAAGCGCGGAAACAAAGATTGCAAGCAGGTATATTCCGAGCGGCAACAGCCACCACGGACTGACAGCGATCGCCACAGCCAACATCACGGCCACTCCTACTACAAACAGCGCCGGAAGGCAATGAACAGCCTTCAGAGAATCGGGATAAAGGAGTTTCAGCGTGATACGCGACATACCGAACACATAGACCTGTCGCAGGAACTTGCGGAAGTCAACCCGCCGTTTGTGGTAGACCTGGAGGTCGGGATAAAGCCCGATTGTAAATCCGGCGAGGCGAATGCGGGTGCTCATGTCTATATCCTCGGAGAACATTTCGCGGAATCCGCCGACCTTCTCCCATACTTGGCGCGAATACCCCATGTTGAAAGTGCGCGGGGTGAACTTCTCCAGACTGACCTTTCCCCCGCGGATTCCCCCCGTGGTAAGGAAGGAGGTCATCGCGTGGTTGATCGCTTTCTGCGTCGTGGTAAACGACTCGTCGGCCGCGTCCGGTCCGCCGAAACAGTCGAGCGGCTTTTCGGCGAACATCTTCTCGAGCTTCTCGAAATAATCGGCCGGGACAACGCAGTCCGAATCGAAGAACACGAAATAGTCGCCCCTCGCGCGTTCCATCGAATGGTTGCGGGCTATGGACCTCCCCTGGTTCTCCTTAAAGAAATATTTGACATCAAGCCCCTTGGCGGCATATTCCTCAACGACATGCCCGCAGGGACGCGACGACCCGTCTTCGGTAATCACCACTTCAAAATTATGCCGCGTCTGGCGCGAGAGGCTTTCAAGCAGCTCGCGCACCTCGTCCTCGCGGTTGTAGACCGGCACTATTACGGAGAAGAACATTGCGTTTGTGATTGGTTTGCGACTACAAAAGTAATTAAAATCCGCGACTTTTTCTTAACTTCGCGATACTAACCAAAAATACCAAATTCAGGTAAATCACTCAAATTATCAAATGAAAACCAACAAGTTCATTACAGGCACGGCTGCGGCCGTGGCCTCAGCCCTTTCTGTCGGGGCTGCCGAAACAGCGCCCCAGCGCCCCAACATCGTGTTATTCATGGTCGACGATATGGGCTGGCAAGACACTTCTGTTCCTTTCTATAAGGAACGCACTCCCCTTAACGACAGATACCGCACCCCCAACATGGAACGCCTCGCGACAATGGGCGTGAAGTTCACCCAGGCATACGCCTGCGCGATTTCCTCCCCCTCCCGCGCAAGCCTTATGACCGGCATGAACCAGGCGCGCCACAGGGTCACCAACTGGACGCTCGAAAAGGACCGCAAGACCGACCATCCGCTTCCCGACGTCGCGATTCCCGATTGGAACTGCAACGGCATCCAGCCCGTCGACACAATAAACAATACGACCTACTGCACCCCCTTCCCCGAAATCCTCCGCCGGAACGGCTACCACACAATCCATGTCGGCAAAGCGCATTTCGGAGCCATTGACACCCCCTCGGCCGACCCGCTGACGATGGGCTTCGACGTGAACATCGCCGGCGGACCCGCTGGAGGCCCCGCCAACGGTGGCTATCTCGGACAGAACCGCTACGGCCACAACCCCGACGGCACCCCTGCGAGCAAGTTCGCGACTCCGGGGCTTGAACAGTACTGGGGAAAGGACGTGTTCCTTACCGAGGCCCTCACCCTCGAGGCGCTGAAAGAGCTTGACAAGTCGCGCGACAGCGGCAAGCCTTTCTATCTCTATATGTCACACTACGCTGTCCATGTCCCCTTCGTAGCCGACAACCGCTTTATCGACAACTACGAGACCCTCGACGGCAAGGAAAGCAAATATGCGGCGCTCATCGAGGGCATGGACAAGAGCCTCGGCGACATCCTCGACTACATCGAAAAGAACAAGCTGGCTGACAACACTATCGTCATATTTATGAGCGACAACGGAGGCCTCGACTGCGAGGCGCGCGGACAGATGCCCGACGGGGCCGGAACGCAGCGCAACTTCCCCCTGCGAAGCGGCAAAGGCTCTGTCTACGAGGGTGGCGTCCGGGAGCCGATGATTGTCTACTGGAACGGGGTCACAAAACCCGGCACCTCCTGCGACGACTACCTCATTATCGAAGACTTCTTCCCGACGATTCTCGAAATGGCCGGGGTCAACGACTACGAGACCGTGCAGAAGGTCGACGGCAAGAGCTTCGTTCCCCTTCTGAAAGGAACGGCTGACAGCTCATGGAACGAACGCCCCCTCTTTTGGAACACCCCGCAGAACTGGACTAACTGCGTCAGCCCGCAGGAGAAGCGCCGCCTCGGCCTCGGCCAGACATGCGCCGTGCGCAAAGGGGACTACAAGCTCGTATACTGGTACACGGACGGCACCCGCGAGCTCTTCAACGTCGCTGACGACATCGCCGAGACCCGCGACCTTGCGGCCGATATGCCCGAAAAGGTCAACGAGCTGAGCCGCGAGCTCGGCGAGTTCCTCCGCGGCTGCGACGCCCAGCGCCCCTCCCCGAAATCCGGCACCCAGGTCGGCGCCCCCTTCCCCTGGCCCGACGGCGTAAAATAACCCAATGCCTTGATATCGGGGGAAATTATGCGTCTATATTATTTTAATAGTTTGCGCTCTGTACCCCCGCTTTCAAGGATTCCCATTTGGTGTATTGCGATTTGATTGAGTTTGCTCAAACGCTCATGTTGCGGCGTTCCCTGCTCTATGAACACAGCATTGAGATTCTCCATATTGGAGAGACATATTAGTTCGTTGATAGACGCATAATCCCGAATATTCCCTTTAAGCTCAGGATGGGCGTCCCTCCATTGCTTTGCAGTCATTCCAAACATAGCGACATTCAACACATCCGCTTCATTGGCATAGATAACGCTCTCCTGGGCTTTAGTTATCTTGGAAGGCAACAGATTATGCTTGATGGCATCGGTATGTATGCGGTAGTTTATTTTCGACAGCTCTCGCTTTGCCGACCAGCCTATAAGACGTTGTTCCTCCTCCTTAAGCCGCTGGAACTCCTTTACCAGATATAGCTCGAACTCAACTGACACCCAACTGGCAAACTTAAAAGCTATGTCACGCTGGGCATAAGTTCCTCCGTCTCGGCCTAACTTATTTATAATTCCGATTGCACTGGTCAACTCAATCCAACGGGTCGGACTCATTGTAAAGGAATTAGATCCGGCTTCTCTCAAAATGGGGTCGAATTCGACCCCTTTAAAATCCGGATTATTGAGAGATTCCCACAGCCCGAGATATTCAAGGGTATTCTTTACCCTCATCCAATTCTTCACAACATCCTTGGGCTCTTCGGGATTCTTCTGACGTGCTATATCAGTGATGCAGATATAATCTATGCCATTCTTCGACAGCGTTCTGATTGTAGCATCCTTTACTATTAACTTTGCCATTCTATAAGACCGAGTTTAAATTCATTGCGCATTTCAGGCGCACTACAAAGTTAACTATTCATATCGGATTGGACAACTATAACTCAAATGGCACCTGGAAGAATCCCGATGCCATTTGATATAAAAACTATAACGGGGCGCTGGTGGCTGCAAGGCCGATGGTCGAGCCGGTAAAGCCGCCTCTTTGCGAGGCGATGTGGGCGGCGGGTACGTCGGCAGCGAGGAGCCGCCATCCGTCAGCGGCTACGTCGCGGTAGTAGAAATCATACGCTGTGCCTTTCGATACCGCCTTGAGACCGACCGGCTTTCCGCCGCCGGTCTCCGTTTTGGCCGAGGCTAAAACCTCGGCCTTTCCCTTACCGAGAAGGAGCAACGCGACCTCCCCCTCGCGGACAGCGAGAAAATACTGCCGCTGCTCGTTTTTCACGAGCAGCATCCCCGCCGCCTCGTTCCCTTTCGGCTTAATAGAAACCTCGGTTTCGGCGGCAAATTTGTGATGCTGTATGCGGCATCCGACATATGCCGGGGTGCCGGACGCGCGCGGGTCAACCGGCGCGCACTCCATCGCAAGCCCCTTGCCGGTCTTATAGAAATCCTCCGCGCTGCCGTGGAGCGACATCCAGCGGGGCGCGAGCCTGTCGCCGTCGAAGCGGTCTGTCCAGCCGAAATTTCCGGCCTGACCCGGACGCTGCGGCGCGTCAAGTCCCGGAATCCGCGACCGCAGCGCCACGGTGTCCTTGAAGTTGTGGATTATGCGCGGGAAGCTGTCGGCGCTCCATTCTACCGGCATAAGGAACGTCTCGCGGCCGAGCTGGTCCTCCCCGTCGTTCCAGGGACGGCACCCCAGGAACAGGGCGTACCAGTCGCCCCGCGGGGTCTCGACCACATCGACGTGCCCCGCGCAGGTAACGGGATTCTTCCGGTTCGGTTTCAGAAGCCGCTGGGTAAGCATCGGATTGCGTCCCCAACGCTCATAAGGCCCCGTTACTGAATCTGCCTTATAGACAATTTCGGAATGGTTGATACCCGTGCCACCCTCGGCTGCAATCAGGTAGTATTTCCCTTTGGCTTTAAAGATATGCGGACCTTCGTCGCGCTCCAGACGCTCTTCCGGCCCGACCCCCTTCTCGCGGAAAGGCTGCGGCTCTCCGACGGTTTTCCCGGTAGCCGCGTCGAAGCGCACTATGCTTAAAGCGCGGTGGTTGCTCCATTTTACCGGCGAATGTTCGTCGGACTTGTAAACGATATATCCTCTCCCGTCCTCGTCGAAAAAGAACGAAGGGTCGATTCCCGTCATCCCGTCAAGCACGACAGGATCGCTCCACTCCCCCGCCGGGTCTTTGGCTGTAACGTAAAAGTTGACCGAGTCGCCATCCTTACCCTTCCCGTTGTTAACGCAGGTGGTAATCATATAGAAGAGGTCGTTATGCGGGTTGTAGGTAATCGCCGGGGCATAGATACCACCTTTGTCGAGGGAAAGCCCGTCGAGCGGCGGAAGCTGCCCGGGACGCGAGAGGACGTTGCCGACATGCTCCCAGGACACCAGGTCTCGGGAATGATATAAAGGCACCCCCGGAAAATATCCGAACGTCGACGTTACGAGCCAGTAATCCTCCCCCTTGCGGGTTACGCTCGGATCGGAAGCCCATCCGCTTATGACCGGGTTGTAATACTCTCCCGGCCCGGTAAGCTCCTTGCGGCAATAGTCATCATCGCCCCGATAGCTGAAATGGGAGAACCGGGCTTCGGTCCCGGAGGCAACCGCCGCGCATAGCAAAGCCGCGGCAAGCGAAAGTGTCGTTTTCATAAGTGATATGTCATAGGTATGCGTTGCGACGGCTATTCTCAATCCATGCGCGATTTATAATCTTCGTAAGTATATTCCCGAAGCACTTCCGTTGAGCCGTCGAGGCGGCGGTAAATGATCGCCGGATGCTGTATGCCGTTGAACATATTGGTTTTCACTGTTGTATAGTGGTTCATATCCTCGAAAGTCAGGCGGTCACCCTCCTTGAGCGGCACGGGGAAATACCAGTCCCCCATAAAGTCACCGCTCAGGCAGGAATTACCCCCGAGGCGGTACGGCGCAAGCCCGGGAGCCTTCTCCACGCTCTCGCTGACCGCTGGCTGGTACGGCATTTCGAGGCAGTCGGGCATATGGCAGGCGAACGACGCGTCGATTATGGCCGTCTTGACACCCTGGTTCTCGACAACGTCGACGACGGAAGCCACCAGGTCGCCCGTGCGCCAGGTAAACGCGCTCCCCGGTTCGAGTATCACCCTGAGGTTAGGGTGCCGCTCGCGGAAACCGCGGAGGAGACGGACGAGATGCTTCATGTCATACCCCTCGCGGGTCATCAGATGGCCGCCCCCCATGTTAACCCATTTAATCTGAGGCAGCAGATGGCCGAACTGCGTCTCGAACGCCGCGAGCACCTTCTCCAGGTCGTAGCTCGTCGACTCGCAAAGGGCGTGGAAATGCAGTCCCTCCAGCCCCTCGGGAACAGCCGACCCGATTTCATCAGCCGTCGCTCCGAAACGAGAGCCGGGAAGCGCCGGGTTGTATATGTCGGTCTCAATGACGGAGCACTGCGGATTAACTCGCAACCCCGGCGAGACCCTGTGACCTTTCCCCGCGGCGTTATAGGCCTCGACATCGCCGCGGAAACGCTCGAACTGCGCCAGGGAATTGAAGGTTATATGGCTGCTTCCGGCGAGATATTCCCCGATAGTGGCCGGAGTGTAGGCCGGACAGTAGGAATGGACGAGAGACCGCAGCTCCTCGTTGCCGAGCCGCAACTCGTTCAGCGACGACGCGGTGGACTTTACCCCGTATTCGCGCATCACCCCGAAAGTCTTCCAGAGGGCGTTGGCCTTGAACGCCATTATAATCTCTACCCCTGCTTCGCGGGCGACAGAGGAAATCAGGTCGAGGTTGCGGCGCAGACGCTCCTCGTAGACGATATAATAAGGAGTGGGAAATTCGTTGGGAGTCATTTCTGGGGTTCTATTTTGAAACGGGCGTATTTAAGCATAAGGGTGCGCTGCTCGGCTCCTGCGAAGCGCACTACGATTTTCGGGCCGGTCGGGTCGTCGAGCACGTCGACTATACGGCCCGAACCGAACCGTTCGTGGACTATCGACATCCCGGGGCGCACCTCTGAGATTCCATGTACCGAGCATCCGGATGCCGAGACAGCGGTCGACGGAGCCGGAGCGGGAATCTTGCGGACATCCTCGCGGCGCTGCCAGTTGGAGCGCTGTTCGGGCCGCTTTGGCGACGGGTCGATGATTCCGAGCGTCGCCGCCGGCGAATGGAACGAGTTGCGGTAGGAAGCGTACGGGTCGTGGCCCCGGCGGGGGGTATCTTCAATCGAAGTACCCTGCATCAGTTTCAGATACTTCGGATCAATATCGCGGATGAAGCGCGACATCTGGCAAATCACGGGCTGTCCGTTGCGGAACCGCGACCCGGCATATGTGATCATGCAGAAACGACGGGCGCGGGTGATCGCGACGTAAAGCAGACGGCGCTCCTCCTCGATTTCGCTGAGAGACCCCTGCGACATGGCGGAGGGGAAAAGGTCCTCCTCCACCCCCACCACGAACACATTGTTAAATTCCAGCCCCTTGGCGGCGTGGGCGGTCATCAGGGTCACGGCAGGCTCGTCGGCGTTCTCCTGGCGGTCCATGTCGGTCGCGAGTGATGCCTGCGCGAGGAAATGCGACATCGTCATCTCATCCTCGCGCCCCTCCTCGGCAGCCTCGTCGACAAACTCGCGGACGCTCTGCAAAAGCTCCTCGAGGTTCTCCTGCTGCGAGATACTTTCCGGGGTGGTGTCGCTGACGAGGCACGCCAGGATACGCGTCCGGGAAAACACCCGCGACGCGAGTTCGTAGGCGTTAACCCCCTGGGAGTTCAGTACGTTGAACTCCCGGATCATCTCCTCGAACCCGGCGAGCTTCTTCAACGCCGCCGAGTTGCAGCCTGAGGGATACGCGGCCGGATCGGAAATCGCCGTCCAGATGCTGACGTTCCCGTCCATCGCGGCGCGGGTCACGCGGCTTACCGTCGTGTCGCCGATTCCGCGGGCCGGATAGTTGATTACGCGGCGTAGCGCCTCGTCGTCGTCCGGGTTGACCGCCAGGCGGAAATACGCGATCGCGTCCTTGATTTCCTTCCGCTGGTAAAACGAGAGACCCCCGTAGATACGGTAATGGATGCCGTCCTTGCGGAGCGACTCCTCCAGGCGGCGGCTCTGCGCGTTCGTGCGGTAGAGCACGGCGAACTCGTCGTAGCTGTCCTTGGAGCGCATCTTCACCTGCCGTATGCGCGATGCCACGAGCGTCGCCTCCTCGAACTCCGTATGGCAGTGGAGCACCTCGATGCGCTCCCCCGCCTCGTTTTCCGAGAACACCTCCTTGCGGATTTGCTCGCTGTTCTTGGCAATCAGCGAGTTGGCGGCGTTGACGATATTCTGCGTCGAGCGGTAGTTCTGCTCGAGCTTGAAGACGCGCAGGTTGGGGTACGCGTTGCGCAGGTTCAGGATATTCTTGATGTTGGCGCCGCGGAACGAGTAGATACTCTGCGCGTCGTCCCCGACCATCGTCAGCGCGTTCGACTCCCGGCACAGCTCCGAGACGATGCAGTGCTGGGCGAAATTCGTGTCCTGGTACTCGTCGACCAGCACATAGCGGAAGAATCCCCTGTAATGGTTTCTTACGTCAGGATTCTCTCGGAGGAGCACGTTGGTATAAAACAGGAGGTCGTCGAAGTCCATCGCTCCGGCCACGAAGCAGCGGTGGCGGTACGCCTTGTATATTTCCCATGTCAGCGGGCGGCGCGCCCGGCGGTCGGCCTCCATCAGGTCCTTGTCGGATGCGTATTGCAGCGGGGAAATCAGCGCGTTCTTCGCCATCGAAATCGCGGAGAGGACCGTCGAGGGCTTGTAGACCTTGTCGTCGAGGTTCATTTCCTTTATTATCGTCTTGACGAGGGCCTTCGAGTCCGCCGTGTCGTAAATCGTGAAATTCGGCTTGAACCCGATGCGTTCGGCGTTCTGCCGCAGCATACGGCCGAAGATGCTGTGGAACGTGCCCATCCACAGCCGCCCGGCGACAGTCGGCCCGGCCAGTTTGCAGATACGCTCGCGCATCTCCCGCGCCGCCTTGTTCGTGAAGGTCAGGGCCATGATGCGGTAAGGCTCATAGCCGTGGGCCAGGAGGTGGACTATCTTGTAGGTCAGCACGCGGGTCTTGCCGGAACCCGCCCCGGCGATGACAAGCTGCGGGCCGTCCATATAGGTGACGGCCTCGCGCTGCTGCCGGTTAAGCTGCTGGAGGTAATCTTCCATACTCGGTTCAATAGAATCGGTTGGCCGCGGGGTCATACGAATACCCGATTGCCGCCAGCTTTTCGCAAAGGGCGGCTTTGTCGAGCTGCAGGTCGTCGCACAGCTCGTCAAGCGACTTGTAGGTGTCGCGCAGTTTCATATTGATGGTGCTCAGGAGCATCACCGGGTCGTTGGGCAAATCCATGTTTAGCGGCTAATTGGTTTTTTAGGTACAAAATTAGTCATAATAGCCCGGATTTGCCTATCTTTGCAGTTAAAAGTTACTGACAAGATGTTTTCTACCGATATTTTCGCCGAAATGGTCGAGCAGAAGCTCCCCTCGCTTACCGAGTCGAAGACCCCGGCGACACTTTTCGCTCCGATAGCATACACCCTCAGCGGCGGGGGAAAACGCCTGCGCCCCGTGCTCCTGTTAGCCGCCGCCAAAGCCTTCGGGCTGGAGCCGGAAAAGGCCATCGACCAGGCGCTCGGAATCGAAGTGTTTCATAACTTCACGCTGCTCCACGACGACGTGATGGACAACGCCGACGTGCGCCGCGGCCGCCCCGCCGTCCACCGCCGCTGGAACGCGTCGGTCGCGATTCTTTCCGGCGACGCGATGCTGACAATGGCCACGCAGCTTATGGCCAAGGCTCCCGAAAACCTGCTTCCCGCGGTCATGGAACTGTTCAACACAACCGCCATGGAGGTCTACGCCGGGCAGCAGCTCGACATGGACTTCGAGGACCGCGGGGACGTGACCGTCGAGGAGTATATCGAGATGATACGCCTGAAAACCTCCGTGCTCCTCGCGTGCGCCTGCCGTATGGGGGCGCTCCTGGCCGGAGCCTCGGAGGAGAGCCAGAAGGCGATGTACCGCTACGGCGAGCTGCTCGGCCTCGCGTTCCAGTTGAAAGACGACCTGCTCGACACCTACGGCGACCCGGCCCTGTTCGGCAAGGAAATCGGCGGCGACATCATAAACGAAAAGAAGACGTGGCTCTGGATCAACGCTATGGAGCGCGAACCGCAGCGCATGCGCCAGGTGCTCGACAAGAAGCTCACCGACTACCTGAAAATCCGCGAAATCACGGAAATCTACGACTCCCTCTCGCTCGCCGACGAGTCGAGGCGCCTGATTGAGCGATATACAGAGGAGGCTGTCGACGCGCTCGCCGGAACCGACATCCCCGCGGCCGCCCGCGAATACTTCACCTCGCTCGCCCGCAAGGCGGTCGACCGCGCCAACTGACACGCCCGAGATGTTCGTAGACACCCACACGCATATCTATATGGCCGAGTTCCCCGACCCGGCGGCCGAAATTCGCAAGGCCGTGGAGGCGGGAGTGACCCGGCTGGTGTTCCCGGGAACCGAGCCGTCGGACTTCGGACCGCGAAAAGCGCTCGCTGAGCGATTCCCCGGCACGGTGTTTCTCGCTGCCGGAGTACACCCGACCGAACTTGGCGACGACCCCGACGCGGATGTCGCCGCGGTCGGAAAGGAACTCCGCGAAAACCGCGACAAATATGTAGCCGTCGGCGAAATCGGCATCGACCTCTACTGGGACACCTCGCGGCGCGACGAGCAGTTGCGGGTATTCCGCCGCCAGTGCGAGTTGGCCTTGGAGCTGGACCTTCCCGTAATCATCCACTGCCGCGAAGGGCTTTCGGAAGTGCTCGAAGTGCTCTCGTCGCTCCCCGCGATTCCCCGGAACGTCTTCCACAGCTTTACAGGGCCCACGGACGACGTCGCCCGGATAAGAGCTGTTTCCCCGGACTCCTTTTTCGGCATAAACGGAATCGTCACTTTCAAGAACGCCAAAGTCCGAGACGTCCTCCCGGAAATCGGCCTCGACAGGATTCTTCTGGAAACCGACGCGCCATGGCTCGCCCCCGTACCGCATCGCGGAAAGCAGAACACCTCCGCATACATCCCAGACATCGCGCGCCACATCGCCGAATCGACAGGAATCCCGCTTGAAACAGTCGCTGAAACGACGACCCGCAACGCCTTGCAACTTTTCGGCATCTGATAACGTCAAACATAAAAACCAATATTCTATATGGACTATCAACAGCAAAACTACGGCCAGCCCAACTACGGGCAGCAGCCTTACGGTCAGCCCCAGCCTTACGCTGACTCAGCCTTCAACAACCCCTTCAACTGCGGCCCGACAGGAAAAAGCCGCGGCATCTTCTGCCTTCTCGCCCTCGTGCTCGGCTCGATCGGCCTCCACTATTTCTACGCCGGTAAGGCAGCCGGAGGCATCATCACTATCCTGCTTACGCTTGTCACCTGTGGCGCCTGGGCAATCATCCCCCTCCTCCAGGGCATCATAATCCTCTGGAACCAGTCCAACGAGGAGTTCTACTACAAATTCGTGGCTTCCAACTCCACCTTCCCCCTGTTCTGAAAAAAGTTACCGTCTATATGAAGAAAATACTCATCGCGTTGGCTGCCGCCTTCTGCCTCGGCTCGTTCAACGCCAGCGCCGACCTTACCGACCTCCTCAAAGGAATCGGTAGCGCGGCCTCCTCGGAAGGTGCGCAGAGCACCGCAGCCTCCGGCCTCGAAGGGCTGGTAAAAGGGCTCCTCTCCAACAGCAAAATCACAGAGAAAGACCTCGTCGGCTCCTGGAAATACTCCGGGCCCGCGGTAGCTTTCCAGGGCGGCAACTTCCTGGAAAAAGCCGGAGGCGCCGCAGCCGCCGGAGTAATCGCCGACAAAATCGCGCCCTACTACAAAAAAGTAGGTATCGACAAGATGACCTGCGTGTTCAACGACGACAAGACCTTCGAGTTCAAGCTAAACCGCGTAACCCTCAAGGGCACATACGAGGTGGCCAACGCCAAGAACCCCGACGGAGCCTTCTGGTTCAACTTTACCGTCGGCCGCATCCCCATCGGCAAAATGAAGGGCCACGTCGAGAAGCAGATCAACACCATGACCCTCACCTTCGACGCCAGCAAGCTGATTACCCTCGTTTCGACTATCGCCAAGGTAAGCGGCCAGTCCTCCCTCCAGGCCATGTCGAACCTCCTGAACCAGTACGACGGCCTCAACTGCGGCTTCGAACTCGCCAAAACCAAATAATACGGATATTTCCACACCAATCATACTTGCGCCCGGAAACGAATTGCTTCATTTCCGGGCGCAAATTGTATGGTTTCATGCGTTTATACCTTTTCTCCTATATCTGCGTAAGACAGCAGTTCACTATCCCCACCGGAATCGCCATAGGCATATATGAAACAGTCTTCTCTTATCCCAATCCGGGAAGACAATCGGGAAACCTTTTCCTCGCCGCGACAATTCCGTCCCCGGAATTTGCCAGTCAGAAATCCCTCCGGTCCGATTTCAGGCATAGTGCCAATGACATGATCGCTGTCTATACCATAAGATGCCGCCCATCCGGCAATCCATTCGGGCATACTCGCTGTCACAATGAAAACCTCATTACCCTTGTTAATATGATCTTTAAGGGTTGACACAACTTGCTTTCGCTCGATAGCGCTTATCTGCCCGGCAAACTCCTTTCCCAAACGGACAAATTCACCGTAAGACATTCCGGCATACAATCTTCCGAACAATTTTTCCTTGGCACGGCCTCCCGTAATGAGCCCGGTCTTCCATAACATTATCGGCCATACGCTGAGCGCCAAAGCCCATAGGAAACGCCGCCATCCTACTACAAAAACGGCAAATTCCTTAAACGTATCACGCGAAACCAATGTGCCGTCAAAATCAAACACGGCCAATACTCGTTTCTCTTTCATTAACTTCTGCTTATGACTATAACACCAATAGCTATAAGAAGCAATCCTATTATTCTCACAGGCTTCAGCGGCTCGTCAAGAACCATCCACCCTAACACAAAAGCGAACACATACCCCAATGCCACCATAGGGTACGCTTTGGAAAGCTCGAGCCGGGACAGCACGCTTAACCAGAACACGAGACTGAGAAGATAACAGAGCGCACCCCCCATAAAACGCCAGTCGAAAAGCAAACGGCTCAGTTCCGAAATTTTTAGCTCAAACCCGTTCCCGGTAACGGACATCTTCAAAAGTAACTGAGCCACAGCTCCGAGCATAATGCTCAGCAATGCGAAGACATAAACCATATGTCAAAGGTATATAATGGCGACGAATGTCAGAACCCACCCCAGCAGACACAACTGGATGAATCTGTCGTTAAGAAGGGTACGCGTCGGGCTGCCCGTATTTGAGTCAACCACAGTAAGCTGCATATATCTTAATATGCCTGTCAGCACAAACAAGGATGTTACATATATCAGGCTTGACTGAAATCGAGCTATAACCTCGGGCGAGACAGTATACATAATGTAGCATATCAGCATGACCGTAGCGACAAGCGTTGTGGCCTGACTCATAAACTCAAGATTGTAACGCATAATGTTATGCCGCATACGCACACCGGTTCTCTTATAGATCACGACATCATCTCTGCGTTTTGAGAGCGCCAGGAAGAGGGCCAGCAAGAAAGTCATAAGGATAATCCAGTGACTTATATATATCCCCGTCGAGACTCCTCCGGCGACAACTCGCAGCACGAATCCCAAAGATATCACGACGACATCAACCAGGGCAAATCTCTTCAATTTCAAACAGTATGCGACATTCATAATGAAATACGCGAGTACCACGGCGGAGGTCGGTAAGATGTAGCTACCGGGTAAAAGCAGCATCAGGGTTATTGATGAGACTACAAGCAGCGTCATAAGAGAGATAGCCCCGAACGAGCTCACCTCTCCCGAAGCGATAGGACGGAATCGTTTGGTAGGATGGTGTCGGTCAGCCTCAGCGTCTTTCAGGTCATTCAGGCAGTAAATGGCACTCGCCACAAGCGAGAACGACACAAAAGCGATTGTTGTTCCCAGAACCTTTGACATATTGAGCAGATTCCCGCTGAAAAACAGCGGCAGGAACACGAACATATTCTTCACCCACTGTTTTGGACGGCAAAGACGGATATACGAACGAACTGACATAACTCTTTAACTGCTTAATTAAATATTGATTCAACTATTGTTTTGATGAATGATAATACTTTTACCCCCGGAGAGCGATAAAGGATTTCAGAAAATGTACGCTGATAATAACAGATTCCCACGAAAAGCATACAAAGTGTAAGAACCATTTTGCCTGGCAAGCGGCGGTCAAAGCACTTTGCCGACACCTTGGCGGAAAATTTGTTGAATCCGGGCATAAACATAGCATTTATCTCCTTATCTGACAACCAAAGCCATAAAATTACCGAACTCATCATCCAGTACATGGCAACCCTCAACAAATCACAGCTAAGAACAGTAAACATGGGCAGCAGCATCACAAACTGGAAAAGTATCAGAGACACAAGGGTGTTCTGACGACCTTCGCTCAGGCCGTCGCGGTTGAAAACCTTTATCATGCATACCGTTATAAAGGGAATGTATATCAAATAAAACAACGTCACAAAAAGCACCGGAATTGGGAAATAACGACTCAACGGATCTGTAAAGTTATACCCGATATGAAGAGCGATCACGCTACTTGTGTCTTTACCAACGAACTGTAAAAGCGGAGGAACATCCCCGTTTGCAAGAGCTTCCGGAGCATACTCTCTTATATGAGCACACATGGCAGGCAACATCTCGGGCGTTCCCTTATATAGGCAGCAACCTATAAACGCAGCAATAGAAGGAAGCCACGAACTTATGGATTTGACAGGATTATTAAGCCGTATATTTGTCATTAAAACAAATACAGGCACCATAAATAAAAAGGTAGCCTCGTGAAGTAGTATGGCGAATATGGCACATATATTACCTAAAACAATCCAACTGCCAGTCTTTAGACGTTTGTATGAGACAATGATGCCAATGAATATAGCCATCTCAATAAAATCGCGCCGCATATCATTTATTGAGGTCATAAATATACTTCCAAGCATAAAGCTCATTATCAATACGTTAATAGCATAGCCTTGCCTTCTGAAACTATAAATAGCGAAGATAGCCACTATAATATAGGCGATAATCGAGACTGCGTATGAAACGACCAAAGATGGTATTCCCGTACATTCCGTTATATAAAAGATTACTTCCCCTGTAAGACCGCGTCGGATGAAACCTCCCGCATAATTGAATAAATAATCCTGTAACCCCCACCAATCGTATTTTACAATTGAGTCGAACGTCCTATAGCCTGTCCGTATTAAGAGAATTACAGCAACACTCAGGAACACGAAACTATAAAACCTGTTGCTTAAAAGCCCTTTTAAATTTCTCATAAATAACAGCCGGCCATTATAGATTCCCCCAAATAATGGCCAATGGTTCGTCATAATACAAGAAAAGCGTGAGAATCTGTATCTGTCACCGTCTCACAACTGAAGGCTTCTCGCATTGCCAATTAGAATAAGACGGCAACGCAGAAGCCCACGCATAAATATGCAATCGATGTTTACGACTCCATTCCATTTTTTATGAAATCAAAGCCGACAACAAGGTATCACATACCAAGGGGCATCTATCGTTGCACAATTCTTGATTCTAATGTGAATTTTGCGAGAATTCTCAGTTGTCAAGAATCAGCGCTGATAAACGCTTTCAATAAAAATATAAATCGCCGTTATAGTTATTTCGTGTAAAATGAATAATGCTTCACAATTCTTCTCCCATTATACACAAGAGACTATCTCTGCGATTTGACGACACAAAATTAACAAATAATCCTTATTCTACAAAATTCTGTATCCATACCGCAACGTATACACCTTAGCAGCAAATCTACGCTTTGGATAATAACTCATCGGGTAATTCACACATAGGGCCGAACACTATATATTAATAGCCCCTCCGTATGCCGCATAAACGGTTGCGGGAGGGGCTACTAACATATCTGGACTCCGACCCGATGGAATCAGAAGTTGTAGCCGAGGGTGATGGTGAAGAGGTCGCGGCGGAGGTTGCGCTGGAGGTAGTCGGCCTGGTCCTTCATACGGGTAATTCCGAGAGAGCCTTCGACAGCGACATAGTAGTCGTCATATTGGAGGCCGACACCGAAGTTCCATTGCAAATCGACGTGCTTGAAACCGCCCGTGCCGAAGATGCTCTCGGAATGGGAAGCGACGCGATGGCCGGAGGGGGTGATATATGCCCCCTGGTGGTAACGCGCCATGAGGTTGAGATTGACCTGCGGGCCGGTGAACACGTGTACCTTGAGGTCCTCGGCGAAGTCGAAATGATAGCCGAATTTCAAGGGCACGCGGAAACCGAGGTTACGCATCGACCCGTCGACCTTGTAATAGACTTCTTCCGGCTCCTCAGGCTCTGCGGTAGTAATCGCGTCCGGATTGGGAGCAGGCATAATCTCCTCCGACTGGAAATGCATCGTCCCGAAAGTGTCATAGAATATCGACAGCCCCGGCTCAAAGTAGAAGTTGGCAACAATCGGGAGGTCGTAGATTCCTCCTATGCTGAAACCGGCCTTGCTGCTGTAATAGGCTCCTCCGTTGGCAGCGGAACTGATGTCGACCGCGGCGCGCACGCCGAGATACGCCTTGTTTTCGGGATTGTCAACCGCCAGGGATGCCCCGGAAGCCGTTGCCGATGCGACAGCAGCCAGAGCCGCCACCGCGATATTACGAAAAGTCTTCATTGTCTTTCTTATGTTGGTAATATTAATAATCGTATAACAATTCGAGGTCGTCAAGCCACATAACCGAGCCGACACCACCCACGAAGTAGTCGCCGTACTTACTGGAGGAGGCTACCATAAGTATGTACTTCGGCACGCGCTGCGTCGACCGATATTCCAGCTCGAATTCAAAGGGGGTGAACTGAGGAACGGTTTGCGCGCACTCCATACTGCCGTAAGCGACGACATAACTCCCCTCCGGGTCGAAAAGATGTCGGTCAGACTCCTTCGTGCGGATTTCAAACGGCTCGTCAGAGTCAATCAGAGCGCACCATACGACGCAGGTATCAGGCTCTCCGAGCATATGCTCGAATCCTTTCGCCTTGTCAATCTTGGCGCAGTTATATTTAAAATAACCTCTTACCTTTGTCGGGCGCTGGTTGTAAGGACGGCCGAAACTGAGCACGCCGTTAGTGCCGTCGGTACGCAGATATTTTCCCGCGAAGATACTTCCGGCGGCAAGTTTTATCATAACCCATTCCGTGCGCAATTCCGCCGAATATCCCGTGCCGGTAGAGGTCTGGTCGCTGCGGAACACGTTCCCCTCGCCGATTGTCGCAGCTCCCTGGTTTCCGGTGTCCCAGTACTGCTCGCCCCCTTCGGGCCAGGGCGCCCAGTATCTGCCTACCTTGCTCCATTCGTCGAAGCTGCTGTTGGGGAGCTGGCGGAGGTCGCCGGTGGTGAACTTGACTACGGAACCGTAATCGGTCTTGTCAGAGGCGGTCGCAAAGGCGCGGGCCTCATATTCGGTTTCTGGCTCGAGATTTCTGAGACATCCGAAGAAGGTGGCGCCCGTCTGCGTAATCCATGATTTCGGAGCCTGGGTCCACTGCTGCGTGCCCGCGGCGCGGTATTCCACCCCACCCTCGGAGTCGGCGATGCAGGAGCCGTAGATCCACGCGACCTGCGACCCGGCATCGGCGCGGACTGTGTTCACGCTCCCTGCCGCGGTCTCGCAGAATACTTCCCACAACTCCTCGTGTCCGTGGACGTTGACTTTGATTTCCAAGGGCATCGTCATGTCGTAAGTGTTGCCGACCGGATCGGGTGTCATTGTCGAGCCTTCGGGGCCGAGCTTGGCGGTCAGCACTTTGACTGCCTTGCGCCCCATGCTCTCCGAAACGGTCACCACGACGCGCTTTCCGGCGACGTCGATAACCTCTTCCCCTATCTGCCCCTCGACGGTGAAGTAACGGCTGATAGGCTGCGAGGCGCGCACTACCCAGTCGTAATCCTGATAGAGGCGCAGGGTGAGAATCAGATAGCGTGTAAGGTTGACCGGCTCCGAGAGATTGCCTTCGACGAGCTTCGCACCCTCCGGGCCGATTGTATAGGATGTGACGTTTACCTGCTCAAGATTGACCGTCTCGTCGAAAACGAGGTCGATAAAGCGGTTCTGCTCGTCGATTTTCGCCGGGGAGGCAAGTCCCTCGGCCTCGAAAGAGGTGAAATTGGCCTGGATGCGCGGATAGGGTATGTCGTTCTTGATGCACGACTGCGACAAAACGGCCAGCAACGCGGCGGCTATCACGGCGGCAACCACCACCACAATCCGCTGCCGACGCACCATCGCGAGAGACTCTTTCTGTTTGCGTTTCTTATCGCTCATATCGCGTCTTAGATGTAAACGGCCATGCCGAAGTTGATATTGAAGATGTTAAACCGGAAATTCGCGCCGGAAGTGAAGCGCGAGCCCTCCTCCTTCCCGTCGGTCCACTGGCGCTCGTTGCGTATGTTCAGGCCGAAGACGCCGAACGATACGTTGAAGCTGATGTAGTCCATGATAAAGACGCAGACTCCCGGCGAGAAGTTCAGCGACGCGGTAACGAAGTTGGTCCTCGTGTCCTTCATCTTTCCCGCATAGTAGCGGCGGAAGCGCGACGAGCCGGAGCCGAAAGCGAGGTCTACCTCGTTGAACACGGCGAAGCGGCGGGTGCTCCCCAGGCCGATATAGTTACGGTAGGCGAGCGAGGTCGAGAAGCTCTGCTGGTAATAGCTTACGTCTTTGAGCGAGAAATTGATGTCGTCGTCGAAATCGACCGAAAAGCTCGGGAGGTCGCCCTCCATCCTGACATAGTTGAATTTCAGGCCCATCGACTGGTTGTTGGAGAAAAAGTAGGAAATCGAGGGCTGCAGCGAGTAGGCTTTGAGCTTTATGTCGAGGTCCTTGATCATGCCGAGAATCTGGACGTCGTCGGTATTGAACTCGCCGTAAGCGGCCATGAGGCCGAACGACCACTGCCCCTTCGGGATAAACAGGTAGTTGTACAGGCCGCGGTCGTAGCGCCCGTAGTTGTTCTCGGGCAGGATGACGCTGACAGTGTCTTTCCCGACAATCACCTTCTCTTTGAGCGAGGGGTCGTTCAGAGCCGCGGAGTCGAGCAGCACTTTCGGCGACTTCGCCATATTGCGCAGAATCGGGAGGCGGTCAAGCGAGAGTATCTCCTGTGCCCCGGCCCGGAACCCTCCGGCCAGAACGAGCGCCGCGAGGGCGAGCAGTGCGGATAATATTCTGTGTTTCATACTCGCTCAGAGATAAAAGGCCACGCCGAAGGTTATCGAAAACAGGTTTACCCGGAAATTGGCCGACTTGCTGTCGCGCTCCGCCCGGTAAATCTGGTCGGTCTTGGAGGTGGTGTGGCTGTAGGAGAAACCGAGCACGCCTACGTTTACCTCCAGCGCCGAATAATTGTTGAGGAACATCACCATTCCCGGAGCGAGTCCGATGTTAACGTCCCAGGAGGTCTCGTAGGTTCCCGTCAGGTCGTCCCCCCTGCCGTTGGCGATTTTCGACTGCGAGCCTCCGACCTGGAGCTGCACCTCGTTGAAAAAGCCGAAACGGCGGCTGTGGCCGAGACTGATGTAGTTTCGGAACGCCGCCATTGCCGAATAGCTGTGGGAGATGTTGTAAAGGTTCTCCAGCGAGAACTCCGTGCCCTCCCCGACTACTATGTCGGTGCGGTCGAGGCGCGTGCGGGTCCGCGAATAAGCCATCTTGCCCCCCGCGGCGAGGTTGTCCTTGAAGCAGTACATCAGCATCGGGCTGACCTTGAAGGAATATGAGTCGCCCGACAGGTTCTCGATCACGAGGAACTGGTAGTTACCCTGGTCAGACTGCGAGAAGCTGACGCTGACCCCGGTAATCCATTGTCCCTTGGGAATGAACGAAATCTGTTCCAGGCCGCGCTTGAACTCGACCTGCGCCTCGGCCGCCGCGGAACCGGCGAACAGGGCGATCAGGAGTCCCAGAGCGCGCGTTAAAAATAGTCGTTTCTTCATTCTGTTTCTTGGCAGAAATGCACTATAATCGCAATATGCAAAAATTTTTGTAAAGTTACGAAAAATTAACGAACCCCCTCTCATTTTACTTATAAAAATAGCGGCGCCGTGTCAAAAGTATTTGACACAGCGCCGTTTACACTTGGATAAGAGAGTATTGTCAGTAAGTCAGCACGGGCGCGAGCTCCTTGGCCTGGTCGATCATGCGCTGGATTTCGGCCTCGGAAGGCACCCGTCCGCAGAGATGCTTGGCCTCGTTGATTTCAACGAGCTTGGAGTGCAGGTTGGCGGCTACGCGGTGGCGGAATTCCTTGACCGTGTCAACCCCGGCGGCTTCGAGCAGCTCGGCGAACTGTCCGGCCACCCCCTTTATGCGGAAAAGGTCGGCATGGTTGGCCCATTTGAGGATCAAGGCCGGGGAAATCCCCGTAGCCTCGGCAAGCGCCTGGCGCTCTTTCGGCGTGGCTGCGGCGTTGAGCAGGTCGTCGGTAGTCGCGATGGCGGCTTCTTCGAGCTTGGCGGCATAAGCCGGACCAATACCCTCGACTTCTATAATCTTGTATGCCATAACACAGAAGTATTAGTTACTATTATAGTAACGCCGCGAAACCGCCCGGGGTTCATCCCCAGCCGCCCCGGCCCGTCACTCCGTCAGCTCGCAATCTGACCGAAAATCATACCCCGAGGACAATAGCGGGAGAGATATCCAGCTTCTTGCTGATGGCTCGTCCGATTTTCAGAGTTGGTTCCGATTTGCCGGAAAGATAATCGCGCACTCTCGACGGACTTACCCCTATGAGTTTCGCCAGCGATGCCTGTGTAAGCCCCATTTCGTACATACGCAGCTTTATCACTTCCACAAGCGTCGGCTTGCCGACGGAATAATGAGCCTCCGAATAGTCAGCGACAAGATTTGAGAGGAGCACAAGCTCTATATAACTCGCATCATCCTCAGGCGTATCATCATTAACGAGTGGAAGCAGCTTCTCGACCCTCGCGACAGCCCATTTTATCAAAAAAATCGCAAAAAAATCGCAATGCCTCAGCGCACTTTTTCTAAATCCATTTTCCAAATCCATTTTCAAATCTTCTCAGAAATATAGTTCCGCTTCTCTTGACGATTATGCTTTCAGTGCTGAATCATAGGTCAAGGCATAGAAAAACAATCGGGACCATCCCTGTCCGCAGGGCGGTTCCGATTGTTGTATAGCGGATGTTTAAGTTATCGGGAAGCGGGGGGTTACATCATGCCGCCCATGCCACCCATGCCGCCCATGCCGGCGGGAGCGGGAGCGGGGGTCTCCTCCTTCTTGTCGGCGATGACGCACTCGGTTGTGAGGAACATCCCGGCGATGGAGGCGGCGTTCTCGAGAGCCACGCGGGTTACCTTGGCGGGGTCGATGACTCCGGCAGCCATGAGGTTCTCGAACTGGTCGGTGCGGGCGTTGTAGCCGAAGTCGGCGTTCCCCTCTTTGACCTTCTGGACGATGACGGCGCCTTCGAGTCCGGCGTTGGCCACAATCTGACGGAGCGGTTCCTCAACGGCGCGGAGCACGATGTGGATACCGGTATCCTCGTCCTCGTTGGAGCCACGGAGACCCTCGGCGTTCTTGATGGCGCGGATATAGGCCACACCGCCGCCGGGGACGATACCTTCGGCGATCGCGGCGCGGGTAGCGCTCAGGGCGTCGTCGACGCGGTCTTTCTTCTCCTTCATCTCGACCTCGGAGGGAGCGCCGATGTGGAGCACGGCCACGCCGCCTGCCAGTTTGGCGAGACGTTCCTGGAGTTTCTCGCGGTCGTAGTCGCTCTTGGTCTGCTCAATCTGGGCCTTGATTTGGGCGACACGCGCGGCGATAGCGTCCTTGTTGCCCGCGCCGTTGACGATAGTGGTGTTCTCCTTGTTGACGGTCACCTTCTCGGCGGTTCCGAGCATCTGGATGTTAGCCCCGTCGAGCTTCATCCCCTTCTCCTCGCTGATGACAACGCCGCCGGTCAGGATGGCGATGTCCTCGAGCATCTCCTTGCGGCGGTCGCCGAAGCCGGGAGCCTTAACG
Source organism: uncultured Porphyromonadaceae bacterium (assembly GCA_937969265.1). Classification (GTDB taxonomy): domain Bacteria; phylum Bacteroidota; class Bacteroidia; order Bacteroidales; family Muribaculaceae; genus UBA7173. Next base: position 67,005 of record CALBWF010000012.1, read on the forward strand.
GCGCAGACCTTCAGGGAGCCGCGGATGCGGTTCACGACGAGGGTCGCGAGAGCTTCCTGGTCGACATCCTCGGCGATAATCAGAAGGCCGCGGCCGCTCTGGGCGGTAGCTTCGAGGATGGGGAGCATATCCTTGAGGTTGGAAATCTTCTTGTCGTAGAGAAGGATGTAGGGGGAGTCCATGACGCACTCCATCTTCTCGCCGTTGGTGATGAAGTAGGGAGAGATATAGCCGCGGTCGAACTGCATTCCCTCGACGATGTCGACGGTGGTCTCGGTTCCCTTGGCCTCGTCAACGGTAATCACGCCCTCCTTCTTCACTTTCTTCATGGCCTCGGCGATCAGGTGGCCGATAGCCTCGTCGTTGTTGGCCGAAACGCGGGCGACGTCCTCGATTTTCTTAAAGTCGTCCCCTACCTCTTCGGCCTGGGCCTTCACGCCCTCGACGATAGCGGCTACAGCCTTGTCGATACCGCGCTTAACGTCCATCGGGTTGGCCCCGGCGGCAACGTTCTTCAGTCCGTGGGTGATGATTGCCTGGGCGAGCACGGTGGCGGTGGTTGTGCCGTCGCCAGCGTCGTCGCCGGTCTTGGAGGCGACCTCCTTTACGAGCTGCGCGCCCATGTTCTGGAAAGCGTCTTCAAGCTCTATTTCGCGGGCCACGGAAACGCCGTCCTTGGTGATATGCGGAGCGCCATATTTCTTCTCGATAATAACGTTGCGTCCTTTCGGGCCGAGGGTTACCTTCACGGCGTCAGCGAGAGCGTCAACGCCTTTTTTCAGCTCTTCGCGAGCCTTTATGTCGAATTTTATTTCTTTAGCCATTTCAGTGCTTGATTATAATCAATATTTTTCATTATGAGCAGCATCGGAATGATGCTTGCCCGGATGGTAAGGGTGTTATCAGTTATGATACGCCCTTATTCGATTACGGCGAGGATGTCGCTCTGCCGCATGATCAGATACTTCTCGCCTTCAACCTCGATTTCGGTCCCGGCATACTTTCCGTAGAGTACCTGGTCCCCTTCCTTGACCTGCATCTTCTCGTCCTTGGTGCCTTCGCCGGCGGCGAGCACGGTTCCGCGGAGGGGTTTCTCCTTAGCGGAGTCGGGAATGATGATACCTGCGATTGTTGTTTCCTCGGCCGGGGTCGGCTGGATGAGTACCCGGTCAGCAAGCGGTTTGATTTTCATTGGTGGTATATGTTTTTAGTTATTTCTAAGGTTCGCGGCCAAAGCCGCGCTTTTGCTGTAGTCGGACCGCGGTCGCATCGGAGGGGAACCGCCGTCCGAAATAGAGATACTGCATAATCCGTGCCAAACTTCGCGGTTCCGCCTCCTGCGGCCCGGAGCGCCGCCGTCCGGCACCCTGCCCCGCCAACTTGGCACGAAAAAAGGTGACAAACTGACAGCGGCTCTTCGGCCTTCTGCCTGTTTTGTCACCCTTGTAACAATCATCTCCCCCGCCGGGTTCACCCCGCCCTCGGGAAAATCATTCTGCCATATTCTCCCAGATGAAAAATACAGAAAACAAAAGCGCCATATCGCATACATGATGTGACGCTTAAATATTCAGTTTGAGGAAGTCGGTTTTAGAGGTTCGTTTATTACAGACTGGTACAGTTTAAAATCATCTGTATGAGTAAAAATCTTTATACCATTTTGTCGGACATATTTCACCTGTATTTTAGGATTATTCAGGGCTTTCCCAGTTTCATTATATTGTCTTTCCCATTTCTGATAATATGGTTCCAACATTTTCGGTTTAAGCAGGTAAATTTCCAATAGTTCTATATCATCATAAATAGCAAATACCCAATCTACTTTTCGATATTTTTCTATGATGGCTTGGTTTAAATGATGGTGTGTACTAAAAGATTTAGTGAGCTGAATGTTCACTGATTTAAGCTCATATTCATTACCATTAGCATCAACAGCATCGTTACCCTCCCTACTCTTATCCAAATTCTTCAAAGCGGTTACTAAAAGCACTTGGAGTAATTTACCTCCATTGTCTTGAAAAATATCCTGTATATGAGCCACCTCACGGGCTAATTTCTGGTACTCTCTAATATAAGGAAAAAGTCTGTTTAATTCTGAAATTGCTTCTTCGTTAGTCATTGGAAAAAATCTTTAATTTCTAATTGCAGAGCTTTAGCAAACTTATTAAGCATTGACACTGTAATGTTTTGCTTACCGTTTTCTACATATCCGATATAAGTTCTATCTATATCAGCAGTATAAGCCAAATCCTCTTGAGTAAGATTCAGTTCCCTACGTCTGGTTGCTATTTTTAAGCCTATTTTCTCTAAAAGCTCTTTATCGGTATATTCCACAAACGCAAAATTACAGATGTTCTCCAATATATCGCTCCGATTATATTCGGAATTGATTTTGCCAGCTCCATAATTATCCGTACCTTTGCATACCACAATTAGAGATGAACACAATTCCTAAATACTCCACTAATTTAGGAGCCACCTACTATGGCGACTCCTTAAATCTTATAGACGAATTGGATGACGACTCAATTGATTTAGTCGTAACCTCGCCGCCCTTCGCACTTTTGCGCAAAAAAGAGTATGGGAATGAGGAACAAACTGAATATGTAGAGTGGCTGGGACAATTTGCCGCCAAACTTCACCCCAAACTAAAAGAAACGGGATCCTTAGTGATTGATTTGGGCGGTGCTTATCAAAAAGGCAAACCGATCAGAAGCCTGTATAACTACAAAGTACTAATATACTTTTGCGAAATCCTCGGCTATAAATTGGCCGAAGAATTTTTCTGGTTTAATCCATCTAAACTACCGTCACCCATAGAGTGGGTTAACAAGCGTAAAATCAGGTCAAAAGACAGCGTCAACACCATATGGTGGTTCTGCAAGAGCGATTTTCCCAAGGCAGATGTCACCAAGGTACTGGCTCCGTACTCCGACAGGATGAAGAAGCTCATAGAAAATCCCGACAAATTTTACACGCCTAAAAAACGTCCATCCGGGCATGATATTTCAGCCAGTTTTGGCACAGACAATGGCGGGGCGATACCATCCAACCTCCTGCAAATAAGCAATTCTGAAAGCAATGGCAAATACTTAACACTCTGTAAGGATACTGGAATCAAAGCTCACCCCGCCAGATTCCCGTCCAAGTTGCCGGAGTTTTTCATTAAATTGCTGACGGATGAAGGAGATACTGTTGTGGATATATTTGGCGGAAGCTGTACAACAGGTGAGGTCTGTGAACGTTTAGGGAGAAACTGGAAATGTTTTGAAATCGAGCTTGATTACATAATCGGTTCTGTTTTTCGTTTTTTACCTAAAAATATATCAGCGAAAGATGTGTCAAAAATAGTAAAGATGATAAAAGAACGACAACCAGTTGATTTATCTTCTTACGCGTACGAAGACACTTTATTTTAAAAGAGCGTAAAGACTCGCATCAATCTTACGAATCAACCCCGCCATAAAATATGCAAGTTTTATGGCGGGGTTGCTAACATCAAGGGCACTCAGCCCACTATTTCAACTATTTCAGCGGAAGCGCTCGGGGAGGGCGGAGGCGACGGCGGCGCGGGAGGCGTCGATGACGCGGCGGCGGTCTGCCTCGTCGGCGGGAGCGGGAATCGGCTTGTGGATTGTCAGGCGGATGTGGCCCCAGTGCGGGAAGGTGTCTCCGCGGCGGAGCACGTCATAAGCTCCGTCGATGCTGACGGGCACAACCGGCAGGCCGAACTCCATCGAGAGCTGGTAGGCTCCCTTGTGGAACGCGCCCATATGGCCGGTTTTCGTGCGCGAACCTTCGGGGAACACGACAACCGACATACCACCCTGGAGGGTCTTTTCGGCCTTCTCCATCGTCCGGCGGATTGCCGCCGGGGAGGAGTTGTCGACGAAGATATGTCCTGCGACGGCGCAGGCTTTCCCGACAAACGGAATCTTGCGCAGCCCGACCTTCATCATCCAGCGGAAGTTATGGTCGAGGAAGCCATATATCGAAAAGATGTCGTAGGCACCCTGGTGGTTGGCCACGAAGACATAGGAGGTATCCTTGTCGATATTCTGCCGCCCTTTCACCGTCACTCTGACGAAGGAGAGCCAGCAGAAGAGCATGGCCCAGATTTTGGCGGGCCAGTAGCCGAACCAGCGCGACAGGCCGAAGAAACACCCGACAATCGTCAGCGTGGCCGCCAAGACGGTCAGCACCAACAGCAGCGGGAGCATAATCAGCACCTGGTATACGCGGTAGAGAATCAGTTTCATCTTTTCAAATAGGCATTTTAACTATCCTATAACGGAATAACTGGGTCGGTTGTTGTGCCGGGGGGTGTTTTACCAGGCAAACATGGGGCGGTCCTCCATCATGGCGTTCACCTTGGAGCGCACGGCGGCGATGGTCTGTCCGTTCTCGGGATCGGAGAGCACGGTGTCGATCATCTCTACGATCTCACCCATCTCGTTCTCGCGGAGGCCGCGGGTAGTGATGGCGGGAGTGCCGAGGCGGATGCCGGAGGTCTGGAAGGGAGAACGGGAGTCGAAGGGGACCATGTTCTTGTTGGCGGTGATGTCGGCCTCGACGAGCACGCGCTCCGCGACCTTGCCGGTCAGTTCGGGGAACTTGGTGCGGAGGTCGATCAGCATGCAGTGGTTGTCGGTTCCGCCGGAAATCACCTTGTACCCCTTGTCCATCATCGCCTGGGCCATAGCCGCGGCGTTCTTCTTGACCTGGGCCTGGTACTCCTTGTATTCCGGCTGGAGGGCCTCACCGAAAGCGACAGCCTTGGCGGCGATGACATGCTCCAGCGGGCCACCCTGTACTCCGGGGAACACGGCGGAGTCAATCAGCGACGACATCTTGCGAATCTCCCCTTTCTTGGTAGTCTTGCCAAAAGGATTGTCGAAATCCTTGCCGATAAGAATCACGCCGCCGCGGGGACCGCGGAGGGTCTTGTGGGTCGTGGAGGTAACGATGTGGGCGTGCTTCACGGGGTTTTCGAGCAGACCGGCCGCGATCAGACCCGCGGGGTGGGCCATGTCGACCATGAAGATAGCGCCGATTTCGTCGGCCAGGCGGCGCATGCGGGCGTAGTCCCATTCGCGCGAATAGGCGCTCGCGCCGCCGATAATCAGGCGGGGGCGCTTCTCGCGGGCGAGGGCCTCCATCTGGTCGTAGTCGACCTTCCCGGTAGCCTCGTCGACGTTATAGCCAATCGCGTTGAACATCAGGCCGGAGAAATTGACGGGGCTTCCGTGGGAGAGATGGCCTCCGTGGTCGAGGTTCATCCCCATGAAGGTGTCCCCGGCGTTGAGAACCGACATGAACACAGCCATGTTGGCCTGCGCGCCGGAATGGGGCTGCACGTTGGCATACTCCGCTCCGAACAGCTCCTTGAGGCGCTCTATGGCGAGGTTCTCGGCCTCGTCGACAACCTGGCAGCCGCCGTAGTAGCGGTGGCCGGGATACCCTTCGGCATACTTGTTCGTCAGGCAGGAACCCATGGCCTCCATAACCTGGGGTGACACGAAGTTCTCGGAAGCGATCAGCTCGATGCCCTTTTTCTGGCGCTGGTGTTCGCGGTTGATAATGTCGAAAATAGCGTCGTCGCGTTTCATTTTGATATGTGATTTTTGTGTTGGTTTCTAAAAATTAATCATTACCGGCCTATTTCTTTTTCACCGAAAAGCCGAAACGCCCAATTTCGGGGCCTTGCTCGAAATAATGGCCGTGGGTGTAGTTCACCAGCCCGGCACCCTCGAGGTTCAGCGCGTCGGTCGCTGGGTCGAAAAGCTCCTCGTCGGCCAACACGTTTACAATGTCGGCCAGGAACATATGGTGGCTTCCAAGGGGGATTACCGACTTGACCCGGCACTCGATGTTCAGGGGCGACTCCTCGATATAGGGGGAGCGCACCATCCGCCCGGGCCGAGGGGTCAGCCCCGTCTCCTTCCACTTGTCGTAGTCGGCTCCGCTGCGCACTCCGGCCCAGTCGGTCGCCCTGGCAAGCTCCTTGGTCGTCAGGTTGATGGTAAACTCCATGTTTTCCCTGATAATCGGATAGGAATGGCGCTCGGGACGCACCGATATGTAGCACATCGGCGGGTTGGTGCAGACCGTCCCTACCCACGCTACGGTCAGCATGTTCGACTCCTCCGGCGAGACGCCGCAGGTAACGAGCGCCGCGGGAAGCGGATAGATCATCGTGCCCGGCTTTAACGGGCGTTTCTCCTTCGCCATCAGATCAGCGTCGCCTGGGAGTTGGCAACCGTGTGGTTGCAGTAATAACAGCGAACGAACCCGGGCTTGTCCTCGACGACATCGAAGCGAGTGGCCATCGGCTCGTTGTTGGTGATGCACTTCGGGTTGTCGCACTTCACGATGCCGCGGATTGTCGCGGGAAGAGCAACCGGGCGCTTCTCGGCAACCTCGTAGTCGCGGATTGTGTTGACCACGGCAGTCGGAGCCACGAGCGCGATCCTGTTAAGCATATCCTCCGGGAAAAACACGTCGGCGACCTTGATGATACCCTTCGTGCCGAGCCCCAGGCGCTCGCTGTGGAGATTGTTGCCGATGGTGAGCTGGTGGCTCATCTCTGTAAGCCCCAGTATCTTGACGCATTTGAAAAGAGCGTCGGAGGGGATATGGTCGATGACGGTGCCGTTGCGCAGGGCCGCTACCGCCAGTTCTTTCTTGCTGTTGCTCATTTAGAGGGTGTTTAGCGTTTCCTTTTTGAGTTGCTCGACATCTATGCCCAGGGCGTTGCATATAATCGCCTCGCGGGCAAAGAGGCCGTTGCGCGCCTGGTCGAAATAGTAAGCCTTGGGATTGTCGTCGACATCCTGGTTTATTTCGTTGACGCGGGGGAGCGGATGGAGGATTCTCAGGTTCGGCTTCGAGGTCTCGAGCATCGAATTGCGGAGGGTGTAGAAGTCCTTCACGCGCTCATACTCTTCCAGGTCGGCGAAGCGCTCGCGCTGCACGCGGGTCATATATATAATGTCCGACGAGTCGATTACCTCGCGGGTAAGCTCCGTGTGCTCCTCGAAGGGAATCCCCTGCTCGCGGCAGAACTCGACATACTCGCGGGGCATCCGCAGCTCGTCGCAGGCGACGAAGCGGAACCGGGGCTTGAAATACTTCATCGCCATCAGGAGCGAGTGGACCGTGCGCCCGTATTTGAGGTCCCCGACGAGGGTAATCGTCAGGTTCTCGAGAGTGCCCTGCGTCTTCAGAATCGAATAGAGGTCGAGCATCGTCTGCGAGGGGTGCTGGTTGGCGCCGTCCCCCGCGTTCACAATCGGGGTATCGGTGACCTCCGTCGCGTATCTGGCGGCCCCTTCGAGATAGTGGCGCATGATAATCAGGTCGACGTAGTTCGACACCATCTTGATGGTGTCCTTCAGCGTCTCCCCCTTCGACGAGGAGGTCGTCGAAGCGTCGGAAAAGCCTATCACTCGGCCACCCAGGCGGTTGACCGCGGTCTCGAAACTAAGGCGCGTCCTCGTCGACGGCTCGAAGAAGAGCGTGGCGACTACCTTGCCGTCAAGCACCTTGTGGTTGGGGTGCTCCTCAAAAAAGCGAGCCGACTCCAGGAGGCGCAGAATCTGCTCCTTTCCCAGGTCGGCGATAGAAACCAGACTGTTGGTGTTCATTGGTTCGGGGGGATTATTTTGCCAACAAAGTTACGCAAAATCCCCGAAACTTCCATTACTGTCGCGAAAGAATTTGTCAACCGGGAAGAACCCCTCCGAAACTGAATCCGGCAAGCAGCACGGCCTTCTCGACCGCGGCCTTCCCGACCGAGCCGGTAACGGTCGCGGTCCCCTTGGAAAGGTCCACGCTGACCTCCTGCGCGCCGGGAAGCGCCGAGAGGGCTTTTTCAACTGTCATGCGGCAGTGGGCACACGCCATGCCGTCGATTTTGTAAGTGTTGGTAGGTATCATTTCTGTATCGTTTTTAGAGTTATCGTCGCAAGTGGCGCAGGAGCAGGCATCGCCGCACGCGCAGTGCGGATGCCCCTTGTGTCGGCGGCTCCTTACCGCCGCGTAAATCAGGAGCCCGGCGAGAAGCGCGGAACAGAGCGTCTCGAATATACCGAGGCCGTGGTGGCACGCGGGGTCAAGGCTCGTTACCGCCGGGAGGAACCAGGAGGCGGGTAGCAGATAGTCGATTATCATTCCGAATACCAACGCGGTAAGCACCACCGAGCCGACATACACGGCTGTCGCCTTCCGCCCCATGGCGCGCCCTATAACCATAACCGACGCGAAGTTGGCGGCGGGTCCGGCCATCAGCAGCACGAACGCCACTCCGGGGGTCAGCCCTTTCAACATCAGCGACAGGGCGATAGGTATGCTCCCGGTCGCGCAGACATACATCGGGACGGCCACAAGAACCATCAGCAGCATCGCAATGACCGGATAGGCGCTCAGGCGCACAAACAGCTCGTCAGGGACGAAGACCGTGATCAGGGCCGCGACGACCAGGCCGATAACCAGCCATTTGCCGACGGAGGCCACCATGTCAACCAGCCCGTAGCGCACCGCCTCCAGGAGTTTTCCGCCGAAGGTGCGCGGCATCTCTTCCGCCTTTTCCGCCTCGAAGGCTCCGGGGTCGGTCGCGCCATCGCGGTCAGCGCGGTCGACCGCCATCCCTCCCGCGGCCGCTCCGAACAGAGCCGCGATCGGGCGGATTATGGCGAACGGGAGGCCGAGAAGAGAATATGTGGCGGCGATAGAGTCAACGCCTGTCTGCGGCGTGGCAATCAGAAACGAGGTCGCGGCCCCTTTCGACGCCCCGCGGCGACGGAGCGCCACGGCCGCGGGGAGTACCCCGCACGAGCAGAGAGGCAGGGGGATGCCGAACAGCGCCGCCTTGACGACGGGCTTCCACCCTCCCCCGGCAAGATGCCGGGCCATTACCTCAGGGCGCACGAAAACATGCAGCAGCCCCGCAACCAGGAATCCGAGCAGGACGTAGGGCGACATCGCGTTGACAATCGCCATCAATGAATATAGGAAATGCGTAAAATCCATAGGTCGTAATTCTTATACCGCGAAGTTACGACGAATTTCCCTCAGACGCGTTACACGCTTCCGCGCCCGCGTTGCACAATCCCGCGTTACACCTCTGACAAAGGAATCCTCGACGATGCCGCCATATCGGCGAGATACTGCGTCGGGGTAAGGCCGGTGACCGCCTTGAACTGGCGCGACAGATGGGCCACACTCGAATATCCGGCCTTGTCGGCGATTTCGGTAAGCGTCAGAGTGCCGTAGCCGAGCAGTTCCTTGACCAGCTCGACGCGCTGGGCGATGAAATACTTCTCGATCGTGCGCCCCTCCCGGGCTGAAAAGATACGGCTCAGGGTGTCATACTCGATTCCGACATGGTCCGCCAGGCACGCCGACAGGTTGAACTTGCAGTTCTCCTCCCTGACGTGGTTCATAATCGCGTGCTTCACCCGCTCGACTACCGCGTCCCGCGGGTCGGTAACCCGCTCGAAACCCTCGGAGCGCAACGCCGCGTCAATCCGCGCAAGCGCTTTTTCCGAAAGCTGGCCGCCGCCGATTCTCGCTCTTCCAAGCTCCACGTCGAGCACCTCGAATCCGGCGTCGTTAAGCGCCCGTTCTACGGCCCGCACGCAGTGCTGGCACACCATATTCTTAATCTTAACCTCCATAAGTCCTACCTCGCGACGAGCTTGTCCGGCAGCCGCGCCCCGCGGAGAAATTCCCCGGCGGTCATGCGCCGTTTGCCCGACGGCTGCACTTCGGTTATTTCAAGGGCTTCGCCGTCGCCGCAGCCAACGGTCAGGCTACCCACTTCGGCCGACACCTCTCCGGCAGCGAGGCGGCTCGCGCCCGCGCGGCGGCTCTCGAATACTTTGAGCACCGACAGGGGGGCGCTCTCCGCGTCACCCTCAGCGTCGCGCAGTTCGAACCACGCCGCGGGGTATGGCGAAAGGCCGCGGACGAGGTTCCTTACCTCTTCCGCCGGACGGGAGAAGTCCAGATGGCAGGTATCGCGGAATATCTTCGGCGCCGGGGTCGGTTCCGAGCCTCCTGTAAGCTCGTCCTGAGGGCACGGCTTCAGGTCACCCGCGAGAATATGGCTGATAGTGTCGAGCGTCAGCTCCGCGCCGAGAACCATCAGGCGGTCATGTACCGACCCGACATTCTCATCCTCGCCGATCTCGACGCGCTCCTGGCGCAGGATGTCCCCCGTGTCGATCTCGTGTTTCAGGAAGAAGGTCGTGACCCCGGTCTCGCGGTCGCCGTTGATTACCGCCCAGTTGATGGGAGCGGCCCCGCGGTAGCGAGGGAGCAGGGAGGCGTGGAGGTTGAACGTCCCGAGCCTCGGCATCGTCCATACCACCTCCGGCAGCATGCGGAACGCGATCACGATAAACAGGTCCGCATCAAGCGAACGCAGCTCCTCTACAAATTCCGGGTCCTTCAGCTTAACGGGCTGCATCAGTTTCAGTCCGCGCTCAAGGGCGAACTCCTTGACAGGGGACTGGTACATCTTGTGGCCGCGGCCGGCCGGCTTGTCTGGCATCGTCACCACGCCGACAACATTATACCCCTCGTCGACTATGCGCCGCAGACTCTCAACGGCGAAGTCGGGGGTTCCGAGAAACACGATTCTAAGGTCTTTCTTTTCCATCGCTCAATCCTCCTTCCTTACATCTTTCACTTCGTCCTCCTTGATTTCCGCAGGAGCACTGCCGAGGGCGTCCGCCTCAAGCGCTTTCCAGAGGTTATCCTCCGGCACCGGGGCGGTAAGGGAAATTATCTTGCCGCTTACGGGGTGGACGAACTCTATATGGCGCGCCATGAGGGAAATGCTGCCGTCGGGGTTCGAACGCTTGTCGCCATATTTCAGGTCACCCTTTACCGGGCACCCTATCGAGGCGAGCTGCGCGCGGATCTGATGCTTGCGTCCCGTGAGCAGTTCTACTTCGAGCAGGCGGTAACGCTCCGTGGAAGCAATCTGGCGATAGCGCAGACGCGCCTCCTTGGCCCCTTCGCGGGGTTCGTCGGACAGATACGACTTGTTATTCTTCTCTACCGGGCGAAGCCAGTGGCGCAGCTCCGCCGCGGGCTCTTTGGGAATCCCGCGGGTTATCGCCCAGTAAGTCTTGTGTACCTCCCCGTCGCGGAAAAGACGGTTCATCCGCTCAAGCGCCTTGGAGGTCTTGGCGAATACCACCAGCCCCCCTACCGGGCGGTCAAGACGGTGTACCACTCCGCAGAACACGTTGCCCGGTTTGGCGTACTTCTCCTTGATCCATCGTTTCAGAATTTCGACAAGCGGCTCGTCGCCCGTCTTGTCCCCCTGCACGATTTCGCCGGGAGCCTTGTTGACAACTATTATATGGTTATCCTCGTAAATCACTTCCATAACCGCGAATTTACGCGCTTTTGCGGGGAAAACCAAATCACGTTCCCCGCAGCAGGTCGTAATCTACGACACATACTCTATACACTTTCAATCATCGCCGCTGTCGGTCCCCGGCCCCGAACCCCGCTCGAAAGCGCGCCCGAGATACATAAGCAACGCCCCGACAAGCACCAGCCCGCAGAGCGTCAGCGCCGAAACCCACGTCGTGAACGGAGCGACCCCGATAATCATCATCACGATAAATCCCGCGACAACCGCGATTGTCAATATGAATCCCGCCCAGAATAGCGAGCGCCCTGTCTTGTTCATATGATAGCTCCTTTTGTCAGTCGTTATTCAATTTCCTTTTATACTACTAAAAAGCATTTTTAACATATTTTGTTCATTCTCTTCCTAATTTGCCGACAAAAAACCGCGCCCCGAAACCGGGGCGCGGTCATTATAGTTCGTTGCGTTAAGCCTTATTTCGCTTCGGCGGGAGCGAGGGTCTCGAGGTAGGCCTTCAACTCTTCCGAGGGAGAAATCTCGTAGAAGCGGGTGAAGGTCGCGCGGGCCTTGTCGACATCCTTGAGGTTGGAAATCTCGTAGTTGCCGAGACGGCCGAGCACCTGGGTGTACATCGACTTGCGCTTCTCCAGGTTGGTGGGGTCCGCGTCGAGGCATGCCAGGGTGGCGAGGTCGGCGTCATATACAGCCTGGTCGTAGACGTTGCGGTTGGCAGTCATCAGGATGCGGGCGTAGTTGTTGAGCACGATGGGGTTGTCGCTGATTTCAGCCTTTACCTTCTCGATAGCGGCGAGAGCCTTCTGCGAAGCGGCCTGGGAGGCTACGGAGTCGGTCTCCATCTTGGAAGCCGCAACGGCGTTCCAGCGGAGGGCGAGCTGAAGCTGGTCGTTCAGGTTGTCATCGCCCGATGCGGCCATGTAGCGCTCCATCGCCTCGGCGGCCTTGTCGAACATATGGGCCTGGTTATAGGCGCTCGAAAGGTCTTTCAGCAGGGAGAACTTCTCGGGAGAAGCGCCGACGGCCTTCTCGTACATAAGCACGGCTGTGGAGTCGTCGCCCATATCCTGAAGCAGCTCGCCGTACTGGGTGTAGTCCTGCGAGTTAAGTTCGGCTTTCGGGTTGCTCATAAGGGTTTCGGCAGCAGCCTTGGCGGCTTCTTTCTCCCCCATGGCCTTCTTGTTGTAGAACTGCATGCGCTGCATGTAGAAGTTCGCGGGCTCCTCCTTGAGGATTTCTCCGGCGAGCGCGTAGCTCTCGGGGTAGCGCTGGGCGAAGAAGAGAAGCCCTACGAGGCGCTGCTTGTCCTTCTTGAAGGAGTTGGGGTTCTGGATGTACTGCTCGTACTGCTGGGCGGCCATCGTGAGCTGGTTGTTGTCGTAGTACTTCTCGGCGAGTTCGCGCTGTGCGAGGGCTGAGTTAGGCTGGTACGACAGAAGGTCTTTCAGCTTCTGGATCGCGAACTGCGGGTTGACGCGGAAGTAGGTGCGGGCGTATTTCACATATGCCTCGGGGTGCTGGTCGGGGACCTTGGCGTCGTGGTCGAACTGGGCGGCCATCTCGTACATACCGGCGGCGTCGCCTACATTGGTCGGAGCCAGGCGGTCACCTTCGAGGATGAAGGGAGCGGCGGCGCGCTTGTCGGCCTTCTTGGCGTCGGCGAGAGCCTTGTCAATCTCGGTAGCGTACTTCACGGGGTCGGCGATGAAGTAGGCGCGGGCGATTTCCGTCAGCACGTCGGCGTCTTTCTTGGCCTTACCCTTGGCGTCCTTGAAATAATCCTTGGCCTGCCCGGCGTTGCCGTTGGCGAGCGCGAGCGCGCCGAGGCCTACATAGTTGTAGCCGTTGTTGGGGTCGGCGGCGAGACCCTTGTCGAAGTATTCCTTGGCCTTTGCCTGGTCGCCTTTCTGCATCGCGATCTGGCCGAGGTAGTAGTAGGAAGTGGCTTGCTCGGTGCCGGGCTGGTTGAGAGTGTTGGTGAGGATAATCAGAGCTTCCTCGGGCTGGTCGGCGCGGTAGTATTCCACGCCGTCCTTGAATCCCTGGGCCGACAGACCCAGGGCCGAGCCTAAGAGCAGGCTGAGAAGGAGTTTTGATTTCATTTGTCTGTTATGTTTAAGCTATTTGTAGTTTGCACTGGGATTGGGGGGGAGAGGTTTATTCGACCTCCACCATCCGCTGGTGGACCGTCGCGGGAAGCACCCCCGTCTGCTGTATGAGCTTCTGGCCGCGGAACGAGGTCACGAACGAGAAGAAGCCCGAAGCGAGCGAGCCGGCGGCGCCGGTGTTAACCATCCAAATGGAACGGAACAACGGGTAACGCCCGTCGAAGATATACGCCTGGTAGGGCTTGTAGGCGGTCAGGGAATTATCGCGGCGAATCGGGAGCACTTTCACCTCGTCGGTGAACGATGTGGCCGTCGTGTCGTCGACTTCCAGGGTTTTCAGGCGCTCTTCCGTCGAAAGGTCGGCGCTCTTGAGGTCGGAGGAAATCCAGCTTACGCTGACGAGGCCGATCGCGTCCTTACGCTCCTTTACCGCCTCGAAAACAGCCGGCATCGTCTCCGCGGAGGCTACAGTCGGGGCGAACTTCGCGCCGCGGAGCACGGAATCGGCCATGAATTTCACGACCGACGACCCGCTGTGGTCGAACACGACCTGGATTTTGCCCAGCTTGGTCGGAGAAAGCTGCCCCCACTCCGTCACCTCGCCGCTGAGAATCTCGCGCAGCTCGCTGATCGAGAGGTTCTCGACCGGATTCTCGTCGTTGACGATTACGGCAATCGCGTCAACCGCTATTTTCTTTGTCTTGGCGATATGCCGCTTGTCGCGGAGGAAGGAGATTTCGTCCTTGGTCAGCTCGCGGGAAATAACGGCGCAACGGGCCGAGCCGAACAGCAGCGAGTCGACCACGGCGTGCTCGTCGGCATACCGGGCGAGTATCGACGCACCCGGATAGCAATACTCGAAAACGTCGATTTCCTCCTGTACGATGTTCTGGAACGAAGCGTCGGCGGCAATTACCACCGTGCCGGAAGTCGACGTGTTGCCCGTCGGGAGCTGCCGCTTGCCACCCTTACCCTCGCACGCTCCCAGGGGGAGCACCAGGGCGGCGGCGAGCGCCATTGCGTATATGTTGCCGAATTTCATTTTTCAGGTAAGAAAGATAGTTGTCGGAAACCCGTCCGGGCCGGTTAGCGAAGCTCTGCGGCGGGATTCTTATACGTTAGACTGCTAACGACAAGCAAAGTTAACAGAAGTTTCTCAAAAAAGGAAACTTTTCCTATTAATTCATATTAATTTCCGCCGCCGCGAGGCATCCGACTGACTCCCCTTTCAAATCGAGGAATCTATCCCGGAGAACTGGCGGTACGCGCGCCACAGCCCGTAAACAACGAACAGCGAGCCGCCGACCCAGCGTAGCCACTGCCATCCGGCGGAAAAGTCGAAGAAGTCGATGAAGAGCAGTATGCCCATCCCGACGTAGATTATGATCATGAAAATTCCGAAGACGGTTCTCATCGTGGAAGGTATCCCTCTTCCGTTGTCCTGGTTTGCCATAATATAGTTGATTTGTTGTTTATTGGGGAACACTCCGCGGGGGCGCTTTGTTCAGTTTGTAAAATTAACTAAAATAGCCGACACAGCGGAGCGCCCACTCCCCTTCCGATGCGAGAATTAAGCAATGTTAACACCCGTGCCCGTTCCTCTCGTCACCAAAAGCCGTAAATTTGTAGTAAATAAAATATATTATGCTCGCACCTCTCGCTGAAAGGCTTCGCCCAAAGAACCTTGACGAATATATCGGCCAGACCCACCTCGTCGGGCCGGGCGGAATACTGCGCCGGATGATTGACTCCGGAAACGTCAGCTCCTTCATCCTATGGGGCCCTCCCGGAGTCGGGAAGACCACCATCGCCCGTATCATAGCGAACACCACCAAATCGCAGTTCTACACCCTCTCGGCGGTTACCGCCGGGGTAAAGGACGTGCGCGAGGTAATCGACCGGTGCCGGGCCGACGCCCGCTCGATGTTCTCCCAGGGGCGCCCGATTCTCTTCATCGACGAAATCCACCGTTTCAGCAAGTCCCAGCAGGACTCCCTTCTCGGAGCCGTCGAGCAGGGAATAGTGACCCTCATCGGCGCAACAACCGAAAACCCCTCCTTCGAGGTAATCCGCCCCCTTCTCAGCCGCGCCCAGGTCTACACTCTCAAACCCCTCGAGGCCCCGGAACTGCAGACCCTCCTCGACCGCGCCCTGTCTCAGGACGAGATCCTCTCCTCCCGCGACGTAAAAGTAGAGGGGACCGACGCGCTCTTCCGATTCTCCGGCGGCGACGCCCGCAAACTTCTGAATATCCTCGACCTCCTCGACCAGTCGACCCCCGCCGGAGAACCCCTCCTGATTTCCGACGAACTCGTGACGCGCTCCCTCCAGCAGAACCCCGCGGCATACGACAAGCAGGGAGACATGCACTACGACATCATATCCGCTTTCATAAAAAGCGTCCGCGGCTCAGACCCCGACGCCGCGGTCTACTGGCTCGCCCGCATGATCGACGGAGGGGAGGACCCCGAGTTTATCGCCCGCCGTCTCGTAATCCTCTCCGCCGAAGATATCGGCCTGGCGAACCCGAACGCCATGCTCCTCGCGAACGCCACCTACGACATAATAAAGAAAATCGGAATGCCTGAGGGGAGAATCCCCCTGGCCGAGTGTACCGTCTATCTAGCTACGTCGGCAAAAAGCAACTCCGCCTACCTGGCGATTGACGCCGCGCTGGCCGAAGTGCGCTCGTCGGGCAACCTTCCGGTCCCTCTCCATATCCGCAACGCCCCGACCTCGCTGATGAAGGAGATGGGCTACGGAGCCGATTACAAGTACGCCCACGACTATCCCGGCCATTTCGTCCGCCAGCAGTTCCTTCCCGACCGCCTTGAAGGCGCCCGCTTCTGGAGCCCCGCCGACAACCCCGCCGAAGCCCGCCTCGCCGAACTCCAGCGCTCCCGCTGGGGCCGCTGACCGCTAATCGGACGCCAAATCCAAATATCAGAACAGAACAACCGCCATCTCCTTCTCGGAAATGGCGGTTGTTCTGTTCCTGGTGCGAGCCGCCGCGGCGGCGAGGGGTCTAACCATCCTGTTTTAAATCGCGAGCTTCATCGAGCGGGTCGAGCGCGGGGTCGAAGCCCTCATCAGGTAAATACCCGAAGGAAGCGCAGAAAGGTCGATGCTGACCGTTCCCGCTCCCTCAGTCGTCAGCAGCCGCGCGCCGGAAAGGTCATAGACCTCGGCCGAAACCGCTTCGTCGGCGGGAGCGAAGACCTCGTAAAGAGCGCCCCCCTTGGAAGTGACAACGATGCTCTCTTTCTCCCCGTCGGCCTCCACGTTGGCGACCCCGGAATATCCGATCGCCATTTTCAGCCCGGCGAGAGCGTCGACCTTCCCCGACGTGCCCCATTTAGGATTCTGAGCTTCCGACATCATCGCGGTCTCCCGCGCGATAGTGCGGATATCCTCGGTGGTGAGGTTCGGGTTGGCCTCCAGCCAGAGGGCCGCCACGCCGGTCATGAACGGGGTAGCCATCGACGTGCCCGCCATGTAAGTCCAGTAATGGGTCTTGGAAGTGGCCGGATCGGTGTACTGGTAATATTTAGGCGTACCGAAGTTCGACAGGTCGCGGTTGTTGGCTGCGACATACGGGCCCGACATGGAGCTTACAATCAGGAAGCCCGGAGCGCTGATGTCCGGCTTCACCCGGCCTCCGGGTATATTACCCCAGGAGGAGAAATATACCGGCTCCCCGATCGGCTGGTCTTTTTCATAGAAAGCGTCCGAGGCGATGTTGCGGGTCGCGTAAGCGCCGACGGCGATAGTGTTGCGGCCGCACGCCATCCCCGAAATCGAGCCGTTGCCGTCCGACGAGGTGTAGCCCGGCAGATTGAAGCTATCGAAAGACACGGGAAAATACGCCCCGCTGTAATTGTCGTAGCTGGTATTGACGTAAGCATAAACCTTCTGCCCGGCCTGTCCCTCGATGCGGAGCGCCATATTGTAGTTGCGCTTCGCCGACGCGGAACGCGCCGTAAGGTCGAACGAAACGACCGAGTAGAAGCGCCCGTTCTGAAGCGAGACCTCCGTTTCCGCACCGATATAGCTCTGCGAATAAACCGAGTTGAACTGGGTGTCGGCGCGGTTGATTTTCCCCGCGCTTACACCAGTCGGGGTCGCGCCGTTGGCAAAATACATCCCGCCACCCTGCGGAATCTCGATCGAAGTCACGGGAGCCGACGGCGCGGTCTTGTCAACCAGGTCGATGTAGAGTTTGAACGGCGTAGCGTCCTCGCTCCATATCTCAATGTTTCCTTTCGTGGGGAGGGAGTAATATGAGGACCCATAGCTGTCGTCCGGGGCCAGGCAGGTGCGGAGAACCGTGTCGTCGCCGCCGAACTCCTTGTAGAGGCCGATTCCGTAGTCCCCCTCATTGCCCGAGGCCAGGAAGAAATGCGCTCCCGTGCGCTCGGCAACCTCGTCGAGCATCACCGAGAACTCGTCCGTCCCGTCGTGCGCTCCCTCGTTGTCGCCAAGCGACAGGTTCACGACAAGAGGCTTCCCGACGCTGGCGGCGTACTTCGTCATATCATCGAACGCGAGCATCATCTCGTCGGTATATCCGTAGCCGCCACACATGAAGATTTCCGCCTCGGGGGCCACCCCGGCGTAGTCGGCATCCGGGCCTTCGGAGAAGGAACCGGCGGCGGTACCTATCACATGGGTAGCGTGCGTGTCGTCCGACGAGTCTGTCGTAAACCGGGCAATCGCCGTCGGGGTCTCGTTGCGGCTGACCGTCGGCGCGACACCCTCATAACGTTTCATGTACGTGTTCATATGCGACACGCGGCTGTTGCCGTCGCTACCCTGGAACATGATATGGTTCGGGTCGAAGCCCATGTCGAAAATCCCGACGATTACCCCCTTCCCCTTGTAGGCGCGGTCAAGCCCCTCGCCCGCGTGTACGGCGTCGACGTTCGATGCCGCCCGGGCCTTGTCGTTGAGTTTCCTGACACGGCGCGAAAGCGACGCGGAACTGATTCCCGGCGTCTGCAAAAGAGACTCTACCCGGGCGGCCGGCATCGATACCAGGGCCGTCGTTTTCTCCGAATGGAGCACCTTGGCCCCTGCAGCCTCGAGCGCCGCCAAAGCGTCGGCCGACGCATAGCGTACCATGACGCTGATTTCCGCCTCCTCTCCCGAGCGCGACGGGGTCTGCGATATCCTGGCGCGGGTCTCGGCGAGGCGCCCGCGGTCGAGTATTCCGAGGGTTGTCTGCGCTCCGGCAAACCCTCCGGCTGCCAAGGCGACTACCGCCGCCAGGCCGAATTTGTGAAATATAGACTGGTTCATCTGATTTATACCATATAATATTATGTCCCAAAGTTAATTGTTTCCGCCAATATTTGCAAAATTTTGGATAAAAAACACTCGCCGCGCTATCGAACCAACCGCTCCCGCGGGGCGTTTTAGAATCATTAAGAGCCGTATCGGGGGCTTTGGCTCCCCGCTGGCAATCCAAGGGATCAGAACTACGAATAATGATGTTTCAACGATTTGCCCTCCTTACCGTTTCGACTGCGCTGGCCGCCGCGGGCGCGCTGGCAGAATCTCCCGGAGCCGGCGCCCCGGAAATACCCGAACGTTGGGCCTGGGAACCGGCCCACATCCAGCAGGCCCCCGAAGTTTCCGACAAGTGGTGGCGCCAGTTCGCCGACCCTGTTCTCGACTCTCTCGTAACCCTCGGAATGGAGCGGAACTACAACCTTGAAATCGCCCATCGCCGCTCCGAAATGGCCCGTGCGGCCGTCGGGCAGGCCCGCTCGGGATGGATGCCATCGGTGGGCCTCGACCTGGGCTGGAGCCGTTCGCGCTCAAGCGGCGCCCTGGGCAAAGGTAAATCATACCGCCCCGAACCGGCATCATTCTTTAACGCCGGACTCTCCGCCTCCTGGGAAATCGACATATTCGGCAAAGTAGCCGCCGGTGTCAGCGAGAAAAAGGCCGAATACCGCGCCTCCCGCGCCGAATACGCCGGCACGATGGTAAGCCTCGCCGCCCAGATCGCCTCGACCTACATAACCCTCCGCCAGTACCAGCAGCAATACGCCATCGCGACAGCCCATTCCGAGCGCCAGATGAAGACCGTCAAAATCGCCGAGGCTCGTTTCGAAACCACACTTGCCTCGAAGCTCGACGTCGCCCAGGCCTGGGGAACTTACTATTCCACCCAGGCCTCCGTCCCGATGCTCCGCAACTCGATCCGACGCGCCATCAACGCCCTGGCCATTCTCATCGGGGAATATCCCCAGGCGGTCGAGGCGTGGCTCTCAGCCCCCGGGTCCCTTCCCGAAAGCCGCGAGGAAGTGGCGATGGGGGTCCCTGCCGATCTACTTCGACGGCGCCCCGACATAGCCAAGGCCGAGGCGGAACTCGCCGCGGCCGCCGCCCAGGCCTGAATCGCAAAAAAAGAATTTCTCCCGACCCTCACCCTCAACGGCTCAATAGGGACCTCCGCCAGGGAGTTCTCAAACCTGTTTACCTCTGACTCCTTCACCTACGAAATCGCCCCGACCCTCTCCTGGACCCTCTTCGACGGCCTGAACCGGAAATATGCCGTGCAGAGCGCCCGCGAGAACCTGGAAGCCTCCGCCGCGACCTACCGGCTTACCGTCATGACCGCCGTCCAGGAGGCCGACAATGCCATCTCTACCTACTATTCCTCCCTCGAACAGCAGGGTATAATCCAGAAAGTCATCGAACAGAATACCGAGGCACTTACCCTCGCCCTCGACCGCTACAAGAACTCCCTCTCCCCCATGAGCGACGTCATTACCGCCCAGCTAAACGCCCTATCCTCTGAAAACAACCTGGTAACCGCGAAAGCGACCTCCCTCCAGGCCCTCGTGTCCCTCTACGAGGCTCTCGGCGGAGGTTATAACGAAGAATAAGCATATGAAAGCTATCATCCCCCTGACCCTTCTCGGGCTCCTCGGCACTGCCGCGGCCTGCTCGCATAAAAGCTCCACTCCCGCCGAAGGCCCGATGGAGGTAACCGTAGCGCGCCCGGTAATCGACTCGGTAGTAATCCACCAGACATTCCCCGGCTATCTCAAAAGCTCCCGTTCGGCCGACATTGTGGCCCGCGTCAGCGGAAACATCATCGCCAAGCACTACAACGACGGCGACTATGTGCGCCAGGGCCAGCCGCTCCTCTCAATCGACCCGACGACTTACACCAACAAGCTCCAGCAGGCCGAGGCGCAGCTCGCCAGCGCGATCGCCTCCGAGGAGTTCGCCTCCCGCCAGTACGAGGCGATGAAGAAGGCCCTCGAAAGCGACGCTGTAAGTAAAATGGACGTTATACAGGCCGAAAGCAACTGGCGCGAGGCCCAGGCCCAGATCAAGAACTGCCGCGCCGCGGTCGCCAACGCCCGCCAGATGCTCGGATGGTGTACTGTCAGGGCGCCCTTCGCCGGACAGGTCTCCGCGCCGGCATACACCATCGGGGCGTATGTCGGCGGGGAGGGAGCGCCTGTTACCGTCGCTTCTATCGTCAACGACTCTATCGTCCGGGCAAACTTCTCCGTCACCGACAACCGCTTCCTCCAGCTTACGGAAACCCCTGAAGGAAAACGCGTCCGCCTCGACAGCGTACCTGTCACCTTCGGCGACTCCATCGCCAAGACCTTCTTCGGCAAGTTCAACTATTCCGGAATCGAGGTCGACCAGGCGACCGGCACTATCCGCATGCGCCTCGACATCGACAACCGCGACCGCGAGCTGCGCCAGGGAATGTACTGCTCCGTCCATCTCCCCGTAGCGGTCGACCCTCGCGCGATGATGATTCTCGATGCCGCGATCGGCACTGACCAGCTCGGAAAATACGTCTATCTCGTCAATGATTCCGACAAGATTGTCTACACCCCACTCGAGGTTGGCGAACTGATAGCCGACTCACTCCGGATCGTCACCAAGGGGATGACACCCTCTGACCGATACGTCACCCGCGCCCTCCTCAAAGTGCGCGACGGTATGACCGTCAAGCCTGTCGGCGATGCCGCGAAGCCAACCCCACAACCCAAGTAATCACGCTGCCTTATGTTCTCGAAGTTCTTCATAGACCGCCCGATTTTCGCCACCGTCCTGGCGATTATGATGATTCTCGTCGGGCTGGTGACCGTCAAATCCCTGCCGGTGGCCCAGTACCCCGACATCACGCCCCCGACCGTCAACGTCTCGGCCACTTACCCCGGAGCCGACGCCCAGACCGTCGCCGAAACCGTCGGAGTTCCTATCGAGCAGGCCGTCAACGGAGTGGAGGGAATGATGTATATGAGTTCCTCTTCCGGATCCGACGGCTCCTACAGCCTTACGGTGACTTTCGAGAACGGCGTCAACCTCGACGACGCGACCGTCAAGGTGCAGAACCTCGTCGACCGCGCCGAGCCGCGGCTCCCCTCCGCGGTCACCCGCCAGGGGGTCGACGTAAGCTCCCGCTCCTCGAGCATACTCCTGTTCATCGCCCTCGAAAGCGACGATCCCGGGCGCTACGACGCGCTATATCTGACTAACTACGCCCAGCTCCATATTATCGACCCGCTGTCGCGTGTCGACGGTGTCGGCCAGGCCCAGGCTTTCGGCTCCGGCGAATACAGTATGCGCGTCTGGCTCGACCCCGACCGAATGCAGGCCCGCGGGATTACTCCAGCCGACGTGATGGCCGCGATCGAGGCGCAGAACATGGAGGTCAGCGCCGGTTCTGCCGGGGCCGCGCCCTCTAAGACAAACACCCCCTTCCAGTTCACCCTCACATCCCAGGGTCGCCTTACAACCCCTCAGCAGTTCGGCGACATAATTCTACGGACGGGCGAGAACGGCTCCGTGCTCCATCTGAGCGACGTCGCCAAAATCGAACTGGGGAGCAACAGCTACGGCACCGTCTCCCGGGTGAACGGCAAGGAGGCCGGACTGATCGGTATCAACCAGCTCCCGGGAGCCAACGCCATAGATGTCGCGAAGGGGGTCGAGGCTGAACTGGAAAACCTCAAGGAGTATTTCCCGCCCGGTGTCAGCTACCGCATCCTGATGGATACCACCAACTTCGTATCCGCATCGATCGACGAGGTGCTCGTTACCTTCTGCGAGACCACCCTTATCGTGATGATCGTCATTCTCTTTTTCCTCCAGAGCTGGCGCGCCGTGATTATACCGATGATTACCATCCCTGTATCCCTCATCGCGACTTTCGCAGTCATGAAGCTCCTCGGATTCACGCTCAACACCCTGACCCTCTTCGGCCTCGTGCTCGCCATAGCGATAGTGGTCGATGACGCGATAGTGGTCGTCGAGGACTGCGCCCGACTGGTCGACGAAGGAACCCTCTCCCCGCGCCAGGCTGCGGAAAAGGCGATGAAGGAGCTGCAAGGCCCGATTGTCGGCGAGGTGCTCGTCCTCCTCTCGGTATTCATCCCGACCGCCTTCATCTCCGGCATTACCGGCGAGCTGTACAAGCAGTTCGCGCTGACAATCGCCGTCTCGACCGCCTTCTCCGGCTTCAACGCCCTGACCTTCACCCCGGCCATGTGCGCCCTCTTCCTCCGCAAGAGCAAGCCCTCGAAGTTCATTCTCTACCGCTGGTTCAACGCCGGTTGGGCCAAGACCCTCGACGCCTATACCAAGATTATCGGACGCTTCCTCAAGCATCCCGCCGTGGCTATCGGCTGCTACCTTATCCTGTGCGGAATTGCCTTCTGGGGCTTCGCCAAATGGCCTTCGAGCTATATCCCGCAGGAGGATATGGGCTACTTCATGGGCTCCGTGCAGCTCCCCGCCGGCGCTTCCCTGGAGCGTACCGACAAGATTGTCAGCGAAGTTGCCGACAAGCTCCTCGCGATGCCCGAGGTAGAGGACGTGATCGAGATGTCGGGCTTCTCCTTCCTCGCCGGCGGCAACGGAAGCAACCTCGGCTCGATGTTCGTAATGCTCAAGCCCTGGAAGGAACGCAAGGGAAAGGACGCCAGCGTTTTCAGCGTAATCGACCGGATTAACGCCGAGTGCGCCTCCATTCAGGAGGGGCTCGTCTTCGCGATCAATCCCCCGGCGGTCCCGGGCCTCGGGATGAGTTCCGGCCTGGAGATGCAGCTACTCGACATTGACGCCCGCGGCCCGAAAGAGCTCGCCCAGGTATTGTCGGAAATCGAGAAAGCCGCCGCGGCCGACCCAAGCATCAAATCCATCCGCTCCCTCTACGAGGGGGAGGTGCCGCAGTACAAGGTCCAGATTAACCGCGACAAGGTAGAAATGATGGGGCTGACACTCGACCAGGTCTACTCCTCGCTCTCCTCGTTCATGGGGGGCAGCTACGTCAACGACTTCGTCGAGTTCGGAAGCGTCTACGAGGTAAACATCGCCGCCGAGGGAAGCGCCAGGGCTACCGCCAGCGACGTGCTGCGCCTGAGCGTGCGCAACTCCTCCGGCGACATGGTACCATTCGCCTCCTTCGCAGAGGTTGTCCCCGTCATGGGTTCCCCGACCGTCAGCCGCTACAACATGTACCAGACCGCAGCCCTTACCGCCACTCCCGCCGACGGTGTCTCCTCCTCCGAGGGCATCAAGGCGATGGAGGAAATCGTCAACCGCGTCGGTGCCGGAAACTACTCCTACGCCTGGACCGGCGAAGCCTACCAGGAGACCCGGGCCGGAACGACAATCTCGATGGTGCTCATATTCGCGATTATCATCACGATTCTCGTCCTGGCCGCGCAGTATGAGAGCTGGACCGACCCCCTGGCCGTCGTCATCTCCATGCCGACAGCGATTCTCGGAACTATTCTCGGCTGCTGGATTATGTCGCAGAGCATCAGTATCTATACCCAGATCGGTATCATCCTTCTGCTCGGACTGTCGGCCAAGAACGCCATCCTGATTGTCGAGTACGCCATCGACTACCGCAAGGCCGGGCTTCCCGTGCGCCAGGCCGCCCTGCGGGGTGGCATCGTCCGCTTCCGCCCGATTATGATGACCGCCCTCGCATTCGTCTTCGGCGTCATGCCGATGCTCTTCGCCTCCGGCGCGGGAGCGGAAAGCCGCGTCAGCCTCGGCACCGCCGTCGTATTCGGCATGGCCGTCAACGCGATTGTCGGGACCCTCTTCGTCCCAAACTTCTGGGAGCTCTTCGAGCACTTCCGCCAGCGCTACCTCTCCGGCCTTTTCGCCTCCAGCGAGACCCCCGCCGCTCCCGCCGCCCCCTCCCCGGCTCCCTCCTCTCCCGAAGCCAGCCCCTCTTCCGAAAACTCCCCGGCGCCTCCGAAGCCTTAATTCCCCGCCCGCCAAGCCTTAATCCCTCGTTCCTCCCATGCCCTAAGCCCTCGCTCCCCCAATGCCCGTAGAATGTCGGGTGGAGCGAGCCGAAGGCGAGCGGCTTCCCCGCCCCGAAGGCTGTCGGGTAGAGCGAGCTTTAGCGAGCGGCGCGGCCGCCTCCCCCTCCCCCCCTGAACCAAACTATTTCCTAAACCTTAACCCATAAACCCTAAACCCCAAAGGTTGCATATATGCGGTTTTTTCTTTAATTTTGCGCTTTGAAGAGACTGTATCAAAATTCTGATACACCCTGTTTTGTACCCGGATGGGAGGGTGCTATCAGAATGGTCCAGATGGTAGGAGCTTGG
>CALBWF010000013.1:0-4493 GCA_937969265.1 uncultured Porphyromonadaceae bacterium
GGTCAACGGTCGAGCGGTCGAAGTCGTAGCCTCCGACGTAGCCTTTGAGTGAGATATGGTATGCGGTCTTTGACATGGCGTAAATGGTTTACGCCACGAAGTTACCGCTGTAAATAAGGAGGGTAAAAGACACCGAAATTCACGAAAATTTCGTAACTTTGCACTTCAAACAAGGAAATTTTGACATGATACATATTTGGCTCGACGAAAGCGACAAACACGGAACGTATTACTCCAATTTCTATGGAGGAATACTTGTGCAATCTCAACACCGAGAGATTGTATTGGAACGCATGGAAGCTATTAAAAGAGAGCTGAATATACAGGATGAAATCAAATGGCAGAAAGTCAATGCCTACCACTATGACAAATACATTCGTCTTGTTGATGAATTATTTGAAATGGGCAAAGAGGGACTTTTGAAAATAAGGATATTCTTCCGTCATAATCAATATGAGCCGGAACTTACAGCCGAAAAGCGTAAAGAAGAATATCCGATTTTATATTATCAGTTTATAAAATATGCTTTCGGTCTCGTCTTTGCTGAAGATAAGGAGGGTGTTCGTCTATATCTCGATGAGATACCTTTGAACCAAGAAGATAAACGGAATTTCGTAGCGCATCTATACAGTCTGAATAATGACCATGATTTCAAGGCAAAGGGTGTGCATTTCGTTGAAAAAGGTATTTCTGAGGTCGATTCTAAAACGCACCTGCCGTTACAATTTATGGATGTAATACTCGGTGCGATTTGCTTCAAATTAAATGAAAAAGATAAATTGAAGTCTGATGGTGACGAAAGGCCAGGGAAACGAACTATACTCAAACTCAAGCTATACAAGTATATAAATGCAAAAATCCGAGAGATATACCCGGATTTCAACATCGGTATAAGCACACCGATAAAAGAAGATAGCGACCGTTGGTTCCAGATTTATAGGCATTGGAGTTTCAAGCCGAAGCATCACACACGCAACTTAACACGAACCAAAAGGGCAAAAAAATAGTCCTGCGTAACCTACACTTGTGAGCTACGCACTTTTCACGTAGCCGTTCAGTTACGACAGGATATTTTTCTGATGCAAAGGTAATACCTTTTTTTCTATCTACAAAATGATAACAAAAAAAAGTGTGTTAAAGTTCATTATAAGCACCTGCACGAACACCATGAGCAGCACTAATATCATCCCCAACAGGGACCCTAATCAATATACATAAGAGCCGCCCCGAAGGGCGACCCGAAGTAAGGAGAGAGGGATGGACGGGGTCAGATGACGCGGAACACGTTATTGTTGGCGCCCATCGAGTAGTCGTACATAAACAGGTCGCGTCCGAAGGCTTCGTAGTCGAAGTAGCGGGCGAGGTCGCCCATCTCTCTTTCGAGATTGTAGCACTCGCTGATGATGTGCCGGGCAAAGTCTTCTTCGCTGTCCCACTCGCCGCAGTAGGCTTCCTCGAAGTTGTCGAGTTCGTCGCGGAACTCCAGATAGTCATCGACGGCTTCCTGACCGTGCTTGTCGCACATATCCGAGTATTCGAGGATATGGTCGAAGTCTTCCTCCGACATGAAGCCCTCGTTATACCACTGTCGGGGGAATCCCTCGTAGTCCTGGGCCATCAGTTCCGGGTCTTCCTCGTCGGCGTGGATAGCCAGGCAGAAGTCGATAAACTCGTCATAGGCGTTGAAACTGCTGAGGTCAATCCACAGACCGCAGAGCGAGCCGTCATTGTACTTGCCGTAAGTACCGACATAGACGGAAGGTTCACCGTCGCAGCTGCTCTTGTGCCTTGCGACTGCATCCTGAAGGTCGGCTACCGTGTAGCCCAGTTCGCTGAGTCGTTCTTCGACTCTTGGAGTGATGTTGAGTTCTCCGAATTGTAATCTCATTGCTGTAAAATATTGAGGGTTTGACATTTGGTTCATTTTTTAAGTTTTTCGTTGCAATAATTGGGAGAGCTGAGGAAGTGAGCGAAGCAAAAATTTCAAGTAAAATTTTAAGGCCGTGGCCGGTCAATACTACCTGCAAGGTGGAGATTGATAAAAATTTATGCAGTAAATCCGCAGGCTTGTTTTGCGTTGAACGGTCAGCCCTACCTTTGCGACAGGAAAACTAAATGAACCAACTGTCCCGAAAAATCAGCAATGGGATTACGGGGAACTCAACATCAGGAGTCAGAAGAACAAGCGGACAGGGCGGAGCCTGACCGGAAGGAAAAGTCGCATAAGAGCGGATGCAGGTGTGCCTGACGAGTATCTGTGTCGGTGCTTACGATTAAGGCAAGTACAATGGCGGCGTGTCGTCAGTGGATAGGCCTGTGCGCTCAACGGCCACGACACCTTAGACTGCAAGGCGTTCCACATAGACGTGGCAGACCCACTCCTTGATACAGGCACAGACTCCGAAGGAATCCACCGTCTACCTCTGACCCACGAGGGCAAATGTCGGAGAATGACTGAGCCGTTGAAAACGGTCGTTCGACAGCGCGGTGAGGAAGCCGTCAACCGATGACGGAGTTCTTGACGATCCCGGCACCCGCAGGGCTACTGCGTAACGTGGGACAATTCACCCGCACATCATCGGCTACCGTTACGAAAGAGTGCAACCTTGACAGTCCGACCACGGAGCCGTGCTGTTTATGACTACCCGATGGATAAGCGCCAACAAGTTCCGCGCCGTCTGACCCCTCCCTCTCGGATACGAGGTGACGCCCTCCGAGGCGGCTCTATCCTATGAAAAAACCGCCGACGCCTCACGCGCCAGCGGAAAAAGTAACTTCAAAATCTGTATGACCCTGCCGCATCACTGCGGCAAATGATTGGGACTGTTTTTGATGCAAAAGAATATCATATCACGCACGGCACCATCGAGCGGATGGCGACGTGTTTAATCTCGTAGGCATACCCGGCGGCATCGCCCGACGGTATGCCGCAGCATTGCTCCGACTCCACGACCGGATACGGAGCTTCGAGCGAGCCGAGAAGGAAAGAATTGCCGTTTACGTCGGTAACGACGAAACCCAGGCAAGGATTCCGTGGAAGTTCCTTGTCGGTAAGGAACTTCAAGGTGGCGGTGTCCTCGTACCCAGCACCGTCCTTCTTTGTCTTGCACTCGCAGGTCGGCTCGTCGAAGAAGGCTATCGGGTGGATGTCCGTCAGGACGGCAACCGTCATGCCGCAGATGGCAGAGAGGTCAACGCGGCGCGGAAGATGCCGGCAGTCAATCCAGCCGATAGCCTTTATTCCGGGAAGTATCTGTGTCGAAGTCCGCATAATCGTAGAAAACGTAGAATTGAAAATTATGGCCGCTGAAATCAATGAGATTTTTTGCGGTTATATTGTTTTTTCGCCCTGTAGCGCATCATGTAGATGTTGCGCTGACGCTGATAACGTTTGGCGATGGCGTTCCAGTTTTTCTCGGTCGGCTCGACGCCGTGCTTCTCCATCCACGCATATATCAGTTCGTCCTGACGCTTGCCTATCTTGCCGAAGTGATGCAGTTCCTCCCAGAGCTGAATGTCGAAGCGGTTGCGGATAAGATTGAGCAACATCGACAAGGCGCGGGGCGGCAGGTAATTGTATGTCTCCGGCGGACGGTTGCGGAACGTCGGAATCCTGACGGCCAGTTTGCCGTCGGCGCAGACCTCCGGCTCCATCCCCTCCGGCAGCTTGGCCATATACAGTTCGAGCGTCTTGCTCTCGACAGAGCCACGGGTAAGATGAACCGGCACCTCGCCGCCATGTTCGTTTACGAACCACTGCGCGAGATAGTCTTCCAGCGGTAAATAGATGCAAAGGTTGCTCATGAAATAGTCTGATTTATATATACAAAATTACCTAATATCAGCGTGTTAGCCTAATAATCAAGGGGGATAATGGGTGACTTGCGGGGACACTCCGGAGCCGATTTTCAAGATTATTTCTCAGTCCGACGAAGAAGAAAAATATGGGTGCGGTATAATCGGCGGGGTGACAGCGTTGACACGGGAGCCACGATGATACGAGAGCCGAAAGGCAATGCGTAAAGCCGCTTAACTACAATACTTTATCCTTTTTGAAAGAAAAAGTAAGTATGTATAGGTATGGCTTGGAAGTGTCAACTGTTGGCTCTGAAAATTTTGGGAAAATCGAAAATGACTACAAGTGTCAACGATTGTCAACGCATCATATATTTGCAAGTCGTTGATAACCAAAGAGTGCTTTGTTGTCAACGCTGACTTTCGCAGAACATACGCTTTTGCTTTCCTCTGATTGGCTTTTTTGAAATAAAAAAGGCCAACATCCGAGTGTTGACCTGAGAGGAATAATGATGGATTACAACGTCAGAACGGCACATCTTCCTCCTTGTCTGGAGGGTCAAAGAGAGAGGTCGGCTTGGGAGGAACTGCCGGAGATACAGGCGCGGAGTCCGTCGGCTCCGCGTCCTCGGCCAGTTCCTCTGTCTCGCTGATAACCTCGGTTTCGAGGTTCAGCCCGAACTCAGCTTTGAGCATCG
>CALBWF010000014.1:0-30425 GCA_937969265.1 uncultured Porphyromonadaceae bacterium
CTGAAGATTGTGACCGAGGCCGAGCCTTCAAGCGACGACCCAGACGGGCCGTTATGACACGACCTCAGGCTTTCTTTTTCGGGGAAAGCATGATTATCATGCGCTTCCCTTCGAGCACCGGCATCTGTTCCACCTTGCCGTAATCCTCCAGGTCGGAGGCGAAACGGAGAAGCAGTACCTCTCCCTGTTCCTTGAACAGAATCGAGCGCCCCTTGAAGAACACGTAGGCTTTTACCTTCGAGCCTTCCTGGAGGAAACTCTGGGCGTGCTTGAGCTTGAAGTTGTAGTCGTGGTCGTCGGTCTGCGGTCCGAAACGGATTTCCTTGACTACGACCTTTGTGGCTTTGGCTTTCTGCTCCTTCTGCCGCTTTTTCTGCTGGTAGAGGAACTTCGAGTAGTCGAGAATCTTGCACACAGGGGGCTGGGCGGTGGGGGAGATTTCAATCAGGTCGAGCTCCAGCTCGTCGGCCATGCGCAGCGCCTCGGCTATCGGGTAGATGCCGTTCTCAACGTTGTCGCCGACGATGCGCACCTCTTTGGCGCGGATGCGGTCGTTGATGTTGTACGGCTCCTCCTTGCGGGGCATGCGCGGTCCCTGGACCATGCGGGGGCCTGCCGGACGGGGCCCGGAGAAACCTCCGGGACGCGGTCCCTGGAATCCTCCCGGACGGGGTCCTCCTCCCGGGCGGGGACCCGAGAAGCCTCCGGGACGCGACGACGAGCCTCCCGAGGGTCGCTGGCCGGGAGCGCCCTGCTGGCGCGGTGCTCCGCCGTTGTTATGGTGCTGGTAGGGAGCGCCGCTCCCCTGGGGGCGCTGGCCCCCCTGGTTGCCGGGGCGCTGTGCCCCCGACTGGTGCATGGGTTTGTTATCCATTAAATAGGTTAGTGGTTTTTATTTAAGCTCGGCCACCAGGCGGGTTATTTCGTCTGCAAAGGTAGCGATTTTCATCGTACCTTTGTCGCCTTCGCCCTGTTTTCTTACTGAAACTTCGCCGTTTTCAGCCTCTTTTTCTCCTACGACGAGCATGTAGGGCACGCGGCGCAGCTCGTTGTCGCGGATTTTGCGGCCGATTTTCTCGTTGCGGTCGTCGACGCTGACGCGCACGTCGGCCTCTTCGAGCTGACGCTGTACCTCGCGGGCGTAGTCGTTGAACTTCTCCGAAATCGGGAGGATGATGGCCTGTTCGGGGGAGAGCCAGAGGGGGAACTTGCCGGCGGTGTGCTCCAGCAGCACGGCGACGAAGCGCTCCAGCGAGCCGAACGGCGCGCGGTGGATCATAACCGGACGGTGCTTCTGGTTGTCGGCCCCGGTGTATTCGAGCTGGAAGCGCTCGGGCAGGTTGTAGTCTACCTGGATGGTTCCGAGCTGCCAGCGGCGCCCGATGGCGTCCTTTACCATGAAGTCGAGCTTCGGGCCGTAGAAAGCGGCCTCGCCCAGTTCCTTGCGGGCTTTGAGCCCCTTTTCCTCGCACGCCTCGATGATGGCGGTTTCCGCCAGGTGCCAGTTCTCGTCCGAACCGATGTATTTCTCTTTGTTCTTAGGGTCGCGGAGCGAGATCTGCGCCTCGAAGTTGTTGAAGTCGAGCGCCTTGAAGATGTAGAAGATGATGTCCATCACCTTGAGGAACTCGTCCTTGATCTGCTCGGGAGCGCAGAAGATGTGAGCGTCGTCCTGCGTGAAGCCGCGTACGCGGGTCAGGCCGTGGAGCTCGCCGGTCTGCTCGTAGCGGTAGACGGTGCCGAACTCCGCCAGGCGCAGCGGCAGCTCGCGGTACGAGCGGGGCGACGACTTGAATATCTCGCAGTGGTGGGGGCAGTTCATCGGCTTGAGCATGTACTCTTCCCCTTCCTGCGGGGTGTGGATCGGCTGGAACGAGTCCTTGCCGTATTTCGCGTAGTGGCCGGAGGTGACGTACAGCAGCTTGTTGCCGATATGCGGGGTGATTACCTGGAGGTAACCGTATTTCTTCTGGATTTTGCGGAGGAACTGCTCCAGGCGGTCGCGCAGGGCGGCTCCTTTCGGAAGCCACAGGGGCAGGCCCGCGCCGACGTTTGTCGAGAACGCGAACAGCTCCATCTCCTTGCCGAGCTTGCGGTGGTCGCGCTTCTTCGCTTCCTCGAGAAGCTGCAGGTACTCGTCGAGCATCTTCTTCTTGGGGAAGGTGACGCCGTAGACGCGCACGAGCTGGTTGCGCTTCTCGTCGCCGCGCCAGTAGGCTCCGGCGAGGCTCATCACCTTGCATGCCTTGATGACTCCCGTCGAGGGGATGTGCGGGCCGCGGCAGAGGTCTGTGAAGTTCCCCTGGGTGTAGGTGGTGATATGGCCGTCCTCAAGCTCCGAAATAAGCTCGCACTTGTATTCCTCCTCCTTGCCGCCGAAGAATTTCAGCGCGTCGGCCTTGGAGATGTCCTTGCGGACAATCTGCTCGTCGCGGCGGGCGAGCTCGAGCATCTTGGCCTCGATCGCGGGGAAGTCAGCCGCCGTGATGCTGTGGCCGTTGGGGTCGATGTCGTAATAGAAGCCGTTCTCCACGGCGGGACCGATGCCGAACTTGACACCGGGGAAAAGCTCCTGCAGGGCTTCGGCCAGCAGGTGGGCCGAGCTGTGCCAGAAGGCGTGCTTCCCTTCCGGGTCGTCCCATTTGAAAAGCTTGATTGACGCGTCTTCGCCGATGGGGCGTGTCAGGTCCCACTCCTGGTCGTTGACAGAAGCGGCGAGCACGTCGCGGGCGAGCTGCGGGGATAGCGACTTTGCGATTTCGAGGGGCGTGACGCCTGCCTCGTACTGTTTCACCGACGCATCGGGAAATGTGATGTTAATCATTGCTCAAAGTTTTGTTTATCAAGACATTGCCGCCAACAACGCGGCAACCAAACACACTTTATCCGACCTTTGCCCGCATCAGGCGCGCAAAAATCGCCACAAAGATACGAAATCGCCGCGAGATTAGCAAAATATTCACCGATTTAGTGTAATTTCGCGTTAACTTTTCAATTGCTTATGATACAAAAGTTTGCGCCATACCAAAGGTTAGCGTTGCCCGTAGCTCTCGCGGCGATTGCCCTCTCGTTTTTCTTCCTGGCGTTATGGACCCCGCTGATGCAGGACGACCTGGTTTTCATGGCCCAGGCGGCCGAACTCTCGCGGATCGACGATTCCTCAGCGGTCCCAGGCTTCTCGTTTGACGCTTGGCTCGGCCATATAAAGCTGATGTATCTGGAAAACAACGGCCGTCTGGCAAACATCCTGGCTCCTGTCGGGGCGTGGCTCCTGCCGCAATGGCTTCGGGCGCTCCTGACCGGCCTTTGCGCTGCCTGGATTTTCTATATGGTGGCGGCGATAGCGTCCGATGGCCGTCCGCGGGGGAGGGGTGTGCTGGTTCTTTGGGCCTTGTCGCTTGTCGCGTGGCCCTGGCGCGACCGCCTGATGTTCTGGGACTACGCACTTAACTATCTCTTCGCGAGCGCGCTCCTGCTCCCGTTTCTGTATCTTTTCTGTAAGAAGCGCTTGTCCGGCGGCATGGTCGCTGTCGGCGCTCTTTGCGGCTTTTTCGGCGCGTGGATCCACGACGGCAGCGCCGTCTGTATGGCGGCCGCGGTATTTTTCCTCGCCCTCATGCGCCGTTTCCGCTTCTCCCGCGGTCAGTGGGTCATGGCTGTCGCGCTGCTGCTCGGTTCGGTCGCCGTCCTCGCTTCCCCCGGAGAGTGGCAGCGCGCTTCCGGCGAGGTCGGAAGCGTATCCCTGCTTCGCAACCTGTTGGTTTCCCTCCGCATAGAGCCCCTTGTGTGGATTCTGTTTCTTTTCCTGGGCTATCTCGCCGTTTTCCGTCGGGGCCTGTTGCGGAAGTTTCTCGGAGAAGAACTGCTTACGGGAGCGGCGCTCATGGCGGTGTTCTCGTTCCTGATGAGCGTCGTGCTCGACCCTTCGGGGCGTTACGGATGGCAGGCGGAGGTGTTTGTCTCCGCCGCGCTGTTAGGCTTGTGGAATCTGGGCGGACTTAGGCTTTCCCCCTCTTTGAAAACGGCCTTGGCGGCGGTCTCGGCGCTCTTCGCAGGGGTAGTGATGGTGAGCGCGGTTCTTTTCCAGCACCGCCTTTGGGTGGAAAACGGCGAGATTCTCGCAGAAGCTGAATCCTCCCCGACCGGCACGGTGTTCCGCGACGTGCTTTCCAAGGCGGATGAGCCGTTAACTGCGCTCCGCCTCCCCGCGACCGAGGTATGGGCCAATTCGTTCCAGATGGCGTGCGCCAACGCTCTCCGTTCCCCGCGGGGGCGCATGGTCGCTGTCGTGCCCGAACGCTTCCGCGATTTCTCCGTTGATTCCCTCAGGATGCTCGAAGGGGATGCCGGGGTAGGGGTGTACGGGGGGTATCTTGTCGGAACCGACACTGTCGCCCCCTTCGATGAGCCGGGCTTCCTTTGCGGCGCGCAACGCACGGCTGTGCGTACGCTCCTGCTGACAGATTCGGCGGGCGTGTCTACTCCTGTGACATTTTGGCTTTACAAGTTCCGCGTGCTTCGTCCCGGGGGCAGGGCGGTAGTGCTGTGGGGCCCGGTTAAAGATGGTGTGCGCGGCGCCTCGCTGCCGCGATAGGGGCGCGCAGCAGGCCGATTCCCTGCAACTTCATCAGTATCCGCTCCTTGACTGGCACGTCAATCCCCTCTTCGGAGCAGAAGGAAAGCAGCTTGTCGCGGCGTGCGTGGTAATTCTCGATAAAGGAGATTCCGAAAAGGTAGGATGTCATCCCGTCGATTCCTTTTTGAAAAACCTCCCGCGGGATGCCGAGGGCTTCCGCGATCCGCAACCGCAGTCTGAGGGTCGCGAGCGTGAAGTCGAAACTCTTGGCAAGGTCTTTCGAGCCGCTGACGGTGTCGCCCCCCGTGCGGTAGTCGAGCGTGCTGTCGGGGATGAAGGCCACGCTCCCCTTGGCGGCGAGCGCGCACATCAGTTGCAGGTCTTCGCAAGGTAGCCAGTCCGCCTGAAACAGCTCAGGGTATCGTTCATATTCCTCCTGGCCGTCGGCTCGACGGTACATCGCCGTGCAGGAGTGGACCAGAGGCTTTCCCTGGCGGGTGAGCAGTTCCCCGACGAGCTTTCCCGCCGGAACAATCCCCTTCAGGGCGGCGTCTGCGGCGGCATCGGGGTTCCCCGGCGTGCGCTTGCCGGTCGCCGCGTCGAGCCAGTGCCAGTCGGTGTGAACCAGTGTTGCTTCCGGGTGCCGGTCGAGCAGTTCGGCCTCCTTGAAGAGCTTCATCGGGTCGGTCCACCGGTCGTCTCCCGCACAGTCGGCGATATACTCCCCGCGGCAGAGTTTCAGCGTGTCGTAGTAATGCCTTACGAGGCCGAGGTTGGCCGGAGTCTGGCGGAACCTGATTCTGTCGGGATAGAAGTCGGCGTAGTCGCGGCAGATTCGCGCCGTGCTGTCGTAGGAGCAGTCGTCCGAGACAACAATCTCGTACGGAAACGGAACCTCCTGCGCGAGTATCGAGTCCAGCGCCTCCCCGATGGTGTCTTCCTGGTTGTATGTCAGTACGATAACCGATACTTTCGGCGTTTTCTTTTCTTCCATGGATTATTGGGTAAGGCGAGAACGGCGCGAAGCGTCGATGCGCAGTAGGATGAACAGCAGGATTGTGAAGCCCCAGAGCGACGACCCTCCGTAGCTGAAAAACGGCAGCGGGATGCCGATTACCGGGCATAGCCCTATGACCATCCCTATGTTGATGCAGAAATGGAATATCAGATACGAGGCCACGCAGTAGGCGTAGACCCGCCCGAAGGTCGTGGGCTGTCGTTCGGCTATGGATATTACCCTCAGAATCAGTATCAGGAACAGGAGGATGACCCCGGCCGTCCCGACGAACCCTTCCTCTTCCCCTATCGTGCAGAAGATGAAGTCGGTATGCTGCTCGGGCACATATTTCAGCTTGGTCTGCGTCCCCTTTAGGAACCCTTTGCCGGTGATGCCCCCGGAACCGATTGCTATTTTCGACTGGTTGACGTTGTAGCCGTCGCCGCGGGGATCGTCGATTACCCCGAAGGCCACCAGGATGCGCTTCTGCTGGTGGGGCATCATATGGTCGAACACCATGTTGACCGAGAACAGGAACCCTACCGAGAGGCAGACCGTCAGCAGCGTTATGATGATTTTCCGCGACTGCGACCGCAGCATCTCGAAAAGGCAGTAGCCGACCGCCGCGCCGATTACCGTCAGAAAATACGCATAGCCGTTAAGGTTCCAGCCCCATATCGACAGAATCCCCTCGACAACCGCCGTCCCGACGAACCAGAGCAGCACGTTCCTCGCGACAATAATCCGCTTGACGTAGAACGCCAGCATCGCGACCATGATCAGCATCAGCATCACGAAAACCCAGAACTGCCCCGACGGGATGCCGAGTATGAGGCTCTCCGTGAATTTCAGCGACACGATGAAGATAACGACCGCCAATAGGGCGGCTCCGAGCACGAGCCCGCTCATCCCCTCGCGGTAGAGCACGAAGAAGAGCGACAGGTAGACCAGCGCCGAACCCGTCTCCTTCTGCGCCAGAATCAATATCACCGGCACGAAGATTATCGCCAGCGCCTTGACGTAGTTAATCGGCTTGGCGTTGAGATGGAAGCTGTAGGAGCTGAAAAGTTTGGCGAGAGCCAGCGCCGTCGCGAACTTGCCGAACTCCGCCGGCTGAAGGCTCATCGGGCCCAGGACGAGCCACGACCGCGACCCCTTGATGTCCGGCGCTATGAATATCGTGACGAGCAGCAACAGCAGGACGGCGAAATAAATCGGATAGGCATAGGTCTCGAACATCCGAGAGTCGATTGTCAGCAACGCCCCTCCCAGGAGCGCCGCAAGGCCGATCCAGCGCAGTTGTTTGCCGGAAAACTCGCTGAAAGAGAATATGCTGGCATTGTCGAAATCGTAGCTCGCGGCGTAGATGCTCACCACCCCGGCGAATACCAGGATGAAATAAAGCGCGACCGTCAGCCAGTCTATGTGGCGCAGCAGCGACTCGTTGCTGTTGTTGGAGCGGTAGGTGGTTCTCATCGCTGTCAGTGCTTTTTGACTCCGCTATATAATATGGTGTTGGAGGTGAGCATGCGCTCCTCGATATATTTTCGCGACGGGTCGATTTTCCCTTTCAGGTAGCGCTCGATCAGAAGCGACCCGATCGGCACTCCGAACGTGGCTCCGAAACCGGCGTTCTCTACGTAGACGCAGACCGCGATTTTCGGGTCCTTGTACGGCGCGAACCCTATGAAGGCCGAGTGGTCGCGCCCGTGGGGGTTCTGGGCGGTTCCCGTCTTGCCGCATACCTCGATGTCGGGAAGGTTGGCCAGGCGGCACGTACCCCCCGTGACCGCCATGCGCATCCCCTCGGCTATGTCCTCGAAATAGTGCTGGTCGATGGTCGGAATCCTCTTGGTGCGGTATTTCTCGTCGATTACCGTGTCCTTGATTTCCTTTACCGTGTGCGGGGTGATGAACCAGCCGCGGTTGGCGACCGTGGCGCACAGGTTGGCGATTTGCAGCGGTGTCGCCAGAATTTCCCCCTGGCCGATTGATACCGAGATTATCGTGTTGGCGCTCCAGTGCCCCTTGCCGTAATACTTGTTGTAGGTCTTGGAGTTGGGGATGAAGCCGCGGCTCTCGCTGGGGAGGTCGACCCCGAGTTTGTAGCCGTAGCCGAGCGATACGAGGTGGTTCTTCCATACCTCGAACGCTTCGGCCGGGGTCCCGTACTTCGACCGCTTGTCGATCATCGCCTTGAATCCCCAGCAGAAGAACGCGTTACACGAGGTCTGCAACGCCGGTTTGAGCGTGATGGGGGAGCCGTGGCCGTGACACCCTACCCGCAGGCCGCCGTTGATATAGCCGTGATAGCAGGGGTAGGGGGTCGCCAGGTTGATTATCCCCTCCTGGAGAAATATCAGTCCCTGGGTGGGCTTGAACGTCGAGCCGGGAGGGTAGGCGCCCTGCAGCGCCCGGTCGTAGAGAGGCTTGCGCGGGTCGCGGACGAGCGAGCTGTAATTCCTGCCGCGCTGGCGTCCGACGAGCATCTTGGGGTCGTAGGTGGGGCTGGAGACCATCGCAAGGATTTCCCCGGTCGAAGGCTCGATCGCGACAACCGCCCCGATTTTGTTGACCATCAGGCTCTCCGCATACTGCTGCAGCCCGATGTCGAGGCTCAGGCGAAGGTCGCGGCCCGAGATAGGCGCTATGTCGTGCGCCCCGTCCTCATATCTGCCGCGGATGCGTCCCCGGGCGTCGCGAATCAGGATTTCCTTACCCTTGATGCCGCGGAGTACCGCGTCGTAGCTCTTCTCGACTCCGAGGTCGCCGCAGTAGTCGCCCCGCTCGTAATACGGGTCGCGGTCGATGTCGGCCTGCGATACCTCGCGGATGTTGCCCAGCACGTTCGCCGCCGCCGAGTAATTGTACTGCCGCAGGATGCGTTTCTGTATGAAGAAACCCGGATAGCGGTACAGCTTCTCCTGGAGCCTTCCGTAATCCTGGGCGGAAAGATGGGTTATCAGTGTCTGCGGGGTATAGGCCGAATAGTTCGGCGAGCTTTTCATCTGCCTTACCCTCTCGCGGAACGCGTCGATGGAAATCTGGAGCGTGTTGCAGAAGTCCAGCGTGTCGAAGTCGCGGATGTCGCGCGGAATCATCATCACGTCGTACGCCGGCTGGTTGAACACCACCAGCGAGTCGTTGCGGTCGTATATCAGCCCGCGCGACGGGTAGACCGTCTTTTTCAGGAACGCGTTCGAATCGGCGCGGTCCTTGTAGCGGTCGTCGGCGATCTGGAGGGTGAACAGGCGCAGCAGGTACGCGAAGGCGACTGCCACGAGGAAGCCGCCCACAACGTATTTTCTTTTTTCTAATCTGTAATCCTTGCGCATTTGCTGTCAGGTATGGGAGAGAGGGATGGGGGAGGAGGTTAATAGCGCTTCGAGCCGGGGATGGAATCGACGGCAAGGATAATCACGAACGTCAGCAGCGACGAGGCTCCGATGCGGAGCAGCATCTGCCCGATGTTGAAAAACGCGAACGATTCTATCAGGAAGTAGAGAGTGCAGTAGAGCAGTACGCACGTCCCCAGGTATTTCATAAATACCGCCGGGCCGAGGGTGCGGCTCGAGGGGGACGGGTTGGATAGCTCGTCGTCGCGCGGGAAATAAAGGTGTAGCACCGGCATACGCAGCGCGCCCAGTATCGTGCAGGCCAGGGCGTTCATCCCCTGCGTGTTCGAGAAGATGTCGATTGACAGCCCGAGCAGGAACGACAGCGTCATGACCCAGTTGACGCTCAGCGTCACGGGAAGTTTGATTATGAAATATATGAATACCAGCGGGATCGCGACGTTGAACAGGCACAGGTTGTTGAACACTATAACCTGCGCCGCGACAAGCCCCGCGAACCAAAGTATGTATTTCAGAATCTCCTTCGCCATTTCTCGATATGCTTAGACAGCCGTTTACGCTCCTCCCGTCGGTTTCGTCGCTTCCTCGTCAACCTCTACCCCCTTTATGTCGGCAATCTCGCGGTTGGAGATAACCTTTACCGTCGAGAGGGCGGTGAAGTCGGTCAGGAGGCGTATGCGCAGGGTGAAGAAGTTGTCGTCCTCCCCGCGCGCCGAGCCGATGATGGTCCCTACCGGGATACCTTCGGGGAACATCGCGGAGTAGCCGGAGGTGATGATCGTGTCCCCCTTGTGGAACCGCGTGTGCTTCGGCAGCTCTTCGAGCAGCGCCTCGCGGGGCGATTTCCCGTCCCAGACGAGCGAGCCGAACGCGTCGCTCCCGCGCAGTTTGCAGGAGAGCCGGAAGTTGGGGTTCAGCAGCGAGATTACCCGGGCGTGGTGCCGCCCGGTTACGTTCACGACCCCGACAACCCCGTTCTGGTCCATTACCCCCATCTCGGGCTGGAGGCCGTCGGCCTCCCCCTTGTCGAGGGTGATGTAGTTGTACGGGCGCGTGACGGAGTTGCTGATTGCCGTGGCCACTATGAAGCGGAACTGCCTTACGGAGTCAATCGCAGCCAGCGAGTCCTGGGCCAGCGCCTCCCGGGCTGTACGAAGCTGCGTGCGCAGCGCCGCGACCTCCTCCTCCAGGTCGGCCTGACGCCGCTGGAGGTCTTCGTTGATGGCGCGGAGGCTGAAATAGCCTGTGACGTTGTTCGACACATCGTAGACCCCCGCCGCGACCGACCCGGCCGATGTCAGCCAGACGTGGTGCTGGTAGGGGTTGCGGTCGAACAGCAGCGCGCAGCTCACCACCGCGTAGAAGGCGAACACGAACCAGGAGCTGAACCTGACGATGAAGTCCAACAGATTTCTCACTCTCCGATGCGGGCTGCGGGGTTAGCGGATGAGGAACGAGAAGTTCTGGATATTCTTGAGCGCCACCCCGGTACCCTTGGCTACCGCCAGCAGCGGATCCTCGGCTACGTGGAACGTGATGCCGATTTTGTCGGTCAGGCGCTTGTCGAGGCCGCGCAGAAGCGCGCCGCCACCGGCCAGCCAGATACCGTTCTTGACGATGTCAGCGTAGAGTTCCGGCGGGGTCTGTTCCAGCGCCCCGAGTACCGCCGTCTCGATTTTGGAGATGGACTTCTCGATGCAGTGCGAGATTTCCTGGTACGACACGGGGATTTCGAGCGGCAGGGCGGTCATCATGTTCGGGCCGTGGACCACGAAGTCCTCCGGCGGATTCTCAAGCTCCGTAAGCGCCGAGCCGACATGCTTCTTGATTTCCTCGGCGGTGCGCTCTCCGACCTTGACGTTGTGGGCCTTGCGCATATGGTTCATGATGTCCTCCGTCAGGTCGTCGCCTGCGATCTGGATGCTCTTGTTGCTGACGATGCCGCCCAGCGAGATTACGGCGATTTCAGTCGTGCCGCCACCTATGTCGACAATCATGTTGCCTTCCGGCGCTACAACGTCGAGGCCGATACCGAGGGCCGCGGCCATAGGCTCGTAAATCATGTAGACGTCCCGGCCGTTGGCGTGCTCCGACGAGTCGCGTACCGCGCGTATCTCGACCTCCGTAGAGCCGGAGGGGATGCCGACTACCATGCGGAGCGACGGCGAGAACCAGTTGCTCTTGGCCGACGCTTTCTTTACCAGGCCGCGGATCATCAGCTCGGCGGCGTTGAAGTCGGCGATCACTCCCTTGCGGAGCGGGCGCACGGTGCGGATTCCTTCCGGCTCCTTGCCGTACATGCGCTGCGCCTCGATACCGACGGCGATCAGCTTGTCGGTACGGCGGTCGAGGGCCACGATCGAAGGCTCGTCGATAACGATTTTGTCGTTATGGATGATCACGGTGTTCGCCGTGCCCAGGTCGATGGCTATTTCTTTGGTGAGAGAAAATAATCTCATTTTTGTTTCTAAATCAGGTGCTTAATGTCTAAAATGTCTAAATCCGGTCATCACCATCGCGACCCCGTTGGCGTTGCAATAGTCGATTGACTCGTTGTCGCGTATCGAGCCGCCGGGCTGGATTACCGCGTCAACCCCGGCCTTGTGGGCGATTTCTACGCAGTCGGCGAAGGGGAAGAACGCGTCCGACGCCATGACCGCCCCGTTAAGGTCGAACTCGAACGAGCGGGCCTTGTCGATTGCCTGGCGCAGCGAGTCGACGCGCGAGGTCTGGCCTACACCCGCGGCGCAGAGCTGGCGGTTCTTCGCGAGCACGATGGCGTTGCTCTTGCAGTGCTTCACTAACTTGTTGGCGAACAGCAGGTCGTCAATCTGCGATGGGTTGATGGCGCTTTCGGTAACCTGGCGCAGGTCGTCGGCGGTTTCAACCTTCGTGTCGCGTTCCTGCACGAGCGCTCCGTTCAGAATCGAGCGGAACTGGCGGGTGGTGTCGAGCGGCTTCTTCTGTACCAGGATGATGCGGTTCTTTTTCTGCTCGAGGATGCCGAGCGCCTCGGGTTCGTAGGCCGGAGCGATGATGACCTCGAAGAAAATCTTGTTGATTTCCGCGGCTGTCTCCCCGTCGATTGTCGCGTTGGTGACGAGCACGCCTCCGAACGCCGATACCGGGTCGCCCGCAAGCGCGTCAACCCAGGCCTCTTTTACTGTCGGGCGCGATGCTACTCCGCAGGGATTGTTGTGCTTCAGGACTGCGAAAGTCGTGTCGCTGAACTCAGCGATCAGGCTTACAGCCGCGTCGATGTCGAGCAAGTTGTTGTACGAGATTTCCTTGCCGTGGAGCTGCTCGAACATCTCGTCGAAACGACCGAAGAAGTAACCCTTCTGGTGGGGGTTCTCACCGTAGCGCATCGTCTTCTCGCCGTCGATG
This sequence comes from uncultured Porphyromonadaceae bacterium, assembly GCA_937969265.1. Taxonomy (GTDB): domain Bacteria; phylum Bacteroidota; class Bacteroidia; order Bacteroidales; family Muribaculaceae; genus UBA7173. The sequence goes on from CALBWF010000014.1 coordinate 12,317, forward strand.
GCCAGGCGCAGCGCCGTCGGGTGCTCCGTCAGGGAGTCGAAGTAGCTGAAGATAGCGGAATCGTAAGCCGAGCTGACGGCGAACGCTTCCTTGGCGAAGAACAGGCGCTCGGCCAGTGTGGTCCGCGCTCCGTTCTCGGCGAGAATCCGGCGAAGGGGCTCGTACTGGTTCTTGGAGGCGACGATTACCACGTCGTTATAGTTCTTGGCGGCGCCGCGGATCAGCGAGATGCCGCCTATGTCGATTTTCTCGATTATGTCGGCCTGGGACGCCCCGGAGGCAACCGTCTCCGAGAAGGGGTAGAGGTCGACAATCACCAGGTCGATTTCGGGTATTTCGTATTGCTGGGTCTGGAGCTTGTCCTGCTCGTTGTCGCGGCGGGCGAGGATGCCCCCGAAAACCTTGGGATGCAGGGTCTTTACTCTGCCACCGAGTATCGACGGATAGCCGGTTAGGTTCTCGACCGCCGCGCACGGGTAGCCGAGCTGTTCGATAAACTTCTGGGTTCCTCCCGTGGAGATAAACTCCACTCCGTTCTCGTGGAGGAGCTTGAGGATTTCGTCGAGACCGTCTTTGTAGAAGACAGAAATCAGGGCCTTTTTGATTTCTTTTGTTTCGCTCATTGTTGGGTGGCTGGATTATATAAGTTTGTCAAGCCGCGAAGTTACGAATTTTCCCCCGCATTTCCTCCTCTAATATCCTCTAAAAAATCAACGACCTCTAAAAAATCTTAAAAATTCCTTACCGCCCCTTTTCCCTCTTTTCCATTCTTCCTCAATCCCCCTCCTCGTTCCCCTCCTGCTTCGTTTTCCCAGTGCCTCGTTTCTCCCTCTATCCCTCTTTCCTCTATCGGAAGTAACTCCTGTTCGGTGCGCCCGCCGGAAGGCGGGTGCCCCTCTTTCCCCGCGCAGCCTGTCGGGTGGAGCGAGCTTTAGCGAGCGGCGCGGTCTCCTCGTCGTTTCCCGTTCCTCCCGCCTTCTCCCGGCTTCCTTTCCCAAATGGCAACCCCGCCATAGGCCGCACTGCGGCTTATAGCGGGGTTATCATTAAGGAAAGGGCTTCGCCCGTTATAATGCGGCGCGGATGGCTTTTACCATCTCGTCGTATTCTTCATCCGAGAGATAGACCTTTCCGGGGTTCATGCGGAACGTCCCTCCGTAGTCCGGGCCCCCGACATATTTAGGAGCCAGGTGGAAGTGGAGGTGCGACAGCTTGTCGCTGTACGCCCCGTAGTTGATTTTCTCCGGGTGGAAAACCTTGTCCATAGCCCGGGTAACGCGGGTTACGTCCTTCATAAAGGCGTCGCGCTCCTCGTCGGTCAGCTCGAACAGGTCGTTGACGTGCTTGTTGTAGGCAACCAGGCAACGTCCGCGGTAGGTCTGCTCCTTGAACAGGAACACTCTCGACACCTCCAGGTGCGCGATTTCGATCATCAGGTCGCGGAGGGTCTCGTTATTGGTGCAGTAAAGGCACTCTTTCGGGTCGCTGTGCATAGCTTTCGTTTTATTTGATTATAGTCTTTGTAACCTTCGAGCCGCGGCGCTCGATCACCAGCTCGCCCGCCCGCGGATTAGCCACGCGGATACCCTGCAGGTTGAAGTATTCCGCCGGCGCGTATGTCTCTCCCGTCGCGTCAATTTCTTCGACCGCGCCCTGTCCCGGCGATATTACGACGATGAAATCCTGGCCTATGTTGAAATGATATTCCCCGTTGTCGTACTCCTTCTCGGCGAACATCAGGGAGCCGTCAGGCATCGTGATGATTGTCTCGCCTTCCTCCTCCGCGAGTCTGCCGAAAAACCCGTTTTGCGCGGCTGTCGCGCTTTGGCCTCGGTCGACATACAGGCCGGCCTGGGAGTAAATCATCGCTTCTCCCTCGGAGTTGATACCGAGAGGAGAGGCTTCGATATATACTTTCGCGGGATCAGTCGCGTTGATATAGATATAATGGTCGTGTTCGTGGTTGATGACGAAGTCGTCGTATGACTGTGCGAACGCGTGCCCGGCATAGGGGTTCTTCAGGCGGTAACGACCCGGCTGCGAAACGCTCTGCTCTGTCTCGCAGGTGAGAATTTGGGGCGTCGCGGTTTCATACACTGTTGTCAGTATCGCCTCGTTCATTCTGGCGGTTCCGGCCGGAGCCCAGTCCGAGTTGTCCCGTTCGCCAAGATGCGAGTAAACACACCGCGAGCCGACTATGGCGTTGTCCGCGCTCAGCGCGACAGCGATTGTGCTGTAAAGACCTGTGGGGGCGTTATCTCCTGGAGCATAGACCATATAGTCCTTGGCCAGGTCGAACTCCGCTCCCTGCGTGGCTACCGCCCGGTCGTTGTTGGCGCTCGGCGCGAAATACCCCGGGCTGGTTATCAGCTTTACTTTCGCGACATCCTCTCCGGCGGTAACCGAGATTGTCATCTCCCCGTTATCGTCGCAGGCAGGCATGTCAACCTCGAACAGATAGTCTTTCAGCTCGCTCCCCGGCAGCGCGATCTGAAAATATCCCTTTATGTTGCAGTAGTCGTATTGGCCTGCGTCGTAAGTCGCGTATGCGAACGATTTGGAGGGGAAGGTGATGCATCCGTCTCTGAGGGTGCCGTACTGCGAGTCGCTCTTCCAGCCATTTTCAGGCACCAGGTCGGCCACCAGTATGTGCCCGAATGCGAAAAACTGCTCGATATATACCCTCTCCGGGTTGGTGGCGTTGATATAGACGTAGTTCTCGTTGTCGGCCTGGCCCAGCATCTCCGCTATCGGCGAACCCTCGCGGTAGGGGAGGACCCGGTAATAGCCCGGATACTCCTTGGCCTGTTCCAACGTCACCTCCCACGCGCTCCCGACGGCTCCCGTGGGTATGAGCTTGTCAAGCAGTGCTTCTTTCCACATCCCCGTACCGGCCTCCTCCCAGGTGGCGTCTGCCGGCGCGGTGGCCGAAATCCGATGGGGAAGCGTTTTTGCCCCCTTGCTGAGGGCTCCCGGGGTAATCCGTTCCAGGGAGAGACCTTCTCCCGCGGCCTGGAAAGTGCCTGCCAGTCCTATTGCCGCCGATAATATAAGATAGATTCTCTTCATTGATTTGATATTGACAGAGTTGGCGCGGCTGCCGCCGCAAAGCGGCGATTCGGCCGCTCTCAAAAGGCAAAATTAGCGTTTTCTAACGTTAATTGCAAATGTTTCACCCGAAACCTCGGTTTTCGTCCCTCGCGCTCTTTCCTAAATCAGTCAATTCGCCAATTAAAATTAAAATTTCGGCGTTTTGCTTGCCAATCAGCCGCGGAGGTGTTATCTTTGTGAAAAGAAAATCTACATCAAACACCTTATAAAACTATAAATGGAAAACAAAGAACTGCTCAAGACAGTCAAGGAACGCGCGATGGGATGGCTTACCGCCGACTATGACGAGGCTACCCGCGCCGAAGTGAAACAGATGCTCGAAGCAGAGGACACAACTCCCCTGGTCGAGGCTTTCTACCGCGACCTCGAATTCGGAACCGGCGGTCTCCGCGGCATCATGGGTGCCGGTACGAACCGCATGAACATCTATACCGTCGGAGCCGCCACCCAGGGCCTCGCGAACTACCTCAAGGAGGCGTTCCCCGACATGCCCCTGATTTCTGTCGCCGTGGGCCACGATGTCCGCAACAACTCCCGCAAGTTTGCCGAAATCGTTGCCAACATCTTCTCCGCCAACGGAATAAAGGTCTATCTCTTCGACAACTTCCGCCCGACTCCCGAACTCTCCTTCGCGATCCGCCATTTCGGATGCCAGAGCGGCGTGAACATCACCGCCTCCCACAACCCGAAGGAATACAACGGTTATAAGGCTTACTGGGCCGACGGCGCTCAGATTATCGCCCCTCACGACGTTAACATCATCGACCACGTCAACCGCATCAAGAACGTCGGCGAAATCAAGTTCCAGGGCAACCCCGAACTGATTCAGATTGTCGGCCCCGAAGTCGACAAGGCTTTCCTCGACGCCATCAAGGGACTCTCCCTCTCCCCCGACGTCATCGCCCGCCACGCCGACCTCAAGATCGTCTACACCCCGATCCATGGCACAGGCGTGAAGCTCGTCCCCGAATCCCTCAAGAACTATGGCTTTACCAACATAATCCACGTCCCCGAGCAGGACATCCCCGACGGAAACTTCCCGACCGTCGACTCCCCCAACCCCGAAAACGCCTCCGCAATGGCTATGGCTGTTGCCAAGGCCAAGGAGGTTGACGCCGACCTCGTTGTCGCTTCCGACCCCGACGCCGACCGTATCGGCTGCGTCGTCCGCGATACCGACGGCCAGTACGTCCTCATCAACGGCAACCAGATCTGCCTGATTCTCCTCAACTACCTGATGACCCGCAACGCCGAGCTGGGCCGCCTCACCGGCAAGGAATACATCGTCAAGACCATCGTTACCACCGAGACCATCAAGTCCGTGGCCGATGCCAACAACATCAAGATGTACGACTGCTACACCGGCTTCAAGTGGATCGCTTCCGTAATCCGCGACCTCGAAGGAACCGCCCGCTACCTCGGAGGCGGTGAAGAGAGCTACGGATTCCTCGCCGAGACCTTCGCCCGCGACAAAGACTCCGTTTCAGCCATCTCCCTCATGGCCGAATGTCTCGCATGGGCTAAGGACAAGAACATGAGCTTCATGGAGATGCTTATGGACATCTACGTCAAGTACGGCTTCTCCCACGAGACCGGAGTTTCCGTCGTTCGTCCAGGAAAGACCGGTGCCGAGGAAATCCAGGCCATGATGAAGAACTTCCGCGCCAACCCGCCCAAGCAGCTCGCCGGAAGCCCCGTCGTAATCGTCAAGGACTACGCCGACCTCAATATGACCGACCTCCGCACCGGCAAGGTAGAGAAGATGGACTTCCCGACAACGTCCAACGTCCTCCAGTACTTCACTGAGGACGGCTCCAAGGTTTCCGTCCGTCCTTCCGGCACCGAGCCCAAAATCAAATTCTACATGGAAGTCCGCGGCAAGATGAGCACCGCCGCCGACTACCATACCGCCGATGCCGCCGCCAAGGCCAAAATCGACCTCCTCAAAAAGGACCTCGGCATCTAATCCCCTCCCTCCGGCCTTATCCCTCCGGCTTGGTCCTCCATCCCGCTATAAGGCTGGTTATAAAAGCTAACCCAAGGCTCCGCGACCCCTGTCGCGGAGCCTTCTTTTTCCTTCTTTTTCCCTTTTTTTCCCTTCGTTCTCCCTTATCCCCCTTTCCCTCTCCCTCTTTCCGCTAACTGTCGGGTGGAGCGAGCCGAAGGCGAGCGGCTTCCCCTCCTTCCCTTTAAGCTCCCTCGATTCCCTCCCGAAAAAGCCTCCTGAATCTCTTCTCCCCGGTAAAAGACAAGCGCCCCCGCGGTCCGATCCGCGGGGGCGCTTCAGTAATAGACCTTTTCGTCCGTTATTTGACTACAACCTTGACAACCGCCTTTCCGGCTTTAACCAGGTAGACCCCCTGGTTCGCGGCAATCTTGGCGTCCCCGTTTCCGGAGTAGATCGTCTTGCCGTCGAGAGTGTGGATTGAGGTCGCGGCGTTGCCGATGCCGCTGATAACGATATGCTCGTTGGCAGCGTAGATTTCCGCATTGACCGCGATTTCCTCAATCCCCGAGTTCAGCGACGCCTCGTTGGAAGCGCCCGATTCCCCCTTGCCGTCATAAACGGCGGTGACAACATACCTGTGGTCAGCTATTCCCTCGTTGTCGAGGTAGGTCGGGTCGTTGACCGGGCTGAGATTGAGCTTCTCCCCTTCGCGGTAGATGTTGTAACCGACAAGGGTAAGGTTCATCTTCTTAGCCGCCGGGGTGAAGGTCAGGTCGTCGATCATAAGCATGAACGATTCCTCGCTGCTCGAACGTATGGCGAACCGTTTCGCCCCTGCTGGAAGTGTCACGGAAATCTGGCTCCAGCTCGAGGGGAGCGTCGTCAGTTCGCCGAGCGCCTGGAAGCTCTTCGTGTCGGTCGAGCCGGTGGAGTAGAGAAGCTGGATTTTTTCGGGATACGACGCGGAGTAGCTCTTGGCGAAGAACGAGATGGTCTGTGCCGAGCCGTCCAGTTCGGGCGAAATCGCCCAGTCGTCGGTCAGTCCTCCGTCGAAGCGGAAGAGCGCCGCCAGGTACTTCGTGCCGGAATGGGCCGCGAACGTCTGGCCGCTGAAGCGCTCAACCGACGTGTCGAAGATGAAGAACGAGCCCTTTGTGCTCCCCGGGAGTATGCCGGGGATAGGAATTGGATTGTCGTTCATATCGTTGAAACCTCCGACTGCCGACCCGTCGACATCTGCAAACGTCCATCCCTCCAGTGAGTGGGCAAACGATTCCGCGTCCTCGAAGTCAAGCGTAACCTCCTCGGCGACCGCCTTGTCCGTGTCGGGCGCGTTCCAGTCCAGGCGCATCCCGCCGTTGCCCTCCTGGCTCACCTTAAGCCGCTCGGGAGTCGGCAGAGTAGACGCTTTCGGGCTTACTGTCGCGAACTTCGACGTATTGTTGGCCGGAATCTCGTCCGCGGCGTAGTTCACGACGGCGTAATACTCGACAGGAGCCTTTGCCAGCGCGTGCATCTCGCAATCGAAATCAAACGTCGCTTTCTGCCCGGCGGCCAGGGCGTTTCCGCTCTTGCTGTCGGCCTTCACCCCGTTGGCGAAAAGGTCAACGCTGTATCCGTCGGCGTTCTTGATTCCCTCGTTGGCTACCGTTACCGTGACGGTGAACGGGGTGCCTGTTGTCGCGGTTTCGGGTGCCGCGATACCGGTTATGGCGAGGTCGTTGTCAATCATCGTGCCGATTTCGATATTGTCGAGCAGGATGACCGGGTGTGACAGTACCGTCATCAGGAACTGCACCTGTATCGTCTTCCCGGCATACGCCGTCAGCGGTACGTGGATTTTCCCCCACTGGTCCGGCTCGCTTACCTCGTTGACTTTGACGGTCTTTACGGTCGTGTAATTGGCGGCTCCGATTTCCCTGACTCCGACTTCGATCTCGTTGATGTTCTCGTCGGATACGTTGAACGTGAAGAAGCTCAGACCGGGATTCTGGATATTGGCCAGGCTGATTTTTCCGCTGAATACCGCTCCGCAGTCACCGATTGTTTCGCCGATCATGCCTAAGAAGCCGTTATCGCCGTCCTGCGAGCTGATGCCGCTCTCGTCGTCAAACAGCGAGAACTGGGCGTTGCGGATGGCGCGGGTGCCGAACAGGGTTGTCGTTGTCGCGCCGGGGAACGATTCCTTCCATCCCTTGAACGGTACGCCGACCGGGATGAGGTCTGTAAGCGCTCCTTCGCCGATTCCTCCTTCCGTCTGGGCGAACACAGCGTACTGGACGAGGTCCTGCGCGCCGGTTGTGGCCCGGAAGGTGTGCGACGTGGTTGTCAGCCCCTCGAACAGGGGTACCCACCCAAGGCCGTTGTTTTCGGCAATCGTGTAGGTGATTTTGTCGGAGGAAACCGCGTTCCCGTCCTGGTCGGTGGTGACAGCGCTCCAGCTTACCGTTACCTCACCCTCGTTGGCGGTCTCTACGACCGACGCGCTCGCGGGCTTGGCGGGAATCCCCGTGCCGACATATACCTTTACGGTCGCGGGCATACCCTGGCCGAAAAGGTTGTAGGCGTAGACGGTATATGTATAGGTTCCCGCGGCGCTGAGGTTGTCCGTAAAGCTCAGGGCCGTGTTAGGCTCCGCGTAGCTGGACGACTTGCAAAGCTCCCCGTCGCGAAGTACCTCTACCTTCTTCAGCGACATCAGCGCTCCCCCGGCGATGCTTGTCCCCGGAGTGGTGAAGCTGACGGTTGCCTTGTAGGCTCCCGTCGGGTCGGCGACGGCCGTGAGGTTGGTGGCGGCTGCCGGAGCGCCAGTGTCAAGGCCGCTCTCGATCGTTACGTTGTCGAGGTTCATCATATAGCTGTCCGCCGACGAGATGCCGTGGAAACCGATGAAATATGTACCAGATTCTTCGGGGGTGATTTCGGCGGTGACGGTCAGAGGCGCGTCGTAGGTCGCCGTCACGGTTGTCGGCGCTACTACTGTCGTCGCCATTGCCGCCGCGGTGTTTGCCGCGCCCATCTTTACCTCTATCCGTTCGGGATACATCGGCGCGTCGCAGAATACGTCAAAGCTCATGCGGTAGACGCGCCCTGCTTCCAGGCGCAGGGCAGGGGTGATTACCCAGTCGTCCATTGCCTGCGAACCGTTCCCACCAATGCGGAGGTTCTGCATCGTGCTCCACATCCACATCCTGCGGTCCGCGTTGGAGTCCAGGATGGTCCATCCGCTGAGGCTCGCTTCCGTGTCGAAGGTCTCGCGCAGGGGAGGCGTGATTTCTCCGAGCGCGATTCGGTTCGAAAGCGCCTCTTCCGAAATCTTCCCGTTGTATTTCGCGGTCACACCATAATAATATGCCGTGAACGTGTCGGGAACGGGAACCGCCTCGCTGTACGCGGTGGTCGCCTGGTCGGTCGATACCGTCATTCCGTCGGGGTAGCGCTTGATGGTATAGGTTACCCGCGTCGGATCTATATAACCTCCGTCGACGCTCGCGTCAACCTCGGTCCACGTCAGCAGCATCGTTCCGTTGCGGTAGGAGAGGGTGGCGTACGGTGCGGCTGGAACTCCTGTCCCGATATACAGCGTCGTCCTTGCCTCCGGGCTTTTGCCGGCGCTGTTGCTTACGCTTGCGCCGATTCTGTATTCTCCAGCCTCAGTAAGGGTGACCTCTGCCTCGACGCTTCCTCCGTAGGTGGTCGTGCCGCTCGCGACGGTGGTGCCGTTGGCGGTAATCTCATAGCTGAGGCTACCCGTCGCGGGGGTGCCGTCGTACAGCGCGGAAGGGGCGGTGAACGAGACCTTCCCCGTCAGCGAGCCTTGCGGGAATGTCGCGGTCAGGTTTTCTACCTTGCCCGGGGCCCCTTCGGCTGCCGCAGGGGAGGGGGCGTATAGCCCGACCACCTCTTCCGAGTGGGCGAATGTCTTGAGGACGGTGGCCTCCCCGGTAGTAAGATTTACCTCGGCCAGAAGCCCCGAACCGTCGTCGGGACTGATGGTCCAGAACATCCTGCCGCTCTTCTTGTCGATTGTGGCCGACGTGAGAAATTCGGGCCGCTGTCCGGTCTCGCCGATCGGCGTGACCGCTCCGGTCGCCTTGTCGATTTTGTTCAGTGTCGAGCCGGAGCATACCCAGTAGCCATCCTCGACGACGTTGGTCTTGCTGATGCCGTAGAGCTGCCCCTCGGCGTCAAACGCCAGCGCGTTCCAGTTCCCGCCAAGCCCGGCCACAAGCGTCGAGGTAACGTCCGTGTCGCTGAAAGTCAGCTTTGACAGTTGGTAGCTCTCCATATTCCTGTCGAAGGTAATCGCGTAGACCTCCCCGCTGACAGGGTCGATATCCATGTCGGCCGGCATGATTGACCAGTCGGTTTCCGTCTGGTAATTCTTGTAGAAAAGTTCCTCGCCGGTCTCCGCGTCGTAGATCGTGTAACGGGGATAGTCGATGTCGAGCATCTCCATCGTGACGCGGTTGATCGTGTATATGCGGTCGTCCATTACGATGCTGCTTCCGTTAGGTCCGGCGACAAGCATCTCGAAATCGCCCCCGGCGGTCGTCGGCAGGGAATACATGCCGGTCTTGGAATTATATCCCCAGTTGTCGGCGTAAACCACAACCCCGTTAAGCTGCGGCAGGTTTTCCCCGGCGGTAAGGTTCTTTCGGGGCGACATGCGGGCATGGCTCCGGGCTGCTTCAAGCCCCTTGGCGCTTTTGACCCCGGCTGTGCGCGTCCTCGTCGGAGCGATTCCTTTGGACACCCTGTCGCCAAGCTCGGCGGTCGCGGTTACCCTGAGCGAGCCGCAGGTGCTCATCCCTCCGTTTTTCCGAACCGCCAGCGGGGCCGACGTCGCCGCAAGGGCCGTGGTCGCCGCTATCGCGAGAGCGGAAGCAATGTTTAAGGTTTTTCTCATTGCGATTGGTTGTTATGATTAGAAAATATTTGTCTAAGCTGTGGTAACCCGGCCTGTGACTGGTAGTTTCAATTTGACCGGATTTTCAGTATCTCATCGACCACAAAGATACACATATTTTATAAATATACGCAAAATATCCGATAAAATCCCCGTATAATTCCATCTTGCTTCCCCTTCCCCCCCTCCTTCTTTTTCTTTTCCTGATTGTTGGGTGGAGCGAGTCGAAGGCGAGCGGCTTCCCAGCCGAAAGTAACTCCTGTTCGGTGCGGCCGCCGGAAGGCGGTCGTCTCCCTCTTTCTCCTCCTTTCCCTCCGAATGGGTTCTGATCCCGGTGTGAGGGGCCGCGGCCCCGAAGCCCCCTCCTGGTGCGCGAGGCGTAAGCCGAGCGAAGGAGCAAAGCCCCTCCTCTCGCTCCTTGTTTTATAGGTTGGAATTGTAATATCGCGGGTCCCCCGTAACGTTCTCTCCCACAAACGGCGGCAGCTCAACCTCCGAAATCGCGATTCCCGCGTCCGGCAGCTCTATTTCCGCCATCGTCAGCCCCTCGTGCCCCCCGTGGAACTCGTCAACCTCCCATATCCGCCCTCCGTAGGGCACAATCCACCGCGTCTTGCTGATAACTCCATCCAGGCAAACCCTATCCAGCATCTCCCGCGCCTCTGAAACCGGAATCCGGTACTCCCATTCGTCCCTCGTCGCCCCCCGGTTGGCGCCTTTGACCGTCAGAAACCCTTCGTCATCCCTGATTCTCACCCTAACGGTCCCCTCTTTCCGCCGGGATATGTACCCCTGCTCTATGCGGCTGCTTCCCGTCGCGGTTTCTTTATAGCTTTCGTTTATAACGAGGAATTTGTATTCAGTTTCTTTTGCCATAATTAATTATATGTTAACAACCCTAAGTTGGCAGATTAACAGAATATAGCTAACTTCGCGAAGTTAAAAAAAGATAGTGTTAATTCCCAACCCAAGCCATATTATCTCGCTCCGGGCGCTGGTTCTCGCGCTCCTGGCTCTTCTTGCATCGGTCTCTCCCGCTTTCGCCCGAAAGGTGTCGGTAGCGGTGACTGATTCCGTTACGGGCGAGGGGGTGCCTTACGTCGCCGTCTATGTTGTCGGGACAGGGCAGGGCGCCCTTACCGATGACCACGGAAAGGTCGTCATGAACATCCATTCCCCCGAAGCCCTCCTGGAATTTTCCGTCATGGGATACGACAAGTTCCAGGCCCCCCTCGCTTCCGGCCAGAGCCGTGTCGCGGTCTCTCTCTCCCCCTCCGGCCACCGTCTCGACGAGGTAGTAGTCCGCCGCGGCAAGGAAAAGTATTCCAAGAAGAACAACCCCGCCGTGGCCTTCGCCGAGCGTCTCCGCAAGGCCGGACCCCTTACCGATCCCCGCCGCAACCCCCGCTTCAACTATCGCAAGTACGAGCGCATTACCTACGGCCTTAATGATGTCACCTTTGGCGCTGAGGCCGTTCCGGAAGGGGGCAAGAAAGGGCGCTTCGACTTCATGCGCGAGCATATCGACACCTCCGACGTCACCGGCAAGCGTATCGTCCCGATGGCCGTCAAGGAAAAGCTCTCCGAGGTGCTCTACCGCCGCGACCCGGAGTCCTCGAAGGAATACCGCCTCGGAGTGCGCCAGCAGGGTATCGACGAGGCGTTCGACGCCGCCAACCTCCAGACCCTCCTCGACGACGCGTTCCGCGAAATCGACCTCTACCAGAACGATGTCGCGATTCTCCGCAACCGCTTCGTCAGCCCCCTCTCCTCCATCGCTCCCGATTTCTACAAGTTCTATCTCACCGATACCGTCTTCCTCCCCGACAGCACCCGCTGCGTGGAGCTGAGTTTCGCCCCCCATAACCCTGCTACATTCGGCTTCACCGGCCGCCTCCTCGTAGAGGATGATTCGGCGATGTTCGTCCGCCAGGCCCGTATGAACGTGCCCCCCTCGATCAACCTCAATTTCATCGATTTCCTCCAGATCCGCCAGAATTTCGACAAGGCCCCCGACGGTTCCCGTCTCAAGACCCTCGACGACTTCTATGTCGAGATGTCCGTCATGCCCGGTACGCCGAGCGTCTTCGCCCGCCGCGTGGCCGCCTACGACGACTTCTCCTTCGGCGAGACCCCTCATGACGAAATCCTCGACGAACTCGGCGCGGAGTATTCCGACCCCTTCGTCTACGCCCGCGACGACGCTTTCTGGAACGAGACGCGCCTCGTCGGCACCTCCCGTGGCGAGGACCGCGTTGGCTCCATGATGCGGTCCCTCCGCCGATGGCCCCTCTTCTACTGGGGAGAGAAGTTCGTTAACCGCCTCTTCCAGGGCTACGTCCCGACCGGCAAGAACTCCAGGTTCGACATCGGCCCTATCAATACCTTCATCAGTCATAACTCCCTCGAAGGATGGCGACCCCGTTTCGGCGGAATGACTACCGCCTCCCTCAGCCCCCACTGGTTCTTCCAGGGATATGTCGCCTACGGTATCGACGACCGCCGTTTCAAGTACGGCGCCGAGGTCGAATACTCCTTCAATAAAAAACGCCAGCATCCCAAGGAGTTCCCGATTCATTCCATCAAGATTTCCGAGAAATACGACCTCGACCGCCTCGGCGCCAACCTCGTCAACGGCAACCAGGATAATTTCTTCAACTCCTTCAGCCGCGGCGGAAACAAGCTGATGACCTACCGCCGCCAGACACGCCTCGACTATACCCTCGAGCTTGACAACCACCTCTCCTTCAACGCCGGTTTCAATTTCGAGCGCCAGGAGACCTCCCCCTGGGTCCCCTTTACCCTCGGCGACGGCTCCTCGATCAACCATTACGACGAGGCCTGTTTCTCCTTCGGCGTGCGTTACGCTCCCGGCGAGAAGTTCCTGGAGCGCCCCAAGGGTAGGCTTAGTATCGGCAACGACCGTATCGTGCTCGAGCTGAATCATCTCTACGCTCCCAAAGGGCTCTTCGGCAGCCGCTTCACCGTAAACCGCACGGAACTCTCCGTCTCCCGCCGCATATGGCTTTCCGCCTTCGGATTCATTGATGCCAAGGTAGGCGCCGGACATCTATGGAGCCGCGCCCCGTACCCCAATCTCCCTCTCGCCAATTCCAGCCAGTCCTACATAATCCATTCCCAGACCTTTACCCTCATGGACCCTATGGAGTTCGTGGCCGACACCTACGCCGAATGGTTCATATCCTACCAGGCCCGAGGCGCGATATTCAATTACATCCCGTTGCTGAAAAAACTGAAACTCCGCGAGGTCTTCTGCTTCTGCGGATGGTGGGGCGCGCTTTCCGACAATAACCGCCCCTGGCTCCATCCCGAGCTGTTCGCCTTCCCCCGCCACGCGAAGGCCAAGATTCTCGAAGGCGCGCCGTACATGGAGGTATCTGTCGGGGTTGACAATATCTTCCGCATTCTCCGCGTCGACTACGTCTGGCGTGTTTCCCAGCGCCGCGGCGTTCCCGCCTCGATGCGCTCGGGCCTCCGCCTCGGCCTACATGTGACCTTCTGACGCTCCTCCTGTAAACCGTCGGAATCTCTCCTCGTCCCCGTTGAAAACATTGAGGTCCACTGTCCCCTCGACCCCTTCGAGCCTCCCCCTGTGGCTGTACTGCCAGATGGCCCAGCGCGTCCTCGCCCCTTCGAGGGGCGGGTCGGTAAAGGAGCATATCCATAGCGGATAGTTGTCGAAATTTCCCCTTACGAAACGGTAATATCCGTCCTTGTTCGTGTAGAGTACCGGGCGGTACCCCAGCCGTTCGAGCGTCTGCAGCATCCGCCGAAGCCTCTCTACGATTTTCGCCGTGTCGTGGCCGTCGGGATTTCCCCATTCCTCTATATCTATCGCCGGGGGAAGAGTGAAGCCTCTTCCTCTCAGGGCGTTATGGAAATTCAGAGCCTGAAGCTCCCCGTCGGAGTCGAAGCGGAAGAAATGGTACGCCCCGCAGGGTATGCCGCTCAGGAGCGCCCGTCGGGCGTTATCGAGGAAGTAGCGGTCGGTGAAGTCCGTCCCCTCCGTCGCTTTCTGATATACGAAGTCTATCCCCTGCGCCGGAAGCAGGTCGAAGTCTACCGCCCCGTTGTGGGCCGAGAGGTCGATGCCGCGGATAGGGTAGGCCGCTTCCGACGGCTCCGGCGCTTCCCCGAAATACCGGCCGTAAAGAAACAGCCCGGCGAACGCGCCCCCCGCGAGCAGCAGCGCCGTTGTCAGTATGGCTATCCCTTTGCGATGTTTCATGCCCGTCTGATGCTTTTGGTAAACAACCCTTTCCCGACTCGGCAGATAAAGTACGCTCCGCACATGACCCCGACAATCAGCGCCGAGCAGGGGACATCGACTATCGTCGCCAGCGCGAGCCCGCAAAGCCCGCAGAACAGCGATATTCCCGCCGACAGCAGCATTATCCCCTTGAACTTCCTGACGAATACCTCCGCCGTCATCTGCGGCAGAGAAATCATCGACATCAGGAGCATAATCCCTACCAGCCTGATAGTCAGAACGATGCACAGCGCCACCAGCACCGTCATCGCCATATTGATCCATTTTACCGGCAGCCGGTTGACCCGCGCGAAATCCGGATCAAACGCGCAGGCCACAATCTCCCGGAACTTCCAGGCGAAGAACGCCCCTGATATTATAGTGTATATGGCAAACGCCGCCAAATCTCCCTTGCTGATAGTCAGTATGTTGCCGAACAGGAAGGTGTTAAGCTCCGGCACGAATCCCGGCGTGAGGAATACCAATAGCACCCCGACAGCCATCCCGACCGACCAGACTACCGCGATTGCGGAATCCTCCCGAACCCGGTGCTTCTCCGACAGCCATTCGACCCCTAACGCCGACGCTACCGCGAATACCGCCGCCGTAGCGATTGGGCTGATACCCAAGAAGTAACCCAACCCGAGCCCTCCGAAGCAGGCGTGCGTGATGCCCCCCGAAATCGCGACGAGACGACGGGCTATTATATATGTGCCGATCATCGCTGCCGCGACCGATATTATGGCCACCCCCGCGATCGCGTTCTGGAAGAAGCTGTAGCTCAGAAATTCAACCATGGCTCCTCTTGCTCCTTTCCTCGGCGACAATCATCAGCAGCTCCTCCCTGACCTCGGTCGGCAGGGTGATGCCCCGGAGCTGGATGCTCCGCGCCCACGGTGCGATATCCTCCGGCAGCAGCGTCAGAAGTACCTCCCTGAACTGGTCGGCCTCTTCCTCCGTGTAGCTTTCGGCCTCCCGCCCGGCGTAGGCGTCAAGCTCTTCGTCGTCGAAATATTCTACATCACGGCTCACCCCCGCCAACAGCGAGTCGCGCTCGCAGGTGATGTGCATCCCGCAGCATACCTCCTCGTCAGCCGGGTCTGTCGGCAGCGGCGGATCGCTGACGGGAGGCAGGGTAGGGGCCGCGGCCTCACCCCGCCGGATGTCTCTCCGATGGAAGAAATACAGGATTGCTCCTACTGTTACGAGCGCTCCTAATATGATTAATGAGACCTCCATCAGTCCTTCGTGAATACCGTGGTCAACAGTTTCTTGCCCGCTACGCTTCCGTCGGCCCAGTGCGCGGTTATCTCAACCTGGTGAGCCTTTCCGTCGCAATAGTCGGCGATATTCGGGAAATGGGCTATATAGCTGTGCTTCAGCGCCTCGCTCAGTGAGTATCCCTCCAGAGAGAACCCGCTCATGGCCGGGTCCGTGTAGGTGACTGTCCCTCCCGTGCGCTCAGAAAGAAGCCGTGCGGGTTCGCTGATGAGCGAAATCCATTCCGTAGGCTCCTCGGCAGAATAGACCGTGTGGACCTCTCCCATGCGCCGCTCCCAGTTGTCAAGCAGCCAGTCTGCCGAATACTCTGCGTTGCCGTAAGGCTGGTTCGGCTCGTCTGTGAAACTGATATAGACGCGCTCCGCGTCCTCCCGGAACGATAGCTGCTCGTCGCCGAAACGAAGCGCCAGCATGCAGCATTCCGTATTGAGGGTAGGGTAGCCCTCAGCCTCCCGCTGGAGCCGGTCGCTCCCCGGGCCGCTGAAATGTGCCGTCCTGTCCCTGCCGCTGCGGTAGTTGAAGAACGCCTCTAAGTTCTCGGCGGTCGAGAAGTCGGTCGCTCCGTTGATGGTTCCCTCCTCCGAGTGCCCGACAGCCGCGTAGCGGATGTCCAGCTTATCGGATGATAGAGCTGCGGTCCAGTCTTTGATGCCCGCCGCGATTGCGTCGTTCTCCTCCTCCATGGATTCGGAATTGTCGACAAGTAGCGCTATGTCTGCCTTGAATACCGTGGCCTCGGGGTCGTCGGAGTTGATGAACGCGGCTTTGGTCTCCTTGCCATCAATCTTGACGCGGGCGTTCTGCCCGGCGCTCCCGCTCCCGACGAGCCGCAGCCATTCCCCGTTGTCTGGATTCCGCAGTCCCGTCATATAGAAACGCAGGTCGTAGCTAACAGGCTTCCCGGGCTTGTTGTCTCCCCCGTTGTTCCCGCCGTTACCCCCGTTGCCTCCGTTCACTCCCTGCGCGGGATTGGCCGGGTCCACCAGGATAGTGTTTACATCATCCTCAAGGCACGAACTGGTGGCCACACCCGTGGCCGCCGCTGCCGCTATGGCTAATATCTTGATTCCTTTCATAAGTCGCTTAAAATCAATAGTCCAGAATTTCAAACTCGACGCGGCGGTTCAGCTCGCGCCCCTCCGGCGTCTCGTTCGTTGTGATCGGGCGGCTCATCCCGTAGAAAGAGTAGGTGAGCTTCGCCGGGCTGACACCCCGACCTACAAGGTAGGTCATCACAGCCAGTGCCCGCTCTTCCGACAGCCGGTTGTTGACCTCCTCAGAGCCGATATTGTCCGTGTGCCCCTTGATTTCAACCCGCGTGTTCGACCGGGAGATAAACCGCGCCAGCTTGTCGAGGAACGGGAACGACGCCGGGTTGATTTCGCTCTTGCCGAATGCGAAATTGATGTCAGAAATCGAGCAGATTGTCTTCCCCTCGATTCTCTCCCCTTTCGCCATAAGCGAGATAATCTCGTCAAGCGTGTAGCATCCGTGCTCCCTCGCCGGGGCCGGCAGCGAGCTGACCGGCTCCTCCTCCCTCGCGGGAATCGGCTCCGGCTTAGGTGCGGGTGCCGGAACAGGCTCCGGCTCAGGCCGCGCCGCGACAACGACAGGTACCGCCGCGGCCTTCTTCTTCCCGAAAACATTCAGCGGAATCCCGAACGTCGCCTTGATTTCAAGACCGTCGAGATGGCGCCAACCCTTCGCGCGCTTCCCCGACGCGGGATTCTCCGGGTCGTTGACAATATATGCGTCCCCGTTCTTCTCCTTCGAGCCGAAAGTGTCCGTCAGGCCGAACTCATAACCCGCCTCGATGCCCGCGAAAAACGGACACCCGGCGATGTCGAACTGGAACTTAGCCCCCGCGCCAAGCGCCAGAGCTAACTCCGCACCCTTCATGTTGGAAGTGTTCAGGTTAACCCGGTAACCACCGTATTCCCCCTCCGCGTCATAAGCCCGCAGAGTAGCGTTGCCCCCCGTCGAAAATCCCAGGACAGGCGCTGCGAAAACATACGGCCTAACCCTCGACTCCCGGCCCAGGAGCTGGTAAGCGACCGGAACCCGTATATCGATATAATGGCTGAACAGCTTGTAGCGGATTTCCCCCACGGGAGCCGCCACCCCGTCACCCTTGTCAAACGTCAGCCCCGGCCTGGTGTTCGACAGCGTGCCGCCCCGGTTGAGGAACGAAACCTCCGGCCTTACCGCCAGTCGCCCCTCATCCAGGAAATCATACTCGAAAAACACCGAGAACACCCCGGAGCCAATCCACCCCTTGTCCGGGAACGCCCCCCGGCTCAAATCCGAGTACCGCAAATGGCTCCCGTGCCATCCCCCCGCGATCCCGATCCACGCCCGGTTCTCTCCATCCCCCTCGCTTCCGAAATTATTCCCTCCAATCGCCTCTCCTTCCAGGTAGTCTCCGTCCCCTCCAATTGCCTTCCCGTTTCTGCCAAAGTTATTCCCTTGTGCGGCCAATACCGCCGTCATCAAAGTCGCTGCTACTATCGTGTATTTATTCATCTTGCAAAACTAATTCTTTTTCCGCCGCAAAAATACAAAAAAACTCCCTCTCCCGCAACCCGCCCCC